>NZ_JBHEZX010000020.1:0-151696 GCF_042511045.1 Streptacidiphilus alkalitolerans
AACAACAGCCGGAACGGGCAAACCCGGGGGGTGCTCAGTGCACGTCTCCGACCGTAGGCAACAAACCCCACCAGATCAACGAACCCGACAAAGACCCAGCTCAGAACCCCGTTACCGCCGGTACACCGACCCCATTCCGACCCCAACAGGGCGGAATCGGGCACCCCAGGACCCCAGCCTGTGGTCTAGACCACATATCGACCGAGTGAGCTGCCCCACACCATCGACGCACAGTCAGCACCCACCATCCACCCGTCACCGATGATCAACGAATCCACCCCACCGCACACCCCCCAACATGACCTGGCCCACACCCACGACGCACGTCGTACTTTCGGCCAGGTGCGTTCTGGCCGGTTGGCCGATCCGCCCGATAGGTGACTGTTCGTAGCGTTGTGGGTGTCGGGCTGCGGAACAGCAGCAACCGACCGCAGACCGGGAAACCGGCTGCGAACCGCAGCGCTCAGGCGCAACCAGGAAAGAGCCCACACTCATGAACTTCTCCCGTACCGCCCTGCGGACCACCGTCGCCTCCGCCGCCCTGCTCGGCGTGGTCGTCGCTCCTGCCGCCGCGTTCGCCGTCGACACTCCTGCCGCTACCGCCACGTCGCCCGCCATCTCGGTCACCTCGGCCAAGGGACCGGCCTTCACGGTGACGCTGGGCAACGGCGCCAAGGCCACCGTCCAGAACGTCGGCGGGTCCTACACCGCCGTCATCAAGGCCCACGGCACCACCATCGCCACCCTCAGCAGCACCCACACCACCGTCACCGACCACGGCACCACCTACCAGCTCCACCCCGACAACGGCCACATCGGCATCCAGACCAAGGCCGTTCACCACAAGACCGTCCACCACATCAGCAAGGGCCCGGCGTTCACGGTGACCCTGGGCAACGGCGCCAAGGCCACCGTGCAGAGCGTCGGCGGGTCCTACACCGCGGTCATCAAGGCCCACGGCACCACCATCGCCACCCTCAGCAGCACCCACACCACCGTCACCGACCACGGCACCACCTACCAGCTCCACCCCAGCAACGGCCACATCGGCATCAGCCGCTGACACCCTCCAACGAGGCCCGGGTGTGAGGTCCGTACACCCCGGCCGGGTCGCCGGTGATGCCGCGGTTCTGCTGCAGTTGGGTGACACCGCGGGTGGTGTTCCCGTCATAGACGCCGGTGACCGCCACATAGGTGAAGCCCTGGTTGAACAGGCGCCGCTGCAGATCCGCGACCGCCGCCCCGCTGTCCCCGGCGCGCAACACCGCCGGGCCGGCAGCCGGGCGGGGAGTGACCACCACAGCCTTCGCTGTGGTGGTCACCGGCATGTGCGGGGCCTGCGAAGCGCGGGCGACGGGTGGCGCCGAGATCACCGCCGTGCCGAGGAGCGGCGCGGGCGACGACGAGCCGGTGACACCCACCGCCCGCGCAACGGACCTGCCCCCGGACGGTTCGGTGGTCTCCACCAGCACAACAACAGCCGCGGCCCCCAGCACAAGCAGCGCCAGTACCACCGCCGAACGCCGGCGCCGTCCCACCGGCATCGCGTGGCGACGCACCGCGGCGGGGGTTCCCGCCAGGGCTTGGGGCTCGACCGGGAAAGCTCCCTCAACCACCCGCAGCGGCGGCGCCATCAGGGTCGGATTCTGATCAGCCTGGGGCGCATAGGGACGTACTAGGTCGTCAGAATCTGCTTGAACCAAGCCCATTGATGCCACTCTTCCGCCGTGCGAGCAGACCGAGACAATCTGCGCCATATCCGTTCCCCGCATCATGGCAGCACCGGCACCCACGCGGCCCACAAGTGCCCCGCCCGTCGGGTGGCAACCGGTACGCGGCGCCACGTGGTGCCATCTCCGCGCACCATGGCACCCTTCCTGAGCCATACAGGCTTGCGCCTGAGCCAAAGTGGTGCCACATTAGAGCCATGGAACTCACCCAGTACGTCGAAAACCTACGCCGGGAGCTGACGACCGCGGCCGAGGTCGGTGGCGAGGACGCCCGCGCGCTCGCCGACCGGCTGCTCGCTCCGCTCGACGCCGCGGTGCGGCTCACCCTGCTGGAGGCGCTCTCCGCCGCCGCCGAGGAGATCTCGGCCGAACTCGCGCCCGGCTTCGTCGACGTGCGGCTGCGCGGCGGCGCGGCCGGGTTCGTCGTGACGCCGCCGCCCGCACCCGCCGCTGCGACCGCCGACGACGGCGACGCGGGCCCCGGCGAGGTGCGGCTGCCCATCGCCGAGGGCGACGACAGCGCCATGGTCCGGATCAACCTGCGGCTGCCCGCCAACCTCAAGGCGCTGATCGAGGAGGCCGCCGCCGGCGGCGGGCTCTCCGTCAATGCCTGGATCGTCCGGGCCGCCGCCGCCGGGCTGGCCAACGAGGGCCGGCGCGGCAGTCGCCCCGCCCCCGCGCAGAAGCCCGACCGGACCGTCGGCCAGAGCTACAGCGGCTGGGGCCGCTGACCCCGCAACAGCGTGACAGCACGTCAACACCACCACCCGCCAAAGCCCTCAGCAAAGGAACCCGAGATGTCCCTCTCGACCTTCAACACCCCCTCCCCCATCGCCGTCGCCCTCGACCTCTACGTCGCCGACGTCCGCTTCGCCGTCTCCGACCGCGCCGACACCGTCGTCGAGGTCAGCCCCAGCGACCCGAAGAAGGCCGCCGACATCAAGGCCGCCGAGAACACCCGGGTCGAGTACGACGAGACCACCCGGACGCTGAGCGTCGTCTCCCGGAAGCCCCTCAACCGGTTCGTCAACTTCAGCAGCAAGCGCCCCGAGTCGATCGACGTCGTCATCCAGCTGCCCACCGACTCCGCTGTCCGCGGTGAGGCCGGGATCGGCGACTTCCAGTCCGACGGCGTGCTCGGCGCCGTCGCGCTCAAGACCGACCTCGGCACCGTCCGGCTGGCCGAGACCGGGCCGCTGAACCTCCGCAGCGGGGTCGGCGCGATCACCGTCCAGGGGGTCAGCGGCTCCGCCGAGGTGCACAGCGGCTCCAGCGACATCCGGATCGGCGCCGTGGACGGCACCGCCGACGTCTCCACCGGCAACGGGAAGGTGCAGGTCGGCGTGGTAACCGGGCGCGCGACGGTCAAGGCGTCCAACGGCTCGGTGTCCGTGGACCGCGCGCTGTCCGACATCACCGCCGCCAACTCCAACGGCGCGGTGCGAATCGGCGAGGTCGTCCGCGGCAAGGTGTCCGCCACGTCCAAGAACGGCGGCGTCGAGGTCGGCGTCCGCGAGGGCAGCGCCGCCTGGCTGGAGCTGAACACCAGTGTCGGCCGGGTCTACAACGAGCTCGACTCCGCGGACGCCCCCGAGGCCGGCGAGCCGGTCGACAAGGTCGAGGTCCGGGCCGACACCAAGCTCGGCGACGTCACCATCCGCCGCGCGCCCCGCCTGGACCAGGAGGTCTGACCGCCGTGACCACCACGACCACCGCCACCGCGGTCTCGGCCCGCGGCCTGCGCAAGGCCTTCGGCGGAAAGACCGTGCTCGACGGCATCGACCTGACGGTGCCTCAGGGGACGATCCTGGCCCTGCTCGGCCCGAACGGGGCCGGCAAGACCACCGCCGTGCACCTGCTGACCACCTATCTCCGTCCCGATGCCGGCGAGATCCGGATCGCCGGCCGGGATCCTGCCAAGGACCCCCAGGCGGTCCGCCGCGCGATCGGCGTCACCGGCCAGTTCTCCGCCGTCGACGGTTACCTCACCGGCCGCGAGAACCTGATGCTGATGGCCGATCTGCACCTGCTGCCCACGGCTGTGGGCCGCCGCCGGGCCGAGGAGCTGCTGGAGCGGTTCGAGCTGACCGAGGCCGGGGGCAAGCCGGCCGCGACCTACTCCGGCGGTATGAAGCGCAAGCTCGACCTGGCGATGACCCTGGTCGGCGACCCGCAGGTGATCTTCCTCGACGAGCCGACCACGGGCCTGGACCCGCGCAGCCGCCGCACGATGTGGGACATCATCCGCGGGCTGGTCGCGGAGGGGACGACCATCCTGCTCACCACCCAGTACCTGGACGAGGCCGACCAGCTCGCGCACCGGGTCGCGGTACTGGACGGCGGCCGGATCGTCGCCGAGGGGACGCCCGCCGAGCTCAAGGCACGCATCCCCGGCGGCCACATCGAGCTGGCCTTCGCCGACCGCGCCGAACTGGACGCCGCCGCGTCGTTGCTCACGCCGGCCGGCCGCGACGACGACGCGCTCACGCTCCAGCTCGCCGGCGACGGCCGGGTCAGCACCCTGCGGACGCTGCTGCGGCAGCTGGACGACGCCTCGGTCGAGGTCGAGGCGCTCACCGTGCACACCCCCGATCTCGACGACGTCTTCTTCGCCCTCACCGGCAGGAAAGGAGCCTGACCATGAGTACCGGCCTGACCATGGGCACCGGCCTGGTCCACGCGCGGATCATGCTGCGCCGCAACCTCCGGCACATGCAGCGCTATCCGTCGCTGACCCTGATGATCACCCTGATGCCGCTGGTCTTCCTGCTGCTGTTCGTCTATGTCTTCGGCGGGACGCTCGGCTCCGGGCTCGGCGGCGCGATGCCGGCCGGCCTGAGCGGCGGGCGTGCCGCCTACGCCGACTACGTCGCCCCGGCGATCATCCTGATGGCCGTGGCCGCCGCGGCGCAGGGCACGGCCATCGCCGTCGCGCAGGACATGACCGAGGGCATCATCGCCCGCTTCCGGACCATGGCCGTCGCCCGGTCCTCGGTGCTGACCGGGCATGTCGTGGGCGCGACCGTCCAGACGCTGATCGGCGTGGTGGTGGTCACCGCCGCCGCGCTGGCCGTCGGCTTCCGGCCGCACGCGAACCCGGCCGAGTGGCTCGCCGCCCTCGGCGTGGTGCTGCTGCTGACCTTCGCCGTGACCTGGCTGTGCGTCGGGCTGGGGCTGTCGGCCAAGAGCGTGGAGACCGCGAGCAACTCGCCGATGTTCCTCATCCTGCTGCCGTTCCTCGGCAGCGGGTTCGTTCCCACCGACTCGCTGCCGACCGGGATGCGCTGGTTCGCCGAGTACGAGCCGTTCACCCCGGTGAACGAGACGCTGCGCGGACTGCTGACCGGCACCAGGATCGGCGACAACCTGGTCATCACCCTCGCCTGGTGCGTCGGCGTCGCGGTGCTGTCCTACGCCTGGTCGCGGCGGCTGTACGAGCGGGAGCCGCGGCAGCACTGAGCCGGCGGTGTGACCCCGGTCTCACCCACGGCCGGCCCGTCACACTCGGCCCCGGAGAACTCCCTCATACAGCGACGGGGATTCCGGCGTTGAGGGAGAGCATATGAAGATCGTCATCTTCGGGGCCAACGGCCCCACCGGGCGGCAGGCCACCGCACAGGCCGTCGCCGCGGGCCACACGGTCACCGCCGTCACCCGCAGGCCCGACGCGTTCCCGCTGGCCGGCAGCCCGCTGGTGCGGGTGGTCGGCGCGGACGTGCACGACCCGGTCGCGGTCGACGCGGCGGTGGCCGGCCAGGACGCGGTGCTCTCGGCCCTCGGGGTCCCGTTCGGCCGGAAGCCGGTCACGGTCTACTCCGCCGGTCTGACCCACATCACCCGGGCCATGGCCGAGCACGGTGTCGGCCGCCTGGTCTGCGTGACCTCGACCTCGGTCTCCGGGCAGGAGTCACCCAGCGACGGGCTCCTGTTCCGCAAGGTGGTCGAGCCGGGCATCGTGCGCTTCGTCGGACGCACCGTCTACCAGGACATGCGGCGGTCGGAGGAGATCGTCCGCCGCAGCGACTGCGACTGGACCATCCTCCGCCCGGCCGGTCTGTTCGACACCGCCGCCGTCAGCGCGTACCGGATGAGCGCGGGGCCGCGCCTACCCGGCCGCTTCACCTCCCGGGCCGACCTGGCGAACGCGCTGCTGCGCCAGGCCGTGGACGACTGCGACCCGCGCGCCGTGGTCGAGGTCCGCACCCTGGAGGGCCTGCCGAGCATGATCGACGTCATCCGCAGGGAAGCCTTCGGCGGCGGCAGGCACTGACCGGAGGCGGCCGGACAGACTAGACCCAGCCGTGTTCGCGGGCGATGCGTACCGCGGTGTGGCGGTTCTCCGCGGAGAGTTTGGCGGCGGCGGAGGACAGGTAGTTGCGGACGGTGCCCGGGGAGAGGTTGGCCCGGCGGGCGATCTCGGCGATGGGCGAGCCGTCCGCCGCCAGTTCCAGCACCTCGGTCTCGCGCACGGTGAGCGGGGAGTCGCCGGCGCTGATGGCGTCGGCGGCCAGGTCCGGATCGATGTAGCGGCCCCCGGCGTGGACGATCCGGATGATCTCGGCGAGCCGCTGCGCCGAGGCCGTCTTCGGGACGAAGCCCCGCACCCCGACCGCCAGCGCCCGTTTGAGGTGGCCCGGACGGCCGTGGCTGGTGACGATCATCGTCCGGCAGGGCGCGGGCCCGCTCCGGAGCGCGGCGGCGACCGCCACGCCGTCCAGGCCGCCGGGCATCTGCAGGTCGAGGACGGCCACGTCCGGGCGGTGGGCCCGGGCCATGGCGATGGCCTCGGGTCCGGTCGCCGCCTCCGCGACGACCAGCAGGTCGTCCTCGTAGGACAGCAGCGCGGCGACCGCGCCGCGGATCAGGTGCTCGTCGTCGGCGAGCAGCACCCTGATCCGTTCGCCGGCCACGTGCCCGTCGCTGCCGGGTGCGGTGCTCATGCGGTGGAGCCCGCCTTTCGCGGAACGGTGCCGGCGGGGGCGGCGGCCCGGACGGCAGCGGCATCGGCCCGGTGCGCCGGGACGGCGGCGGCCAGCGGGATCCGCGCGGTCAGCCGGAAGACCCCGGTGCCGGGCCGGGACACGGCCAGTGCGCCGTCCAGGACGGTCAGCCGCTCCCCCAGCCCGGCCAGGCCGGAGCCCCCCGAGCCCTCCGACCCGCCCGCGCCGCCCGGCGCCGGCTCGGGGACGCCGTCGTTCTCGACGGTCAGCACCGCGCTGCCGCCCAGCTCCAGCCGGATGGTGCAGTGGCCGGCCTCGCTGTGCCGCAGCACATTGGTGGTGGCCTCGCGGATCACCCAGCCCAGTGCCTCCTGGACCTCGGCCGGCAGCGTCCGTCCACCCTGGTCCCCCGGGTTCCCCTCGACCCGTCCCTCGACGCCCGCCGCGCGCAGCACGGACAGCGCCCCGGACAGCTCGACCGCCAGGTCCGCCCTGCGGTAGCCGCGGACCACGTCCCGCACCTCGCGCTGCGACTCCTGGGCCAGCCGCTGCACCTCGATCATCTGCTCCACCGCCTCCGGCCTCCCGCGTCGCGCCAACTGCACCGCGAGTTCGCTCTTCAGGGCGATCACCGCCAGGTTCCGTCCCATCACATCGTGCAGGTCCCGCCCGAACCGCAGCCGTTCCTCGGCGACCGCGAGCTGTGCCTGCGCCTCCCTGGCCGCGTCCAGTTCCCACACGGTGCTGAGCAGCCAGACCGAGCAGCCGTTGGTGGCCGAGGTCACCGCGCCGGTCAGCAGCACCGCGACGGCGATCACCCCGGACTCGGCGGCGGGGATGCCCAGCAGCACGGCCGCCAGGCCGGTGCCCGCGGTCGCGCCCAGCAGGCACCGCAGCATCGCGCGCATGCTGCTGACCGCGAGGATCATGGCGCCCACCCCGAAGCCGACCAGGATCACCACCAGGGCCATGGCCGGGGCGTCCGGGAATCCGGTGTGCCCGCGCAGCGCCAGGGCGGCCAGGGCGCCTCCGCCCGACAGCGCCCCGACCGCGACGAACAGTCGGACCGGCCGCGGTCGGCGGCCCAGGGTCCAGTCCAGGCCCCTGGACGACAGCAGGGCGCACAGCGCCGCCTGCACCACGGTGAGCAGGAACGATCCGGCCCGCAGCCAGCCGCTCATCCCGCCCTCGGTCAGCGGTCCGACGATCACCACCACCCCGGTCAGGGCGAAGAAGGGGAAGGTCCAGCGCGTGTACAGCTCGACCCGGGCCGGATCGCTGCGCCGGTCCCACCAGCCGGTCAGTCTCGACATCGATTCCCCAGATCCTCAGCGGCGCGGTTCCCAGCGGAACCACCGCTGTGCGGCCAACACTGCCACTACCGTCCAGGCCAGCGCCAAGCCGAGCGACTCCAGCACCTGCCCGGCCCGGGCCCCGGGGCCGCCCACCAGGCCGGCCCTGATCAGGTCCATCACCGGGGTCATCGGCAGATAGCGGCAGACTTCCGCCAGCTGTCGCGGCAACTCGTCGAGCGGCAGGATCAGCCCCGAGCCCAGCACGATGACCAGCAGCAGCGGCGCCGTGGTGAACTGCGCCAGCTCCACGGTGCGGGTGAACACCGTGGACCCGGCGGCCAGCGCCGCCAGCAGCACCGGGGCCAGCAGCAGGCCGGCCAGCAGGAGGTCCGGCCGGTGCGGCGGGTCCATGGTCAGCAGCAGTGCCCCGGCGGCCAGCAGCACCGCGCACTGGGCCAGCGCCAGCGCCACCGTGGGCAGCGCCGTCCCGGCCAGGATCTCCAGGTCGGTCGCCTCGCCGGTGCGCAGCCGCTTCAGCACCAGTTCCTCGCGCCGGGCCACATACGCGGTGACCAGGTTGTAGTAGACGGCGAAGGCCAGCACGAAGCCGATGCCGCCGCTGATCGACATGCTGTCGGGGTTCAGCCCGCTGCCCTTGAAGTCGACCTTCGACAGGGCCGGCCGCAGTCCCAGCACCATGGCGAGCGGCAGCAGCAGCGCGGTCGCCATGGCGACCCGGTTGCGCCACAGCAGCGTCAGTTCGGCCCGGCCGAGCGCCCTGATCCGGCCGGTCCCGGTGCTTCGGATCGTGGTCGTACTCATCGCCGCACACCCTCTGCCGTTGTTCCGTCTGCCGTTGTTCCGTCGGTGAGCGCCAGGTAGGCCTCTTCCAGCGAGGCCGACCGCGCGTCCAGCCGGTCCAGGTCGAGCCGCCGGTCCTGGGCCCAGCCGAGCAGCGCGGTGAGTGAGGGCTGCAGCCGCTCGGTGTGCAGCACCACCCGCTGCCCGAAGGTCTCGTGCCGGAGCACGCCGAGTTCGGGCAGCGGCGGCAGGTCGCCGGGGAACCAGCCGGGCGGCAGGTCGAAGGAGATCCGCGACGGGCGCGACCCGGTCACCTCGGCCGGGGTGCCGCAGGCCACGATCCGGCCCTCGCGCATCACCGCCAGCCGGTCGGCGAGGGCCTCGGCCTCCTCCAGGTAGTGGGTGGTCAGCAGGACGGTGGTGCCCTCGGCCGTCAGCCCGCGCACCAACTCCCAGGTGTCGCGCCGCCCCTGGGCGTCCAGGCCGGTGGTCGGCTCGTCCAGGAACAGCATCCGCGGACGGCCGAGCAGGGCGAGGGCCAGGTCCAGCCGCCGCCGCTCGCCGCCGGACAACTGCCCGGTGCGGACGCCGACCCGGGCGTCCAGGCCGACCAGGCGCAGTGCTTCCGCCACCGGTCGGGCGCCGCTGACGCAACCGGCCCACATGGTGGCGGTCTCGGTCACCGTGAGCCCGGACGGGAAGCCGCCCTCCTGCAGCATCACCCCGGTCTCCGGCCGCACCAGGGCCCGTTCCGCGTACGGGTCACGGCCCAGCACCCGGACCGTTCCCGCGCTGGGGCGGGCCAGCCCCTCCAGCAGTTCGACCGTGGAGGTCTTCCCGGCCCCGTTGGCCCCGAGCAGCGCGAACACCTCACCGCGCGCCACCTGGAACGACACTCCCCGCACGGCCTCGAAGCCGCCCCCGTACCGCCGGTGGGCCCCGGCGACCTCGACCACGTTCTCTGCGCTGTCCATGCGACCAGCCTGCGGCCCGAACACCGCCCGGGTCAGTGCGGACTGTCACCGCCCGTCATGACAAATGTCATCAACACCGCACCGGGCTCAGCCCAGTTGCAGCCGGTCGCGCAGGCCCGCCGCGGTGAAGGCCGCCACCAGCACCTCGCGGCCCTCGCTGAAGTGGGTCCAGCTGTCGAAGTGGACCGGGACGACCCGGCGTGCGCCGAGGATCTCGGCCGCCTCGGCGGCCTGGGCGCTGTCCAGGGTGAGCAGCGCGCCGTCGAACAGCCCGGTGCGGGCCGCACCGGCGAAGAGCACGGCGGTGTCCACCGGACCGAAGCGCTCAGCGATCTGCTCGACCAGGGCAAGTGACGCGTTGTCACCGCTGACGTAGACGGCGGGCAGGTCGGCCGCGGTCAGCACAAAGCCGACCACCTCGCCGGACACCGGCTCGCAGCCCTCCGGCCCGTGCTGGGCCGGGGTGGCGGTCACGGTCAGGGATCCCCCGTCCGGACGGGGCAGGTCGACGGACTCCCAGGGGGCCAGGCCCCGGGCGGTGCCGCCGAGCCGGCCCGCGCCGCTGCGGGTGGTGAGGACCAGGGGGACGCCGGCCAGCAGCGCCCGTCCCGAGTGGTCCAGGTTGTCCGGGTGCTCGTCGTGGGAGAGCAGCACCACGTCGAGCGGGCCCAGGTCGGCGGGGTCGGCGGAGGCGGGGGCGGTCTTGGTGAGCACCCGGCCGCCGCCGATCGGGTAGTCGCCGGGGGCGTCGAAGGCCGGGTCGGTGAGGAACCGGAGGCCGCCGAACTCGATCAGGGCGGTCGGTCCGCCGAAGACCTGGACCGGGATCTGCTTCTGGGTGGCAGGGGTACTCGTCATGACAACACCTCACGGTAATGACGGCCATTTGCCGTGAGATCAAGCTAGCCGATTCTCACGGAGAATCGCAAGGTCTACCATGAGAGCCATGAGTGAGATCGCGACCGGCGCCGCCCGCCACACCGTCCAGGCCGCCCCGCCGCCGCCCGCGCCGGGGGCCGAGCGGTATGTGGCGCTCGACTTCGCCAACAGCGACCTCGCCCTTCCGGGCGGCCAGGAGCTGGACCTGCTCGGCTCGCCGGCCCTGGCGACGGAATGGCTGGTCGCACGGGGGCTCGCGCCGGCCGGGGCGGTGCTGCAGGAGGTGTGTGCGGGGCGACTTCGAGAGCACCGCACCCAAGTGAGAGCACTGCTCTCGTCACAGATCGGCGCTCTCCCAGCCCCCGCCGAGGCGCTGCGTGCGATCAATGACGCGCTGACCAGCGTCCCCTCGGCCCCCCTGCTGCGCTGGGACGAGGCCCAGGGTCTGCACCGGGCCCAGCCGCACCCCACCGACCAGGTCCTGGACCGCGCCCTGGCGCTGCTCGCGGCCGACGCCGCCGAGCTGCTCACCGGCGCCGACGCCGAACGGCTCGCCGCCTGCGGCTCCAGCCCCTGCCGCCGCTTCCTGCTGCGCACCCACGCCGCGCGCCACTGGTGCTCGGTCCGCTGCGGCGACCGCGCCCGCGCCGCACGCGCCTACGCCCGCCGCACCCGGCCGGAGGCCGAGTGAAGCGGGCGCAGGGAGTCGTGGATTGACGCAACCTCAGTTGGCGAAGTCCTGGGTCATCCAGACCGTGCCGGAGGAGTCGCGGAAGACGGCGATGCCCACCCGGGTGAAGCCGCTGCTCAGGATGTTCTTCCGGTGGCCGTCGTCCGGGGCCTTCTCGTCCAGCATCATCTGGGTGAGGCCCACCGCGCTCGCGGCTATCGCGGCGTCGGAGCTTCCCACGCCGCCGCCCTCGCCGATGTTCTCGCCGGCCGAGGTCCAGTGCACTCCGGCCGAGGTCTCCCGGTCGCCGAAGGCGGCCTCACCGGGGCACTGGTGGGACAGGCCGCAGCCGGACGCCATCACCTGGTTGTGCGCGGCGGCGCTCGTATTCAACCCGCTGTACAGGGTGTACGGGGCGAGCCCGGCGGCCTGGCGGTTCTTGTTGATCAGGTCGAGCACCTGCTGCACCGCGCTGCTGGTGCTGCTCGACCCGGATCCGGACGACGGGGCCGCGGTCGGGGCGGCCGTGGGCGCGGCGGTGGTCGGCCGCGGGTCCGGGGTGGCCGTGGGCTTGGACGTCGGCCTGGCGCTGTGGTGGACCGCCGGGCCGCGGTGCGCCGACGCCGCCGCACGCGTCCCGGTCGGCGTCGGGGGCGCCGTCAGCAGCCTGGCCGCCGCCTGAGCGCCGAGCCGGTAGGCCCCGTGCCCGGTGGCATGGGCGACCGGGGCCTGGTTCGGCACCCCGAGGCAGGCGAAGGCCGTACCGCCGCCGAGGACGGCGAAGGCCGCGGCACCCGTCACCGCGAGCCGCAGCCGCGGCTTGCGCCGCGCACGGTGCTGACCGGCGGAAGCGTTCTGCGAACGGGAACGGCGGGATGAGCTCATCAGGGGCACCTCATGGTCGGGATCGGTCCGGCGGGCACGACCCTAGGCCGCTCCCGTCGCCGAAAACACCGATCAGCGCCAACTTCAGGTTGCGCTAAGGAAAGCCCCATACTGCGCTGCGGTGCCCCCCGCCCCGGCCCTGAGCAGCCACGATCCTCACCAGGAGACCTCCTTGGTCACCTCCTGTGCCTGCGGCTGGAGGCTGGCGGTGAGCTCCGAGCGGTGGTGCGCCCCGGTGAAGGTGACGGTCAGTACGCCGGCCGAGGACTGCGCCGTGCTGGTGGTGAAGCCCAGCGCCGGCACCGCGGAGACCAGGCAGACCGCATCCGCCCCGAAGCGGATCGCCACCTGCCCGCCGTCGGTCTGGAAACTGTGCGTCCCGGCCCCGCCGCCGCAGTCGTAGGCCGGGGGCCGCGGCGAGTGCGTCGGCGCGGCGGCCTGGTGCGAGGGCGTCGCCGGGGCGGAGGGCTTCGTCGCGGACGGGGAGGGGGTCGGGTCCGGGGTGGAGGTGGGCGTGCCGATCGCCGGTGTCGCGGACCCGTCCGACGCCCCCGGCCCCGGCGTCGCGGCCAGCGCCAGCACCGTGGTCACCCCCGGGGTGCGCGGGGGCAGCGGCGCTGTGGAGCCGAGCACAAAACGCACTGTCAGAAAGACCGCGGTGACGGTGAGCGCGGTGCAGGACAGCCAGATCAGGAAGAACCGAAAGAACCGGGGCACGGGCCCCATCATGGCGATCGGCTACGGTGTGCGCCATGGCCAGTGTCCTCGTCGTTGAAGACGATCCCGGTATACGTGCCGAGCTCATCGACGTGCTGACCGGGAACGGGCACGCGGTGCGCAGCGCCGCCGACGGTTTCGGCGGCCTGCGCGAGGTGACCCGGGGACCGCTCGACGCGGTGATCCTCGACCTCGGCCTGCCCGACCTCGACGGCAGCGACGCGCTGCGGATGATCCGCGGCATCTCCCAGGTCCCGGTGCTGATCGTGACCGCCAGGGACGAGGACGCCGAGATCATCCGGCTGCTCAACGCGGGCGCCGACGACTACCTGGTCAAGCCGTTCTCCGCGGGCCAGTTGCTGGCCCGGCTGGCCGCGGTGCTGCGCCGCTCCGGCCGCGGCTCCGACCCCTCGGCCACCCCCGCCTCGCTGCAGGACGGCCCCCCGCTGCTGCGCGAGCCGGTCTCGATCGGCCCGCTGCGCATCGACCCCGGCTCCCGCACCGCGTATCTGCGCGGGCAGGAGGTCCCGCTGACCCGCCGCGAGTTCGACCTGCTCTCCTTCCTCGCCGCCAACGCCGACCTGGTGGTCTCCAAGCGGCGCATCCTGGCCGAGGTGTGGCGCGAACCCTATGTCGAGGACCAGACCATCGACGTGCACCTGTCCTCGCTGCGCCGCAAGCTCGGCGAGAGCGCCGCGGCCCCCGGCCTGCTGCGCACCATGCGCGGGGTGGGCATCAAACTGGTGACACCGCGATGAGACGCACCCTGGCCGGGGTGGCCCTGGCCGTCACCTCGATGGTGGCGCTGTCCTTCCTGATACCGCTGGCCCTGCTGGTGCGCTCCGAGGCGCGGACCCAGGCGGTCACCGCCGCCGAGCAGCGCGCCGCCGCGCTGGCGCCGGTGCTGACGTTGACCGCCGACCCGGCCGAGCTCCGCCAGGCCGTCTCCGCCCTGGACCCGGGCGGACGGCTGAGCGTGCACCTCCCCGGCGGCCGGTCGATCGGCTCGGGCCGCGCGCCGGCGGCGCTGCTGCTGCGGGCGCAGCAGCAGGGCGAGTCGCTGGCGCAGAACCTGCCGGACGGCGGCTGGGTCTATCTGCAGCCGGTGGTGCTGGGACAGCGGCGGGTGGCGGTGGTGGAGGAGTTCGTCCCCAAGGACGAGTTGGACCGCGGGGTCACCGCCTCGCTCTCGGTGATGGCGCTGCTGGCGCTGGGCCTGGTGCTCGGCTCGGTGCTGGTGGCCGACCGGCTCGCGGCCCGGGTGGTGCACTCCTCGCGCGGGCTGTCCCGGGCCGCCCACGCGCTGGGCCGGGGCGACCTGGAGTCGCGGGTGGAGCCGATGGGCCCGCCGGAACTGCTGGAAGCCGGGCAGGCGTTCAACGCCATGGCCGACCGGATGCTGGAACTGCTGGCGGTGGAGCGGGAGTTGGTGGCCGACCTGTCGCACCGGATGCGGACCCCGCTGACCGCGCTGCACCTGGCCACCGAGCGGATGGGCCCCACCCCCGACAACGCCAGGATCACCGCCGCGGTGGCCCATCTGGAGTCGGAGCTGCACGCGGTGATCACCGCCGCCCGGACCCCGCTCGCCATCGGCCACATGGGCACGGTCCCGCGCCCGGCGGGCGAGGGGGTGCTCTGCCCGGCCACCGAGGTGGTCCGCCGCCGGGGCGGCTTCTGGGCCACCCTGGCCGAGCAGCAGGACCGCCGCTGCCTGGTCCAGGTGACCGCGGAGGAGGCCCTGGTCGACCTGCCCGAGGACGACCTCGCGGCCGTGGTGGACGCCCTGGTCGGCAATGTCTTCCGGCACACCGACCCGGGCACCGCCTTCGCGGTCCGGCTGGTCCGGGCGGCCCAGGTGGTGGTGCTCACCGTCGAGGACGCCGGACCCGGCATCCCGGACCCGGACGACGCGCTGGTGCGCGGCGCGAGCGCGGCGTCCACCGGGCTCGGCCTGGACATCGCCCGCCGCGCCGCGGCGGCGACCCGGGGGACGGTGGAGATCCGGCGCGGCCCGATGGGCGGGGCCCAGGTCTCGGTGACCTTCGGCCTGGCCTCGGCGCCGCCGCGGGGCGGACGGCTGAACCGGCGGCGCGGACGCGCCCGGCGGGCCCGGGCCTGAGGGAGTCTCAGCCGACCGGGCGCGGTTCGGAGTTGTCACCACTCAGAATTGTTGCTGTCTCGTCAAAACCCTTCTGAGGACCGTCCCCGCGAACTACCTTCGTCCTTTGTGATTACTCGTCGCTCCCGCGCGTTCGCCATCATCACCACGATCCTCGTCGCGCTCACCATGGCCCTGCTCGGCTCCGCCACCGCCCGAGCCAGCAGCCGGCCGACCGCCGCCGGCAGCGCCGGCACCGTCCAGAACGGCGCCAGTCAGCCCCTCTACTCCTACGCCAATGCCGTCCGGGAGACCGTCTGGGTCGACACCGGTCTCGACGGCGACGGCAACGGCCGTACCGACCGGGTGGCCGCCGACATCATCAGGCCCAGCGAACCCGCCGCGGCCGGACTGAAGATCCCGGTCATCATGGACGCCAGCCCGTACTACTCCTGCTGCGGGCGCGGCAACGAGGACCAGCTCAAGACCTACGACGCCCAGGGCAAGCCGCTGCAGTTCCCGCTGTTCTACGACAACTACTTCGTCTCCCGCGGCTACGCGGTGGTCCTGGTCGACCTGGCCGGCACCAACCGCTCCGACGGCTGCGTGGACGTCGGCGGCCCGTCCGACATCACCTCGGCCAAGGCCGTCGTCGACTGGCTGAACGGCCGCGCCACCGGCTACAGCGCCCGCACCGGCGGCAGCAGCGTCACCCCGGCCTGGACCAACGGCTCGGTCGGCATGATCGGCAAGTCCTGGGACGGCACCATCGCCAACGGGGTCGCCGCCACCGGCGTGCAGGGCCTGAAGACCATCGTGCCGATCTCGGCGATCAGCTCCTGGTACGACTACTACCGCTCCGACGGCGCGCCCCTCTACAGCGGCACGCCCGCCGACCTGGCCGGCGAGGTGGAGAGCTCCACCGCGGTCTCGCACTGCTCCGCCGTGCAGAAGCAGCTGGCGGCGGGCTCCCCGTCCAACGGCAACTGGTCCAGCCTGTGGCAGCAGCGCGACTACGTCGCCTCGGCCGCCAACGTCAAGGCCAGCGTGTTCGTGGTGCACGGGATGCAGGACCTGAACGTGCGTGACATCAACTTCTCGCAGTGGTGGACCGCGCTGGCGCAGACCGGCGTGGACCGCAAGATCTGGCTCTCCCAGACCGGCCACGTCGACCCCTTCGACTACCGGCGCGGCGCCTGGGTGGACACCCTGCACAGCTGGTTCGACCACTACCTGCTCGGCGTCGACAACGGCATCCAGAACGCCCCGGTCGCCGACATCGAGCGCGCTCCCGACACCTGGACCCAGGACGCCACCTGGCCCGCCCCGGGCACGGTGACCAGCACCGTCAACCTCAAGCCGGGAGCGCTCACCACCGCGGCCGGCAGCGGCACCGCGAGCTTCACCGACAACCCCAACCTCGGCGAGGACGACTGGGCCGCGGACGTGAACAGCACCACCAAGGAGAAGACCGCGTTCACCACCGGGGCGCTGACCCAGGACCTGCGGATGTCCGGCGGCGGCACGATCACCCTGAGCGTGAAGTCGTCCACCAAGAGCGCCCACCTCAGCGCGGTGCTGGTCGACCTCGGCCCGGCCGTGATCCGGAACTACGAGGGCGCGGGGGTCGGCATCACCACGCTGAGCACCCGTTCCTGCTGGGGTGACAGCACGGCCGGCGACAGCGCCTGCTTCCTGGACACCGCGGCCGACACCGCGCAGGTCGGCTACACCATCTTCAGCCGCGGCTGGGCCGACCTCGGCCACTACGCGGGGCTGAACCAGACCGCGACCATCACCCCGGGCACCTCCTACTCGATCACCTTCAACCTGGCCGGCACCGACCATGTGGTCCCGGCCGGACACAAACTGGCCCTGATCGTGGCCGGAACGGACAACGGGCTGCTCAACCCGGCCTCCACCAAGCCCACCATCACCGTCGACCTGGCCCACTCCTCGCTGCACCTGCCGCTGGTCGGCGGCGCCGGGACGCTGCCGCAGGCGGTCCACCCGGCGGCGCTGACCGCGACCCCGCTGCGGGGCCTGCCGTCGGACCGCGCCGTCCGCACCGACCGGCTCGCCGACTTCCGGTAGCACGGCGGCCTCGCGACCGCTCCGGGCGCCCCCTGAGTTGCGGGGGCGTTCGGGGCGGCGCACCGTCGAGAGGTGGCACTTTTCCGACGCCGTGCTGTTCCCGGCGTGGGTGCCATTCCCTCTGAACCTCTACTGGAGGTAGCAATGGGTACAGCGATCGACCCCACCCAGGTGATCGGCCACAAGGTGCTCGACGCGCAGGGTCACAAGATCGGTCAGGCCGAGGAGGTGTACCTGGACGACAGCACCGGCCGTCCGCAATGGGTCACCGTCAAGGGCGGCCTCTTCGGTGGAAAGGGGCACTTCGCGCCCCTGGACGGCGCCAGCATGGTCGAGGACGAGGTCCAGCTGGCCTGCGCCAAGTCGCAGGTCGACAGCGCCCCGGACCTGGAGACCGGCCGGCACCTGTCGGTCGAGGAGGAGCGGGCGCTCTACCAGCACTACGGGCTGGGCCGGCCCGAGACCCCGACCGCGGTGAACGGCATGAACCAGTTCGGCCAGGCCGACACCGACCGGGACCTGAACGCTGGAATGACTGGTATGACCACCAGCACCACCGGCGCGATGGCCGCCACCGGCGCCAGGACCGAGGCCGGGGCCGACCTCAAGGCCGACGGCATCCGCGGCACCGAGAACGAGTTGACCCGCTACGAGGAGCGCCTGCACGTGGGCACCGAGCGGGTCGAGGCGGGCCACGCCCACCTGCACAAGTACGTGACCACCGAGCAGGTGCAGCAGACGGTTCCGCTCACCCACCAGGAGGTCCGGATCGAGCGCGAGGCGATCCCCGAGTCGGAGCGCCGCAGTGCCATGGGCCACGCCGAGATCGCCGAGGCCGACGCGGACGTGCTGCTCTTCCAGGAGCGCACCGTCGTCACCAAGGAGACCGTCCCGGTCGAGCGGGTGCGGATGCGCGTCGAGGAGGTCACCGAGGACGTGGTCGTCCGCGACGAGGTCAGGACCGAGCACATCGACTACCAGGACGCCAAGCAGACCGGCGCCCTGCCCACCGACCCCGACGGCAAGCTGCGCAAGTAGGCGACGGGATCCGGCGGACGGCCGGGGCCGGGGCGAACAGCCCCGGCCCCGGCCGTCGTTCAGTTCCGGCTCAGTTCCGGTTCAGGGCCGGTTCAGTTCCAGTCGGCGGGTGATGCCGATGCTGTCCAGGAAGGGCTGGTCGTGGCTGGCCACGACCAGCGCGCCCTGGAACGCCGCCAGCGCGGAGGCCAGTTGCCGCACGCTGGCCAGGTCGAGGTTGTTGGTGGGCTCGTCCAGCAGCAGGAGCTGCGGGGCCGGTTCCGCCAGCATCAGCGCGGCCAGCGTGGCCCGGAACCGCTCGCCCCCGGAGAGCGACCCGACGAGTTGGTCCGCCCGCCCGCCGCGGAACAGGAAACGTGCCAGCCGGGCCCGGACCTGGTTGTCGGTCGCCCCGGGCGCGAACAGGGCCACGTTCTCCGCCACGCTGAGCCCCTCGTCCAGCAGGTCCAGCCGCTGCGGGAGGAAGCGCAGCGGCACCGCGCGGAACACCTCGCCCGCCAGCGGCGGGAGTTCACCGGCGAGGGTGCGCAGCAGCGTGGTCTTGCCCGAGCCGTTGGGTCCGAGCAGCGCGATCCGCTCCGGGCCGCGCACCGACAGGTCGATCGCGACCTCCTCGCCGGTGTGCTGGGGGCGGACCTGGGTGAGGACGACCACCGTGCGTCCGGCCGGGACCTCGGTGGCCTTCAGGTCGACCAGGATCTCGGGGTCGGCCCGCACCGAGGACTCGGCCTCCGCCAGGCGTTCCCTGGCCGCGGCCACCCGGTCCTGCTGCTGGCCGCGCAGCCGGCCCGAGGAGACCTGGGCCTGGGCCTTGCGCTGGTTCATCACGATCTTCGGCTCGCGCTTGTTGTCGTACATCTTCTGCCCGTAGCGCTTGCGGTGCGCCAGCCTGACCTGGGTCTCCACGAGTTCGCGCTGCTGGCGGCGGACGTCGGACTCGGCGGCGCGCAGCATCCGCTCCGCGGCCTCCTGTTCGACCGCCTGGGCGGCCTGGTAGTCGCTGAAGGTGCCTCCGTAGCTGTGGATCCGGCCCTCGTGCAGGTCGGCGATCTGGTCGACCAGGTCGAGCAGCTCCCGGTCGTGGCTGACCAGCAGCAGCGGGCCCTTCCAGGCGGTGACGGCCTGGTGGAGGTAGTGCCGGGCGTCGCGGTCGAGGTTGTTGGTGGGCTCGTCCAGCAGCAGCACGTCCGGGCGGCGCAGCAGCAGTCCGGCCAGGCCGAGCAGCATGCCCTGGCCGCCGGAGAGCTGGCCGACCCGGTGCTCCAGTGAGACTCCGGTCAGGCCCAGCCGGTCCAGGCCGGCCCTGGCCCGCTCCTCGACGTCCCAGTCGTCGCCGACCGCGGCGAAGTTCTCCGGGGTGGCCTCGCCGCGTTCGATCGCGTGCAGGGCGGTGCGGGTCCCGGCGATGCCCAGGGCCTCGGCGACCGGGAGTTCGGCGTCCAGGGTGAGGTTCTGCGGGAGGTGGCCGAGCGAGCCGGTCACCTTGACCGACCCCGCCTCGGGGGTGAGCTCACCCGTCAGCAGCCGCAGCAGGGTGGACTTGCCCGAGCCGTTGAGCCCGATCAGGCCGGTGCGGCCGGGACCCACGGTCAGGTCCAGGCCGTGGAACAGGGTGCGGCCGTCGGGCCAGCTGAAGTCCAGGCCCACGCAGCTGAGCGAGGCGGACATGGGGGTGGACGGGTAGGACGATGACATGGGGCAGCTCCCGAAGGTGGTGGCGTTGGTGGTCCAGCGACAACACGGAGGGAGACACTGCGGGCGCGCGAAAAACCGCCCCAGGAAGGGTGGTCGCCGAGGTCGGATCCGCGCGGGCACGGCAATTGCGCCATGGGTGCGGTGTCTCCGGTCTCAGACGAACAACGGCCTTCTCCTGACGGGCGGCTACGGTACGTTGCAAGCCTAGACGGCGATCCGCGGCCCGGCAACGGATTTAGTGCCGTCGCCGGGCCGCGGGTCATGACTGGTCCAGGGGGTCAGACCTGGGGGCCGGCCGGGTCGGTCAGCGACGGGACGCCGAGCAGCTTCTGCGGGGCGGACGGGGCCGACGGGGTCGGCTGCGGGGCCGGGTGCAGCGCCTTCTGGGCGGCGGCCCAGGCCCACACCTCCAGGAAGGCGTTGGGGACCAGCCGGACCAGGTGCGAGGGTGCGTAGTAGTGGTAGCCGTAGTCGAGCCTGGCGTTGTTGTGGGCGTCCACCGTGGCCTCGCCGGTGGCGGTGGCGGCGTGCGAGACCAGGCCGACGTGGCTCGGGGTGCCGTCAGGCCCGAGGTAGGTGACGACGATGTCACCGGGCCGCGCGGCGGCGGGCTGGTCGCCGACGTCCTCGCCGATGCCGCTGTCCTCGAGGTAGGCGGAGAGGTTGTTGTACTGGGGCAGCTCCGAGATCAGCAGCAGGTCGTAGACCTTGCCGTTGGGCGCGGTGTAGTGGAAGTAGTCGTCCTGCGGGGCGTCGGGGCCGAGGCCGGGGACCAGGCCGGCCGCGGCCAGCGCCCTGGCGACGAACTCGGCGCACTGGTAGTCGGGCTGGGCGTCGCCGAAGGCGACCGGGGTGCTGTCGCTCCACGCGGTCCAGTTCCAGTGCGCCTCGGCGTACTTGACCTCGATCACCCGCGACAGGACGTCCGTGTCCGGCAGCGACCGGGCGGAGGCCGCCGAGGCCGCGCGGGTGGTGCCCGGCTGCGCGGCGACCGCGGGCCCGGCCAGGGCGGGCGCGCCGGCGCAGACGAGTCCCACGACGACTGCGGCGGAGGCCAGACGACTGCGGAAAGCATGTGTCACGGTCAGAAATCCTTGCTCTCGTATCCGGTGAGGGGCCGTCAGGGCCCCACACGTAACCTGACTGCCCTTGGCTCCCACCAGGTTGCACCGTGGACGAGCTATTTCCGGACAGATGTTCACCGCGGCTCGGATTCCGGTGTCGCGCGGAGCAGTTCCAGCCGCTGGGCCACCGCCCGCAGCCGTCCGTTGCCGGATCCCGGCGCGGCCTGGCGCAGCCGGAGCAGTTCCTCGCCGGTCCTGATCGCCTCGGCCCCGGCCGGGAGCCGTCCCCACAGGTGGTGCGCGTTGTCGACGGTGGTCAGCAGCAGCGGGTCGGCGGCCGGCAGCAGGGCGAGCCGGATCCGGGCCGCGGCCATCCAGTTGTCGGCGGCCTGCTGCAGCAGCCCCTCCTCGAAGGCCACCTGGGCCAGTGCCTCCCAGGTCAGCACCGCCTCCAACGACTGCGGACCGGTCCGCTGGACCCGCTGGTGCCAGTCCTCGGCCAGGGCCCGGGCCCAGGACCTCCGCCCGGCCCGCAGGGCCAGCCCGATGGCCGTGCGGAGGTCCCCGCTCCCCGACCGCATGGCCGGGACCCTGGCCGGCACCGGGCGGGGCACGGCCGGCCGCCGGGTCGGCGCCAGCAGCAGGGCCCTCGGGTCGAGCCCGGCCTGCGCCGTGGCCATCGCATGGAGTTCCGCCAGGCCGCGCCGGTTCCCCGAGGTGCTGAGCAGCCCGGCCAGGACACCGCTGTAGCCGGTGTGGCCGCGCTGGGCCCGTTTCACCGCGGGGGCGACCACCCCGCACAGCTCCGCTGCCCCGCCCAGCCCGAGCAGGTCCGGCTCACCGCTGATCCGCTGCCAGGCGGGCGCGTCGGCGACCAGGTCGCACAGCACCGTGGTGTCGTCCTGGCGCCGCTGCCGCAGTTCGAAGGCCAGCCACTCCCAGGGCAGCGCGGTGTACCGCACGGTGTCCGCCGTGGTGTCGGCCAGCGCGAGGTGCAGCTGCCGCCGGCGGCTGTCCAGCAGCAGGCCGCCGGCCAGGTAGACCAGCAGCGGGCCCGGGGTCGCCGCCGCGGACCGCAGCCGGTGCTGCACGGCCACCGGATCCACCGGATCGACCAGCGGCAGCACCTCCGGGGCGGGCCCGTCCGTCCCCAGCAGCAGCGCCGGGGGCACCCGGGCCATCGCGTCGAGCCCGGTGCGCGGGTCCATTGCGCCCTTGCGGCTCGACCTCGGCAGCGCCGCCAGCAGCAGTACACACCCGCCCGGCCGTAGCCGGTCCGCCCCCACCCCGTTGCTCTGCATGGGAACCACCGTATCCAGCGGCGCGGGGTCAGCCCTGCATCCGCACCTCGATCAGCAGCGCCTGCTCCGGATCGAGGGTGGGCATCGGCAGCCCGGCCAGGCCCAGCACCGGGCCCGGGACGGTGATCCAGTCGGCCAGCGCCTGGTCCGTCCAGGGCGGATTCGCGGTCTGGTGCAGCGAGGGCAGCCCGAGCTCGGTACGGATCCTGATCCGGTACGAGGCGTCGGTTCGCAGACCTGGCAGCCGGACCCGGCCCGACTGGCCCGCGGCGGAGGTGCTGAGCCGGGCCCAGCAGTAGAGCGCGCTCGCCCCGTCCTCGGCGACCACGCCGTGCAGCAGCACGGCCTCGTCGCCCAGGTCGGCGCGGACCACCCTGCCGGTGTGCAGCAGCGGGCGGAACTCCCGGTAGAGCCGCGACCAGGCGGTGATCCGGGCCAGTTCCTCCGGGGTGCAGCGGGTGAGGTCCTGTTCGATGCCGGCGTGTCCGAACAGCGAGGTGACCAGCCGGAAGGTGTCGGATCCCGGACGCCCGGTGGTGTGGCTGGGCGAGGGGCCGACATGGGTGCCGACCAGTTCCGGCGGCAGCAGCTGCCCGGTCCAGCGCTGGATCGACTGGCGTTCCAGCGGGTCGTTGCAGTCGGAGGGCCAGACCCGGTCGGTGCGCTGCAGGATGCCCAGGTCGATCCGGCCGCCGCCGCTGGCGCAGCTCTCGATCTCCAGCCCCGGGTGACGCTGCTTCAGCGCGTCGATCAGCCGGTAGAGCGCGGCCACCTGGGCGTGGCCGCCGGGCCGGTCCGCGCCGCCGGGACCGGGACGCACCGCCTCGTGCAGCTCCCGGTTGTGGTCCCACTTCAGGAAGTCGACGGCGTAGTGGGTGACCAGCCGGTCCAGGGCGTCCAGCAGGTACGACCAGGCGTCCGGGTCGGCCAGGTTCAGGGCGTACTGGTGCCGGGCGCTGGGGCCGAGCCCGGCGGACGGGCCGAGGATCCACTCGGGACGGCTGCGGGCCAGGGCGGAGTCGAGGTTGACCATCTCCGGCTCCACCCATAGCCCGAACTCCATACCGAGGCCCCGGACATGGTCGACCAGCGGGGTCAGCCCGTCCGGCCAGACCGCCGGGTCCACGGTCCAGTCGCCGAGCCCCGCGGAGTCGTCCCGGCGGCCGGAGAACCAGCCGTCGTCCAGCACGAAGCGCTCCACGCCGACCTCGGCGGCCCGGTCGGCGAGCCGCAGCAGCCGGTCCAGGTCGTGGTCGAAGTAGACCGCCTCCCAGCTGTTCAGGATCAGCGGCCGTGGGCCGCGCGGATGGGTCGGACGGTCCCGCAGCAGCCGGTGGAACCGGTCCGCCAGGCCGTCAAGACCCTGCCCGGACCAGGCGAACCAGCAGACCGGGGTGCGGTGGCTCTCACCCGGGCCGAGCCGGATCTCCCCGGCCCGCAGCAGCTCGCCGCCGCCGAGCACAGCGGCGTGGGTGCCCGCGCCCTCCGGCAGCCGCTGCACCAGGTAGCGCTGGTCGCCGCTCCAGCCGATGTGCAGGCCCCAGACCTCGCCCTGCCGGAAGCCGAAGCCGGGGACGCCGACGGCCAGCAGATAGGGCGAGTCCACCCCCGGCTTGCCGCGCCGGACCTCGCGGCTGTAGCTGCCGAACTCCAGCGGGCGGCGCTGGGGCGAGCGCTCGCGGCTCCACTTCCCGGTGAAGTCCAGCACCTCGCCGGCCCGTTCGGGCAGCGGCAGCAGGGTGCAGAGGTCCGCCAGGTCGTACGGGGCCGCTGCCGCCGGATCCTGGGGGTCCGCCCTGCTGGTGACCTCGGCCTGCACGCCGAGCACCCCGGAGGGCTCCAGCCGGTAGCTGACGGTGATCCCGAGGTCGGCGACTTCGTCCACCAGATGCACCACCAGTTCCCCTCCCCCGTCCTGGAGTTGACGGTGCTCGACGCCGGTGGTGCGGAGCCGCGGGGTGGTCCCGGTGCCGGCCCGGTGCCCCTGCTGGGCCGGGGTGCCGGACCAGCCGTCGGCCTCGGTCGGCCAGATGGTGAACCGGCGGGGCGTGTCGAGGGCGTTGTTCAGCACGGCGGCCTCGGCGGTCAGGCTCAGCGCGGCGCCGTCCGCGTCCGAGAGGTCGCCGAGGTCCTGACCCCAGTGCAGGACCCGGGGCACTGGCTCGGTCAGTTCCACGACGAGGGCGGCGCCGGCCGCGCGCAGGCAGACGATCCGCGCGGGGGTGGTGGGCATGGGTGAGTCCTTTTCCTTGCGGGGAGACCTACTTGGCGGCGAGCAGGGCCTTGCTCTTGCTCTGCATGGTCGCGAAGACGTCGTCGTTGCGCTGGTGCGCGAAGTAGCCCTCGAACAGCGGCTCGATGGCGTCCTGCATGGCGGCGCCGTTGCCGTAGACCACGGCCGGGAAGAGGACCTTGTTCTTCATCATGTCGGTGAACACCGACAGGTCGACGCCCTGGGCGGCCATCGCGGTGGCCGAGGCGTCCATCGCGGCCGGGATGGACGGGAAGAAGGTGCCGGTCTTCGAGGCCAGACTCTGGCACTCCTCGGAGCCCATGTAGGAGACCCACTTCCAGGCCAGGTCGGGGTTCTTGGTGCCGGCCCAGATGTTGTTGCCGTTGGAGTTGCTCATCACCGCGCGGGTCTTGCCGTCCGGGCCGAGCACGGTCGGCGCGATGCCGACCTTGACACCCGGGAGCTTGGCGAAGGTCGACGCCTCCCAGGAGCCGCCGGTCTCCATCGCCACCTTGCCGGAGGCCAGTTGGTCCACGTCGCTGGTGGTGAAGGAGCCGATCTTGGGGGCGAAGCCCTTGTCGGTCAGCGAGCGCACCCAGTCCATGGTCTTCACGAAGCGCGGGTCGCCGTAGTTGAAGGTGGTCGGCCAGCTCTGCTTGTCGGCCAGCCGCCAGCCGGTGGTGGCCACGAAGGAGCTCCAGGTGGACTCGCCGATGAAGTCCTTGGCCGCGATCGCGCCGAAGCCGTAGGTCTTGACGTGCGCCTTGTCGAAGCCGGGCTGGTCGCCGCGGACGCCCTTGTCGTCGATGGTCAGGTGGGCCACCATCTTGCCGAAGCCGCCGCCGTCGTCCGGGTTCCAGGTCATCGAGTCGACCTGCTGCTTGGTGTAGCCGGCCTGGGCGAGCATGGTGGCGTTGTAGTACATCCCGGTCGCGGCCCAGTCCAGCGGCAGGCCGTACTGCTTGCCGTCGCTGTACTTCCAGGCGTCGGTGCCGACCGAGAACTTCGACAGGTCGAACTTGCTCGCGGCGATGTCGTCGTCCAGCGGCAGCAGTTGGTGCTGCGAGGCGTAGGCCTGGAAGAACTGGACGCTGTTCTGGAACGCGTCCGGCGCGTTCCCGGCGACGAAGCCGGCGGTCAGCTTGGTGAAGTAGTCGCCGACGTCGTACTGCGAGATCTTCACGGTGACACCGGGGTTGGCCTTCTCGAAGGCCGCGGCGCAGCTCTGGTAGGCGGCGGCCTGCTTGTCGTCCCAGGTCCACCAGTTGACGGTCTTGGAGCCGGAGGCGCTGCCGGTCGAACCGGCACAGCCGGAGACGACGGCGGTCAGGGCGACGGCAACGGCGAGGGCGGGCAGTCTGCGGATCATGGTGGTTCCTCACAGGGGGTGGGGTGGTCGGAACTAGGGCTTGAGGAGGTGCTGGAAGGCGGGGAGGACGACGGCCAGGTCGTCGCTGCCGCCGGCCTCGTGGCCGTTGAACTCCCAGGCGCGGATCTGCTTCTCGCCCCGGTAGGCGTGGAAGGCGCCGAAGGCCGTGGACGGGGGGCAGACCCCGTCCATCAGTCCGGCCGAGAACCAGGCGGGGGCGGTGGCCCGGCTCGCGAAGCCGATCCCGTCGAAGTAGCCGAGGGTGTCGAAGACCGCCTCGACCCGGTCCCGGCGGGCGGCGAGGTAGCCGGCGATCTCGGTGTAGGGACCGCTGCCGGTGATCCGGGCGGCCCGGCGGATGTCGCAGAGGAAGGGCGCCTGGAAGTGGGCCGCGGCCAGCTCCGGGACCAGCCCGGCCACCGCCAGCGCGATGCCGCCGCCCTGGCTGGCCCCGACCAGGCCGACCCGGCCGGGGTCGGTGAACTCCACCGTCCGTACCGCCTCCACCGCGCGCACCGCGTCGGTGAACACCCTCCGGTAGACGTAGCTGTGCGGGTCCTCGATGCCGCGGGTCAGGAAGCCGGGGTGGGACGGGCCGCTGCCCACCGGGTCGGGGGTGGCGCCGCCGCCCGCGTACCCGGCGCCCTGGCCGCGGACGTCCACCAGCAGGTGGGCGTACCCGGCCGAGGCCCAGAGCAGGTCGTCCAGCGGGTGGCCCCGGCCGCTGGCGTAGCCGTGGAACTGCACCACCGCGGGCAGTGGTCCGGTGCGGTGCCGGGGCACCCGCAGCCAGCCGCGCACCGGGTGGCCGCCGAAGCCGGCGAAGGCCAGGTCGAACACCTCCACTGTCCGCAGCGGGGTCTCCACCGGGGTCAGCTTCAACCCGAGGTCGTGGCTGCGGGCCTCGGCCAGGGTGCTGCTCCAGAAGGCGTCGAAGTCAGCCGGCTCCTGGTAGTCGCTGCGGTACTCCCACAGCGCGGGCAGGTCCAGGTCGGTCAGCATGCCGGGACCGTCCCGGCCGGGCGCTCGCGCAGCGCGGCGTCGAGCCGGAGCTCCTGCCCCGCCGCGATCCGGTGCCGCACCGTGCGGTCGCCGCAGCGCACGGCCACCGGGGCGGTGTCGTCCCCGCTCAGCCGACGGACCGTCACCGACCGCAGGGCGCCGCAGGACCAGGCGAAGTCGACTTCCAGGCCGCCCCGGCAGCGCAGCCCCCTGGCCGCTCCCTCGGCCCAGTCGGCCGGCAGGGCCGGCAGCAGATGGACGTGTCCGGCGTGGCTCTGCAGCACCATCTCGGTCAGCCCGGCCATCAGGCCGTAGTTGCCGTCGATCTGGAACGGGGGGTGGGTGGAGAACAGATTGGGCAGCAGCCCGCCCCACTGCGAGCCGTCGACCGGGGCGTCGGTGTCCGGGTCGGCCGCCAGCGGCCTGGTGGCCTCCAGCAGCAGGGCGCGGGCGGTCTCCGGGTCGCGCAGCCGAGCCCGCAGCGCGATCTTCCAGGCCCAGGACCAGCCCATGGCGCCAGGACCGCGGCGGTCCAGCAGCCGCAGCGCCGCGGCGGCCAGGGCCGGGCTGCGGTCCGGGTCGATCAGGTCCAGCGGGTGCACCGCGATCATCTGGGACAGGTGCCGGTGCGCCGGGTCCACCTCGGGCAGGTCCTCGGCCCACTCCTGCAGCCAGCCCCCGGCGGTGACCTGCGGCGGGCGCAGCCGGGGCAGCGCGGCGCGGATCTCGGCGGTGACCGGGTCGTCCGGGCCGAGCAGGTCCGCCGCCCGCAGGCAGCGCTCGAACAGGGCCCGGATCAGCGCCATGTCCATCGCCGTGGAGCGGGTGAGCGACTCCGGCTCGCCCTCCCGGGAGCGGAACAGGTTCTCCGGCGAGGTGGAGGGGACGGTGTCCAGGCCGCCGCCGCCGTCGTCCACCAGCCAGTCCAGGCAGAACAGCGCGGCGCCGCGCAGCACCGGCCAGGCCCGGTCCCGCAGGAAGCCGGTGTCCCCGGTGAACTCGTAGTGGTCCCAGAGGTGCTGGGACAGCCACACACCGCCCATCATCCAGCTGGACCAGGACGGGTTGCCGTGCCCCATGCCGACCGGGAGCGCCCAGCCCCAGGGGTCGGTGTTGTGGTGCGCCACCCAGCCGCGGGCGCCGTAGAGCTCGCGGGCGACCGGGGCGCCGGTCGCGGAGAGCCGGTCCAGCAGGTCGAACAGCGGCTCGTGGCAGCTGCCGAGCCCGGCGGCCTCGGCGCCCCAGTAGTTCATCTGGGTGTTGATGTTGATGGTGTAGTTGGAGGACCAGGCCGGGTGCGGGTCGGCGTTCCAGATGCCCTGGAGGTTGGCCGGCGGCCCGGCCCCCGGCCGGGAGGCGGAGGCCAGCAGATAGCGTCCGAGCTGGAACAGCACGGTGGCGGCGAGGAGTTCGTCGCTGCCGCCGAGGATGTCCAGGGCGACGTCGAAGGTGCCGGCCCGGCGCGGGCCGAGCTGCAGCGCGGCGGCGCCCAGCAGGCCGCGCAGGTCGGCCTGGTGCTCGCGGAGCAGTTCCTCCGCGCCCTTGGCCAGGGCCCGGGCGGCGGTGGCGGCGGCCTGCTGCTGGTGCTGCTGCCGGGTCCGGGGCTCGCGCCCGGCCCAGTGGTCGGCGGCGGCGGTGGAGCTGGCCAGGGTCAGCAGCGCGTAGGTCATGCCTTCGACGGCCCAGCCGTCCTGGTCCGTGGTCACCCGGCCGTCGGTGGCGACCTTCAACACCAGGGCGCCGTAGGGGTCGTAGCCGTCGACCGGCCCTTCCGCGTAGCGCAGCGGCTCGGTGACGGTGGGCTCGTGGGCGGGCGCCCCGTCCACGGGTATCTCCACGCCGAGGGCGGCGCCGTCCTGGTCGTAGGCCGTGTGCACGGTACGCAGCGGGGACTGCAGGGCGAGCCGCAGGTCGGCGCCGCCCTCGACGGCCAGGGCGACGCAGAGCACGCCGGCCGGGGCGCCGGCCCAGGTCAGCCGGCGGATCCGGCGGCCGTCCAGCTCCAGGTCCTCCTGCACCACGCCGTTGTCGAGGTTCAGGGTCCGGCCCCGGTAGGCGGCGGTCTCCGCGCCGCTGCCCAGGGTCAGCAGCAGGTCGGCGTAGGGCAGGTACTCCTGGGTGTAGCGGCCCTGAAAGGACATCAGCAGGGCTTCCGCGGCGCGGTACCGCTCGTCGGCGATCGCGGCGCGGACCTCGGCGAGGCGCTTCGGGCCTGCGCCCTGCGCCAGTACCTCGGCCAGGGCCTCGGCGGGTCCGGCGGGGGTGCCGGACCACACCGTGGAGTCATTGATCTGGATCCGGGCCTGATGGGCGCCGCCGAAGACCATGGCGCCGAGCCGGCCGTTGCCGACCGGGGCGGCCTCGTTCCAGTGGGCCGCGGGCTGCGGCCAGGCGAGCCTGAGGTCGCCCGGGAGGTGGGTGTCGCTGAGCGCGGAGTTCATCTGGGGGCTCACTTGATTCCGGAGAAGCCGATGGAGTTGACGATGCGTCGGCCGAAGACGACGAAGAGCAGCAGCATCGGCAGTGCGGCGATGAGGGTGGCGGCCATCAGCCCGGCCCAGTCGGGGGCGGCCTGCGGCGAGGACTGCTTGAAGACCGCGAGGGCCAGGGTGAGCGGGCGCACACTGTCGTCATTGGTGACCAGCAGCGGCCAGAAGTAGTCGTTCCAGGTGGTGATGAAGGTCAGCATGGTGAGCGTGGTGATCGGCGCCGCGGTCATCGGCAGGGTGATCCGGAACAGCACCCGCAGCGGCCCGGCGCCGTCGATGATCGCCGCCTCCTCGATCTCCGTGCTGAGCCCGAGCATGAACTGGCGCAGGAAGAAGATGTTGAAGGCCGAGAAGAAGGCCCCTGGAAGGATCATCCCGGCGAAGGTGTTGGTCAGCCCGAGGTCCTTGATCAGGACGAAGTTGGGCAGCAGGGTGAGGATGCCGGGCACCATCAGCGCGCACAGCAGCGTGGTGAAGACCGCGTTGCGTCCGCGCCACTGCAGCCGGGAGAAGGCGTAGGCGGCGATGGCCGAGCAGAACACGATGCAGGCGGTCAGCCCGGCCGAGTAGATCACCGAGTTGCGCAGGAACAGCGCGGTGTCCAGGGAAGCCCCGGAACCGCCCTGGGCCTGGGCCTCGGCGATGCTGGAGATGCCCAGCGCCCGCTTGAACCCGCCGAGCGTGAATCCGACCGGGAGCAGCGAGGACGGATCGGTGGACAGCGCGTAGTTGTTGGAGAGCGCGGTGCGCAGGATCCAGTAGAACGGGAAGATCGTGACGACCACGACGATCCCGATGTAGATCCAGGCCAGGGCGCGGCCCGGGGAGAAGCCCCGCCGGGACATGGTTGCGGTGGACACGGTCGGGGCCCTTCAGTTCAGGTCGGACTCATTGGCGCGGGCGAGCCGCATCTGGGTGAAGGTGATCGCGATCAGCATCACGAACAGGGCCAGCGACATGGTCGCGGCGTAGCCGAAGTCGAACTGGCTGAAGGCCTTGTCGTAGATGTACATCTGCAGCACGTTGGAGGCGTCGGCCGGACCGCCCTTGGTGGTGACCTGCACGATGTCGAACACCTGGAACGAGCTGATCACGCTGAGGATGACCACCATCACCAGGATCGGCCGCAGCAGCGGCACGGTCAGCCGCCGGAACATCTGCAGCTCGCTCGCCCCGTCGATCCGCCCCGCCTCGTACACCGTGGCCGGGATGGTCTGCAGTCCGGCGAAGATCAGCACCGCGTTGTAGCCCATGGACTTCCAGACGCTGATCGCCGCCAGCGAGGGGACGGCCCAGGCGCTGGTGCCGAAGAACATCACGGTGTGGCCGGTGAGCTTGTCCAGCAGCACGTTGACGATGCCCAGTTGCGGGTCGAGCATCCAGGACCAGACCAGCGCCGCGACCACCCCGGAGATCAGGAACGGCAGCAGGATCAGCCCGCGGATCACGGTCGACTTGGTGAGCCGGTGCAGCACCACCGCGGTCACCAGCGAGATCAGCACCCCCAGTACCACCGAGAGCAGCACGAAGTAGAGGGTGACCCGCAGCGAGTGCCAGAAGACGTCGTCGCCGAGCAGTTCGCGGAAGTTGGCCAGGCCGGTCCACTTCGGCGGGGTGAGGACGTGGAAGTCGGTGAAGCTGAGGTAGATCCCACGCACCGTCGGATAGGCGAAGAACACCAGGAATCCGACCAGCGCCGGGCTGATCAGCACCCAGGCGAGCCTGCCGTCGTGCCGGTGCGCGGCGGACGGTCCGCGCCGGGTGCCCGCGGCGGCGGCCCTGCCCCTGGTGCTCCGGTGCACCGACGGTGGCACCGACTCCTGCTCCATTGCCTGCGCCACGGTGCGCTCCTTTCCTCGGCTGCGGCGGTGCGTCCGGCCGGCGGCCCGCCCGCGGGGGCGGGCCGCCGCCGGGGCTAGAGGGTGATCCTGTCGATGTCGGACACGTAGTCGGTCGGGTTGCCGAACTGGATGCTGTTGGCGCCGGCCTTGAGCGGCACCGGGACGGTGACGGTCTGCGGGGTGCCCCAGTCGTTGTTGTTGCTGCCGGACAGCGGCAGCTTGAACGAGGTGCCGTTCACGGTGACCACCGCGGTGCGGCTGGAGTCGCCGTCGACATAGGCGATGTCGACCAGGTAGGTACCGGCCTTGGCGACGGTGACGGCGGGGAAGGTCAGCGTTCCGCTGCCGCCCAGGTTGCCGATCTTCTTGCCGCCGGAGCAGTTGCCGCAGTCGGCCACCGAGGCGCCGCCGCTGAGGGTGTTGGCCGGGGACTCCGCCTCGTAGACCACCGCCCCGCCGGAGCCCTTGGTGGTCAGGGTCAGCGGTGTGCCGGTCGCCGACCTGCGTCCGGAGCGGTCCACGGCCAGCACCGTGAAGGTGTGGGTGCTGGCGTACGGCAGCCCGAAGACGGTGGCCGAGGTGCCGCTGACGGTCGCGGCCTTCCTGCCGTCGGCGTAGACCTCGTAGCCGGTGACGGTCGAACCGCGCTCGGCGGACGGGGCCCAGGCCAGCGAGACGCTGGACGGGGTCGAGGCGGTGCCGTGCACACCGACCGGGATGCCCGGCCCCTTCGCGGCGGACGGGGTGATCCGCAGCAGCCGCGAGCCGTGCGCGGGCAGGTCGGCGCTGAAGCTGCCGTCGGCCTTGGCGAGGTTCTGGTGGCTCCACAGGTCGTGCACCGCGGCGCTGCCGCTGATGCCCAGGTCGCTCCAGTTCGCGGTGACCGCGGCCGGGTCGCTGCCGAGGTTGAACAGCGCCACGGTGACGCTGCCGTCGGCGTTGCGGGTGTACCAGGTCTGCTGGTCCGAGCTCTGGCTCACCGGGGTGGCCGGGGTCCCGGCCTGGTCGACCGCGAGCACCTCGTCATTGGTGAGCAGGGACAGCCCGTAGCTGTCCAGCTTGGTCAGGTCGTCGCCCGAGTACAGCGGCGCCGCCTCGATCGCCCACAGCGTGGTGTAGCTCTGCCGCTCCGCGTCGGTGAGGCCGTCCATGGCCGCGTTGCCGACGTCCAGCGAGTCCAGGTTGTTCCAGTGGCCCGGGCCCGCGTCGGGGATCCACTGGACCACGTCGTTCCAGCGCTGCTTGACCGAGTTGTTCCAGGTCACCAGGGTGCCGCAGTAGCACTCGACGTCGGTGTCCACCCGCCAGCCGTTGGAGTTGGCCTTCCACACGTCGGCCTGGTCGTGGCTGAGCGCCCAGGAGACGGTGAACTGGATCGGGCGGCCGGTCCGCTTCAGCGCCGCGGACCAGGCCTCGACGTCGGCGGTGTTGTCGTAGTTGGCGCCGCCCTGGAACGAGCCCGGGCCCACCCCGTCCAGCTTGAGGAAGTCCACGCCCCAGCCGGCGAACTCGTCCGCGATGGAGTCGACGTAGGACTGGGCGCAGGAGCTGGAGAAGTCGATCTTGTAGGCGCTGTTCCAGCCGTTGGTGGTCCGCAGGTCCGGATAGACCAGGTCCTTGGTGGTGCAGCCGGAGGCGCCGTAGATGGGGGTGTCGCCGGTGCCGTACGCCTTGGGGTCGAGGCCGACCGCCAGGTAGATGCCCAGCTTGAGGCCCTTGCCGTGGACGTAGTCGGCGACATGGGCGATGCCGTCCGGGAAGGTGGCGGCATTGGCCTTCGGCCGCCCGTAGGAGTCGAAGCCGCTCTGCCAGCCGGCGTCGATGTTGACGTACTGGTAGCCGTGCGGCTTGAGCTTGGCGGCGACCACGTCGGTCTGCTGCAGCACATGGGCCTCGGTCAGCCAGCTGGCCGGGCCGGTCGGGTTGACGCCCGGGTAGTTGGTCGACTCCAGGCTCCAGCTGCTCCAGCCCAGGTAGGGCTGCTGGGCCACGAGCGGCTGCTGGTGGGCGGCCGGGGCGGAGGCCGTCAGCGGTGCGCGGGCCGGGGCCGCCGCGGAGGCCGGGACCGCGAAGGCCGCCACCAGCGCGGTGGCGGCGAGCACGGCGGCTCCAAGGCGTAGGGGTGCGACGGGCGGGGGTGCCATGAGTGCTCCATCTCGGGTGGTGGCCGATCGGGCTCTGCTGGGAGTGCGGCGACTGTAGCCAGGGTTTCCTTCCAGCGTCAACATAGTCATCGGGATGTTTCCTGGGCCTATTTCTGAAACACGGCAGATGGAGGGCTTCTTTACTTTCCCGAGGAAATGTATGATCAGCAGGTGACTCTCGCCGACCAGCCACCCGCCGCCGCCCTGGTGTTCCAGACCCTGCTTGTGCACGGGCCGCTCACCCGGGCCGAGACCGGCCGCCGCACCGGGCTCTCCCCCGGTGCGGTGACCAAGGTCGCCACCCCGCTGCTGGCGGACGGGTGGATCACCGAACTCGGTGAACCCGCCCCGAAGCGGGCCACCGGGCGTCCCGCCACGCTGATCGCGGTACGGGCCGAGCGGGCCCGCTTCATCGGGGTCAAGGTGACCGCCGACGAACTCATCGGCGTGGTCTCCGACCTGACCGCCCGCACCCTGGTCGCCCGCCGGGCGGTGCTGGACTCACGGGACGTCGGCACCGTGGTGCTGGCCATCGCGCGCCTGGTCGGCCGGCTGCGCGCGGCGGCCGGCGCCGAGCAGGACGGGGCAATCCACAGCATCGGCGTCACCATCTCCGGGGACGTGGACGGGCAGACCGGCGTGGTGCAGTACTCGCCCTTCCTCAACTGGCACCGGGTGGCGCTGGCACAGCTGGTCGAGACCGCGACCGGGACCCCCACCGTGATCGAGAACGACGTCCGCGCGCTGACCGTCACCGAGCAGTGGTTCGGGGCCGGCGCGGGGCTCTCCTCCTTCGCGCTGATCACGGTCGGGGCCGGGATCGGCTGCGGCCTGTCCATCGGCGGACGGGTGGTCTCCGGGGCGCACGGGGTGTCCGGCGAGGTCGGCCACCTCCCGGTCGGCGGCAGCGACCGCACCTGCACCTGCGGCAACACCGGCTGCGTGGAGGCCGTCGCCTCCACCCACGCGATCACCGAGCAGGCCCGGCAGGCCACCGGCGACCCGGGGCTGACCATAACCGAGGCGGTCCGGCTGGCCCACGCCGGGGATCCGGCGGTCCGCGCGGTCTTCACCCGGGCCGGGCACGCGCTCGGGCTGGCCATCGCCTCGGTGGCCAATCTGATCGGCCCGGAGCGCATCATCATCTCCGGGGAGGGCGTCGCCAGCTACGACCTGTTCGCCGACCAGATCCGGGAGACCTTCGCGGCCCAGGCCTTCGGCGCCGCCGCCGAGTGCGACCTGCTGCTGCGTCCGCTGCCGTTCGAGGAGTGGGCCCGCGGCGGTGCCGCGGTGGCCGCGCAGCGGCTCTTCGCACCGACCAAGTAGCCACACCGGTCGCACCGCTCACCCCCGCCCCGCCGACACCCGCGCGGGGCGGGCCTGAGAGGGTTCACCGGTGGACGAACGAATTTCCCCCCGCCTCCGGGCCGTGACGAGCCCGATCGCCGCGGGGGTGCTCTGGGCGCTGACCCGGCTGCTGCTGGTGGGTGCGTCGCTCAAGATCGGACCGTTCCACAAACCCGGCCCGCTGGACTACTCCGTCGCGACCGTCTACCACGGCTGGGACCGGGTGCTGGCAGCCGGCCGCTTCCCGCTCCACGACAGCACCTGGCAGTACCCGCCCGGCGCGGCCGGACCGCTGCTGGCCCCGCACCTGCTGCCCTTCCTCGACTACGACCACGCCTTCGTGGTCTGCTGCGCGCTCACCGACGCCCTGGTGACGGTGCTGCTGCTGCGCGCCGCCGGATCCGCCCAGGACCGGCCCCGGGCGATGGCCGGCTGCTGGATGTGGGTGGCCGGGCTGCCGCTGCTGTGGACGGTGCCCTGGAACCGCTTCGACCTGATGGTGACCGCGCTGGCGGTGGCCGGGCTGCTGTCCGCAGGCTCGGCCGCCGCCCGGGCCCGCGGCGACCAGCGGGCGCTCGGGGCCCTGGTGGCGCTGGGCCTGCTGGTCAAGGTCTGGCCGGTGCTGCTGCTGACCGGGACCGCGCGCGGACGGGCCACCAGGACCGCGTGGACCGCCGCCGCCGCGACCGCCGCCCTGTGCGGTCTGCTGCTCTGGCGGACCATGCCGGGCTCCTTCGGCTTCCTCTCCGCCCAGGGCTCGCGCGGCATCCAGTACGAGGCGGTGCCGGCCCTGCCGTTCCAGCTGGCCCGGCACCTGGGCTGGGGCGGGACACTCGGCGTCCACGACGGCTCCACCGAGTTCCTCGGCCCCTGGGTCACCGCCGCCGCGCTGGCCAGCGAGGCGGCGACGGTACTGGCCGGGCTGTGGCTGCTGTGCTGGCGGCTGCGCGCGGACCGGAGCGCGGAGCACGTGCTGCCCGACGCCGCGCTGACCGCGGTGCTGCTGTTCATGGTGACCAGCCGGGTGCTGAGCCCGCAGTACCTGGTCTGGCTGGTCGGCCTGGCCGCGGTCTGCCTGGTCCGGCCCGGCAGCTCGCAGCGCCCGGTCGCCGCGCTGATCGCCGCCGCCTGCCCGCTGACCCTGCTGGTGTTCCCGTTCCTGGGACACGACATCATCCAGGGGTCGGTGCTCGGCGGCTGTGTGCTGGCCGTCCGCGACCTGCTGCTGCTGGCCGCGGCCTGGCTGTCCGCCACCCGGCTGTGGCGCTCCACCCGGCCGGGGGCCGCGGCGGGCGGGGCGCCGCCGACGGCGCGGCTGGAACCGGCCGCGGCGGAGGTCTGACCGCCGCGGTCCGACCGCCCCGTCCGCCGTCAGTGGTGCGCGTGGGAGCGGTGGGCGGGGGCCGGGGCCCGGCGCGGGGCAGCCGCCGGCTTGCCGTGCGCGCCGGGCTTGGGCTTGATCGCCACTGCCTGGGTGGCGTCGGGCAGCGCCGGGTCGCCGGGCAGCGGAGCCGGCTTGGGCAGCGGGACGGTGTGCAGGCCGATCGAGGGCTGGTCGCTCAGCGCGCCGGTCATCGCGTCCTTCCAGATCGGGCCGGCCAGGGTGCCGCCGAACGCCTCGGACACATAGGTCCCGCCGTAGCTGCGGTCGTTCAGGCTCTGCAGCGGGGCCTGGGTGTCGCTGACCACGGCCGCGGCCGAGAGCTGCGCGGTGAAGCCGGTGAACCAGACCTGGCGGTGGCCGTCGGTGGTGCCGGTCTTGCCCGCGTCGTCGCGGTCGTCGAGGCCGGCCGGGGCTCCGGTGCCGTCCTGGACCACGCCGTGCAGCATGGTGGTGACCGCGTCCGCGGTGTGCACCGACATCGCCCGCAGGCAGGACTGCCCGGGCACCGGCAGGCTGTGCCCGTCCGCGGTGGTGACCGAGACCAGCGCGATCGGGTCGCAGTAGGTGCCGCGGTTGGCGAACGCCGCGTACATGGCGGCCATCTGCAGCGGCGTCAGGTTGTTGGTCCCCAGTGTCAGCGACTGCACCTGGTCGATCGGCTTCAGATGGCCGGGCCGGTCGGTCAGCGCCTGCGAGGCGAGGCCGAGCCGGCCCGCCATCTGCACCACCTTGCACAGCCCGGTCTGCGCCTCCAGCGGCACGAAGTAGGTGTTCACCGACTGGGCCATGGCGTCCGGCATGGTGAACGGGCCGACCAGGTCCGGGCTGTCGTTCTGGTCCCCGGACACCTCCGGCAGGGTGGTGCCGTCGCAGGTCTGCATCGCCGGGTAGTCGTCCTGGTACGGCGCCGGGTAGGCCTGGGTCATCGGGATGCCGGAGTCCAGCGCCGCCGCGGCGGTGACCGGCTTGAAGGTCGACCCGGTCTGGAAGCCGTTGCCGCCGCCCATCAGCCGGTCCACGTTGTAGTTGAGCTCGGTCTGGTGGTCGCCGGGGCCGTAGGGGCGGCTCTGCGCCATCCCGACGATCTTCCCGGTGCCGGGCTGGACCAGGGTCAGCGCGGCGGCGGCCCGGTCGGTGGCGTACACATGGCCGGAGACCGCCTTCTGGGCGCCGGCCTGGACCTTGGGGTCCAGGGTGGTGCGGATCTGCAGGCCGCCGCCGTCCCAGAGCAGCTCGCGCTGCTGCGCGGTCTTCCCGAAGGCCGGGTTGCTCAGGAAGAGGTGCCGCACGTAGTCGCAGAAGAACGCCTCGCCGGCCCCGGCGGTGATGCAGCCCTGCTGCGGGCGGCTGACCTTCAGACCCAGCGGCTGCGCCTTGGCCGCCGCCGCCTGGTCGGCGGTGACGGTGCGGTTGGCGGCCATCGCGTCCAGCACGGTGTCCCGGCGGGCCTTCGCCTCCTCCGGGTTCTGCACCGGGTCGTAGCGGCTGGGCGACTGCACCAGCCCGGCCAGCAGCGCCGCCTGCGGCAGGGTCAGCGCGGCGGCGTGGACGCTGAAGTAGCGCATCGCCGCCGCCTCGATCCCGTACGCCTGCTCGCCGAAGAAGGTGATGTTGAGGTAGTCCGCCAGGATCTGGTCCTTGGACAGCGTCTGCTCCAGCCGGATCGCGTACTTCATCTCCGCGACCTTGCGGCCCACCGTCTGCCGCTGCGCCTCCAGCACCGCGTTCTGGTCGTCCCCGGCCTCCTCGACGAAGACGTTCTTCACATACTGCTGGGTCAGCGTCGAGCCGCCCTGGACCCCGGACGAGCCGAGGTTCTGCGACAGCGCCCGCAGCGTGCCCTTGAGGTCGATCGCGCCGTGCTGGTAGAAGCGGGCGTCCTCGATGTCGATCAGGGCGCTGCGCATCACCGGGGCCACCTGGTCCAGCGGCACCACCGTGCGGTCGCGCGAGTAGACCCGGGCGATGACGCCCCCGGCCGAGTCGTAGAGCGTCGAGGCCTGCGACAGCGCCGGGGCGGTGAAGCTGTCCGGGATCGCCTCGAAGTCGGTCACCGCCGATTTGGAGGTCATCCCCAGCGCGCCGACCAGCGGCAGCGCCAGCCCGGCCACCAGGCAGCCCGCCAGCACGCTGGCGCCGAGCAGCCGCACGCCCAGTGCGGCCTTGCGCGTGGAAAGACCGGGACCGAAGCGCTTTTCCGACATATCAGCACCCTAGGCAGCGGTTTCGCCGGGTACCCGGATCTGTTGGGCCGACCGGGTCACCGCCCGCCGCCGCTGCTCACGGGTCGTCAGCTGCGGTGGTCCCGCGCTACTTGCGCGGGTTCAGCCGACGGGTCGGCGGGGCGGCGGCGGGGTCCTCGGGCCAGGGGTGCCGGGGGTAGCGCCCGCGCAGATCGGCCCGGACCGCCCGGTAGCCGTCGGCCCAGAACGAGGCCAGGTCCGCGGTGACGGCGGCCGGACGCCCGGCCGGTGACAGCAGATGGACCGTCAGCGGGACCCGCCCGCCGGCCAGCGCGGGGGCCGCGGTCCAGCCGAACAGCTCCTGCAGCTTGACCGCCAGCACCGGCCGCTCCCCCGCGTAGTCCACCCGCACCCGGGACCCGGACGGGACGGTGATCCGCTCCGGCGCCAGCTCGTCCAGACGTCCGGCCGCGCCGGAGGCCCAGGGCAGCAGCCGGGCCAGGGCTGACGCGGTGTCGATCCGCTCCAGGTCGGCCCGGCGGCGGGCCCGGGAGAGCTCGGGTTCGAGCCACTGCTCGGCGCCGTCCAGCAGGGCCCGGTCGGAGACCTCGGGCCAAGGCTCGCCGAGGCTGCGGTGCAGGAAGGCCAGCCGCAGCCGCAGCGAGGCCGCCCGCTCCGGCCAGTTCAGCAGGGTGCTCACGCCCTCCCGGGCCAGCCCCTCCAGCAGCGCCGCCCGGACCAGGGCCCGGTCCGGGGCGGCCAGCGGCTTGGCGGAGAGCTCGACGGCGCCCAGGGCGCGGACCCGGCGGGCCGTCAGCTCGCCCCGGCGGCTGCCGACCGGCACCGCCCAGCGCACCTCCTCGCGCTCGCCGAGCAGCGCGGCGCCGGCCCGTAGCGCGGTCTCCTCGTCCAGTACCGCGGCCAGCTGGATCCTGGCCGAGGCCCAGCCGGCCGGACGGTCGGCCACGGCCACCGCCAGCCATCCTGCGGCGGCCAGCGGGGAGCCCGCGGCGGTGGCGGCGGCGGTGCCCGAGGCCATCAGGAACGACCCGCCCGCACCGGCCTCGGGGACGGTGCCGGCGGCGGCGGCGCGGCTGCGGGCGATGCGCTCCGGGAAGGCCAGCGCGGCGACCAGCCCGGCGGCGGCCCCGTCGGCCAGGCCCAGCGAGCCCTGGCCGCCTGCGCCCGAGCCGCCGTTGGAGCCGCCGCCCGAGCCGCCGACCTGGCGGCGCAGTCGGCGGACCTCGTCGCGCCAGCGCCCGGCGTACGGGTCGCGGGCCTGGCGCACCGCGCGCCGGACCGCGGCGAGGTCGTCGCCGAGGGCCCGCGGCGGCTCCTCCGACAGCAGCGCGACCAGCTCCGCCGCCCGCTCGGCGCCGACCAGCGGGGCGCCGTCCAGCAGCGCCCGGGCCAGCCGGGGGTGCAGCGAGGTGTCGGCGATCCGGCGTCCGCGGGCGGTGGCCTGTCCGGCGTCGTCGACCGCGCCCAGGGCGGTCAGCGTCTCCCGGGCCGCGGCCATCGCGCCGGCGGGCGGGGGCTCGGGCAGGGCCAGGCCGCGGGCCTCCGGATCGCCCCAGCAGGCGGCCTGCAGCGCGAAGGTGGTGAGGTCCGCCAGCGCGATCTCGGGGGTGGGCATCCGCTGCGCCATCGCCTCCTCCGCCTCGGACCAGCAGCGGTAGACCGCGCCCGGGGCCTCGCGCCCGGCCCGGCCGGCCCGCTGCCGTCCGGTCGCCACCGAGGCCCGCACGGTCACCAGGCTGGACAGGCCGCGGGCGTGGTCGGTGCGCGGCTCGCGGGCCAGCCCGCAGTCGACCACCACCCGCACCCCGGGCACGGTCAGCGAGGACTCGGCGACCGAGGTGGCCAGCACCACCCGGCGTCCGCTGCCCGCCGCCAGCGCCGCGTCCTGCACCTGGGCCGGGGCCCGGCCGTGCAGCTGCAGGATCTCGGCGGCCCCTTCCAGCAGCCCGGCCACCCGGGCCAACTCGCCCGCGCCGGGCAGGAAGCAGAGGACGTCGCCGTCCCGCTCGCGCAGCGCCCGGCGCACGGTCGCGGCGACATGGGCCAGCAGCGCCGGATCGGTACGGGTGCCCTGCGGTGGCCGGACCGGGCGCGGCGGGGGCGACCACAGCACCTCGACCGGGTAGGAGACCCCGTGCGCCCGCACCACCGGCGCGGGCCCCTCCTCCGCGCCGAGCAGCTCGGCCCAGGCGGCGGTGTCCGAGGTGGCCGAGGCGCAGAGCAGCTGCAGCTCGGGCCGCAGCGTGGCACGGACGTCGAGCAGGAAGGCCAGCGCGGTGTCGGCGTCGAGGTGGCGCTCGTGGCACTCGTCCAGCAGCACCGTGTCCACGCCCGGCAGCTCCGGGTCGCGCTGCAGCCGCTGCAGCAGCACCCCGGTGGTGACCACCTCGACCACGGTGCGGGGGCCGACCCGGCGCTCGCCGCGGATGGTGTGGCCGACCCGTCCTGACGGGCCGTCGCCCGGCTCGTCCAGCAGCCAGGACATCCGCCGGGAGGCCGCCCGGACCGCCAGCCGGCGCGGCTCGGCGACCAGGATCCGCCGGGGCGCGGTCGGGTACGCGTCGACCAGTCCGGCCAGGGCCAGCGGCACCAGGGTGGTCTTGCCGGTGCCGGGCGGCGCCTCCAGCACGGCGGTGCCCCGGGCGGCCAAGGCCTGCTGCAGGGCGGGGACGGCTTCGCGGACGGGGAGGTCGAGCCAGGCGGGGTTCACCCCAGAAGTGTCGCCGACCGCACCGGGTGCCGTGCGTTGCCCGCCCAGGTGAGCAGCCCGGCGATGGCCACAAAGGCCACGGTGACCAGCGCCGAGGCGGCGGCGACATGGCCGTAGCCGTGGGTCCGCGGGTCGAGGAAGGGGTACGGGTACCAGTGCGCGTGCGGGCCGCGCAGCAGGGTGTAGACCAGGTACAGCAGGGGGAAGACCAGCCAGCGCGCGGTCTCGGACCAGCGCAGCCGCCGGGCGGTCCGCAGCAGCAGCCAGTCGCCCAGCGCGACCAGCGGCAGCAGTTGGTGCAGCACGGTGTTGGTCCAGGCCAGCATCGCCGTGTCCACGTCGGACAGGGCCACCGCGTAGACCAGCCCGGTGACGGCCATGTAGAGGGTGACGGCGCCGCGGAGCAGGTCCGGGCAGGTCGGACGGTCCAGCAGCGCGGCGGCGCCGCCGTAGCCGAAGACCAGCACCAGTGCGCAGTTGCTGAGCACGGTGAAGAAGCTGAAGAAGCTCACCAGGCCGAGCCCGGTGTCACCGGCGTGGGCGGCGGTGGCGGCCAGCGCCGCCGCACCGAGCAGCGCGAAGCCGATCCGCAGTACCGCTACCAGGCGCGTCATGCGGACCTCCGGCTCGACAGGTCACCCCCGGCGGAGGGTGTGCTGTCCCCATCCTCGGCTGCCACGGCCGGTTCGGCCCGACGGCAGGGCCGTGCGGATCACCCGAGCAGCCCCGAGCCGAGGTAGTCGCCGCCGTCGGCCGCCCCGGGGAGGGCGAAGAAGTAGCCGCCGCCGGTGGGCTGGATGTAGTCGACCAGCGGCTCGTCGGCCAGCCGCGCCTGCACCGCCTCGAACTGGCGCTCCACATCCTGCTGGTAGCTGCAGAACAGCAGGCCGACGTCCAGGTTGCCGTTGCTGTCCACGCCGCGGTCGTAGTTGTAGCCGCGGCGCAGGATCTGCTGGTCCTTGGTCGCCCGGTCGCGCGGGTTGGCCAGCCGGATGTGCGCCGACAGCGGGACGGCGATGCCCTGCGGGTCGGCGGCGTAGTCCGGGATGTCGGTCTCGGCGGTGCCGTCGAGCGGGGCGCCGGTGTCCCGGCGGCGGCCGATCATCGTCTCCTGCTCGTGCAGCGAGACCCGGTCCCAGAACTCGACCAGCATCCGGATGATCCGCAGCACCTGGTAGCTGCCGCCCTCGGTCCAGGCCGGCTCGCCCTGCCGGCCGCCCCTGGTCCACAGCAGCGCGGCCGTCACCGCCGGGTCGGCGGTGTCCGGGTTGGCGATGCCGTCCTTGAAGCCGAGCTGGTTGCGCTGCGCCCCGGTCGGACGCGGCGCGGCGTGGAAGCCGTCGGCCTTCCAGTTGAGCTGCATCCCGGTGCGGGTGTGCTTGGCGATGTCCCGCAGGGCGTGCATCACCGTGTCCCGGGAGTCCGCGCAGATCTGCAGCGAGAGGTCGCCGTGCAGTTCGGTGGATCCGGCCAGGTGGTCGTTGGGGAAGACCGGCATCTGCTTCAGCCGGGCCGGCCTTCGGGCGGCCAGCCCGTAGCGGGCGTCGAACAGCGAGGCGCCCACCGCCACGGTCACGGTCAGCCCGTCGGCCGGGACCACCGGGCCGAGGGTGGCGCTGTCGGCGGGGACCTCGGCCACGCCCGGGTCCGGCGGGGTGCCCCCGGCGGTGAGGAAGCGGATCCGCGCGGTGAGCGTGCGCAGCAGCTGTTCCAGACCGGCCCGGTCGGTCGCGGTGACGTCGAAGGAGGCGAAGCTGACGGCGGCCTGCGGCGGGGTGGTGATCCCGGCCTGGTGCGCACCCTGGAACGGGATCCGCCGGCCCTCCGGGGAGCTGCCCGGCGCTGCCGCCGCGGCCCGGACGGCCTCCGTGCCGAGCACTCCGGCCCCCGCGGCGGTGCCCAGCGCGGCGCCGCGGAGGAAGGTCCTGCGGCCGAGGCCGTGGGCCGGCGGGGGTGGTGCGGCGGTCATGCGGAGGGCCTTCCCTGCAGCAGGTCGGGGACGGTCGACAGCTGTTCCAGCAGCCCGCCCAGGACGCTGTCGAGCTGCTGACGCCGCGCCAGTGGCAGCGCGGCGGGCGGGATCCAGGCCCCGGACGGGGTGCGACAGGCGGCCAGCTCGGTGTCCAGCGCGGTCAGTCCGCCGTCCAGCGCGTCGAGCAGCCCGGGGTCGCGCGGGGTGATCAGTCCGGCCAGCGCGGCCAGCACCGCCCTGGTGCCCTGGACATTGGCGCCCAGGGTGGCCAACGTGCTGCCGCTGCCGTAGTCGGCGCTGCCGCTGAGCTGGAACTGCAGCGCGTTCTCCAGGATCTCGTGACTGCGCAGCGGCAGGTCGCCCGGGTCGATGTCGGCGCTGGGGAAGTCCGCGATCAGGCCCTGTACCGAGCCGACCAGACCGCGGGTCAGCGGGCGCAGCCCGGCGGCTGACTGACCGTGCCACAGGCCGTACTCGATCCGGTGGAAGCCGGTCCAGGACGGGTCGGCGGTGCCCCCGGGCAGGCCGTCGGCGGTGCCGTCCACCGCGCCGTCGAAGTCGCCGAAGCTGTTGTAGGCCGCGCCGAGCCGCTCGTAGTCCAGATGGGCGGTGAGCCAGTCGGTACGGGCCCGGGCCAGGTCGCCCGCGGCGGTGTCCGCGTCCAGCCTGCGGCTGTCGGCGAGCAGTCCCGGCAGCGCGCCGTCGACGTAGCGGCGGTAGGCGTTCACCGGTCCGGCCAGGTCCAGGTCGGGCAGCGGCAGCACGCCGAGGACCGGGTCCTCGGCGCGGCCGGTCAGGGTCCGGGACGGGGAGGTGCGCACGGTCCCGTCGGTGAACACGCAGCGCAGCGCGTAGCGACCGCCGCCGAGGGTGGTCGACAGCCCCCTGGGCACGCCGGGCAGCAGCGACAGCACCTCGGCGTAGACCTCGCCGTCCCCCGAGCCGATCAGATAGACCTCGGCCGGGTCGCGGGCGGTGTCGCTGAGCCGCAGCGACTGCGGTCCGGCCCCGGCCGGGGTCCAGCCGGAGCCGCAGTCGCGCTCGCTGACGGTGATCACCGGGACAGCCCGGCCGTCCGGTCGCGCGGCCACCGCGCCGCCGAGGAGCAGCAGCGCGGTGGCCGTGAGGACGGTGGCGGCGAGGCCCCGGTACGGCAGCCGCCGGGTGGACAGGTCCAAGCCGTCAGTTCCAGATGTCGGTGATCGCGGGGGCGGTGGCGCTGCTGCCGACCGGGGTCAGCCCGTACATCTGCTCCAGCGTGGCCAGCAGGTTGTAGTGGTTGACCGTCTCGTCGTAGTGCCCGGTCTTGACGCCCTGGCCGACCACGATGGTGGGGATCTGGTTGCTCTCGGAGTAGTCGTCCTCGTCCCAGGTGACGATCAGCAGGCTGTTGTTGGTCTTGGCCCAGGTCGCGTAGGCGGACAGCTTGCTGTTCAGCCAGCTGTCGGCGGTGGCGATGCTGCCGTCGTGCATGTCGTCGTTGAGGTTGGGGATCACGAACGACAGCGTCGGCAGGCTGGCGTAGTTGGTCGGGAAGGAGGTGAACGGCAGCGAGTCCGCGGTGGGGACGTTGCTGAAGTTGACCCAGGGCGAGTGCTTCCTGGCGTACTTGCCCGAGCTGCAGGTGGTGGAGCCGGTGGAGGGCAGGCCCTCCGAGTAGCCCTTGAAGGTCTTGCCCGCGGCCAGCAGTTCGGAGCCCAGGTTGGCGGTGTTGCCCTTGTTGACCGGGCAGGTGTCGGCGGTCAGGCCGAAGGTGCTGCCGGCGAACAGCGCCATGTAGTTGGGCTCGCTGGGGTGGGTGACCCCGTAGGAGGAGGTGAGCAGTGCGCCCTGGCCCGCCAGCGAGTTGAAGTACGGGGCGCCCGAGTTGCCGATGATGTCGGAGTAGGAGTGGTTCTCCTCCATCACCACCACGACGTGGGCCGGGGTCGGGACCGTGCTGGCGACGTTCTTCGCGGCGACGGGGGTCGCCTGAGGCTGGACCGCCGAGACGATGCCGAACCCGGCGGCGACCGCGGTGGCGGTGGCCAGGGACCAGAGCGTGCGGGACCTCGAACGCATACGGGACTCCACGGGGAGGGGGATCGGGCAGGCGGTGGCCGCCCGTTGCTACGGGTCAGTAGCGTAGGCAGCCCGGATGACGCCGAGTCGTCGCGGCCACCCTCACTCAGTGAACTGCGCATGTCATACAAATGCCAGAGTGCGAGCGCCCCCGGAGACGCGGCCTCCCACTCGTATGGGGGACGAGTGGGAGGCCGCGCGATCTCTCAGGAGGTGTGTCTCAGGAGGTGTAGAGGTTGGCCTCCCCGACGCTGAACCAGCTGCCGGAGCTGCCGGTCTGAGTGACCCTCAGATACCGCGCCGTGGTGGACGGGAAGGTGATGGTCGTGACCTGCCCCGACCCGGCGCCGGTGGCGATGGCCGAGCCCCAGGTCGAACCGTCGCTGGAGGTCTGCACCGTGTAGCCGCGCGGGTAGTCGCCCGCACTGGCCGCACCCGTGTCCAGCACCAGCTGGTTGAAGGTCTTCGCACTGCCCAGGTCCAACTGGAACCACTGACCCGACACCTGCGCCGCACCCGTCGACCAACGCGTCGCCGCATTGCCGTCGATCGCGTTCGACGCCGCGTCACCCGCACCCGAGGAGGAGGCCGTGGCCGTCCACCCGGTCCTGGAGAGCACGGTCGGTGTGCTCGGGGCGGCGTAGAGGTTGGCCTCCCCGACGCTGAACCAGCTGCCGGAGCTCCCGGTCTGAGTGACCCTCAGATACCGCGCCGTGGTGGACGGGAAGGTGATGGTCGTGACCTGCCCCGACCCGGCGCCGGTCGCCAGCGCCGAGCCCCAGGTCGAACCGTCGCTGGACGTCTGCACCGTGTAGCCGCGCGGATAGTCGCCCGCACTGGCCGCACCCGTGTCCAGCACCAGCTGGTTGAAGGTCTTCGCACTGCCCAGGTCCAACTGGAACCACTGACCCGACACCTGCGCCGCACCCGTCGACCAACGCGTCGCCGCATTGCCGTCGATCGCGTTCGACGCCGCGTCACCCGCACCCGAGGACGAAGCCGAGGCCGTCCACCCGGTCCGCGGCAGCACCGTCTCGCCGCCGGAGCCGGTCCCGGTGTTCCAGGTGAAGGTCGCGGTGGTCTGCGCGGGGAGGGTGTACGTGAAGGTCTCGCCGTTCCAGTTCACGGTCAGCGGCTGGGAACTGCCGGACTCGTTGTAGGCGACCAGCGCCTTGGAGCCGTCCGGGTTGAGCCAGGCCACGTTCGGCACACTGGAGTTGGCGGTGGAGTCGATCCGGTAGGCGCCCGGCTTCACGAACTTGGTGAGCTGGCCCATGTCGTAGTACTCGATGTTGTAGTCCACCTGCCCGCTGCGGGCGTCGCCGTTGTGGACCGTGATCAGCCCGGTGCAGGTGCCGCAGCCGCCGTTGTGCGGGCCCATGCTCTGGTCCACCGCGAGCGACCACTTGACCACCGACTGACCCCAGTTGCGGGTGTAGTCGATGATGTTGTTCATGTCCTCCTGCTGCTGGTTGGCGATCCAGGTGCCGCCGGAGTGCTCGGTGTCGAAGGCGGGCACCGAGGGGTACTGGTTGTGGATCGTGGTCTGCTCGCCCACGTCGCCCTCGTAGCCGTGCCAGGCGATGCCGCCGAACAGCGGGTCGTTGCGCACCGCGGCGTCGTCCACGGTGGGGGCGCCGTAGGACGCGTAGGAGTCCCAGTTCCAGTCCAGGGCCAGCACCTTGGTGCTCAGTCCGGCGGCGTGGAAGGCAGGCAGCAGGTCGGTGCCGGTGAAGTAGTCCAGGCCGGTGCCGTTCCACTGCATCGACGGGTAGCCGGAGCAGCAGGTCGGCTCGTTCTGCACCGACACGTAGTCGATCGGCACGCCCTGGGCCTGGTAGGCCTGCACGTACTTCACGAAGTACTGCGCGTACGCCGGGTAGTACTGCGACTGCAGCCAGCCCTGGCTGTAGGCGCCGCTGTCCTTCATCCACGGCGGCGCGGTCCACGGCGTGGCCATCACCTTGAGGTTGGGGTTGAGCGCCTGCGCCTGCTTGGTGAGCGGCAGCACGTCGACCAGGTCGTGGCTGATCGAGAAGTGGGCCAGGCTCGCGTCGGTCTGGCCGGCCGGCAGGTCGTCGTAGGTGTAGTTGCTGCGGGCCAGGTCGGAGGCGCCCATCGGGTTGCGCAGGAAGTCCAGGCCGATGCCGGTGGTCGGGCTGAACAGGTTGTTCATCACCGTGGTCCGGGTGGCCGCGCTGAGCGCGCCACTGCTGTTCATCAGATAGGCGGCGGTGTCCGTGAAGGAGGCGCCGGCCCCGGTGAACTGCTGGTACTTGGTGTTCTCGTTGACGTTCACGACCTGGCCGCCGCTGCCGGTCCCGGCCGTGAAGTTGACCGGGGTCTGCTGCTGCAGCCCCCGGGTGACGGTGCGTCCGTCCGAGCCTGACGTGCTGGTCAGGGTGATGCCGACCTGCTCGCCCGCGGCGTGCGCGGTGCCGACCGGGCCGGCCAGGATCAGGCCGCCGGCGGCGAGGGAGCCCGCGAGCAGGGTGGGGAGCAGGGTGCGTTTTCTGATGGTCATCGTGGCGCGGCCCTTCGGTGGGGGTGCCAGGGGCATGACACGCCGGAGGATGGACCGGTCCGGCCGCCCCTGCGTCGATCCGCCCATATTTCAACTCATGAACAAAGGGCAGCGCAAGGTCTGGACCAATCTTCAAGGGTTGGAGCCCCCACGGACGCGCTGCGGCGGCCCCGGCCCGGGACTTAGGATCTCCCTCACCCCCGAGAGACGCCGAAGGATGCCGATGGACCAGAACCGCGCACCGTACGAACACGCCCTCACCGCGGCCGACGAGATCCGCTCACTGAACTACGGCACGCTGAAGGGCGGCTACGACTCCCCCGGAGACGTCTACGACGTCGCGCACGCGCTGAGAACGCTGTCGCAACGGCTGCCGCAGGCGCTGGAGCAGCTGGCCATCGGACTGTCCGAACTGGCCGACGGCGGCCAGATCCGGATCACCTCGGGATCGGCCGAGCACGACACCGTGCCCGAGCGCCGCGAGAAGATAGCCGACTCGCTGAAGACCGCGCTGGAGTCGGTGGCCACGCTGGAGCAGGCGCTCTCCGTGGTCACCCGGCTGACCAGTGACCTGGTCTGACATACCGGTAGGGCCGGACCCCCGACGCCGGGTCCGGCCCTACCAGGTGTGACGGCCTCAGGCGGCGGGGACCGCGGCGACCGCGGCAGCGATCTTGGCCAGCACCAGCGGGAGCTGCTCGGCGATCTCGTCGTCGTCCTGCGGGTGCAGGTCGGCGAAGCGGACCACGGAGCCGGGGACCGAGAGCTTGGCGTCCTCGAGCACGACGCCGCCGGCGATGCCGACCGCCTTGCGGGTCTCGTCCTGCGCCCACAGGCCGCCGAACTGGCCGTAGGCGGTGCCCACCACGGAGACCGGCTTTCCGGTGAAGGCGGAGGCGCCGTAGGGGCGGGACAGCCAGTCGATGGTGTTCTTCAGCACGGCGGTGATGGTGCCGTTGTACTCCGGGGAGAACAGCAGGAACGCGTCGGCGGCGCCGGCCGCCTCGCGCAGCTTCACGGCCGCGGCCGGGACGTCGCCCGCGACGTCGATGTCCTCGTTGTAGAAGGGGACGTCGGCAAGGCCCTCGAAGATCTCGATCTCGACGCCCTCGGGGGCGTGCTTGACCGCTGCCTCGGCGAGCTGGCGGTTGTGCGAACCCGCACGGAGGCTACCGACGAAAGCAAGAACGCGTACGGACACGACAACTCCTGAAGCAGATGGGTAGGCCGCGGCCCGTGGATCCGGACCGTGGTGCGAGTACAGGTGTAGCACCCGAAGCGGACTGCGGTCCACTTTTCTCGTCCTGTGACTATCCTGATCCCATGGACCTGCGTCTCCAGACCCCCGCCGCACGCGAACTCACCGTTGTCGGACAGCCGCCCCGCGAACGCGCCGACGCCGCCCGCAACCGGGCCAGGCTGCTCGACGCCGCGGCAGGACTGGTGGACGCCCACGGCGCGGAGCACGTCACCATGGAGGCGGTGGCCGCCGCCGCCCGCGTCGGCAAGGGCACCCTGTTCCGCCGCTTCGGCGACCGGAACGGACTGATGCTGGCCCTGGTCGACCACGCCGAGCAGGAGTACCAGCAGGCGTTCATGTCGGGGCCGGCCCCGCTGGGGCCGGGCGCGCCCGCGCCGGAGCGGCTGCTGGCGTTCGGGATCGCCACCATCCGTTTCAGCTTCCGCTACCTCGACCTCTTCCTGGCGGCCGAGCCGTGCGCGTCCAAGCGATGTCTGGTGGCGGCCAGGGCCGTCCGGGTCACCCATGTCTCCTCGCTGCTGCGCCAGGCCGGCAGCGGCGGGGACACCGAGCTGCTCGCGCAGACCCTGGTCGGCTATCTGGACCCGGCCCTGCTGAACCATCTGCACCACCAGCGCCATGTCCCGCTGGAACGGATCGAGGAGGGCTGGCGGGAGCTGGTCGGACGGATGACGGAGCGTCACCTCCCCTGCCCCGGCCTCTGAGCCCCTGCCCTGACCTCTGAGCCCACGGCGCGCCCCGGTCCTCGTTCGCGGGCAATTGGTACGGACGTAATAGGCTATGTCCGTATTCCTTCCGTAGGGTCGACCATGGAGGCGGAGGGGCTTTCCGATGGGCCTGGCCGAGGAGCACGACAGCGTCGCCCCGCCGCCCCGGGCCGGGGACGTGCTGGCCGCCGTCGGGATGGGCGTGTGGCGCTGGAACCGGGTCGAGGACGCCCTGGAGGTGGACCCGGTCTGCGCCAGGCTGCTGGGCCTGGACGGATCGGTCAGCCGGCTCCGCGAGCGCAGGCTGCGGTCGCTGCTGCACGCCGAGGACTTCGTCCGGCTGCGGTCCACCGCGCTGCTGGCCGTCGCCGAGCGGCGGCCGTTCGAACTGCGGGTCCGGGTGCTCACCGAGCAGGGCCGGCTGCTCCGGGTGCTGCATCTTCAGGTGGCCGTCGCCGCCTCCGGCGACCCCTGCCAGGTGCAGGGCACGGCGCTGGACGGGCACGCGCCCGAGGCGGCGGCCGAGGCCGGGGGCGCGGGTACCGGAGCGGGCGCGGGAGCGGGCGCCGGCCTGGCGGTGGAGCGGCAGCAGATCGACGCGCTGAACCAGGTCGCCGGCCCGCCGCCGGCCCCGGTCCGGCACGGCCCGCACTCCCCCGCGCTGCCGCCCCGGCACCTGCGCCGCTCGCGCGAGGCGTTCCTGCTTGACGCCGGACGGGCGCTGGCCGAGGCCAACACCACCAGCGAGGTGCTGCGGGTGGTCGCCTCGCTGTCCATGCCGGGCTTCTCCCCGGACGGCCTGGCGGTGTTCGGGGCCGAGGGCGGGATGCTGACCGTGGTCGGGCAGCACGGCCACCGGGAGGGCTCGGAGACGCCCTTCACCATGCCGCTGGAGACCGACTACCCGGCCGCCGAGGTGGTCCGCACCGGGCGCGCGGTGTACCTGTCCTCGCCCGAGGAGTACCAGCGCCGGTTCCCGGCGACCTGGCCGCTCGCCGCCGGGTTCGGCCGGCAGTCCTGGGCCTTCCTGCCGCTGGTCACCGCCGGGCGCACCACCGGGGCCTGGCTGGCCTCGTTCCGCACCCCGGTGCGCTTCTACCCGGACGAGCGGGCGGTGCTGTCCACCGTGGCCAGGATGCTGGCGCACGCCCTGGAGCGGGCCCACACCAATGAGTCCGAGCGGGCGCTGTCCCGCGGCCTGCGCCGCAGCATGGGCACCGGCACGCCGACCCTGCCCGGGATCACCGTCGCCACCCGCTACGTGCCGACCGGCGGCGGGCTGATGGTCGGCGGCGACTGGTACGACATCATCGACCTGCCCGAGGGCCGGATGGCGCTGGTGATCGGCGACGTCCAGGGCCACGACGTGCACGCGGCCGGGCTGATGGCGCAGCTGCGCACCGCCGTGCACGCCTACGCCGCCGAGGGCCACCGCCCGGACGCGGTGCTGGCCCGTACCTCGCGGTTCCTGGCCGCGCTGGACGACGACCGCTTCGCCACCTGCATCTACATCGAGGCCGACCCGGCCCGCGGCACCCTGCAGATGGCCCGGGCCGGCCATCCGCACCCGGTGATCCGGACCCCGGACGGCACCTGCCTGATCCGGCACGTCGAGGGCGGGCTGCCGCTGGGGCTGATGCCGGAGGGCGAGGACTACCCGGTCACCACGCTGGAGCTGCAGCCCGGCGAGGTGATGCTGCTGTGCACGGACGGGCTGATCGAGACCGGCGGGCACGACATGTACAGCGGCTGGATCCGGGTGCGGGACACCATGTCGCCAGGACCCGCCGAGGATCTGGAGGGGATGGCGGACGCGCTGATCCAGGCCGTGCACGGGCCCGGCTCGCACGGCGGCGGCGGGCACCTCGCCGACCGGCGCGAGGACGACATCGCGCTGCTGCTGCTCCGACGCGACGCGGTCGGCCCGCGGCCGGAACCGCCGGGCCGGCGGCTGGTGCTGACGGTCGCTCAGGACCAGCCGGAGCGGATCGCCGGGGCCCGGCAGGAACTGCGCTCGATCATGCACGACTGGGCCGCCCCGGACCAGGTGGACGCGGCGGTGCTGCTGGCCTCGGAGCTGCTGGCGAACGTGCTGGTGCACACCGAGACCGAGGCGGTGCTGGTGGCCGGGATGTCCGGGCCGCCCGGCGCGCGGCGGCTGCGGATCGAGGTCGCGGACCGCAGCGACGAGCTGGCGCACCGCCGCTCCCCCGGCGAGATGGCCTCCTCCGGGCGCGGCCTGATCCTGCTCGACCTGCTCTCCGACCGCTGGGGGATGCAGCCCAGGGGCGAGGGCAAGGCGGTCTGGTTCGACCTGGACGAGGGCGCCGCCGAACCGGCGCTAGGCACCTGACGGGCGGCGGGGGCGGCCCGGGGTGAGCGGGCGGGACTGGACGTGCTCGAAGACCATGGTGGTCTGCACGTCGGCCACCTCGCGGCGCTCGGTGAGCCGGTCGATGACAAAGGCGTAGAGCCCGTTCACGTCGGAGACCGCGACATGGAGCAGGAAGTCGTGCGGGCCCGAGGTGACGAACATGCCGATGGTCTCCGGCAGTTCCGCCGCCCACTCGCGGAAGCCCTCGATCACCGGGCGGGACGGCGGCCGGATCCGCACCGAGACCAGCGCCTGCACCGGCCGGTCGATCGCCTCCAGGTCCAGCGCCGCGTGGTAGCCGGTGATCACCCCGCGCTCGCGCAGCGACTTCACCCGCTCCAGCGAGGTGGACGGGGAGACCCCGGTGCGGGCGGCCAGCTCCCGGTTGGTCTGCCGTGCATCGTTCTGCAGTTCCTTCAGCAGGGCCCAGTCCAGCGCATCAAGTTGCATGGTTTTGGCATTCTTCCTGATGATGTGCGGCCGACGGAATGCTGCGGCTCACTTCTGCCTAGCGTAGACGCGTTCCGCTACGCAGATGAACCGAGGAGAGCCCGTATGGACATCCGTACCGATCTGTCGACCCGGCAGGCGCCGCTGAAGTGGGTGATCGTGGTGGACCAGGAGCTGGCCGCCGGACGCGCGGCCAACGCCGCCGCCTGCATGGCCGCCGCGGTCGGCAAGGCCAGGCCGGAGCTGCTGGGGCCGGACGCCAAGGACGGCTCGGGAGAGGTGCACCCGGGGCTGCCCTGGGCCGGCTGCTCGGTGCTGGCGGCCCCGGCCGGGGCGCTGGCGGCGATCCGCGCCAAGGCTGCCGCCAGGGCGGACGTGCTGGTGGTCGACATGCCGGAGCATGCGCAGAGCTCCCGGGTGTACGACGAGTACCTCGGGCAGATCGCCGGCACCGCGGCCGAGGAGTTCGGTTATCTGGCGGTCAGCCTGGTCGGGCCGAGGAACCGGGTGGACCGGCTGGTAGGCGGGCTGTCGCTGTTCCGCTGACGGGCGGCACAATGATCGGATGCGCATTCGGACTGCCCGGGTCGAGGAGCTGCCACTGCTCCAGGAGATCGAACGGGCCGCGGGGGATCCGTTCCGGGAGATCGGCATGGCCGAGATCGCCGACGACGATCCCCCGCCGCTGGAGGAGCTGGCCGGGTACCAGCGGGCCGGGACGGCCTGGGTCGCGGTGGGGGCGGACGACCGGCCGGTGGCCTACCTGGTCGCCGAGCGGCTCGACGGCTGCCTGCACGTGGAGCAGGTGTCGGTGCACCCCGACCACGCCCACGGCGGCGTCGGCCGCTCCCTGCTGGACCACCTGGCCGAGCTGGCACGGAGCCAGGGCGTGCCGGCGCTGACCCTGACCACCTTCACCGACGTGGCCTGGAACGCGCCCTACTACGAGCGCTGCGGGTTCCGGCGGCTGGCCGAGGCGGAGCTGACCCCGGAGCTGCGGGCCGTCCGCGAGTGCGAGGCCGCCCACGGACTGGCCCGCTGGGACCGGGTCTGCATGCGCCGCGACCTCTAGCCGGCTAGTCGGCCTCGGGCGCGTCCGGGTGGTGCACGGTCAGGGCCGGGAGGTTGACCACCACGGCCTCCTGGGTGCTGCGGGCGATCACCACCACCGCCTCGACCGAGGGGTCCGGGTTCTCCTCGCGGTGCGGGACGAACGGGGGGACGAAGATGTAGTCGCCGGGGCCGGTGCGCAGCCGGACCTCCTCGGTGCCCTCCCCCGCCTCGGCCAGGAAGACGAACTCCGGGTGGCCGCTGACGATGTAGATCGCGGTCTCGGACGCGCCGTGGTGGTGGTCCGCCGAGGAGGTCGCCGGGGCGACGTGGGTCTGCCCCATCCACATCCGCTCCGAGCCGACCCGGGCCCCGCTGACCGCGGCGAAGCGGCGCATCCCGCCGGTCTGCGCGGTGTCGCCGTCGAGGTCGTCGGCGCGGATGTGGTGCACCCGGCTGCGCGCGGACGGGTCGCCGTGCGGGTGGCCCTGGTGGTCGGGCAGATCGGGGTGGAATCCGTCGCGGGGGGCGAGCTCGCTGGTCATCGGGGCCGTCCTGGGAGGGGTCTCGGTCCTGGTGACCGTAGGAGCCGCGCCGAAAGGATGTCAAGAGGTGTCCATTGCGTGCACCGGGCCCCGACGGGGATAATGACGACCATGCACATATCCGCGAAGGCGGACTACGCCGTGCGGGCCCTGCTCGAACTCGCCCAGGACACAGCGCGTCCGCTCACCTGCGAGAGCATCGCCTCGTCGCAGGAGATTCCGTTCCGGTTCCTCAAGTCCGTGGTCGGCGAGCTGCGCCGGGCCGGCCTGGTCCGCAGCCAGCGCGGCTGCGAGGGCGGCTACTGGCTGGGCCGGCCGGCCGAGGAGATCAGCCTGCTGGACGTCGCGCTGGCCGTGGACGGCGAGCTGATGACGCTGCGCGGGGAGGCCCTGGCCGGGCTCGACTACCCGGGACCCGCCGCCGGGGTCCCCGACATCTGGCGCGACATCGAGGCGAACGCCCGCCGCATCCTGGAGCGGACCAGCGTGGGTTCGCTGCTGGCCGAGAGAGTGGCCGTGTGACCGGCGCGGAGCCCGAGGCAGCGGAGCTGGAGGTGGTGGAGTACACCGATCCGCTGTGCCCCTGGGCCTGGGGCTCGGAGCCGGTGTTCCGGCAGCTGCGGGCCGCGCTCGCGCCCGGGGCGCGCTGGCGCCGGGTGTACTCGATCCTGTTCGACACCGACGACGACCCCGCGCCCGACCCGGCCGCCGAGACCGCCTGGTACAGCCGCTACGTGGCGGAGGTCGCCGCGCACACCGGCGCCCCGCGCGCGGCGGAACTGGACCGGGTGGCCCGCAGCAGCTGGCCGGCCTCGCTCGCGGCCAGGGCCGCCGAGGCCCAGGGCCCGCTGGTGGCCGAGCGGGTGCTGCGCCGGCTCCGCGAGTCGGTGTTCGTGCTGGGCCGCCCCGCCGACACCGAGCAGCGGGTGCTGGAGTGCGTCCGGGGCGTGCCGGATCTGGACACCGACCGGCTGGCCGCCGACGCGGCCTCCGCCGCGGTCGCCGGGTCGGTGCGGGCGGACCGGGCCGAGGCGCGGGCGCCGCTGCCCGAGGTGCTCGACCTGGACGGCCCCTCCCCGCACCCGGGTCGGGCCAAGGAGCTCGACGAGGGCTTTCGCTACGCCCTGCCCACCCTGATTTTCCGCAGCCCGGCGGGCCACCGGGTGGTGCCCGGATGGCGTCCCGCCGAGGCGTACGCGCAGGCCGTTCTTGAACTGCGGCCGGGGCGTCCGGCGGCTCCCGCGCGGCGGCCCTCGGAACAGGTGATGGACCTTCACCGCAGTCTGGCCGTCCGCGACTTGGAGCTGCTGACGCTGGACGGAGGGGTTCCGACCGGGGCCCTGCGGGTGGACACCGCCGGGGGTCCGCTGTGGCTGCACCCGGACGAGGCCGCCGGGCACCCGGCCCTGGCCGGCGACCGCTGAGCGCCGGTCCAGCGAATGGGACACCTTTTGGTGTCCATTGACAGCAGCAGGTCGGGCCGCCACGATAGGCACATGCTTACGACGCACCCCGCCGTGGTGTGCCGCTACGTGGACCTGCGGCGCACCTCCAGCGCCCTCTGTCGCTGACCCGCCGCCACCGGCCGCCATCCGGGCTCTGATACCCGCCGCGGCCCCGCCGGCTCCGACAGCCTGCCCCACCCCCACCGGTGCCTCTGCTCCGGCCCCCTGAACTTCCCCTGCCCGCGCCGACGGCCTGCTCCGCCGCGGCGCACAGCGCTGCCCGTACCCCCCTCACGGGGCTGTTCGGCGCGCCCCGACAGAAGGTGACGATCCGTCATGACTGCTGCCCTGAAGTCCGTCGGCACCGGCCCCCTGGCCAGACGCTCGTTCCTCGGCCTCGGCCTTGGCGCCGGTGCGGCTCTTGCTCTGACTGCCTGCGGAAGCGGCTCCTCCACCAGCGCCGCCGGCGGCTCCACCGGCACGGTGAAGTGGGGCTGGGCCCTGCCGACCTCCTGGGACCCGATCTTCTCCTCGGCCGGCTGGGACGTCCACGACCTCTCCCTGGTCTACGCGGGCCTGACCAAGCTGGACCCGCACGGCACCGCCGTCCCGGCCCTGGCCAGCGGCTGGACGTACAACGCCAAGGGCGACGAGATCACCTTCACCCTGAAGCCGGGGCTGACCTTCAGCGACGGCAGCCCGATCGACGCCACCGCCGTGAAGAAGAGCCTGGACCGGGGCCGCACCGACCCCAAGTCGCTGGTGTCCGCGCAGCTGGTGCACGTCGCCAAGGTCACCGCGAGCAGCCCGACCACGGTGGTGCTCTCGCTCACCCAGGCCGACTACCAGATACCCAACCTGCTGGCGGGCAAGACCGGGATGATCGTCAGCCCCAAGGCCTTCGAGTCCAACGCGGCGGGCCTGGCCACCCAGCCGGTCGGGGCCGGCCCGTTCACGCTCACCTCGTACACCCAGAACGCCAAGGCGGTGCTCAAGCGCAACCCGACCTACTGGGACGCGGCGAACATCAAGCTGCAGAACTTCGAGGTCTACCCGCTGCCGGACGCCTCCACCGTCATCGCCTCGCTGCAGTCGGGGCAGTACAACGTGGCCCAGATACCCGGCAGCCAGGTCGCCGCGGCGAAGGCGGCCGGGCTCGAGGTCCAGGTGATCCCCTCGCTGGTGGTCGCGGTGCTGGACATCAACGCCGCGAAGGCCCCGTTCGACGACCCCGATGTGGCGCTGGCGCTGCAGTACGCGATCGACCGCCAGGCGCTGCTGAAGACCCAGCAGTTCGGCTACGGCACGGTCAGCAACCAGCCCTTCCCGCCCGGTTACGTCGGCCACGACCCGGCCTCGGACAACCTCTACCCGTACAACCCGGACAAGGCGAAGGCGCTGCTGGCCAAGGCCGGCCACGCCAACGGCCTGGACGTGACGCTGACCACCACGGCCGCCGAGGGCGTGCCGGAGCAGGTGCAGGCGCAGCTGAAGGCGGTGGGCATCAACGCCAAGATCTCGGTGATCCCGCTGGCGCAGGCCACCCAGATCGTCTACGTGCAGCACTCGCAGCAGATCTTCACCGACCAGTTCGCCGGACGTGACTCGGCAGCCCAGGCGTTCCAGGTGCTGTTCGGGCAGCAGGGCCTGATGAACCCGGGCCGGAGCACCCCGCCGGACCTGCTGGCGGCGGTGGCCAAGGTGTCGGCGACGCCGCTGGACTCCCCCGACTACCCGACCGTGCTGCAGGCCGCGACCGCGCTGGCGGTGCGCAGCATGCCGAACGTCTTCCTCTACACCGTGCCGCGGATCCTGGCCCGGCACCACAGCGTCTCGGCGATCCCGTCCGACCTCGTGGTGCAGCGCTTCGAGGGGGTGTCGGTCGGATGAGCGCGGTGACGACCGCCGACGTCGCGGATCCGGGCGCGCTGCGGCTGCGGAGCCTGCTCGGCAGTGCGCGGCGGGCGCCGAAGCCGCTGGGGCGCGGTCTGGTGACCACAGGTTCGGTGTTCCTGCTGTCCTCGGTGCTGACCTTCGGCCTCGGCGCGCTCTCCAGTGCCAACCCCGGCGCGGCGGTGCTCGGCGACACGGCCACCCCGGCCGACATCGCCCGGATGAACCACCAATTCGGTCTTGACCGGCCGCTGCCGGTGCAGTTCTTCAGCTGGCTCGGCCATGCGCTGCAGGGCGACCTGGGCCGGTCCTGGTTCACCACCGTGCCGGTGTCGCAGAGCATCGGCCAGGCGCTGCCGGTGGACCTGTCGGTGGCCGGGCTCGCGCTGCTGATGGCGGTCGTCATCGGCGGCGCGGGCGGCATCGCCGCGGCGCTGAGCAACGGCGGACGGGTCGACCGCGGCATCACCGCGGTGTGCGCGGTGCTGGGCACACTGCCGGCGTTCGTCATCGCCATCGGCCTGATCGCGGTGGTGTCGGTGCAGTTGGGGCTGCTGCCCTCGGGCGGCTACGTCCCGTTCGGGCAGGATCCCGGGCAGTGGCTTCGGTTCTCGCTGCTGCCGGCCTTCGCGCTGAGCCTGGAGGCCGCCGCCGGGATCGCCCGGCAGCTGCGGACCTCGCTGGTGGGCGCGCTGCGGGAGAACTACGTGACCGGCGCGTCGATGCGCGGCCTGTCCGAGCGCCGGGTGCTGTTCGGGCACGTGCTGCGGAACGCGGCGGGCCCGGCGCTGACGGTGCTGGGGATGAGCGTGCCGATGCTGATCGGCGGCGCGGTGGTCACCGAGCGGATCTTCAACCTGCCGGGGATCGCGCAGCTGTCGCTGCAGGCCGCGCAGGAGCACGACGTCCCGGTGATCCAGGGGACGCTGCTGGTCACCGTGGCGGTGGTGCTGATCGCCAACCTGGCCGTGAACGCGGGTCTGACGGCGCTCAATCCGGCCGGACGGCGGCGGCAGGCCGCCGAGAGCGGAGGGAAGTCGCTGTGAGGACGTTCCGCAACACCTGGCGGGTGCCGATCGCCCGGGCGGCGCTGGCGGTGCTGCTGCTGGTCGCGGTGCTGGCGGTGTTCGGCGGGCAGCTCGCCCCGCAGGACCCGCTGGCCCAGGACACCGCCCATCTGCTGCAGGGCCCCAGCGGCGCGCACCTGCTGGGCACCGACTACCTCGGCCGGGACGTGCTGAGCCGGCTGCTGGCCGGGAGCGGCCTGTCCGTGGCCGGGGCGCTGGAGGCGGTGGGCGCGGCGCTGGTGCTGGGGATCGTCCCCGGTCTCGCCTCGCTCTGGCTCGGCCGGGCCTTCGAGTGGATCGCGCTGCGCTCGGTGGACTCGCTGATGACCATGCCGTTCACGCTGTTCGTGATCGCGGCGGTCGGGGTGCTCGGCAACGGGCTGCACCAGGCGATGCTGGCGCTGGGCTTCCTGCTGGCGCCGCTGTTCTTCCGGGTCACCCGGGCCGCGGCGCTGGGCCTGCGCCAGGTGCCGTACGTGGAGGCCGCCGAGCTGATGGGGGCCTCCCGGAGCTGGGTGCTGCGCCGTCACATCTGGAGCAAGGTGCTGCCCACGGTCGCGGTGACCACCGCGCAGGCGCTGGCGACAGCGCTGCTGACGGTGGCTTCGCTGACCTTCCTTGGCCTGGGCGTGCAGCCGCCGGCCCCGACCTGGGGCGGGATGCTCGCCTCCGACCTGGGCTTCCTGGCCCAGCAGCCGTGGGCCCCGGTGCTGCCCGGGGTGCTGGTCATGGTCACCGTCGGCGCACTGCACCTGCTCGCGGACGCGATCAGGGACGGCAGCAGCGCCCCGGTGGTCCCGGTCGCGGCGGTTCCCGTCACGCTCAGTGAGGAGAAGGTTGATGTCCAGGTCGCTGCCTAGCACCACGGAGGCCCCGGTCCTCGCCGTCGAGGGGCTGCACATCACCGTCAACGGTGGCGCGACCGAGGCCGTGCGGGACGTGTCCTTCAGCGTCCGGGCCGGGGAGTCGGTCGGCCTGGTCGGCGAGTCCGGCAGCGGCAAGACGCTGACCTGCCGCTCGGTACTGGGGGTGCTGCCCCCGGGCTGCGAGGTGTCGCAGGGCAGCGCGCGGCTCTCCGGCGCCGAGCTGACCGCGCTGGACCGGCGCGGCTGGGAGCGGCTGCGCGGGGTGAACCTGGGCGCGGTGTTCCAGGACCCGGCCAGCTACCTCAACCCCTCGCTGACGGTGGGCCGGCAGCTGGCCGAGCCGCTGCGGGTGCGCGGCGGCCTGTCCCGGAGCGAGGCCCGGCGCCGGGCAGTGCGGCTGCTGGGGTCGGTCGGGCTGCACCGGCCCGAGGAGGTGTTCCACCGCTACCCCTTCGAGCTCTCGGGCGGGATGCTGCAGCGGGTGCTGATCGCCACCGCGATCGCCGGGGAGCCGGAGCTGCTGGTCGCCGACGAGGCCACCACCGCGCTGGACACCGTGGTGCAGGCGGAGGTGCTGGACCTGCTGGCGCGGCTGCGGGCCGAGCGCGGCCTGGCGCTGCTGCTGGTCAGCCATGACCTGGCGGTGGTCGCCGAGGTGTGCGACCGGATCCTGGTGTTCTACGCCGGGGAGATCGTCGAGGACGGTCCGACCGAGCAGGTGCTGGCGCACCCGGCCCACCCCTACACCGAGGCGCTGCTGCGGGTCGCCTCGATCGGCGACTGGGAGCGGCGCGAGCTGGCGGTGATCCCCGGACGCCCGCCGGAGGCCGGCGCGGCCCCGTCCGGCTGCCGCTTCGCGGACCGCTGCGAGTACGCGCGAGCCGAGTGCGGCGCCCAGGACCTGCTGCCGCTGCGGGAGTTCGGCGAGCGCGGCGAGCGGCGCACCCGCTGTGTGCGGGCCGGGGAACTGGCCCTGTCCGGAACGGTTCTCCAGGAGGTGGGGGCATGAGCGAGGCACTCCTGCGGATCGAGGAGCTGTCCGTCGCCTTCGGGCGGCGCGGCGGACGCGGCGGCCAGCAGGTGCTGGACCAGGTGTCGCTGGAGGCGCGCTCCGGGGAGATCCTGGGCGTCATCGGCGAGACCGGCTCCGGCAAGACCACCCTGGCCCGGGCCGTGGTCGGCCTGTCGCCGGTGACCGGCGGCCGGATCTCGGTGGACGGGGTGGAGCTGACCGGGCTGCGCGGCCGTGCGCTGCGCGAGTACCGCCGCTCGGGCGCCGCGCAGTACCTGTTCCAGGACCCGCTGCGGGCGCTGGACCCGGATCTGACGGTGCGTGACCTGGTCGCCGAGCCGCTGGCGGTGACCGGTGCGGGCAGCAGGGAGCAGCGCTCCGAGCGGGCCGCCGCGGCGCTGCGGCAGGTGGGTCTGGACCCGGTGCTCGCCGACCGGCTGCCGGGGCAGCTCTCCGGCGGCCAGCGGCAGCGGGTGCTGCTGGCCCGAGCGGTGGTCACCCGGCCCCGGCTGCTGCTGGCGGACGAGCCGGTGAGCGCCCTGGACGCGTCCAACCGCAACCATGTGCTGCGGCTGTTCGACCGGCTGCGCAAGGAGCTGGACGTGGCGGTCGTGATCATCTCGCACGACCTCAGCTCGCTGGCCGGCATCGCCGACCGGATCGCCGTGCTCTACCGGGGGCGGCTGGTCGAGCAGGGGCCGACGGCCGAGGTGCTGTCCCGCCCGCTGCACCCCTACACCGCGCTGCTGACCGCCTCCGCGCCGAGCGTGCGGCGGGAGCACGACCTGCATCCGGCGCAGTTGCGGGCGACCGCGCCCTGGGAGGGGGCCGGCTGTGTGTTCGCGCCGCGCTGCGCCTTCGCCGAGGACGCCTGCCGCGTCCGGCCCGAGGCGCAGGCCCGGCCGGGCGGCCGGGAGGTCGCCTGCCACCACGCCGACGACTGGCGGGCGCGGATCGCCGCGCCCGTGCTCGCGCACTGACTACTGATCAATTAATCGACAAAGAGAGGAAAGTCATGTCCATCGAGTTCATCGGCATCGCCAACACCGCCCCGTTCAGCGAGAGCGGAGGCGCCGGCGGATGGTCGGTCGTCGACCCCGCCTATCTGAAGGAGCTGGCCCAGGCCCATGAGGATTCCGGCTTCGACCGGGTGCTGGTGGCGCACTCCTCGGCGAGCCCGGACGGCTTCACCGTCGCCGACCAGGTGCTCACCCACACCAAGAAGCTCGGCGTACTGCTGGCGCACCGCCCCGGCTTCGTCTCCCCCACCCTGGCCGCCCGCAAGTACGCCACCCTGGACGCCTTCCACCCGGGCCGGATCGCCCTGCACGTGATCACCGGCGGCGACGACGCCGACCAGGCCAGGGACGGCGACCTGAGCGACAAGCCGACCCGCTACCGCCGCACCGACGAGTTCCTGGACGTGGTGCGCACCACCTGGACCGCGACCGAGCCCTTCGACTACGACGGCGAGTTCTACCAGGTGCGCGGCGGGAAGTCGGCGCTGCTGCCGTCCCGGCCGATCCCGGTGTACTTCGGCGGCGCGTCCGACGACGCGGTCAGGGCCGGGGCCAAGCACGCGGACGTCTACGCCTTCTGGGGCGAGCCGCTGGCCGGCATCGCCGACCGGATCAAGCAGGTCCGCGCGGCCGCCGCGCCGCACGGCCGCAACCCCAACTTCAGCGTCAGCCTGCGCCCGATCCCGGCCGCGACCGAGGCCGAGGCCTGGAAGCGGGCCGAGGACATCCTGGAGCTCACCAAGGAGCGCTCGGGCGAGCTGCGCAAGGCGTTCAACCTGGACCACTCGGCCCAGGAGGGCTCCAAGCGGCTGCTGGACGTGGCCGCCAAGGGCGACGTGCACGACAAGCGGCTGTGGACCGCGGTGGCCAAGGTCACCGGCGCGGCCGGCAACTCGACCGCCCTGGTCGGCTCGTACGAGCAGGTCGCCGAGTCGCTGCTGGACTACACCGCGCTGGGTGTCGGCACCCTGCTGATCCGCGGCTTCGACCCGCTGGCGGACGCCCGCGACTACGGCACCCTGGTGTCGCTGGTCCGGGAGCAGACGGAGCGTCAGGAGTTCGTCGGCAACCGGGTGCTGGTCGACGCATGAACACCACTCCGACCACCTCGCACTGGGGTGCGTTCGGGGTGCGGCACGCCGCCGACGGCTCGGTGGAGGCGGTGCCGCACCCCGCGGACCCCTCTCCCTCCCCGCTGCTCGGCGGCGTCGGCGGCTCGCTGCGGCACACCACCCGGGTCCGCCGTCCGGCGGTCCGCCGGGGCTGGCTGGAGCACGGCCCCGGGCCCTCGGCGGCGCGCGGCAGCGAGCCCTTCGTCGAGGTCGACTGGGACGAGGCGCTGGACCTGCTGGCCGCCGAGCTGCTCCGGGTCCGCACCGAGCACGGCAACCGGGCCGTGTTCGGCGGCTCCTACGGCTGGGCCTCGGCCGGCCGGTTCCACCATGCGCAGAGCCAGCTGCACCGCTTTCTGAACCAGTACGGCGGCTACACCGGCTCGCGCAACTCCTACAGCCTGGGCACCTCGCTGGTGCTGCTGCCGCACCTGGTCGGCGACGCCGAGGCGGTGCTGCGGGCCGGCTCGTCCTGGCCCACGATCACCGCGAACACCGGGCTGATCGTGGCCTTCGGCGGCATCCCGGAGAAGAACGTCTATGTCACCCCGGGCGGCGTCACCCGGCACTCCACGCCCGGCCACCTGGCCGAGCTGGCCGCCGCGGGGACCGGGATCGTCCTGGTCGGGCCGCTGCGGGCGGACCTGCCCGAGGACATCGACGCCGAGTGGCTGCCGGTCGTCCCCGGCAGCGACACCGCGCTGATGCTGGGTCTGGCCCACACCCTGCTCGCCGAGAGGCTGCACGACCGGGCCTTCCTGGACCGCTACTGCAGCGGCTTCGACACCCTGGCGGCGTATCTGGACGGCTCGGCGGACGGCACCGCCAAGGACGCCGACTGGGCCGCCCGGCTCTGCGGCATCGAGGCCGGACGGATCCGGGCGCTGGCCCGGCGGATGGCCGCCGCGCGCACCCTGGTCACCGTCACCTGGTCGCTGCAGCGGGCCCGCTACGGCGAGCAGCCGGTGTGGGCCGGACTGGCACTGGCGTCGATGCTGGGTCAGATCGGGCTGCCGGGCGGCGGTTTCGGGCACGGCTACGGTTCGATGGGCGACGTCGGCGACACCGGGCCGGTGCTGCGGCTGCCGTTCCTGCCGCAGGGACAGAACCCGGTGCCGGACTTCATCCCCTGCGCCAGGATCTCCGACCTGCTGCTGCACCCGGGCGAGGAGTTCCGCTACGACGGCGACAGCTACACCTATCCGGACATCCGGCTGGTGTACTGGGCCGGCGGCAACCCGTTCCACCACCACCAGGACCTGGGCCGGCTGCGCCGGGCCTTCGCCCGCCCGGACACCGTGGTGGTCCACGAGCCGCACTGGACCGCGTCCGCCCGGCACGCCGACATCGTGCTGCCGGTGACCACCACGCTGGAGCGCGAGGACCTGGGCGGCGGTCGGCGGGACACCCATCTGATCGCCATGCACCAGGCCGTCGCCCCGGTCGGCGAGGCGCGGGACGACTACGCGGTGCTGGCCGGGCTGGCCCAACGGCTGGGCTTCGAGAAGGAGTTCACCGAGGGCCGCAGCCCCCGCCAGTGGCTGCGGCACCTCTACACCGAATGGTCAAGCGACTTGACCGAAAGCGGAATAGCCCACCCCCCGTCCTTCGAGCGGTTCTGGGCCGACGGCGAGTGGCAGCTGCCGCCGGGGCCCGAGCAGCACACCCTGTTCGCCGAGTTCCGCGCCGACCCGGTGGCCGCGCCGCTGGCCACCCCCAGCGGCCGGATCGAACTGGCCTCGGCCCGGATCGCGGCGATGCAGCTGCCGGACTGCCCCGGGCACCCCAGCTGGGTGGAGCCCGAGGAATGGCTCGGCGGGGCCGCGGCGGAGCGGTATCCGCTGCTGCTGATCGCCAATCAGCCGTCCACCCGGCTGCACAGCCAACTGGACACCGGGGCGGTCAGCCTGGCCGCCAAGGTGGCCGGCCGCGAGGCCCTGCAACTGCACCCGGCGGACGCCGCCGCGCGCGGCATCGCGGACGGCGACCTGCTCCGGGTGTTCAACGACCGGGGCGCCTGCCTGGTCGGGGCGGTGCTGACGGACCGGGTCCGCGCCGGGGTGGTGCGGCTGCCGACCGGGGCCTGGTTCGACCCGGTGCCGGGCGTGGAGCCACCGCTCTGCGCGCACGGCAACCCCAACGCGCTCACCGCCGACCTGCCCAGCTCCCGGCTGTCGCAGGGCTGCACCGGCCAGCACGCGCTGGTCCAGATCGAGCGCTGGCCCGACGACGTGCCCCCGCCCCCGGTGACGGTCCGTCACCCGCCGCGCTTCACCGCCGACCCCCGCCCCTCCACCGTGGACAGGGAATCCCACCAATGACCCCACCGTCTCTGCTGAGCCCGACTCCGCCGGCCCTCGACCGGCTGCCCCAGGTCACCGCCGCGCTCGCGGTCAACGCCGCCGAGCACGACCGCGACGCCACCTTCCCCTACGAGGGCGTCGCCGCCGCCCACGACGCCGGGCTGCTCACCGCCACCGTCGGTACCCGGTTCGGCGGCCCGGGCAGCGGGCTGGCCGACACCGTGCGGATCCTGCAGGCGCTCGGCGGCGGGGACCCCGCCGTCGCCCTGGTCACCGCGATGACCCTGTTCACCCACTCCGCCCAGGCCCGCTCCGGCAGTTGGCCGCTGGAGGCCTATGAACTGCTGCTGCGGCAGTCGCTCAGCCGTCCGGTGCTGGTCAACGCGCTGCGGGTGGAACCCGAGCTGGGCTCGCCGGTGCGCGGCGGACTGCCCGTCACCGTGGCCAGGCGGCGGGAGGACCACTGGGAGCTGACCGGCCACAAGATCTTCTCCACCGGCGCGGAGGCCCTGGGCTGGATGCTGGTCTGGGCCCGCACCGACGAGACGCCCACCCGGGTCGGATCCTTCCTGGTCCAGGGCGGCGCCGAGGGCATCACCGTACTGCCCACCTGGAACCACGTCGGCCTGCGTGCCTCGCGCAGCGACGACGTGCTGCTGGACCGGGTCCGGGTGCCGCTCGACCATGTCGCCGGGCTGGCCGAACCGGGTGACGGCGGCGGCCGGGACGTGGTGGGCGGGGCCTGGAACTCGCTCGGGCTGACCGCCCTCTACCTCGGCGTGGCCCGGGCCGCCCAGCACTGGCTGACCGGCTTCCTGCACGAGCGGATTCCCACCGCGCTGGGCGCGCCGCTGGCCACGCTGCCGCGGTTCCAGACCGCGGTCGGCGAGATCGACATCGCCCTCGGCGGCGCGGAGCGGCTGGTCCGCGCCCTGGCCGAGGACGTCGACGCGGGCGACCCGGCCGCGGCCGAGCAGGCCGGCGGCGCGAAGGTGCTCGGCACCCGGGCCGCCCTCGGCGCCGTCGAACAGGCCCTCGCCCTCACCGGCAACCACGGACTGACCTACGACAACCCGCTGCAGCGGCACCACCGCGACGTCCTCTGCAGCCGGGTGCACACCCCCCAGGACGACATGTCCCTCCTCGCCGCCGGCCGCGCCGTACTGGCCCGCCGCACTCTCACAGAAGGCTCGTGACCACCCCATGACCGTCGAATTCATCGGCATGATCGGCACCCGGGACGTCTCCGAGACCCGTCCGCCCTCCGGACCCGTCGTCGACCCCGACTACACCCGCCGCTTCGCCCAGGCCCACGAGGAGGCCGGGTTCGACCGGATCCTGATCGGCTACGGCTCAAGCAGCCCGGACGGCACCCAGGTCGCCGCGCATGTCGCCGCGCACACCGAGAAGCTCGGCCTGCTGGTCGCGCACCGCCCCGGCTTCGTCGCGCCGACCCTGGCCGCCCGCACCTTCGCCACCCTGGACCAGTTCTCCGGCGGCCGGGTCGCCGTGCACATCATCACCGGCGGCCACGACGCCGAACAGCGCCGCGACGGCGACCACCTGGCCAAGGACGAGCGCTACGCCCGCACCGACGAGTACCTGGACATCGTCAAGCGCGCCTGGACCGAGGACGAGCCGTTCGGCCTGGACGGCGCGTACTACCGCTTCGCGGACTTCCACGCCGAGGTGAAGCCCGCTCAGAGCCCGCGCATCCCGCTGTACTTCGGCGGCTCCTCCCCCGCCGCCTACCGGGTCGGCGGCAAGCACGCCGATGTGTTCGCGCTCTGGGGCGAGCCGCTGGCGGAGACCGCCGAGCAGATCGCCTCGGTCCGCGCGGCGGCCGTGGCCGCGGGCCGGACCACCCTGCCCGGCATCAGCGTCTCGTTCCGGCCGATCCTGGGCGCCACCGAGGAACTGGCCTGGGAGCGGGCGCACCGGATCCTGGACACCATCAAGTCGCGCGGCGCGGCCGGCTCCTTCGTCGGCAGCCGCCGTCCCATCCTGCCGGTCGGCGAGGGCGCCAAGCCGCAGAACACCGGCTCGCAGCGGCTGCTGGCCGCCGCCGCCAAGGGCGAGCTGCACGACCGCGCGCTGTGGACCGCCCCGGCCGCGGCGACCGGCGCGGCCGGCAACTCCACCGCGCTGGTCGGCACCCCGGAGACGGTGGCCCGGGCGCTGCTTGACTACGTGGACATCGGCGTAACCACGCTGCTGATCCGCGGCTACGACCCGCTGGACGACGTCGCCGACTACGGCCGGAACCTGCTGCCGCTGGTCCGTCAGGAACTGGCCCACCGCGAGCGCACCGCCACCACCGAGGCCGTCGCGGTCGGCAGTGCCCGATGAGCGCCCCCGCCGCGACCCGGGCGACCAGCTGGTACCCCGCCGAGGGCCTGCTGCAGCGCGGAACCGTGCTGCTGCTGCCCGGCCGGGGCGAACACCCCGGCGTCTACGAGCGGCTCGGCCGACGGCTCTCCGCCGACGCCTATGTGGTGCACGTCCTGGACCTGACCGGCCCGCTCGAACTGGAGCAGGTCAGCCAGGGCTCGGCCGCACCCCTGGTGCTGGCCGGGTCCGACACCGGCGCCCTGCACGCCCTGGTCGCCGCCGCCGACCCCTCGGTGCACCTGGACGGCCTGCTGCTGGTCGGCACCCCGCTCGACGGTGACGGTGCGTCAGCCGTCGAGGGCTGGGAGGGCGAACTCGCCGTCCGCACCGCCTGCCCCGCGCACCGGGGCCGGCTGGAGGGCGACCCGCAGTTCGACCGCGGCGCGCTGGACGGGCCGGTGCCCGCCGACCTGCTCGCCGCCGCCACCGAGGCGGCGTCCCGACTCGGCGACCTGCCGGTGCTGCTGGTGCACGGCGAGGCCGACGCGCTGGCCCCGGTGGCCGGTGCCCGGGCGCTCGCCGCGCAACTCCCCCGCGCGGTCCTGGCGACCGTCGCGGACGGGAAGCACGACGCGCTCAACGACCTCTCCCACCGCAGCGTCGCCGCCACCGTGGTGCAGTGGCTGGAGCGGCTGCGGGCCGGCACCCACCTGCCGGTAGTCGTCACCGTCCACGAGAAATAATCGCCCCCGCGATCCCGTCCGTTCGCCCGAGGAGGAGGACCTTCATGGCCCTGCACCCGCACTGGTACCTGCCCACCTCGGGCGACGGCCGGGACGTGGTCGGCTGGGTGCACTCGCGCATCGCCACCGCCGCGCCCCGCCCCACCGACCGCGCGCCCGACATCGACTACCTCGCCGACGTGGCCCGCTCCGCCGAGCGCCTCGGCTTCGAGTCCCTGCTCACCCCGGCCGGGACCTGGTGCGAGGACCCCTGGATCACCACCGCCGCGCTGCTCCGGGAGACCCGGCGGATCCGCTTCATCGTCGCCCTGCGCCCGGACGCGCTCAACCCGACCCTGGCGGCCCAGATGGCCGCCACCTTCCAACGGGTCTCCGGCGGACGGCTGCTGCTCAATGTGGTCACCGGCTCCGACGACGAGGAGCAGCAGCGCTTCGGCGACTGGCTGGACCACGACGCCCGCTACGCCCGTACCGCAGAGTGGCTGCGGGTGCTGCGCGGGGCCTGGTCCGGCGAGCCCTTCGACCACAAGGGCACGTACTACGAGGTGCGCGGCGCCACCGTCGCCGAGGCGCCCTCGCCGGTGCCGCAGGTGCTGCTCGGGGGCTCCTCAGGCCCGGCCCTGGACGCCGCCGCCGAGTTCGCCGACGTCCACCTCAACTGGGGCGAGCCGCCCGCCGACCTGGCGCCCCGGCTGGCCCGGGTCCGGGAACTGGCGCGGCGTCAGGGGCGCCGGGTGGCCTTCGGGGTGCGGCTGCACGTGATCACCCGGGACACCGCCGCCGAGGCCTGGGCCCAGGCCGACCGGCTGCTGCGGGCGATGGACCCGGCCGCGATCGCGCTGGCCCAGGCCCGGGCCGCCCGTACCTCCTCGGAGGGCCAGCGGCGGATGACCGCGCTGCACGGCGGCAGCCGGGACGGCCTGGAGGTGTCGCCGAACCTCTGGGCCGGTTTCGGTCTGCTGCGCAGGCATGCCGGTACCGCCCTGGTGGGCAGTCACCAGGAGGTCGCCGAACGCCTGGCCGAATACCACGCGCTGGGCGTGGAACACATCCTGCTGTCAGGACAGCCGCACCTGGAGGAGGCGCACTGGTTCGGCGAGGGCGTCCTGCCGCTGCTGCGCCGCGACGGCCTGCTCCCCCTACCGCCACAACCGACAAGGACTCCCTGATGACCGTCACCAGCACCCCCTCCGACACCCTCGCTCCGGCCGACCTGCTGCGCCGCACCCTGCGCCGGCACGCCGCCGGGGTGACCGTGCTGACCGTGCCGGGGCCGGCCGGCTTCACCGCGACCTCGTTCACCTCGGTCTCGCTCGAACCCGCCCTGGTGTCCTTCTACCTCTCCAGTAACGCCTCCACGGCCGGCGCGGTGCTGGACGCGGACATCTTCGCGGTGCACGTCCTGGGCGAGCACCAGAACGCGATAGCCGAACGCTTCGCCCGCAGCGGCGTGGACCGGTTCGCCGGGACGGGATGGTCGCCGGGACCGCAGCAGGTCCCGCTGCTGGACGGGGTGCCGGCCTGGCTGACGGCCCGTCCGGTGCTGCGCCAGGAGGTCGGCGACCACCTGCTGGTGGTCGGCGAGGTGCTGGACGCGGGCGGCGACGGCGGCGCCGGACTGCCGCTGCTGCACCACAGCGGCGCGTTCGGAGCCTTCCGGCCGCTGCACTGAACCATTGCGGACCGGTCACAGAATCTCCGCATCGACTGCCCGAGATGCCCCGGTACCACTAGCTTCGGGGCCGTGACCACGATCGCACCGCCGCTGCCCGGCGACCCGGACCGCATTGCCGACTACCGGATCATCGGCCGGCTGGGGACCGGCGGCATGGGGACCGTCTACGCCGCCCTGGACGCCGGCGGAAGGCGGATCGCGGTCAAGGCGGTGCACCCGGCCCAGGCCGCCGACCCGCAGTTCCGGCTGCGGTTCCAGCGCGAGGTGCAGGTGCTGCGGCGGGTGTCGGGGCCCTGCCTGGTCCCGCTGCTGGACTCGGACCCGACCGCCCCGGTCCCCTGGCTGGCCACGGACTACGTCCCGGGCCCGACCCTGCAGCAGCACCTGGCCAGCCACGGCCCGCTGACGGGCATTCAGCTGAACCTGTTCGCGGCCGGGACGGCCGGGGCGCTGACCGCCATCCACGCGGCGGGGGTGGCGCACCGCGACCTCAAGCCGGCCAATGTGATCCTGTCGCCGCACGGCCCCAAGGTGCTGGACTTCGGCATCGCCCAGGTCGCCGACGGGACCGCGCTCACCGCGACCGGCGTGGTCGCCGGAACCCCGGGGTGGATCAGCCCGGAGTACTACCAGCGCGGCGTCAGCGGCCCGCCCGGGGACGTCTTCGCCTGGGGCGCGATGATCGCCTACGCGGCCACCGGGCGGCTGCCCTTCGGCAGCGGGCAGGAGGCCGCGGTCGCCTACCGGGTCATCAGCGAGGAGGCCGACCTGCACGGCGTCCCGGCCGAGCTGGCCGGCATCGTCGGCTCCTGCCTGGCCAAGGACCCGGCCCGGCGGCCCCCCGCCGCGGCGGTCGCCCAGGTCACCGGAGAACTGCTGGCCCGGCAGGCCACCCAGGTGCTCGGCCCGCACCAGCAGCCCACCCTGCTCGGCTCCGGTCCTTCCGCGGTCCAGCAGTTGATCGCCGAGCAGTGGCACCAGCCCGCCCCGGACGACCCGACCTGGGCCACCGCCGTCAGCCGGCAGCGGCGCCGCAGGGGCGGGCTGATCCTGGCCACCGCCCTGGCCGTGTTCGCCCTCGCCGGCGGCGCCACCTGGGCGGCGTCGAACCTCGGCACGCACCCCACCGCGGGCCCCACCGCGCCCCCGCACACCTCCACCGCGCCTGCCACCACCCCAGCCGCCACCCCAGCGCTGGCCCGTACCCAGGTGGACACCATCGCGCCCTGGGACTCCACCGGCCGGCTCAACGCCGGGGTGACCGTCGCCGGCACCGCGCAGGGCAGCTGCTTCACCACCGCCGAGTCCACCTCGCGCGACGACGCCTTCCGCTGCAACGGCGGCAACAGCCTCTACGACCCCTGCTTCGCCCCGCTGGTGCAGAATCCGACGGCGGTGATGTGCCTGGGCACCAGCCCGACCAAGCTGTTCCGGCTCACCCTCACCGAGCCGCTGCCGGACGTGCCGCCGGTGGCCAGCCCGTCCCCGGTCGAGCCGCTGATCATCATCCTGACCGACGGGATGTCCTGCGGCATGGTCACCGGAGGCACCACCGACCAGGCCGGCCAGCGGCTCAACTACGAGTGCGGCAACGGCGGCGGCCTCTACGGCTACCCGGACAAAACCGGCGTGGTCTGGACGATCAGCTACCTGGCCAAGGGCAGCGCCGTCGGCACCAGCGTCCCGATCGCCACCTCCTACCAGTGAGAGCCCCTGTCGGCAGCGCGATCGCCCGGGCCACGCCCAGGCAGCCCTGACCCTTCACCTCGCCGCATCAGCCCGAGGCTGGAAAGCCTATTGCTTGACCCGGGGCGACGCCACCATTTCGGGGAAATGACCTCTGTCCCGCGCCCCCGATTCAAGCGCGGCACGGAAAACGGATCCGTACGGTCCGCAATAGGGTGGCTGAAATCTGTTGACTTGATCGGCGGAAGTGTCCTAGCTTCATGCCTTGTCCGTGCACGGCTCGCCAAAAACAGCTGGAGGCACTATGCAGGAAACGGTGGAATTGGACATTCCCGCTCAAGTGGCCGATCTCGATGATTTTTCCCTCGAACTCATGGGGGCTTCCGATGATCTCAGATTCTCAAAGATCCTAGAAAGGATCGCGCCGACCTACTCCAGGGTCGAGCGACTGAAGGTCACCGCTTTCAGCAGCAAGATCAAGGGCTAGTCACACGGCTGCTGCGATGCGTAGAAGATCTGCATCGCAGCAGCCTCCCCCGCTGCGTCGAGCGTTCATTCCAGCCACAATGAAGAGGTTTTCCATGAAACCAGGTGGACCGATCGTCCCATTCTCCGACTACATCCTCAAAGTCCACAGCCGCTGCAATCTGGCCTGCGACTACTGCTACATGTACGAGCACGCCGACCAGAGCTGGCGTAATCGGCCGCTGGTGATGAGCGAGCCCACGGTGGTGGCGACGGTCCGGCGGATCAGAGATCACGTGGAGAACCACAAGCTCCAGCGGGTCAGCGTTGGCATGCACGGCGGAGAGCCGTTACTCGCCGGCCATGATCTGATCGAGGGGCTGGCGGTCCGGCTGCGCGGATCCCTGCGGGGCATCTGCGATCCGGAACTATGGATCCAGACGAACGGCGCACTGCTGGATGAGCGGTTCTGCGAGATATTCCTGACCCAGGGAATCGAGGTCGGCGTCTCCCTCGACGGCGGCCGGGAGGCGAACGATCGACACCGGCTCCACGCGAACGGGAGGAGCAGCTTCTCCGCCGCCGTGAACGGGATATCACTGCTGACTTCGGAGCGTTATCGCCCGATCTTCTCCGGGCTGTTGTGCACCATTGACACGGAGAACGACCCGATAGACGTCTACGAATCACTGGCAGAATTTGACCCGCCAGCCATTGACCTCCTGCTTCCGCATGCCAACTGGGAGAACCCACCTCCCCGGCACGACGGCCAGGCCACCCAGTATGCGGACTGGCTCATCCACATATTCGATCGATGGAATTCAGATCACCGCCCATTTCCAATTCGCCTCTTCGACTCGATCATCGATACCTCGCTCGGAGGCTCCAGCGGAGTCGAAGCGATAGGAATCGGCGCGGCCGAGATGGTCGTTGTGGAGACCGATGGCACCTTGGAACAGGTGGACCATCTAAAGTCCACCTTTGAGGGCGCTGCCTACACCGGGCTCGATGTCCTGGACAACTCCTTCGACGAGGCGGCAGCCCATCCCGGGATACGTGCCCGCCAGACCGGAGAGTCCGGCCTGGCAGCGGAATGCCAGGCATGCCCCCTGGTCGCCAGTTGCGGCGGCGGTCTCTACTCCCACCGCTACCAGGCTGACTCCGGCTTCGACAACCCGTCCGTCTACTGCACTGATCTCTACAAACTCATCCAGCACATTCGCGTTGCCGTCGATGCCGACATGCAAGTGACTCCCTCATCATCGATGAGCCGGAAGCCGATCACTAGCTCGATTCTTCGGCAGCTGGGGCAGGGCTACGGGGACCGGTCCGCCGTCGATGCACTGAAGAACAGTCAACGCAGCCTGGGTCGACTACTCGTGGCATCCGTATATCACGCGGTACCAGCAGATCCCCATGCCCGGCAGGCATGGTTGGCGTTGACGCGCATCGATCAAAGCACCCCCGCCGGACTGGCTGCTGTTCTCGCTCATCCCTATGTTCGCGTCCGTGCCACGAATTTTCTGGCCAGGGCAGCGGCACACCGGAAGGGCGATGCGCGGACCACCGGAAGCGGACTCCGATCCCTGCAGCGTGAGTTGCTGGTCGTTTTGGCGGCGGCGGCCGGCGCACGGTCGGGGCTCGCCACAGCGCTCCCGCTGACCATTGAACGGGGCGGCCTCTACCTGCCGACACTGGGAGTTGCCAGGCTCGTTCTCGGCGAACAGCGTGCGGAGGCTACTCTCACATCGTCATCCGGGTCGACAACCATCCGGGCTGGTGACGGCTCGGAGTTGGTACTGGAGACAGGATCCGGAGGTGCGACTGCCGTCCGGAACGACGGGATCCACTGGCAGCCGACCCGGAGCAGGACCGTCCACGGGGTCACGATCGCCTTGGTCGACGACGACCCCTACCGAAACGTCTACGGCGAGGACCCGTCCCTGCCGCTGTCCGACGCCGCAGCGGCCCGGTGGTGGGAACTGCTGGAAGAAGCGCTGCGCATCGTCCGGAGTGACTTCCCAGTCTACTGGGACGGGGTGGCGGGCATCCTGACCGCGATCACGCCGCTCCGCCCCCGCGCCGACGGAGCCCAGGTCAGCGGAACATCCCGGGACGCATTCGGCGCCGTAGGAGTCGCTGCCACCGACGATCCGGAGACGTTGGCCCTGCTACTCCTGCACGAGATCCAGCACGCCAAACTCGGGGCGCTCATGGATGTCGTCGACCTCCACGACGAACAGGACTCCCACCTGTACCCGGCCGCATGGCGCGAAGATCTGCGGCCCTTGGAAGGGTTGCTCCAAGGCACCTACGCCCACATCGCGGTTGCCGACTTCTGGAGAAACCGAAGCCACTGCTCTCCGGAGGGGAGCGGCCACGTCGCCGACCGTGAATACCGGCGTTGGCGCGACGCTACGGACCAAGGCATCGACACCCTGGTGGGATCCGGCTCGCTCACGGACATCGGGCTGGAAGTCGCACTCCAGATGCGGTCCACCGTGCATGGATGGACATGATGCCCGTCATCCCACGTCCACGGCGGAGCGGGAACGACACCGACGCCGAGTCGACGAACTATCGAATTCTCTACGCCGCCAACGCGGTGTCCAGAATCGGATCGGCCTTCTTTCCGGTCGGCCTCGCCTTCTCCGTACTCGACCTCACCGGTTCAGCGGCAGACCTCGGCTACACCCTGGGGGCCACGGCCCTGGCCGAGCTGGGGTTCCTACTGGTGGGCGGTGCTGTGGCCGACCGATGGCCACGGATCCGGATACTGATCCTGTCTACCCTCTGCTCTGCGGCGATCGAGGCGCTTGCCGCGATCACGCTGATCCTGGGATCGGTTCACATCTGGGAACTCGTTGCCCTCTCAGCAACTGCCGGCCTGTCGGGAGCATTCTCCCGGCCAGCCGCGCAAGGTCTGATTCCGACGGTGGTTCCTGTTGGGGGGTTGCAGCGGGCCATCTCCCAGATCCGGCTCGCCAACAGCACCAGCTTCGTCGTTGGCCCCTCCCTGGCCGGGCTCTTCGTCGCAGCGACGAGCCCCGGCTGGGCCGTCTTCGTCGACGCGGCGAGCTACGCCGCCATCCTCCCGCTACTGCTGAGGCTGCGCGGCCGGCTCGACACCACGAAGCCCGAGGACCCCGCTGCCTCCATCGGATTCCTCGGCCAGATTCGTGAAGGGTGGACAGAGTTCTGGGCACGCCCCTGGGTGTGGACGGTGGTCGTCCAGAGTGCCTTTGTGAACATGGGTGACTACGCCGGATTCAGCCTCCTCATGCCCGTTGCTGCGCGCGAACTCTATTCCGGCGCATCGAGCCTGGGATTCCTGATCTCGGGGACTGGGGCTGGCTTCATCATCGGCGGGCTGGTGGGCATCTCCTGGGAACCGCGGCGCCCACTGCCCGTCAGCGTGTCCTACCTCCTCGGGTGCGCGGCTCCGCTGCTGGCGCTGGCCCTGCAACAGCCGTTCTGGGTGGTGCTGCTGGCAACCCTGGTGGGTGGGTTCTGTACGGAGCAGCACGGCGTCTACTGGGACACCTTGTTGCAGCAACACCTGCCCCAGCGGATCCTCAGCCGGGTCTACGCCTACGACCAGTTGGGGTCTGAGTTGTTCACCCCCGTCGGCTACTTCTTCGGCGGGGCGGTCGTGGCATCCATGGGCCTCCTTCCATCCCTCTGGATATGTGTCGGCCTCATCGCTGTACCAACAGTGCTTGTGTTCACCCTCGTCGCGATCCGTGGCTCGCTACATCCCGATTCGTCACTTTTCAACCCCGCTCGGTAAGAGCCTACAAGGGCGGTTTCAAACCGTGCAACGAGCACGGATCGGACGATCGAAGTCCATTTCCTGCCGATTGCAGCGGCGGCATTGACAGTACTTGGCACCCGATCCAGAATTGCGAGGATGTGAGGCTGTATTTCTCATTCCGAGGCGGTGTCGATCCGTGCCGGCAAGCATGCTCAGCCTTCCTCCCTCGACCGTGGTGATGCAGCCCGGAACCTTTTGCAACCTCGACTGCAGGTACTGCTATCTGCCGGACCGCCACGACGTACGGCACATGCCGCCGGAGGTCAACGAGGCGGTGGCCGACACGGCCGCCAAGTGGTCCGCCGCCGGACACGGGGTGGAGGCGCTCTGGCACCTCGGGGAGCCGCTCGCGGTCGGCGTCGAGCGACTGGACCGGCTGCTTTCCCGCTGGCCACGGGAGACGTCGCACACCATCCAGACCAACGGCACACTCATCAATGACGCCTGGTGCGACCTGTTCCAGGCGCACCGGGTGCGAATCTCCGTCAGTTCGGACGGACCGGGCCCCATGAACGCGGACCGGGTCACCAGGTCGGGCCGCCCGGCGGCGTCCCGGATCGAGGCGGGCCTGGCGTCCCTCAGGAGCAGAGCCATCCCCTTCGACCTGCTCTCGGTGGTCCGCGTGCCGGACGCGAGGACGGCCGGAGCCGTGTACTCCTACGCCCGCGACATCGGTGCCGTCTCGCTCGGCATCCTGCCCGAGGAGAAGAAGGGCGCCCACGGCCGGAGCGCCGCGGCGTCCAAGGAGGATTGGACCGAATTCTTTTCCGCGCTCTACACGGAATGGCAGCGCGACCCGGCCGTCCGGCTGCGGGAACTCGAATCGGTGATGAACTGCCGGGATTCGATCCTGGCGGGCGTCACTTACGAACAGCTCCAGGACATTCCGGTGGAACCGATGCCCACCGTCTCCCACAACGGCGATGTGACGGTTCTGTCGCCCGACTTCTCCGGCCATACGCACCCGGAATACGGGCCCTTCACCGTCGGCAATGTCCTGGACGACGCACTCGACAGCATTCTCGCCCGGGCGCACGAGCGGCCCTGGGTGCGGGAGGCCCTGACGGGCGTGAGGAACTGTCGAACGGCCTGCCGCTACGCCTCAGTCTGCGGCGGGAACTGGCCCGCGAACAAGTACTTCGAACTCGGCCGTCTCGACGCAACCGAGACGGCGTACTGCCGCAATCTCCACCAGGCAAAAATGGAAGGGGCTCTTCAATGCCAGACACCCAGTCAGTAGAACGGCCGCACGAAGCTCTCGCCAGGGACCTCCGGGAGAACGACGAGAAGCTTGAGTGGCTTCTCGGCCCGGCGCGGCAGCCTCTGTCCGGCAACGACCCCCTGGTCTTCCTGCGGTTCAGCTCCTCGAGCCAGGTCTGGGAGCGCCGCGCCGAACAGGGGGTCTGAGGTCAGCGCCGGAGCCTGGGGAACCTCCCTGCGATGACGACGGCCTCCGACGGAAGCCGGCATCCCGTCATGGAGCCGTCGTGCAGGGAGTTCCCCGCCGGGAAGACCGCCATCTCCCCCGGAGCCAGCCTGACCACCAGGCAGACGATGCCGGCCGCCCCCGACGGCTCGTTCCGCAGCAGGGTCCGCAACTGGCGGGTGTCCGGGACGTGCTGGCCGTCTCCCGGCCTGAGCCGGTCCGAAAGCTGCAGCGCCGTCATATTCAGCCCCAGCACCAGCAGTCGGTCGCCGGGACCGATATTGCACAGGCCGCGCCTGTCCGACAGCTGCGCCCGCACCGACCGGGAGAATCTCTCGCCCTCGCCGCGATCGGTGAGCACGTTGTCGTAGTGCATACCGACCAGCTTTCCCGGAAAGTACTCGGAGTACTGGGATATCCGGGCGTCCATCCGCGTGGTGGTGCGCATCCCCGGCTCCGCCGAGAGCAGCCCCACCAGCCGGCCCCGGTGACCGGCCAGGGTGCGGACCGTCCCGTCGTGCGGCCGGAAGTCCGGTCGCCGCGCTTCCGCAAGGATCTCCGGCATCGGTTCCCGGTCCAACGCCACCTCGGCGAACCCCACGCAGAGGCCCGGCGGGGTCAGCGGTCCGGCGATGAACCCCGCGAGCAGCGGAAGGTGGGCCGACCGCAGCGGCACCGGGTCCGTGGGGACGACGGCGTCCTCCGCATAGTCGTACGCCTGGTCCTCGACCCCGTCGGCCAGCCGGACGCCGCAGACCGAGAAGCGTCCCAGGTGCTCCTCCAGCCACTCCGAGGAACAGTCAAGACGAAGGGAGCCGGCGTCGATGCGCAGAGGCGCAAGCAGACGTGTCGCCTCATCCATGGGTGACCAGCTACCCGGAGGCCGCCCGCGCCACACCTCCACCGCGCCCCGGCGGAGCGTGCTGTGCGACGCCGAGGGGAGTCCACTGGTCGACTTCGTGGCCGGACGGTCGATCACCGGCCGGGACTGGGCGGACGACATCCGGCTCCCGGACTCCCGCCCCGCACCCGCCGCCGACGCGATCCTCGCATCGCTGCCCGGCTGGATGGCCTCCACCTCGCACCGCGAACTGGCCGCCCTGCTCTCGGTCCGCGCGCTGCAGCTCCGTCAATTCCACCTCTACGCCTGGGACTTCTCCACCCAGCGGCCCGACCCGGACTGGAGCGAGCCCCGGCTTCCCGACCACCTGCGGATCCGCGGCCTCGACGGAGTCACCGCCTCCGACCTCGACCCGGTCCGCGGACGCGCCTATCCGGTCGGCCATATCGACCACGCCGAGGGGCAGTTGACCCGGTTGACCGGGCTGCTCCGCGGTTCCCTCTACGGCCCCGTCCTGGCCTGCAGCAAGGTCGCCCTCGCCGGATCGACCCCGGTCGCCGCGGCCCTGGTGGCCGGTCGGAGCGGGCTGCCCGCCTGGCCCGCGCCCAGCATCGTCGACCTCTTCCGGGACCCCCGGGAGGCAGTTCCCGGCATCGGTGCCCTGCTGCTGCGCTCCGCCCTGGCCCAGGCCTCCGCCGACGGAACACCGGACCGGCTGCTGCTCACCGTCACCGAGGGCAATCCCGCGCAGCGCCTCTACGAACGGACCGGCTTCACCCGCCTCGGCAGCGCCCGCTGCTTCCTCGTCCCGTCCTGAGCGACCTGAGCCTCACGGCCCCAACGGCTTCAGACCGTCCCCCTCGCCGAAGAACGGGCCGAGCACCAGCCCGGCCGCGCCCAGCGCCACCGCCTGTTCGCCGGCCCGGACCACCGAGACCGCGACCCGCTGCCAGTCCGGGTCGGGCAGCCGCTGCCGCAGCACCGCGTCGACCGTGTCCCGGTAGAGCTCGGGGGCGGCGAGCACGGTCCGGCCGCCGAGCACGATCTCGTCCAGGTCCAGCAGCCGGACCAGGTTGGCCACCCCCTCGCCGAGCAGCTCGGCGGCACGGCCGGGCTCGCCGGCCTCCAGCGCGGCCCGGCAGAGCGCCTCCAGGCAGCCCCGGTTTCCGCAGGCGCAGCGGGGACCGCACAGGTCGAGCACCTGGTGGCCGAACTCCCCCGCGTTGGTACGGGCCCCCCGCTGCACCTGCCCGCCGAGCGCCAGTCCCGCGCCGAGCCCGTCGTCCAGGTAGACGAAGGCCCGGTCGGCGGAGCCGGGCTGGCTGAGCACCCCCGCGGTGGTGTCCTTGTCCACCGCGACGGCCCCGGCTCCGGCCCCGAGCAGATCGAGCCGGCCGGCCAGCTCGTCGCGCAGCGCGATCCCGGCCCAGCCCGGAAGCCCGGTGACCTGGTGCAGCACCCCGGTGCGGTGGTCCAGCGGCCCGGGGCAGGCCAGTCCGACGCCGAGGACCAGCTCGGACGGCACCGTGGCCAGCAGCTCGCGGATCCCGGCCGCGAGCTGGTCCAGGGTGCGCGCCGGATCCGCACCCGCGGCGAGCGCCGGCGCGCCGGAGCGGACCACCCGCCCGCCGAGGTCGACCAGGACCAGGGTCGCCGCGTCCCGGTGCAGCTGCGCGCCGACCACCCAGCGGGCCTGCGGGACCAGCCGCAGCAGCGTGCGCGGCTTGCCACCGGTGGAGGGGCCCTGTCCGGCCGTGGTGATCAGGCCCTCGGCGGCGAGCCGCTGCACGATCTTGCTGACGGCCTGGGCGCTGAGCCCGGTGGCGGCGGCGAGCTCGACCCGGCTGGTCTCCCGCGCGGCCCGGATGCGTCCGAGGACGGCGGCGGCGTTGTGGTCGCGCAGCGCGGTGAGGTTGGCCATCAGTTCATTATGCCGGAGCTTGCCACTTTCTCCACAGTGTTGTTTAACTGGAGTCATGGCTACTTCCTCCTCCCCCCTGCGCGTCGGACTGATCGGCTACGGACTGGCCGGCTCGGTGTTCCACGCGCCGCTGATCTCCGCCACCCCCGACCTCGAACTCGCCGCCGTCGTCACCGGGAACCCGGAACGGCAGGCCCAGGTCCGCCGCGAGCACCCCGGGGCCCAGGTCCTGGACGACGTGGAGCAGCTCTGGACGGCCGGCCTCGACCTGGTCGTCGTCGCCTCCCCCAACCGCACCCACGTCCCGCAGGCCACCGCCGCACTGGAGGCCGGCCTCGCGGTGGTGGTGGACAAGCCGCTGGCGGCCACCGCCGCCGACGGCCAGGCCCTGGCCGCCCTCGCCGAGCAGCGCGGGCTGGTGCTGAGCGTGTTCCAGAACCGGCGCTGGGACGGCGACTTCCTGACCGTCGCCGAGCTGGTGCGCTCGGGCCGGCTCGGCGCGGTGAACCGGTTCGAGTCCCGGTTCGAGCGCTGGCGTCCGGAGCTGAAGGGCGGCTGGCGCGAGCTGGGCGACCCGGCCGAGGCCGGGGGCCTGCTCTACGACCTGGGCAGCCACCTGGTCGACCAGGCGCTGACCCTGTTCGGCCCGGCCACCGCCGTCTACGCCGAGCTGGACTGCCGCCGCCCGGGCGCGCAGTCCGACGACGACGCCTTCGTCGCGCTGCGGCACGCCAACGGCACCCGCTCGCACCTGTGGATGAGCGCGGTGGCCGGCAGCCTCGGCCCCCGGTTCCGGGTGCTGGGCAGCGAGAGCGCCTATGTCGTGGACGGCCTGGACGGCCAGGAGGCCGCGCTGCGCGACGGCGGCACCCCGGCCGACCCGGACTGGGGCGTGGTGCCCCCCGCCGAATACGGACTGCTCGGCGCGGGCGAGGACACCGTCCGCCACCCGACCCTGCCCGGCGCGTACCAGGAGTACTACGCCGGCGTGGCCGCGGCGGTGCGCGGACAGGCCCCGGTACCGGTGCGGGCGTCGGACGCGGTGGCGGCGCTGGCCGTGCTGGAGGCAGCACGGACCTCGGCCACCGAGCAGCGGGTGGTGGAGCTGTGACGGACACTCAGCAGTCGAAGCCGCCGCAGACCCCCGAGCTGGAGCAGCAGGAGCGCGAGCTGCGGCTCACCCGCTTCGACAACAACGACGCCTGGCGGCTCGGCGTGCTGCTGGTCGAACTGGCCCGGGAGCGCGGCCTCTCGGTGACCGTGGACGTCCGCCGCGGCGAGCAGCAGCTGTTCCACTACGCGCTGCCCGGCACCAGCGCCGACAACGACGCCTGGATCGAGCGCAAGACCCGGGTGGTGCGCCGCTACGGCGAGAGCTCCTACCTGGTCGGCCAGCGGTTCCGGGACCGGGGCGCGAGCTTCGAGGAGAAGTCGCGGCTCGACCCGGACCGCTTCGCCGCGCACGGCGGCGCGTTCCCGCTGCATGTGGCCGGGGTCGGCGTGGTGGGTACGGTCACGGTCTCGGGGCTGCCGCAGGTGGAGGACCACCTGCTGGTGGTGGAGGCGCTGGGCCGCTTCCTCGCGGACACCGCACGGTAGTCCGCCGGGCGGGCAACGGCGTCCCGTCCTGCCACGGCCAGGACGCCGTTTACGCCCAGACCAAGTGAACGCCCCGGAATCATGTCATGTACGCATCTAGTTTGACCAGGGGGCGCGGACACGGTCCGCAACCTACCGCCGCCCTCCGGATGCAGCCGCCCCGCACCTGGGGCAGGGTCGGTCACGTGCCCCGCTCCGGGGCGTTCTGTTCCGAACGGAGACCGTGATGAGCGACATCTCGAACAAGGCCCAGGAAGCCGCCGGCAAGGTCAAGGAGAAGGTCGGCGACGTCACCGGCAACGACGAGCTCAAGGGCGAGGGCCAGGGCGACCAGGTCGAGTCCAAGGCCAAGCAGGCCATGGACGACGCCAAGGACGCCGTCGGCGACGCCGCCGAGAAGATCAGGGGCATGTTCAAGCGCGACTGACCCGGCCCACGCGGACCGAGCGCTCCCCGGCACCATCCTCACGGACCGGGGAGCGCGGCACCCTTGCCCTTGCCGGCGCCAGGATTTCGACTCTCGCCCCCCTTGTGCAGACCAGTTTGCAGTGCAAACCTGATGGCATGACAGATGCGACGTCCCCGGCGGCGATGCTCTCCGCCGCCCGAGTAGCGACCCTGCGCACACGACAGGCACGGCGGGGCTTCTGGTTCCCGCTGGTGCTGTTCGGACTGATCGTCCTCGGGGCGACCCCCTTCTACCGGCAGACGGTGCCGTCCGGGTCCGGCTGTGCGGCGGCGCCACCGGGAACGCTGTGCTTCGAGACCGGACACCCCGGACCGCTCGGCGCCCAGGCCGGACTGGGCAGCACCGCCGCCACCGTCTACTGGCTGACCGCCGTCGTCCTCGGCTACGCCGCCACCCTGGCCTTCTACCGCTGGCGCGGCACCAGGACCGGAGTGGCCGGACGCGCACTGCCCTACGTACTGGCCGGAGTGGCGTTCCTCGGGCTGGCCGTGCTGGCCTCCCCCGCCGTCTGGGCCGGGGTCGGCCCGCTGCACGGCGGCCTGCCGGGCGATCTGACGACACGTGGGCTGCTGCCGCTGCTGGTGCTCGCGCTGGGACTGCTGGTGCTGGCGTACTCGGAACGCAGCGCCGCGCTGGCCGGCTTCGCGGCCCTGTTCCTCGCGGTGGCGCTGGTCTCCAACCTCTACGACGTGGAGAACCGGACCCCCTCGATCGGCTGGACGCCGTCCGAGGCCTGGTCGCTGCTGCCCAACCTCTGGCTGGCCGGGCTGACGCTGATGCTGGGCGGCCTCGGCTTCGGACTGGCCGCCGCCCTCCGGGGCAGGGGCGGACGGAACCGATGAGCCACCCCACGAGCGGGCTGGTGGAGACCGTCCACCAGCGCGCCCGGCTCGGCATCCTCGCGGTCCTGCACGAGACCCCGCGCGCCGAGTTCGGCTTCCTCCGCGAGGTGCTGGACCTGACGGCCGGCAACCTCTCCCGCCACGTCCAGGTCCTGGAGGAGGCCGGACTCGTCACCGTCGACAAGGGCTACGAGGGTCGCCGCGCCCGCACCTGGATCCGCATCACCAAGGCCGGCCGCAACGCCCTCGCCGAGGAGATCGGCAACCTCAAGGAACTCATCCGCCGCGTGGAGTCGCCCACCCCGCCGGCCCCGCCGACCGGGGCTACTCCGGCTGCTGGGCCGCCGGGGGCGGAGAGGTGAAGCGGGAGAGGGCTTGGGCGATGTTGGCCTCCACCGCGGACTTGTCGATGCCGAGGCCGGCCAGGACGCCTGCGCCGTCCTCGAGTTCGAGCAGGGCGAGCAGGATGTGCTCGGTGCCGATGTAGTTGTGGCCGAGCCGCAGGGCCTCGCGGAAGGTGAGCTTGAGCGCCTTCTGCGCCGCCGCGTCGTAGGGGATGAGGTCGGGGAGCTGCTCGGTCGGCAGCGGCAGCGGCAGCGCCCCGGTCGCCGCGCGGCGGACGGCGTCGGCGGAGATGCCCTGGTCCCGGATCGCCGCCGCGGCGAGCGCGTCCGGTTCGGCCAGCAGGCCGAGCAGCAGGTGCACCGGGCCGATCTCGTTGTTGCCCGCCGCGCGGGCCTCGTTCTGCGAGGCCATCACGACGTTCCTGGCCCGCGGGGTGAACCGGCTGAAGCCCTGGCTGAGGTCCAGGTCCGCCGGTTCGTTGGACGCCTTGGGGACGAAGCGCTTCTGGGCCGCCTGCTTGGTGACGCCCATGCTGCGGCCGATGTCGGTCCAGGACGCGCCCGAGCGCCGCGCCTGGTCCACGAAGTGGCCGATCAGGTGGTCGGCGACCTCGCCGAGGTGGCCCGCCGCGAGTACCGCGTCGGAGAGCTGGTCCAGCGCGTCGGGGTGGACCTTCTTGATGGCTTCGATCAGGTCGTCGAGCCGGACCGGGTTCGTCATGCCGATGGGGTTCTGATTCTCCATGCGTCAACCTTACGTTGACCCAAGCCCGATCGTCAACCCCGGGATGACGATCACCTATATCCACCTTTCCGACCACATGGCTTCGCGTTTCATCTTTTTCGTCGTCAAGCAAGCCGATGTCGACGGCACGGGATTCGACTGCGGCTGATCCACCGGTCGGCGGCGAACGACGAGACGAACGGCGAACAGGGTCAGCCGCGCGCTACTTCAGCGTGCGCGCCGTCTGGCCGGTGTCGAGGGTGCCGATGACGGTGACCGCCGTATTGGGGCGGGCCGCGGGCAGGGCCAGGGTCTGCTGCGGCACCGTCCTGGCCGGGGCGCTGAGCCCGCCCTCGGCGCCGAGCCGGGTGACGTGGCGGCTGCCGGCCGCGAGCAGGTAGCCGTGGCCGCTGCCGGGGGCCCGCCACCAGGTGCTCGCGACCACGTACTGCTCGTAGCGGCTGCAGGCGCGGCCCTTGGGCTGGACCGCGGTGGTGAGCGCGGGGGCGTTGCGGTCCTGGCCCGCCGCCGCCGGGGCGAGGAACTGGGTGGCGGCCGATCCGCTGCCGTCCCAGCGGTCGGCGCGGGTGCAGGTCCACAGGGCGGTGCCCCGGCCCTCGGGCAGCGGCTGCTTGGCGAACTCCCAGGCGTTGACCGACTTCACGTCCTGTCCGCGCAGCGCGGGCAGCCCGCAGGCCAGCCGGGCCCAGGCGAGCAGCGCGTCCGTTCCGGTGGCCTCCCTCGGGTAGTTGGCCGGTCCGGAGCTGGGCGGCGGGGTGAAGGTGAGGTGGGCCGCGGTGACCCCGCCCAGGTCGGTGAGCAGGAAGGCGTGGTGCTCGGCGATCACCGACGAGGACCGCAGTTGCAGCACCGGCCAGCTGCCGCAGCCGCTGCTCGGCGGCTGCGGCACGGCCGCGGTGACCCCGTCGGTGGGGACCAGGTCCTGGGCGGGGGTGTCGGGCGCCCGCAGGTCGCGGAGCTGGACCGTGTCCACCCAGGGCGCGAGCAGGAAGCGGTCGCCGGCCCGGCTGCTGCGCAGCAGCACCGCGCCCGCGGTGGTGACGTCCGACTCGTCGCTGCGGGTGAGTTGGAGCTGCTCCGGGTCCGCGGCGGTGGCCCGGTCGGGACGGGTGTAGCGGGCGAGCTCCGCGCCGTCGTCGAGCAGCACGACCTCGGCGCCGTCCAACCGTCCGGACCAGAGCAGCCGGGGCGCCTGCACCGGCGGGGCGGGGACGGTGCCGGGAGTGGCACGGACCAGGGCGGCGGACGCGGTCCCGCGCTCCCCCGCCGCGGACCAGAGGGTGAGCGCCCGGGTGAGCAGCGCCCGGTCGGTGAGCCGGTCGCCGCGCGCGGGCCAGGCGGTGAAGTCGATCCGGGCGGTGTGCCGCCACTGGTCGGCGGGGACCCGGACCAGATCCGCGGCGGTGATCCCGAGACCGCCCGCCGGCGCGGAGGCCAGGGACGAGGCCGCACCCGCCCCCGCCGCCGGCACCCCGCCCTGCCCGGACCCCGGCAGTACCAGGGCGGCCACCGCCGCGGCCACCAGGGCCGCGGCCAGCACGGACCCGGCCCGTAGTCGGCGCCGGCGGCGCAGCAGGTCGGTGGGACGGGCGTGGACGGTGCAGGGGTCGAAGTCGGCGGCGGCGAGGGCGTCCGCCGGGTACGTGGCGCCGAGCCGCGCGGCCCGGCGCAGCGCCGGGCGGGGATCGCTGACGCCCACCGCCACCAGGAGTTGGCCCGCCTCGTCCTGGGTCAGCCCTTCGAGCGCGAGCAGCGCGTAGGCGGCCCGCTCGGTGGTGCCCAGTTCGGCGAGCGCCCGTTCCAGGGCCAGGCTCTCCGGGCCGCCGCTGGACGGGAACAGGGTGAGGCCCCAGGTGCGCGGGAGCCGCCAGGGCCGCCGCCGGCCGCCGCGCTGCAGCGCCGCCGCGAGCACGGTCGCCCGCAGCTGGGCGTAGGCGGGCCCGGCGGGCGCGGATCCGCCTCCGGCCGCCGCCTCCGGGGACCGCCGGGGCACCGGCACCTCGGCCGGATGGGGGCCCGCGAGCAGGTCGGGCAGCCGGCTCGGCAGCGACTGCTGGACCAGGGCGTGCGCGGCCAGCACCCGCCGGTGCCGGTCCAGGGTGGCCGGCAGGACCGTGTACGCGAGCCGGGCCAGCCGGGTGTAGTGCAGCACCAGGGCCGCTTCGGCCCTGGCCACCGGCGGCCTGCCGGGCCGCGCGGCGGCGCGGCGCTCGCCGCGGCCGCGCGGGGCGGTGGAGGTGCTGCCGGGTCGGCCGTTCCGTGGCTGGGGGGATTCACGGACCATGCGCAGCACTTCCTCGTCGGCTTGTCGGCGTGGCCGCGGCGCCGTACGGGCAGACCGGGGCGGGCGACCCGGCGACGCGGCACTCCGCTCAACGAGTGATTGGTGCGATGGTCACTCTTTCCGGCCGGGGGCGAACAGTCCCGCGACCGACAGCGCGCCCCAACCCACGGACACCGCAACGGCCTTGATCCTGGTACTGCGGCCGGTCAGGGTGCTGCCGAGGAGCACCGCGTCGCCGAGGTCGGCGGCGATACGGAGCAGCGCCGCGGTGGCGGTGCGGCCGTCCGGGTCCACCAGGCCGGAGGGACGGGCCAGCAGATCGGGGCGGGCGGCAACGAGGAGCCCGTAGACAGTAGTGGCGGCACCGACACCGCGGAGCAGACCGACCCGCACAGGAAGTCTCCGATCGTCGCATTGATTCGTAGAGAAAGCACTTTCATCGGGGCAGCGTGAAGAAAGTATCCCCATGGAGTGTTCGAAGCAGCGCGCCGTTCGGATTGGTGGCCGCGCAGAAAAACTTGCCTTTCCGTCGAACGGATCAATCACACGCTCCTGAGCTGCACGGATGACCCTCATCTGACCACGCGGCAGAACAGCTGACGGCGCGGTGCCTTGACGGACCGTACGGACGGCGGTTCACTTCCCTTGGCCGCAAATCCAGCTGCCTGAATTATCCCGGCTCCGGTGACTCCAGCCGTACTACGACGCATTCGTCGTGTCCCGCTGCGCCTCCCGCCCGGGTTCCGGCCCTGCGGCTCCCACCATTTCGGCCCCCCTCTTTCGGCCAAGGAGCACGCATGTCCCTCGCCACCCCCATCCCCGACGCCGAGTCCGGATCCGACACCCCGTCAGGGCTGTCCCGGCGCGGCCTGATCCGGAACGCGGCCGGCGCCGGCGCGGCCGGTCTCGCCGCCGGAGCCCTGCTCTCCGCCGCCACCGGCATCGCCGCGGCGGCCGAGCCCGCCGACGCCACCGCGCACGCCGCCGCGGAGCACGCCCCGGCGGGCGCCGAGGAGACGCTGATCGTCCACGTCCGCGACGCGCGGACCGGGCAGGTCGACATCTTCCACGGACACCGCCACCGCACCGTGACCGACCGCGCGCTCACCGCGGCCCTGCTCCGCGCGGCCGGCTGAGCCCCGCTCCCCGCTCGCTGCTCCGCGCACGCCCTGCCCTGCCCCCTGCCACACCTCCCGTGAGGACCCCCCCATGTCGTCCCACCGCGAAGCCCCCGAGATCTCCAAGGACCCGGTGGCGGACAGCACCGACGTCTACGCCTTCGTCAGCCCCGACGCCTGTGACACCGTCACCCTGATCGCCAACTACATCCCGCTGCAGGGCGCGGCGTCCGGACCGAACTTCTTCGAGTTCGGCGACGACGTGCGCTATGAGATCCACATCGACAACAACGGCGACGGCCGCCCCGACGTGACCTACCAGTTCGACTTCACCACGCACCTGCGCAACCCGGAGACCTTCCTCTACAACACCGGGCCGATCACCGCGCTGGACTCCCCCACCTGGAACCGGCACCAGACCTACACCCTGACCCGGGTCGAGGCCGGCGGCCGGAGCACCGTGCTGGGCAAGAACCTGGCCTGCCCGCCCTGCAACATCGGGCCGCTGTCCACCCCCGACTACGACGCGCTGGCGGTCGCCGCCGTGCACTCCGTCGGCAAGGGCCGCAAGGTGTTCGCGGGGCAGCGCGCCGAGGGCTTCTACGTCGACCTGGGGTCGATCTTCGACCTGGGCAACCTGCGGCCGTTCCAGCAGCTGCACAACCAGTTCGGGCTGAGCGCGTTCTCCCAGCCCGCCGCCGGGGTCAACACCACCAATGAGCTCAATGTGCACAGCCTGGCGCTGCAGGTGCCGATCAGCGAGCTGACCCACCGCGGCTGGCACGGCAGCGACGTCAACAACCCCGCCGCCACCATCGGGGTGTGGACCACGGCCAGCCGCCGCCAGGCCCGGGTGATCGCGCCGCGCTCCGGCAACGACCACGAGTCCGGTCCGTACGTGCAGGTCTCCCGGCTGGGCAACCCGCTGTTCAACGAGGTCCTGGTGCCGATGGGCAAGAAGGACCTGTGGAACTCGCTCACCCCGGCCGACGACAAGCAGTTCGCCAAGTACGTGGCCAAGCCGGAGCTGGCGAACCTGCTGCCGGTGCTCTACCCCGGGGTGTTCCCGGCGCTGGACGCGCTCAACAAGTCCGGCAAGGCCCGCGCCGACCTGGTGGCGATCCTGCTCACCGGCCTCCCGGCCGGGATCGTGCCCGGGTTCCAGAACCACACCGGCGCCGTCCAGGCGGACATGCTGCGGCTGAACGTGGCCGTGCCCCCGGCGGCCAGCCCCAACATCCTGGGCCTGGTCGGCGGCGACCCGGCCGGCTTCCCGAACGGGCGCCGGGTGTACGACGACGTGGTGACGGTGGAGCTGCGCGCGGTGGCCGGGGCGACCTACGGCCTGGTCGACAAGACCTTCACCGCCGACCCGGCCTCCGGCGCCATCACCGACGGGCTGACCCCGGCCGACGTCAAGAACCCCTACCTGGACCACTTCCCCTACCTGGGCGTGCCCTACGACGGCTACCACAACCCGTCCTGACCCGGGCCGGGGGTGCGGCCCGGCCCCGCGCCGGGCCGCACCCCCGGCGCCCACCCGCCCGCTGCCACGGAGGCCACGCATGTCCCAGACCCACACCCACCCGCACGAATCCCACGCACAGGAGGCCCACACCCATGCCCCGCTGCCGGCCCCGTCCCGGGAGGGCAGCGTCGTGCTGGAGATCGGCGGCGACCTCGGCGCGCTGATCCTGCACACCGGACCGGAGCAGGACGGCCTGGAGATCGAGGTCAGCCCGCTCGACGACCCCTCCGCCGCCCGTACCCACGCCGCCGTGCGCCCCCGGCACCTGGCGGGACGTACCGTGTACTGCGCGGTGATCTCACCGCTGCGGGCCGGGCGGTACACCGTCTGGCGCGACGCGGAGACGGCCGACGCGACCGTCCAGGTGCCCGCGGGCGGCGTGGCGGAGCACCGCTGGGCCTGACCCGGGAAAGGGCCTGGCCGGGGGAACGAGGGAGGGGAACGCACGGATGACGGACACTCAGGACCTGCGCACCGCCGGCCGGTCGGCGATCCGCTGGCGCCGCGCGCCGGGCCGGCCGAAGGCCGTCGTGCTGGTGCTGCACGGGGGACGGTCCGAGGGGCCGGAGCCGCTGCGCCGCTGGAACCCGGCCCGGCTGCGGATGCGGCCGTTCAGCTCGGCGCTGCTGGCCGCCGTACGCGGGGAGCAGGTCGCGGTCGGCGAGGTCGCCTACCGGGTGCGCGGCTGGAACGGCCCGCTGGCCGACGCCGCCGTGGACGCCGCCGCCGCGATCGAGCAGGTCGCCCGGGACTTCGGGCCGGTGCCGGTGGTGCTGCTCGGCCACTCGATGGGCGGACGCGCCGCCCTGCGCGCGGCGGGCGCGGACCCGGTGACCGGTGTGGTGGCGCTGGCGCCCTGGTGCCCGCCCGGCGAGCCCAGTGCGCAGCTGGCCGGCAAGCGGCTGGTGACCCTGCACGACGTCGCCGACCGGGTGACCGACCCGAGGGAGACCCGGGCCTTCGCGCTGGCCGCCCGCGAGGCCGGCGCCGAGGTGGCCGGGTACACGGTCCGCGGCAGCGGCCACGCCATGCTGCGCCGGGGCCGGGACTGGCAGGCCGCCGCCACCGGCCTGGTGGCGGCCATGCTCGGCCTGCGCCCATTCCCCGACCAGGTCTCGGCCGCGCTCGCGCTGCGCGGCGGCGACCCGGGTGGTCTGGATCTGGAACTGCCGTCCCGCTGAACCCCCGTGAGCTCAGCGGGACGGCCGCTTGTGATGGAACATCAGATCTGAAGGACCATCAGAGTCCGCGGGCCAGCCGGAAGCGGGCCAGACCGTCGTTGAGGTCCACCATCGGCTCCGGGTAGTCGAGCTTCGCCCGGACGGCGGCCGGGAGCTGCCAGGGCCGGTGCACCGCCGAGCCGTTGACGGACGCCAGCTCCGGGACCCAGCGGCGGACGTAGCTGCCGTCGGCGTCGAAGCGCTGGGCCTGGCGCAGCGGGTTGAGCACCCGGTTGGGGCGGGTGTCGGTGCCGGTGCCGGCCACCCACTGCCAGTTGAGCTGGTTGTTGGCCACATCGGCGTCCAGCAGGTGCTGGTTGAAGTGGGCCGCGCCCGCGCGCCAGTCCTGGTAGAGGGTCTTGGTGAGGAAGCTGGCGGTGAACATCCGGGCCCGGTTGTGCATCCAGCCCTCGCGCAGCAGTTGGCGCATCCCGGCGTCGACGATCGGGTAGCCGGTGCGGCCCTGGCGCCAGGCCTCCAGCTCGGCCTCGTCGTGGCGCCAGTGGTCGCCGCGGCTGCGGTAGTCGTTGACGCCGGCGTCGGGGCGGGCGGCCAGCAGCTGGTGGTGGAAGTCGCGCCAGGCCAGCTGCCGCAGAAAGGGCTCGGACCCCGGCGATTGCGCCGAGGTCGCGATCTGGGCCAGCTCGGTCGCCGACACGCAGCCGAAGTGCAGGTACGGGGAGAGCCGCGAGGTGCGGTCGCCGGCCAGGTCGTCCTGGCCCTCGGCGTAGCCGTCGAGCCCGGTGTCGGTCCAGCTCCAGAGCCTGCGGCGGCCGTGGGTCTCGCCGCCGGGCGCGAGCTCGGGGGCAGCGGCGCCGTGGGCGGTGAGCTGCCGGCGGACCTCGTCCAGGGCCAGGCCGCCGAGCTGCTCGGGGGTGTTCAGCCGGCTCGGGGCGGGGAACGGCTCGCGTCGCGGGACCAGGGCCCACTGCCGGAAGTAGGCGCCGTAGACCGCGTAGTGGTCCTTGCCCGCGGGCAGCACCTCGCCGGGCGCCACGGTGGTGGCCACCGCCTCGTGCACGGTCAGCCGCTCGCCGAGGGCGTCCCGCAGGGCGGCTTCCCGGCGCTGCCCGAAGCCGCTGACCGCGGCGGCCACATGGACCTTCGCCGCGCCGGTCCGGTGGGCCAGCCGCGCGGTCTCGGTCGCGGTGTCGCCGCGCAGCACCACCAGCCGGCTGCCCCGGGCGCGCAGCGAGGCGTCCAGGTCGTCCAGGCAGTCGGCGAGGAAGGCGGAGCGGTTCGGCGGGGCCAGGCCGCCGCCGTGGATGGCCTCGTCCAGGACGAACACCGGGAGCGTGCCCGGGTGCGCGGCGGCGGCGTGCAGCACGGGGCTGTCGTGCATCCGCAGATCGCAGGTCAGCAGGGCGATGGCGATGCCTTCGGGCACTGCGGGTCCTTCCTGTTGTTCACGTTCGGAGGTGCGGGTGGTGAAGGTTCAGCCGCGGTGGCTGCCGCGCGGGGGCCAGGGGATGAAGCCGCTGGTCCTGGCCACGTACTCGGCGTAGCCGGGCTTGGTCGAGCCGAGCTGTTTCTCCAGCATCGGTTTGCCGCTGCCGTTGACCAGCAGATAGCTCATGACCAGCGGGGACAGCACGGTCGCCCAGCCGATCGGCGCGTCCGCGACCAGCAGGAACAGGCCCCACCAGACGCAGGCGTCACCGAAGTAGTTGGGGTGCCGGGTGTAGCGCCACAGGCCGGTGTCCAGGACCTGGCCCCGGTTGGCCGGATCGGCCCGGAAGCGGGTGAGCTGGCGGTCGCCGACGGCCTCGAAGAACAGGCCGACGGCCCACAGCCCGGTGCCGATCCAGGCGGTGGCGCCGGGCGGCCGGGGCAGGAACAGCGCGACCAGCACCGGCAGCGACACCAGCCAGACCAGGACCGCCTGCAGCCCGTAGACCATCCGCAGCGCATAGGAGTTGCGGCGCTCGGGCGGGGCCTTGGACAGCAGTCTCTGGTAGCGCGGGTCCTCGGGGTGGCCCCGGCCGCGCCACCAGATGTGCCCGGCCAGCCGCAGCCCCCAGACCAGCACCAGCAGCAGGACCAGCAGCCGCCGCCCGGGGTCGCCGTAGCCCGCGGAGAGGCCGTAGCCGGTCAGCGCGACGGCGCAGAAGGCCAGGCCCCAGGCCACGTCCACCACCCGGTGCAGTCCCAGCCGGACGCCGACCGCGAAGGCGGCCAGGAGCACGGCGAGGGCCGCGCCGAGGCCGGCCGCCAGGGCGACCAGCAGCGCGCCGCCGTTGATGCCGCTCATCCGGTCGGCCCCGGGTCCTCGGGCGCGTACCAGGCGAGCGGGGTGGCCGGGGCGCCGCTGCGGCCGTCCTCGGTGGGGCGGACCGCGAGGATCTGGTCCACGCCCATCCGCCGTTCCTGGAACGCCAGCGCACCGCCGACCAGGTAGAGCCGCCAGACCCGGGCGGTCTCCGCGCCGACCAGCGCCGTGAACTCGTCCCAGCGCTGCTCCAGGGTGTCCTGCCAGGCCGCGCAAGTGCGGACGTAGTGCTCGCGCATCGCCTCCACCTGGCGCACCTCCAGGCCGGCGTCCTCGATCAGCGCGGCGGTCTCGCCGACCGGGCGCATGTGCATGTCGGGGGCGATGTAGGTCTCGATGAACGCGCCGCCGCCCGGGGCCCGGTGACGCCGCGACATCTGCTGCACCAGCAGCCGTCCCTCGGGGCGCAGCCGGTCGTGCAGCACCCGGGCGAAGGCCGGGTACTCGGCCTCGCCGACGTGCTCGCCCATCTCGACGGTGCTGACCGCGTCGAAGCCGCCCCCGGTGACGTCCCGGTAGTCGCGCAGCTGCACCTCCACCTGTCCGTCCAGGCCGAGTTCGGCGGCGCGGGCGGTGACATGGGCGTGCTGCTGGGCGGACAGGGTGACGGCGGTGACCCTGGCGCCGTAGTGGCCGGCGGCGTGCAGGGTGAGCGAGCCCCAGCCGCAGCCGATGTCGAGCAGCCTGGCGCCGGGGACCAGCGCCAGCTTGCGGCAGATCAGGTCGAGCTTGTCGCGCTGGGCGTCGGCCAGGGTGTAGTCGGGCTTGTCGGTGGTCCAGTAGGCGCAGGAGTAGGCCATGGACGGGTCCAGCAGCAGGGCGTAGAAGTCGTTGGAGAGGTCGTAGTGGTGGTGGATCGCGGCCCGGTCCCGGGCCTTGCTGTGCAGGGCGCCGCTCAGCGCGGCACGTCCGGCCGGGGGCGCGGGACGGGGGCCGACCGCGCCGAGCCGGGCGGCCAGCACCGCCGCCCGGGCCCGGTCGCCGAGGGACGGGGCGAGGGCCGGGCCGCGCTCCCTGACGTTGCGCCAGACCCGGCCCAGGCCCTCGCCGAGGTCGCCCTCGATGTCGATCTCCCCAGCGATGTAGGCCTCGGCCAGGCCGAGTTCGCCCGGGTACCAGAGCAGCCGGCGCAGCGCCCGGCGGGAGCGCAGGACGACGGTGGGTGCGTCCTCGGGTCCGCTCTCGCTGCCGTCCCAGGCGCGGATCCTGACCGGCAGCGGGTCGCCGAGGAACGGGTGGAGCAGGTCGGCAAGGCGTGCGGCGGCGGTCATCGCGGGTGATCCTCCCCGAGCCTGGTGATCAGCAGTTGCTGGACGTCGAGGTAGCCGCTGCGGAAACCGGCCTCGGAGTAGCCCAGGTAGAGCGTCCACATCCGGCGGAAGACGCCGTCGAAGCCGAGCGCCTCCACCTCGGCGGCGCGGGCGGTGAAGCGCTCGCGCCAGAGCCGCAGGGTCTCGGCGTAGTGCCGGCTGTAACCCTGACGGCCGGTCAGCCGCAGGCCGGTGTGCGCGGCCAGGGTCTGCTCCACGGCCTCCACCGAGGGCAGCAGCCCGCCGGGGAAGATGTACTTCTGGATCCAGGTGAAGGTCTGCTCGCTGGCGAGCATCCGGTCGTGCGGCATGGTGATGGCCTGCAGCGCGACCCGGCCGCCGGGGGCGAGCACCCGGTCCAGGGTGGAGAAGTAGGCAGGCCAGTAGGCCCGGCCGACGGCCTCCACCATCTCGACGCTGACCACCGCGTCATAACGGCCGGTCACCGAGCGGTAGTCGCACAGCCGCACCTCGACCCGGTCGGCGAAACCGGCGTCGGCGATCCGGCGTTCGGCGAGCTGCTGCTGCTCCTCGGACAGGGTGAGGGTGACCACGCTCGCGCCCCGGGCGGCGGCGCGCAGCGCCAGCTCGCCCCAGCCGGTGCCGATCTCCAGCACCCTGCTGCCCCGGCGCACCCCGGCCAGGTCGAGCAGCCGGTCGATCTTGCGGTGCTGGGCCCGCTCCAGCAGCTCCCAGGAGGCCAGCGGCTCCCCGTGGCTGTCGCTGGGGAAGACCGCGGACGAGTAGGTCATGGTCGGGTCGAGGAACAGCGCGAAGAGGTCGTTGGAGAGGTCGTAGTGGGACTGGATGTTGCGGCGGGCGTTCTCCGGGGTGCCCAGCTGCTCCAGCGGCTGCCGCGCGGTGAACCAGCGGCGGAGCCACTGCAGCCGGGGCGGCACCAGCGTCTGCGGGGACCGGGCCAGCGCGGTGAGCAGCGCGATCAGGTCGGGCGAGTCCCACTCCTCGGCCTGGTAGGACTCGCCGAAGCCGATCAGGCCGCCGCTGCCGACCCGGTGGAAGAAGGCGTCGGGCGCGGCGAGCCGCAGCACCGGGGCCCCGTCCGGCGGCGGGGTGCGGTTCAGCAGGGCGCCGCCGGGGAGTTCGACCCGCAGGTTCAGCCGCCGGGCGACGCTGCGCAGCAGCGCCCGGGCGACCAGGGCGCGGACGGCGGAGGTCGGCACGGTCGCGACGTCGGGCCAGCGCTGCGGGTCGGGGCGGTGCCGTGCGGAGCGCTGCTCGGCTCGGGTCGAGGTCCGCGTCGACGGGCGGGTGCTCGGCTGGGTCATGGTGCGGAGACTCCTTCCTGGTGGGGGTGGTGCGGGCGCGGCTGGACCGGCAGGCCGCGCAGGTAGAGCCCGATGCCCTGGATCCGGATGTGGACGCTCACGGCAAGGGTGGACAGCGGGTGGCGCACTGCGGCCAGCAGCAGCCCGCGCGGGCCCGCGGTTCTGCGGCTGCCCTGGACAGTGGCGGTGAAGGGCCGTCCGCCCGCGCGTTCCAGGTGCATGGTCAGCCGCAGCCGGGGGCCCGGCGCCGGGACGGCCATCCGGTAGCGGCCGTCGACCGGGAAGAACGGCGAGACGTAGAACTCCTTGGCGGTGTCCGCGCGGCCGTCGGGGCCCGGGCGGAGCAGGTAGCAGTGCCGTTCGCCGTAGGTGTTGCAGACCTCGGCGACGGTGCACACCGGCGCGCCGTCCCGGTCGCGGCACCAGTAGAGGGTGAGCGGATTGAAGACGTGCCCGAGCGAACGGGCGTGGGCCAGCATCAGCACCTGGCCGCCGTCCAGGTCCACGCCCTGGGCGGCGAGGTAGCGGTCCAGGTTCTGCCGCAGGCCGAGGGAGGGCTCGCCGAGGTGGTCCCTGGCCTCGAACCGGGCCAGCGGGCGCAGCGGCGCGGGCAGCCGGGGCAGACGGTCGAGGTCGACCAGCCAGAGGTAGCTGCGGTGGGTGAAGGCGTGCCGCAGCGGGCTGGTGCGGACATGGGCGATCCGGCAGTCGTAGAGCGCCGCGCCCCAGGGCCCGGGCAGGCGCTCGCGGACCGGCGCCGTACCTCTCTCCGCCGTACTCATGACCGCACCAGCGCTTCCAGGGCCTGCGCGGCCTGGACCCCGGAGCGGCAGCCGTCCTCGTGGAAGCCCCAGCCGTGGTACGCCCCGGCGAAGGCGGTGCGGCCGGCGCTCAGGGCGGGCAGCCGCAGCTGGGCGGCACGGGAGCCGCGGCTGTAGAGGGGGTGCCGGTAGACGGTGCGGGACAGCACGTGCTCCTCGGGCACCGGGTCGGCCGGGTCCTCGTTCAGGGTGACCAGGTAGTCCTCGGGGGTGTCCAGACGCAGCAGCCGGTTCAGGTGGTAGCTGACCCTGACCTGCTCCGAGCGGTCCAGGCAGGACTCCATCCGGTAGTTCCAGGACGCCCGGGCCCGGGGGGCGCGCGGGAGCACGGAGGGGTCGCGGTGCAGCACGGTGGGGTTGAAGGAGTACTCGAACGCGCCGAGCACCTCGCGCTCCTCCGCGCTGGCATCGGCGAGCATCTTCAGCGTCTGGTCCGGGTGGGCGGCCAGCACCACACCGTCGTACTCGGCCGGGGCGCCGTCCGCGGCGGTGACGGTGACGCCGTCGCCGTGCCGGCGGACCGCCAGGACCGGGGCCCCGGTCCTGACCTCCGCCAGCCGGGCGGCGATCCGCTCCACATAGGTGCGGGAGCCGCCGACGACGGTGCGCCAGGTCGGCGAGCCGGTGACCGAGAGCAGTCCGTGGTTGTCCAGGAAGGCGAAGAGGTAGCGGGCCGGGTACTCCCGGGCCAGGTCCGGGGCGCAGGACCAGACCGCGGCCACCAGCGGGGTCATGAAGTGGGCGTTGAAGTAGCCGGAGAACCTCCCCCGGGTCAGGAACTCGCGCAGGGTCAGCTCGTCCGCGCGCGGGTCCGGCGAGGCCAGCAGCGCCCGGGCCCGGCGGTGGAACAGCGGCACCTCCGCCAGCATCCGCAGGTAGCGGGCCCGGAACAGCGCGCCGGGCTGGGCGGCCAGGCCGCCGGGACCGCGCGCACCCGCGTATTCGAGGCCGCAGCTGCGGCAGCTGACCGACATGCTCATCTCGGAGTCCTGGGTGCGGATGCCCAGATCGGCGAAGAGCCGCAGCAGGTGCGGGTAGGTGCGCTCGTTGTGGACCAGGAACGCGGTGTCCAGGGCCAGCCCGGTGCCGTCGGCGGCCCTGACGTCCTGGGTGTGGGCGTGGCCGCCGAGCCGGGGCGCGGCCTCGTAGAGGGTGACCCGCGTACCTGCCTCGGTGAGCTGGTGCGCGGCGGTCAGCCCGGCCACCCCGCTGCCGACGACGGCGACCCTGCGGGGGCCGCCGGCGGCGCGCTCAGGACCCGCCCGGTGCCGGCCACCGGGGCGCTGCTGCTGCCCCGGCAGCGCCAGTTCGACGTGCTCGGCCATGCCTGCCACACCCCTGCGCTCGCGGCAGGCAGCATCCGCACCACCTGCACCCTCGTCCCCCGGACATGCTTCATTCGAGGCCGAGCGGCACCCGGATTGGTCCGGACGGGCGTGAAGTGTCGGCCGGGGATCAGCTGCTTCCGGCGGCCCGGTCGTAGAGGTTCCGCACATCGCTGTCGAAGTAGACGCTGTAGGAGACGTCCTCGGTGTCGCCGCCCTGCTGGTAGCCGCCGATGACGCCGATCACCGTGCCGGTGCGGGTGGTCCGGTCGAACCGGCTCAGCCAGGGGCTGCCGCTGGTCCCGCCGGGGTAGCCGGTGCAGGCGATCCGCATCTGGTACTGGCTCTGCTGGGTGGTCCTGTTGACGCAGGAGATCGGGGCGCCGGCGTCCGAGGGGTAGCCGGTGATCTGGACCACCCGGTTGAAGCCCTGGTCCACCCCCAGGGTGTTGCCGCCGAGCACGTCCTCGATGTCCTTGCCGCCGACCTGGCCCAGGGCCACGAAGGCCACGTCCAGATCGGCGTCGCTGGAGTCGATCCAGCGCTGGTCGACCACGATGTCGGTGACCGGCCACTGCCCCTGCGGTGCGGTGCCGTCCCGGTAGTCCGGGACGAAGACCAGGTCGCTCTTGTAGCTGCCGCCCTTGCCGCCGTGGACGCAGTGCGCGGCGGTGACCAGCAGGTTCTTCCCGCTGCTGTGGACCACACTGGCGGTGCAGAAGTGGGTGCCGCTGACGTCGTTCTCGAAGAGCGCACCGACCCTGGCGTTACTGGCCGTGGCCCTGGCCGGGTGCGAGGTGCCGCCGTGCTCGGACAGGGCCTTCTCGAAGCGCTCCTTGGTCCAGGGGCCCGGGTGGGAGTGGACCTGGTGCGAGACCGCGTAGCCGGAGCCGCCGGAGGAAGCGCCACCGCCGGCGCCGGTACCCGAGGAACCGCCGCAGCCGGACGTCCCCGCCGCGAGCGCGGCCAGGCCGACGGCGACCGCCGCCACCCGCCGCGCCGCCCGCGCCCCGCCCCGGATGCCGCCCCCGTCCCGGATGCCGTGCCGCATCGCCGTCCGCCTCACCTCGCTCGCCCGACCCTTCGCCAAGATCCTCTCCGGCCCCCGGCCGGCCCGCCCCCGCGGCGCGCCGTACGGGTGAGGCAGCGCCGGACGGACCGTCGCCGGACGGACCGTCAGCGGCTGGCGAAGCGAAGCAGGGTGACGGAGGGCCGCCGGTTCCGGACCACCGGCAGGCGGTCGGCCCTCGGGGTGAGCAGGCCCAGCACCGGGCCCCGCCCCGGCGGCAGCGGGACGTCCTTGATCTCGGCGACCGCCGGGTGCGCCGTCGCCAGCCCGGGGCGGTCCGCCACGTTCATCCGCCAGGGCATCGGCGGCAGCCGGTAGGCGCCGGAGACCCGCCTGGGCCGGTCCCGGCGGGCCCGGCGGCTGCGCAGCCGCGGGATCGCGTCGAACACCAGGCCGCCGCCGGGGAAAGCCTCGGCGCAGCCGGCGATCAGGTCGCGGACCTCGGTCGGCCGCAGGTACATGAAGAGGCCCTGCGCCAGCACCAGCACCCCCCGCGCCGGGTCCACCCGGTCGATCCAGGCGGGGTCGCGGGCGTCGCGGGCGAGGGTGCGCTGCCGGGGGCCGTGCGGAAGCAGGGCGTGGCGCAGCGCCAGGGGTTCCGGCAGGTCGACGGTGAGCCAGTCGACCGTGCCGTTGTCGACCCGCCAGAAGCCGGTCTCCAGGCCCTCGCCGAGGGACACCACGGTACCGGCCGGGTAGACCGCGAGGAACTCCCGGACCACGGCGTCGAAGCAGCCCGCGCGCAGCGCGATGGCCTGGGCCACCAGCGGGTGGGCGGGTCCGAAGCGCTCCACGAAGGGGAAGTCGACCGCCTCGACCAGCTCGACCGCGAGCGGGTCGGCCAGCACGGTGTCGGGGCGGCGCGCCTCGGCGGCCCGGTGGTAGAGCGTCCACAGCATGGTCTCCGGGACGCCCTTCAACGCGCTGGCCCTGCTGTCCTGCGCCATGGTGCTCCTCCGGGACCGGTTCCCTCCATCGTGCGGGACACCGGCCGCCGTCACCCGGGATACGCGTGCGTCTGGGTGGCCTTCACCGCCGCCCAGACCGTGCTGCCCTCGATCAGGCCGAGTTCGGCGACCGCGCCCTGGGTGAGGTCGGCGGTGAGCCGCAGCTCCCCGGTGAGGTCCAGCCTGACCTGGTCGCCGTGCAGCTCCATCCCGGCGACGACGGCCTGCCAGACATTGCGGGCGCTGGTGTCCGGGTGGCTGCGGTGCACGGTGACGGCGGACGGCGGGAAGGCGACGAAGACCGGCCCGGTCGAGGAGTCCGCGGTGGTGATCCGGGTCTCCCCCGCCGCGGCGGCGTCGACCGTCACCTCGTGCCCGTCCGCCGTGCCCCGGAACAGGTTGAGGCCGACCAGCCGGGCGATGTAGTCGCTGCGCGGGTGCCGGGCGATCTCGGCAGGCGGGCCGTGCTGCACCACCCGTCCGTCCTCGATCACGGTCAGCCGGTCCGCCAGCACCATCGCGTCCAGCGGGTCGTGGGTGACCAGGACCGCGACGGCGTCGAATGCGGCCAGGTGGCGCCGAAGCTGCGATCTGACGTCCAGTCGGGTGCGGGCGTCCAGCGCGGCCATCGGCTCGTCCAGCAGCAGCAGCCGCGGATGCGGGGCCAGCGCGCGGGCCAGCGCGACCCGCTGCTGCTGGCCGCCGGAGAGGGCGCGGGGGCGGGCGGCGGCGTGCTCGGCCAGGCCGACCCGGTCCAGCCAGTCGGCCGCCTCGGCCCGGGCGGCGGCCTTGCGGACGCCCCTGGTGCGCAGCCCGAAGGCGACATTGTCGAGTGCGCTGAGGTGCGGGAACAGCAGGTAGTCCTGGAAGACCACGCCGACCGGGCGGTCCTCGGGGGCGAGCCGCAGCCGGGCCGCGGGCTGCTCCAGGACGCGGCCGTCCAGGGTGAGTTCCCCGGCGGTCAGCGGGGTGAGCCCGGCCAGGGCGCGCAGCGCGGTGGTCTTGCCGGCCCCGTTGGGGCCGAGCAGGGCGAGCACCTCGCCGGGGCGGGCGGTGAGCCTGACGTCCAGTCGGAAGCCCTGCGCGGAGCCGCTGCCGGGGCGGGGCGCCCGGTCGACCACCAGGTGGGCCCGCAGGCCGTCCTCGCCGCTCATGCCGGGCCCCCGGTCCAGCGCCCGCGCAGGCCGACCAGGACCAGCACCGAGACCGCGAGCAGCACCAGGCTGAGCGCGATCGCGGTGGCGGGGTCGTCCTGCAGCGCCAGGTACACCGCGAGCGGCATGGTCTGGGTGGTGCCGGGGAAGTTCCCGGCGAAGGTGATGGTCGCGCCGAACTCGCCCAGCGCCCGGGCCCAGGCCAGCACGCTGCCCGCGGCGATGCCGGGGGCGACCAGCGGCAGGGTGACCCGCCGGAACGCGGTGAAGCGGGAGGCGCCCAGGGTCGCGGCGGCCTCCTCGTAGCGGGAGTCCGCGCCGCTGAGCGCGCCCTCCACGCTGAGCACCAGGAACGGCATGGCGACGAACGCCTCGGCAAGGACCACCCCCGCCGTGGTGAACGGCAGGGTGATCCCGAAGGCGGAGTCCAGCCAGCGGCCGACCAGCCCATTGCGGCCGAACACCAGCAGCAGCGCCACCCCGCCGACCACAGGCGGCATCACCAGCGGGACGGTGACCAGGGTGCGCAGCAGCCGCCGGCCCGGGAACTCGGTGCGGGCCAGCAGCCAGGCCACCGGGACGCCGAGCAGCAGCGCGACCGCGGTGGCCGCGGTCGCGGTGAACAGCGAGAGCCGCAGCGCGGGCCAGACCGTGCCGTCGCCGAGGACCGTGGTCATGCTGCTCCACGGCGCGCGGACCAGCAGCCCGACCAGCGGCAGCACCAGCAGGGTCAGGCCGAGCACGGCGGGCAGCAGCAGTGCGGCGGGGACCGCGCCGGAACGGCGGCGGGCACCGCGCGACCTCCCGGCGGCCGGAGCGGACGCCAGGAGGTCGGGGCCGGGGGTGTCGGTCACGGAGCCTGGAAGCCCGCCGCGGCGAGTTCCTGCGCGGCGGGGGCGGAGAGCACGAACGCGGTGAAGGCCTGGGCCGCGGCGCTGTTGGTGCCGTGGGTGAGCGGGGCGATCGGGTAGCTGGTCACGGCCTGCTGGGCGGCCGGGAAGTCCACGCCGACCACCTTGCCCTTGGCGCCCTGGACGTCGGTGCGGTAGACCAGCGCCGCGTCCACCTCCTTGAGCTCGACCTTGGTCAGGGCGCTGGTGACGTCCTGCTCGTAGGTGACCGGAGTGACCGTGACCTTGGCCGCGGCCAGCGCCTTCACGGCTGCCGCGCCGCAGGGGACGGTCTTGGCGCAGAGGGCGACCTTGGTGCTCTTGGCGGCCAACTGCTGCAGGGTGGTGATCTGCTTGGGGTTGCCCGGGACGACCGCGATCTCCAGGCTGTTCTTGGCGAAGTTCACCGGCGCAGCGGCGTTGTCGGACGCCTTGGTGACGGTGGCCATGGTCGCCGTGCTGGCGGAGGCGAAGACGTCGGCCGGGGCGCCGGAGACGATGCTCGCGGCCAGGGTGTCACTGCCGCCGAAGTTGAAGGTGACGGTCACGCCGGGGTGGGCCGCCTCGAACTCCTTCCCGAACTGGGTGAAGGTGTTCTTCAGGGAGGCGGCGGCGAAGACGGTCAGCTTGCCGGTGATCGCGGGACTCGCCGGAGCCGTGGCCGAGGCCGAGTCCGAGGCGGCGCTCGGGGAGGGGCTTGAGGCCGAGGTCGTGGCACTGGAGCTACAGGCGGTGAGGCCGATCAGTGCGGCACAGGCCGTGGCGGCGACGGCGAGCGAACGGCGCGAAGCGGTGGTCATGACGGAGGTACCCCCAGATAAGGTGATCACGGTAGTCAGGAGAGCTCGACGACCACATTGGTCGACTTGATCACAGCCACCGCGGGGACCCCTGGCTCCAGCCCCAACTCCACGGCCGACTCGCGGCTGATGAGTGAGACGACCCGGAACGGGCCCGCCTGGATCTCCACCTGCGCGGCGACGTCCCCGAGGATCACCTCGGTGACGATGCCCCCGAACCGATTGCGTGCCGAGGAGGGCAGCCCCTCCGCTTCGGCATTCTCGGGCCGGGCCAACTCGCGGGCGAAGGCCGCGAGTTCGGGGCCGGGTACGATGCGATGGCCGTGCTCGTCACGTGTGGCGACAAGTCGGCCGGCGTCCACCCAGCGGCGCATGGTGTCGGAGCTGACGCCGAGCAGGGCGGCGGCTTCTCCGATTCGGTAACTGTTCACAGGACGATCATCTTGTCGCATTTGCTATCTCCTCGTCACTCGTAGCATCGCACATGCGAGGGCTACGCTCTAGGGCACCCCGCATGTACGAGGCGCCAGGGGGCCCCTGACGTCGTCCGGGAGCCGACGGTAGGTTGATCATCTCAACCTACGGGGGATCCACTCATGAGCCAGCCAGCCGTCGTCCGCGCGCGCCGCGCCGTCGCCGCGGTGTTCACCGTGCACGGCGCGGTCACCGGCACCTTCGCCACCCGGATCCCCTGGATCAAGGACCACCTCCATCTCAGCAGCGGCCAACTGGGCCTGGCCCTGGTCGCCCCGGCGGTCGGCGCCTCGCTGGCGATGCCGCTGGCCGGGCGGATCGTGCACGCCCTCGGGCAGCGGGCGGCCGTCCGACTGCTGCTCACCCTCTGGTGCTCCTCGCTGGCACTGCCCGCGCTGGCCCCCGACCTGCCCGTGTTCGCCCTCAGCCTGTTCCTCTACGGGGCCTGCGCCGGCATGGCGGACGTGGCGATGAACGCCCAGGGCGTGGAGGTCGAGCAGCGCTACGGACGGTCCATCATGTCCGGCCTGCACGGCATGTGGAGCGTGGGCGGGCTGCTGGCCTCGGGCATCGGCGTGCTCGCGGCCTGGCGGGGCCTGGACGCCAGGATCCACCTCGGTCTGATGGCCGCGCTGCTGACCGGCCTCGGCCTGGTCGCCTGCCGCGGCCTGCTCGACCTGCACCCGGAGCCCGAGGAGGTCGCGCCGCCCCGGTTCACCCTGCCGCCGCGGTCGGCCCTGGCGATCGGCCTGGTCGGCTTCTGCGCGGTGTTCGCCGAGGGGGCCAGCGGCGACTGGAGCGGCGTCTACCTGCGCGGCACCGCGCACTCCTCGGCGGCCGTGGCCGCCGCCAGCTACAGCGCCTTCGCCGCGACCATGGCGCTCAGCCGGCTGTGCGGGGACATGGCGGTGCGCAGGCTCGGCGCGGTGCTGACGGTACGGCTCGGCGGGGTGGTCGCGCTGGCCGGCGGACTGCTGATCGTGTTCGCCCGCACCCCCTGGCCCGCCGTCGTCGGCTTCGGCCTGCTCGGCATCGGCATCGCCGTGGTCGTCCCGCTCTGCTTCGCGGCGGCCGGGACCAGCGGCGACAACCCCAGCCGGGCGATCGCGGGCGTCGCCACCGTCACCTACACCTCGGGCCTGGTCGCACCGGCCACGGTCGGCACGGTCGCCCAGGCCACCTCGCTGCCGGTCTCCTTCGGACTGGTGACCCTGCTGACCCTGGGCCTGGTCGCCGGAGCCGGCGTACTGGCGCCGGGGAAGCCGCCGGAGCGGGTGGACCACGGCTGAGGATCCCGGTTCGGGAAGCGACGTATTCATCCGGTTCTTGTTACAGCCGGGCAACAGCCTGGAGAAACCGTGAAATCCACTGGCCCAGGATTGTCAAAACCGGCAATGATGGTGCACAAGGGCACGCAGAAGCAGGCGGTGAAAGTGTTTCGATCGAAGCCGATCGGACAATACTGCCCGCAACTGACCCAGCAAAACCGGGCTGGTGGGAACTCAGCAGATCCAGTGAACAGGTATTCGCATAACTGTTCGAACGTCAGCTGATGATTCGACATTTTGTCCGAACCGCACGTCAGATGGGTTGAACCAAACGGCGCGCCGACGCGTCCGTACGGGTGCTATGTCGGTGATCAATGCGATACTCGGACAGCACGGTGGGACAGTCCAGAATCACCAGGCGCACAAACGCACGACAGCACAGCACGGACGCACGAACACCATCGTGCGAAACACGGGGCAGCAGTACGGATGGGGAGGCACGGCATGGGAGCAGCACTGCGTGACGACTACCGCGGATGGCTGGCGCCCTCCGGAACGTATCCGGTGGCGGTACCCGACTACGAAGAGCCCTGGGACTCCCCCGAGGTCGCTCCCGCGGCGCTCGCGCCGCAGATCACCTCGGTCCGCCCGACCGGCTTCGAGTCGGCCCGGGTCATCGGCGAGCACGTCCGGGTCGGCACCCCGGTGATCATGGACCTCACCGAGATGTCCGACGGCGACGCCAAGCGCCTGGTCGACTTCGCGTCCGGGCTCACCTTCGGCACCCGGGGCAGCATCGAGCGGATCGCCCGCCGGGTGTTCCTGCTGGCGCCGCCCGAGGTCGAGGTCCTCGTCATCGACAGCTCCGACGACGGGTCGGGGTTCTACAACCAGAGCTGACAGCGGGCTGTTGTCAGTGCCGCTCCGTAGGCTGGTGGTCCAGGGTGCTCGCCCTGGACCACCAGCTTTTTTCGCGGCCTTGTGCCGCCCGGCGGAGGACGGGGTGACCGGCGTCGATGTGGGTTCTGCACGGCCTGTGGCGGGCCGACCGGCAGCTCGCCCTCTGGGCCGAGGACGGCGAGCCCCATCAGGGCCGCCGGTACGGGGCCGAGGCGTCGGCGGTGCGGGATCTGCTGAGCGCGGTCGGCCCCGGCCTGGAGTGGCTGGCTGGCCAGGCCGCCGAGGGCGGGGCGGCCCTGCTGCTGCCCACCGCGGACGGGGCTCCGGTGCCCTCGCCGGAGCTGGTCGGGCCGCTCTCCGCCGCTTCCGTCGCCTCCGCCTCCTCCGCCGACCGGCGCGGGGCGGTGGCGCTGCAGCGCTGGCGGGTGCCCGCGCTGGTGTTCACGCCGGCTCAGGCCGCGCAGTTGCTGGGCGAGCTGTACGACCCGCAGCACGCGGTGCTGCAGCCCGACCTGCCCGGCACCGGCCTGGTCGAGGCCCCCTACGGCGCGTCGCTGCGCTGGCTGACCCTGGTGCACGACCTGGCCTGGCGGCTGGTCGGCCGCGGCCGGGTGCTGCCCGCGCTGGTCGCCGACGGCGCCGGCGCGGCGCGGGCCCGGTGGATCCCGGCCCCGGACGGGGCCGCCCGGCGCGAGGCCGCCGCCCTCGCCGCCGACTGCCCCCCGGTCTGCCGCGCCGAGGCGGGCGCCGAAGCCGGTACTGAGGCCGGTGCTGAGGCCGCCGGTCCGAGTGGCGCGGCGCTGCTGCGGGAGCTGCTGGCCGCGCTGGTGGACTGCGAGGTGCGGGCGGTGCTCGCCGAGCGCCCCCCGCTGCTGCCGCAGACCCGGGGCCGGGCCCGTCCCGCCGCCACCGCGGCCGAACGCTGGCTGGTCGCGCTGACCAGTGAGAGCGACCTGCTCGCGGACGGCGGCGCCGACCCGGACCCGGCCGGGCTGACGGTGCTTCAGGCCCGGCTGGCGGACTGGCACCGCTCGGCCGCCGAGGCCCGCGGGCCGCTGCGGCTGGGCTTCCGCCTGGTCGAGCCCTTCGGGGACGAGAACCTCGCCCCCGACGCCCCCCGGGCGGCCGGGCCGGTCGGCGATCCCGACGCCGACCGCTGGCGGCTGGAGTTCGGCCTCCAGGTCGTGGACGAGCCCTCGGTCCTGGTCGAGGCCGCCGACCTGTGGGCCGACCGTCCGGCCGCCGCCCCGCTGCGACGGCTGGTGGACCAGCCCGAGGCCGCGTTCCTGGCCGAGCTGGAGCGGGCCGCCCGCCGCTGCCCGGAGCTGGAACCCGCCCTGCTGACCCGGCGTCCGCACGGCCTGGACCTGGACCGGGCCGGCGCGCTGGCGTTCCTGCGGGACACCGCGCCGCTGCTGGCCGAGGCCGGCTTCGGGGTGCTGCTGCCCGCCTGGTGGAATCGTCCCCCGGCGCTGGGCCTGGCGCTCACCGCGCACACCCCGGCCACCGAGCAGGCCGGGGTGGTCGACCAGCAGAGCCTGGTCGGACGGGAGGACCTGGTCGAGTTCCGCTGGCAGGCCGCGCTCGGCGGCGAGCCGCTGACCGAGGCCGAGATGCTGGAACTGACGGAGAGCAAGCAGGCCCTGGTCCGGGTCAGGGGCCAGTGGTTCGAGGCCGACACCGCCAGGATCGCCGCCGCGGCGGCCTTCCTGGCCGAGCAGGACCAGCAGGCCGCCGGGGTGATGCCGGCCGGGGAGCTGCTCCGGCTCGCCCTGGACGGCCGGGAGCCGGGCACCGGACTGCCGATCATGGTCGCGGAGGCGGACGGACGGCTCGGCGAGCTGCTCCGCCGGGTCCGCGCCAACGCCGCCTCCGCGGACGGCGCGGACGGCGCGGACGCGGACGGCCCGCTCGCCCCGGAGCCGGTGGCCGTCCCGCCGGAGTTCGGCGCGCAGTTGCGTCCCTATCAGCAGCGCGGGCTGTCCTGGCTGGTGTTCCTGACCCGGCTGGGACTCGGCGGGGTGCTCGCCGACGACATGGGGCTCGGCAAGACCGTGCAGACCCTGGCCCTGCTCGCGGTCGAGCACGAGGCCGTGCGGCAGGCCGGACTCCCCTCCCCCGGGCCGACCCTGGTGGTCTGCCCGATGTCCCTGGTCGGCAACTGGACCCGCGAGTGCGCCCGCTTCGCGCCGATGCTGCGGGTCCAGGTGCACCACGGCGCCGGCCGCTCGGACGGAGCGGAGCTGCGCCGGGCCGCGGCCGGGGCGGATGTGGTGATCACCACCTACGGCCTGGTGCAGCGCGACTTCGCGGCGCTGCGCACCGTCGCCTGGTACCGGGTGGTGGCGGACGAGGCGCACCACATCAAGAACGGCGCCACCCTGCAGTCCCGCGCGGTGCGGGCGCTGCCCGCCGCCCAGCGGCTGGCGCTGACCGGCACCCCGGTGGAGAACCGGCTGTCCGAACTGCACGCGGTGCTGGACTTCGCCAACCCCGGCCTCTTCGGCTCGGCGGAGGGCTTCAAGGAGCGCTACTCGGTGCCGATCGAACGCAATGCCAGCGTCCGGGCCACCGCCGAGCTGCGCCGGCGTACCCGGCCGTTCGTGCTGCGCCGCTCCAAGAGCGACCCGCTGGTCGCGGCGGAGCTGCCGCGCAAGCAGGAGATGACCGTGCTCTGCAATCTGACGGCGGAACAGGCCGCGCTCTACCAGGCCGTGGTCGCCGATCTGCTGGCCCGGATCGAACAGGCCAAGCTGGACCGGGCGAACCTGATGCAGCGCCGGGGCCTGGTGCTGGCCGCGCTCACCAGGCTCAAGCAGATCTGCAACCATCCGGCGCACTACTCCGCCGAGCGCGGACCGCTGGGCCGCCCCCGGCTGGCCGGGCGCTCCGGCAAGCTGGCCCGGCTGGAGGAGGTGCTGGAGCAGACCGTGGCGGCCGGCGACCGGACCCTCTGCTTCACCCAGTACACCGAGTTCGGCGCGCTGCTGCAGCCCTATCTGGCCGAGCGGATCGACAGCGAGGTGCTGTTCCTGCACGGCGGTATGACCCGCAGTCAGCGCGACCGGGCCGTGGACCGGTTCCAGGATCCGGACGGGCCCTCGGTCTTCCTGCTGTCGCTGCGGGCGGGCGGGGTGGGCCTCAATCTGACGGCGGCCAACCAGGTGGTCCATCTGGACCGCTGGTGGAATCCGGCGGTCGAGGACCAGGCCACCGACCGGGCCTTCCGGCTGGGCCAGTTGCGCGACGTCCAGGTGCGCCGTTTCGTCTGCGTGGGGACGGTGGAGGAGCGGGTGGACCGGATGATCGAGGGCAAGCGGGCGCTGGCGGAGGCGGTGGTGGACACCGGCGAGAACTGGCTCGGCGACCTGTCCGCCGACTCACTGCGCGAGGTGCTGGCGCTGAGCGAGGACGCGGTGAGCGAGGCATGAACGGGACGCTGTGGTCCGCCCGGTTCCTCGACCGGCTGGACGGCCTCGGGGTGCTGCGGCCGGCCTGGCTGGAGCCGCCGCTGCCGGTGGTGTCCCAACTGACGGTCAGCGCCGGGTCGGTCGGCGCCCGGGTGGCCGACGAGGAGGACCGGGGCGGCCACGACGTGTGGGTGGAGCTGGCCGCGTTCGACGCCCGGCAGTGGGCCAGGGCCGAACAGGCGCTGGCCGCCCACCGCGGCACCCGCGAGGCCCTGCTCGACGGGGAGCTGCCGCTGCGGGTGGAGGGCGTACTGGCCCGGGCCGGCCTGTCGCTGCTGCCGGCCCGGGCGGAGGACCTGACCCTGGAGTGCTCCTGCCCGAAGTGGTCCGCCTGCGGCCATCTCACCGCCGTCCTGGCCGCGTTGGCCGCCGCCTTCGACACCGACCCGTTTCTGCTGACGGCCTGGCGCGGACGGAGCCGGGAGCGGCTGCTGCGCCATGTCGAGGACCTGCACGCCGCGGCGGGCAGGGCCGGGGACGCCGAGTCGCTGCCGCAGGAGGATCCCCGGCCGCTGGACCAACGGCTGGCGGACTTCTGGTCCTGCGGCGAGCAGCACCGCGCCCTGGCCGCGCGCGAGGCCGCCGGCGGGGCGTTCGCCGGCGCCGCCGACCCGGCCCCGGCCCAGCTGAGCGCGTCCGGCGTGGTGGTCAGGGGCCGCGGCCTGGAGGAGCTGCTGCGACCCGCCTATGAGGCCCTGTCGGACTAGTTCCTCTACGGACTGCCCGCCAACTACCCACAGTCCTACGGTAGTTTGTTCGTCGATCGCGGCACATGCACTACTCTGAGGCCCAAGCGGATCAAGAGCACCGTGAATCACCTCCGCCTGCGGTGACGCACCACCGAATGCTGTTGTGCAGCGCAACCCGCTGGTACAGACCCGGTCGCCATTGCCCCAAGGACACCGATGCCTGAGCTTTCCCCACCTGCCGTGCGCCGTGTTCCCAGGAACAGCCGACGGCACGGGAGGTCCCCCGATCGCAGCACGCCCTCCGAGGATCGCGTGCGCTCCCGCCTGCTGCGGATATCCGTGGCCCCTGCCGCCGTGGTCGCCCTGGTCGGCGTCGGCACAGTGGTCTACCTGCTGCTGGCCAAGCCCGCCGACGCCTCCTCCGGCGCCACGCCCGCGGTGCTCGGCGCAGCCGCCGCCGGTTCCGTGCTCGCCCTGTTCACCGCCGTGCTGCGGGCCCGCGCCGCCGACCGCAGGGTCGAGCAGCGGGTCGAGGCGCTGCGGGCGTCCAGCAGCCGGGGCGAGAGCGAACTGTGGCAGCTGGTCGAACAGTTGCGTCAGGGCGAACACCCGGCAGCGCAGGAGCCCGAGGTGCCGGCCGGCCCGAGCCGGGACGCCTTCACGGTCCTCGGCCGCGACCTGGACCGGTACCGGCGCAGCGCCACCGCCGCCGTGGTCCAGGCGTCGAACTTCGGCCCCAGTGACACCCCCGACCAGCGGGTGGGCGTGTTCGTCAACCTCGCCCGGCGGCTGCAGTCCCTGGTCCACCGGGAGATCCAGCTGCTGGACGAACTGGAGGCCCAGGTCGAGGATCCGGACCTGCTCAAGGGGCTGTTCTCGGTGGACCACCTGGCCACCCGCATCCGCCGCCACGCGGAGAACCTGGCCGTGCTCGGCGGCGCCGTCCCGCGGCGCCAGTGGAGCAGGCCGGTGACCATGTACGAGGTGCTGCGCTCGGCGGTCGCCGAGGTCGAGCACTACTCCCGGGTCAAGCTGGTCCTCCCGGCCGAGGGAACGCTGCGCGGCCACGCCGTCGCCGACATCGTCCACCTCACCGCCGAGCTGGTCGAGAACGCCACCATGTTCTCCGCGCCCAACACCCAGGTCCTGCTGCGGGCCCAGAAGGTCACCGCGGGCGTGGCGATCGAGGTCGAGGACCGCGGCCTGGGCATGTCGCACGAGGAGCGGCGGGCGATGAACAGCCTGCTGGCCGACCCCGACCGGATCGACGTCGGCGAACTGCTCGACGACGGCCGGATCGGCCTGTTCGTGGTCGCCGCCCTGGCCCGCCGGCACGGCATCGCGGTGCAGTTGCAGACCAACATCTACGGCGGGACCCAGGCCGTGCTGGTGCTGCCGCACGAACTGCTCGGCCCGGTGCCGGAGGAGCAGCCCGCGCGGACGGCCGCCCCGCGCGGCCAGACCGCCCAGCAACTGCCGCCGCCGGTACGGGAACCCGCACCGGTACCGGCGATCGCGGCCCAGGCCCAGGCCTACGCCCAGGTCCCGGCGGCGCCCCAGTACCAGGCCGCGGCCCCGGCGCAAGCCCCGGCCCAGGCGCAGCTCCCCGCCCAGGCCCAGAACCCGCTGCCGGTCCGGACCCCCGAGACCTACCCCGTCTACGGCCACGCCCGGACGGAGCCCCTGGCCCGCAATCCCCAGCCCCAGCAAGGGATTCCGGACGCCCCGGCCCCGCAGGGCGACCACCGGCCGCCGCTTCCCCGACGCGCTCAGCAGACGCACCTGGCACCGCAGCTCCGCGACCTGCCGACGGATCGGCGCGCCGAACCCGCGGCCGTCGCCGAGGCCGACGCCGACTACGACCCCGGGCTGATGGCCGCCTTCCAACGCGGAGTCAGCAGGTCGGAGGCGGACGCCGAGGCCGAGGCCACCGGCGGCCGTCCGGACGCCGACCCGCGCACGAGCTGACCTCGCGTCATCATTCCCAAGGAGAGTCCATCCATCATGGTGAGCTTTGTGCCCACGGGCCAGTCGGCGGATCTCGCCTGGCTGCTGACCAGTTTGGTCCAGCGTGTCCCCCACACCCGCAGTGCGCTGCTGCTGTCCTCGGACGGACTGGTGAAGTCCTTCCACGGCCTGGACGCCGACAGCGCGGACCACCTGGCCGCGGTCGCCTCCGCCCTGTTCTCGCTCGGCCGCAGCGTCGGCACCCGGTTCGGCGGCGGCGAGCAGGTCCGGCAGGTGGTGGTGGAGCTCGACGCCAGTCTGCTCTTCGTGTCCACGGCGGGCTCCGGCGCCTGCCTGGCCGTGCTGGCCTCGACCGAGGCCGACGCGGGTGTGCTCGGCTACGAGATGTCGCAACTGGTCAAGAGTGTGCGGCCGTTCCTCGCCACCCCGGCCAGAACCCCGGTCCCCGCTCCCGAGACATCGGCGCAGTGAGGATGGCAGCCGCGGGTTCCCACAGCGAGACCTGGCTCGACGACGACGCCGGGCGCCTGGTGCGCCCCTACACGGTCAGCAACGGGCGCACCCGCCCCACCACCGCGCTCGACCTGCTCTCCATGGTGATGACCACCGGCCGGGTGACGCAGACCCATCTCAATCCGGACCACGCCCAGACCCTCGGCCTGTGCAGCGCGCCCACCTCGGTGGCGGAGGTCTCGGCGCGGCTGCGGTTACCGGTGGTGGTCACCAAGGTTCTGCTGTCCGACCTGGTCGACTGCGGAGCGGTGACCACCAGGCCCCCCGGCCCCGCCGCCGACCCCAACGACCGCGCGGTGCTCGAAGCACTGCTGGTCGGCCTGCAGCGGCTGAAGACCAACGGCCCGGCCGACCCCGACGCCCCGACTCCCCGGACGGGCGAGCAGTGACCCCCCACCGGATACCCGCCACCGGAGAGGCACCCACGATGGTTCACGACGACGGTCCCGCACCGTTGCCCACCGCGCTCAAGCTCCTGGTCGCGGGCGGGTTCGGGGTCGGCAAGACCACCTTCGTCGGCGCGGTCAGCGAGATCGAGCCGCTGCGGACCGAGGAACTCCTCACCTCGGTCGGCGCCGGCACCGACAGCCTGATCGGGGTGGAGACGAAGTCCACCACCACCGTGGCCATGGACTTCGGCCGGATCACCCTGGACCGCCGCCATGTGCTCTACCTCTTCGGCACCCCGGGCCAGGAGCGCTTCTGGTTCATGTGGGACGAGTTGTCGAACGGCGCGCTCGGCGCGATCGTCCTGGCCGACACCCGCCGGCTCGAGGACTCCTTCGCGGCCGTCGACTTCTTCGAACGCCGGGGCATCGGCTTCATCGTGGCGGTCAATGAGTTCGACGGCGCCTTCCACTACGAGCCCGACGAGGTGCGGGCCGCCATCGGCCTGAAACCCCATGTGCCGGTGGTGGTGTGCGACGCCAGGAGCACCCAGTCCTCGGTCTCCGTGCTGGTCGACCTGGTCCGGCACCTGCTGTCCGCCACCACCTCCCCGTCCTTGTAGCCCCCCACCTCCCGGAACCCGGATACGGAGCCCGCCATGACCTACGATCCCGTTGGCCGCCTGAAGATGATCCCGCTGGACCACGAGGCCCCCGAGCGGGTGACCCGGCTGCGCCAGCTCGGCCTGGGCGAGAACCCGGACCCGGAGTTCGACGCCTTCGCCAGCGAACTCGCCCGGATCACCGGCGCCCCCTACGCGATGGTCAACTTCATCGACGAGGAGCGCCAGTACTTCGCCGGCCTGCACACGCCGTCGGGCGCGGTGGGGGGCGCCGACCCGGGCGCCGCCGCGGCGGCGGCCACCGCGGAACCCGGCCGGGTGATGGACCGCGACCACGGGTACTGCCCGCACGTCGTTGTGCGGCGCAAGGCCCTGGTGCTGGAGGACGTCTGCGACTACCCGCGCTTCGCGGGCAACCCGGTGGTGGACGAGATCGGCATCCGCTCGTACCTGGGGGCACCGCTGATCGACCGGACCGGCACGGCCCTCGGCACGATCTGCGTGGTGGACATCGAGCCCAGGCCCTGGGGACGGCCCGGTCTTGAGACCATCAAGTCCATGGCGGCGGAGCTGGTCGAGCGGATCCACCGGCGCGAGGACGAACTCGGTCTGGGACAGTAGCGGCCGGGCAGGAGCAGCCGGACCGGAGCGGCCGACAGGTTCAGGCCCCCCGCACGGGGCCTGGCCTCAGGCCACGTTCCCTGCGCTCTGCTCGTCCCCGCTCCACACCCCGTGGGCCAGCCGCTGCGACCACTGCCCCTTGGACTGGCCGAGCGCGACCTCGCCCAGCCGCAGCAGCTGCACGTCCGAGGTCCCGGCCGGAGCGAAGATGTGGTGCGCGTCCCGCAGGTACCGCTCGACCGGACGGTCGGTGTAGAGCCCCGCGGCGGCGTGCACCTCCATCGCGTTGCGGGCCGAGTCCAGCGCGTACTCGACGTTGATGAGTTTGGCGTTCATCAGTTCCGCGTCGCACGGCAGCCCCTGGTCCAGCAGGTGGACCGCGTGATAGGCGGCGAGACGGGCGGTCATCAGTCGGGACTGCATCTGGCCCACCTTCATTCTGATGGAGGGCAGGCGGTGCAGGGACTCGCCATAACGCTGCCGTTCCTTGGAGAACTCCACCGTCTCCTCCATCAGCGCCCGGTGAATACCGAGCGAGACCGCCGTCAGATTCGCCCGTCCGTAGAGCACGCTGGACGAATAGGCGACCGAGAGTCCGTCACCCTCCGCACCCAGCAGATTCGACGCGGGCACCCGGCAGTTCTCGAAGACGAGTTCTCCGAAACTGAAACCGTGCAGTCCCATGGCGGGGCGCTCGGGGCCGAGTGAGAAACCGGGCCGGTCCGACTCGACCAGGAACGCGGACAGGCCCTTGGAGCCCGGCCCGGTGCGCACCACGACCCCGTGCAGATCACCGACGTGGCTGTTGCCGACGTAGACCTTGCGGCCGTTCAGGACGTAGTCGTCCCCGTCACGCTCCGCACTCGCCGTCATGCCCAGCACATGCCCCCCGGACTCGGGCTCGGTGACGGCGATGGTGGGCAGGCAGTCACCATGCGAAACCGCCGGCAGCCAGGTCTTCTTCTGCTCCTCGCTGCCGAAGTGCACGATCTTCGCCACGCCCAGCTGGGAGGCCTGGACCATGGCGCCCATGGCGCCGCTGACCCGGGCCAGCTCCTCGATCACGATGGTCTTCGCCAGGTGCCCGAGCCCCATCCCGCCGTACTGCGGATCGACGGTCACCCCGATCCAGCCCTGGCGGGCGATCTGCCGGGAGAGGTCGTGCTGCACCGAACGGGAGGCCTCCATGTCCGCTATCCGGGGACGTACTTCGGTTTCGGCGAAGTTGCGGACCTCTTCTCGTAGACTTTCATGACGCTTCGTGGTGAAGTAGCCATCCACTTTGGAGCCTCCTCGAAATAACGCTTGGAGACAGTTGCCGGCGTGGGTGGGTATCCCTGCGCCATTCACGCTTTCCGTCACGTTTCTGGCGATGCCGACACATCATCGTGGTGAGTGGACTCGGCAGGTTCAAGATCACTCGTCAAACTTGACCGAAACTGGGCCCATTGCCGGAATCGCATCCGTGTGCGTCACCGCAAATGTGACCGAATCCCCGGCAAGTGCCTTCAGCATTGAAGGCAAACACGGCACGGCCGTCGGGGGTGGCTGGATCGCATGGGTAGCGGAGACGCTTGCGTATTAGATGAGACATACATGTCTCATATGAGCTACCCTGGGCTCATGACCACCGACCGCGACTCCGTTCTCATGGCAGCCGTCGGCCTTCTGTCCCGGCAGCCCTCCGCCGCCATGGACGAGATCGCCCGCGCCGCCGGGATCAGCCGCGCCACCCTGCACCGGATGTTCCCCGGCCGCGACGCCCTGCTGCGCGAGGTCGCCGCGCTCGCGCTGCGCCGGATGTCCGCCGCGCTGGACGCCGCCGCCATCGACGAGGGCGACCCGGTCGCGGCGGTCCGCCGGCTCGCCGACGCCGTGGTCCCCGACGCCGCCACCGCCGCCTTCCTCACCGGGGAGAACCGGCTGTTCGACGACACCGAACTCTGCGCGGCCTGGGAGCGGATGGACGCCCGGGTGGCCGCGCTGTTCCTGCGCGGCCAGCAGTCCGGCGCGTTCCGGGTCGAGCTCCCGGCCGCCTGGCTCAGCGAAGCCTTCTTCGACCTCCTCGCGGGCGTGGGCTGGGCCGTCCAGGAAGGACGCCTGGCCCCCCGTGACAGCACCCTCGCGCTCACCGAGCTCTTCCTCGGCGGCGCCCTCAGAAAAGACCAAGCCTGATGAACAGCACCACCACCGTCCCGCAGACCACCTCCACCTACCGAAATCCGCGCAGCGGGCTGAGTCCGCGCACCCGCTGGATCGCGCTGTCCGTGCTGGTCCTCGCGGTGCTGCTGGTCGCCGTCGACGCCACCGTCCTCTTCCTCGCCATCCCCTTCATCAGCCGCAGCCTCGACCCCTCGGCCACCCAGCTGCTGTGGATCGGCGACAGCTACTCCTTCGTCCTGGCCGGACTGCTGGTCAGCATGGGCTCGCTCAGCGACCGGATCGGCCGCAGGAAGCTGCTGCTGATCGGCACCGCCGCGTTCGGCGCGGCTTCGCTGCTCGCCGCCTACGCCCCCGGCGCGGGCTGGCTGATCGCCGCCCGAGCGCTGCTCGGCGTGGCCGGGGCGACCATCATGCCGTCCACCCTGTCGCTGATCCGCAGCCTGTTCCCGGACGACCGCGAGCGGGCCCGGGCCATCGGCATCTGGGGCGCCGCGGCGACCGCCGGTGCGGCGGTCGGACCGCTGCTGGGCGGGCTGCTGCTGGAGCACTTCTGGTGGGGCTCGGTCTTCCTGATCAACCTGCCGATCGTGGTGCTGCTGCTGGCGCTCGGCTGGCGGCTGCTGCCCGAGTCCCGTGACGAGGGCGCCGGCGCCTGGGACCTGCCCAGCGTCGCCCTCTCCCTGGTCGGCATCATCGGCCTGGTCTACGGCATCAAGGAGGCCGCGGTCGGCAACGCGCTGCAGCCGGTGGTCCTGGCCGCGGCCCTGCTCGGCGCCGTCTGCCTGGTCTGCTTCGTCCGGAGGCAACTGCGGCTGCCGGTACCGCTGCTGGACGTCCGGCTGTTCGCCGACCGCCGGTTCACGGCGGCCACGGTCGGTGCGCTGATCGCCCTGATCGGGCTCGCGGGTGTGGTGTTCTTCCTGTCCCAGTACTTCCAACTGGTGCGCGGCTACTCACCGTTGCAGGCTGGGCTGGCCGACCTGCCGGCTTTCGCCGGTTCGGTGGCCGGTGGGCTGGGCGCGGCCCTGCTGGCACGGCGCTGCGGCCACCGGGCCGCGCTGGCCGGCGGACTGCTGGCGATGGGCCTCGGCCTCGGCGCGCTCGGCTGGGTCCACGCCGACACCTCCTACACGCTGATCGCGGTGGCGTTCATGGCCACCGGCCTCGCCGAGGGCGTGGTCTACGCCCTGTCGACGACCATGGTGCTCGGCGCGGCCCCGGCCGAGAAGGCCGGCGCGGCCGGCGCCGTCTCGGAGACCGCGTACGAGCTGGGCACAGCGCTGGGGATCGCCCTGGTCGGCTCGGTGCTGGCGGCGGTGTACCGCTCCGGTCTGGTGCTGCCCACCGGGGTCGGCGGTCCGGCGGCGGCCGAGGCGGAGAATTCGCTCGGCGGAGCCGTCCAGATCGCCGGCACGCTCCCGTCCGCGACGGGCGACGCGCTGGTGCGCAGCGCGCAGCACTCGTTCGTGCACGGGATGAACCTGGCGGCGGGCTTGTCGGGACTGTTGCTGATCGGTGCGGCGGCTTTGGTCTGGTTCCTGCTCCGCGGGGCCGCTGGCGCGGGGGCCGCTGGTACGGGGGCCGGAACGGCGGCGGAGGTGGGCGCGGGTCCGGCTTCGGGCGCTGACGCGGAGGCTCACGCAGTGTCGCGCGCGAGCGTAGGCGCTGGTGTCGGCATCGGCCCGGGCGCAGGTGCTGAGGCGGGCGTCAGCTCCGGCACGGGCGCGGGCGTCAGCCCGGGCTCCGGCTCCGGCTCCGGCTCCGGCTCCGGCTCCGGCTCCGGCTCCGGTAGGAGCGTGCGGGGTGCTGCGGGTGGAGGGGCGGGACCTGCCGGAGGCAGGGTGGCTCCTGGTCCCGCGCCGCGCGAGAACTCGGCTGCGGGCGGCGCCGTCAGGGCGTCAGCCCCCGGGCTGCACCGCGTCGCGTAGCGGGTGAGCGACCGTCACCTGACGGCGCTTCAACCCTGCCCGCGCCGGCCCGCACCCACTCCGCACAGCACACATCGCGCAGCGCGTAAGCGACCGTTCAGTGGGCGTCCGCCAGCAGGCGGGCGCCCGCTGCTGCGCTGCCGACCCTCGCGCCGGGGCCGGACCGGTGCAGGAACCACTCCGTGCCCAAGCAGAGCGTCCGCAGCTGCGGTTCCTCGAACGCGGCGATCCGCGCACCCCGCTCGAACTCGGAGGCATGCGCCCGCACGGCCTCCCACTTGACGTCCAGCCAGGGGCGGACGTCCACCGCCGCGGCGATCCGCTCGTCCGGGCTGCAGGGCAGCGGGGATTCCAGCCCGAGCCCGGTCAAGGTGCGGATCAGCGACGCGGGGACGGTCGACAGCCACAGCGACTCGACCGCCCAGGCCGTCCCGGCCTGCGGCCACTGGTACGGGCTGGCCGCCGCCTCCACCGCGGCCAGGACCGCGCGGTGCACCCGCACATGGTCCGGGTGGCCGAACATGCCGTTGGCGTCGTACGTGGTCACGGCCGCAGGCCGGAACGAGCGGATCCGGGCCACCAGATCGCCGACCACCTGGTCGAACGGCGCCTCGCAGAGGCTCCCCCGCCCCATCCCCAGATGCCCCGAGTCGCGGTAGGGCAGCACGCCCGACTCGGCGACGCCGAGCACGGTCAGCGCCTGGCCCAGCTCCTTCACCCGGGTGCCGGTCGCGGCGAATGACGCGCCGTCCGGAAGTTCGCCGTCGGTGCAGGTCAGCACGGCGGTGGGACGTCCCTCCGCGGCATGCTGGGCCAGTACTCCGCCGGTCCACAGGGCCTCGTCGTCAGGGTGGGCGTGAATGGCCATCAGGCCCCGCGGCCGATCTGTCATCGCCCTCCCCTCCGTCACGCTGCTGCACCACACTACGGTGCGGTATCCCCAGCGTAACGAACCGCGCCGACAGGGACGGCACGGATCACCGTAGTACCTGGAGTCGGCTCCAACGCCCGGCGATCCCGGCCCCGTTGACACCCCGTCTCACCTCGTCCCACCGACCGCGCGGGGCTCACCAGCAACCGGTGACCGTCGCGGCGAGCCGGTCCACCCCCTGCCGGGCCCGGCCCAACCCCGCCGGCCCGTTCTCGACGAAGGCGAACGCCTTCCAGCGCCCGTCCCGTCCCCGGGTCACCCCGGCCAGGGCGACCACATCGTGCAGGGTGCCGGTCTTGGCATGCACCCGGCCGGCCGCGCAGGTGCTGGGCCGGGTGCTGAAGCGGTGCAGGCGGGCGGCCAGCGTCCCGTCCCGCCCGGCCACCGGCAGCCCAGGGAACAGCGGCCAGAGCTGCTTGTGGTCGCGCGGGTCGACGGCGAGCGCCGCCAGCGCGCTGAGCGCCGCGGCGGTCATCCGGTCCCGGCGGGACAGTCCGCTGCCGTCGAACAGCGCCACCCCGCGCAGCGGGATCCCGTACCCGGTGAGGATGTCGCGGACCGCCGCGGTGCCGCCCTGCCAGCTGGGCGGGCGGTGCCGGGCGAGCGCGGTCAGCCGCAGCAGCCCCTCGGCGATGTTGTTGTCGCTGACCTTCAGCATGTACTCGACCGCCTCCCAGAGCGGTCCGGAGGTGTGCGAGGCCAGATCGACCGCCGTCGCCGGTGCGACCGCGCGTCCCGGCGGTGTCCTCGGGAGCCGGACTCCGGCCGCGGCGAGCTGCGTGGCGAAGAGCTGCCCGGCCGCCAGCGCGGTGTCGTTCACCCTGGCCCCGCACAGCGCCAGGGCCCGGACCGGGGCGAGTTCGCCCGGGTAGTAGCCGGGCAGCCAGCCCGGCGAGGCGGTGGCCGCGGTCGGCGCGGGAAAGAGCGAGTCGTCGACCCGGAGCGCGGCCACCGGGAGCTGACGCATCGCCAGCACCTTGGCGGTCGCGGCGGCCAGGGCCTTGAGGTCGGCTGCGGCCAGCCGCTGGTCTCCGCCGCCGACCAGGTAGAGGGTGCGGGTCGACGGCTCGTAGCGGGTGCGGGTGCGCTCGGTGCGGTCCGGGCCGAGGGCGGTCAGCGCGGCCACCGCGACGGCGAGTTTGTTGGTGGAGGCCGGCATCCGGCCCGCTCCCGCACCGGAGGCCCACACCGTGCGCCCCGAGGCGACGTCCACCACCTGGCCCACCCCGCCGGAGCCGAGGCCCGCGCCGGCGAAGCGCGTGTGCAGCCGGGCGGCCACGGCGCGGTCCCCGGCGGAGGGCCCGCCCGCGGCGCTCGCGGTCACGCCTGCGGGGAGGGCCGGGGCCAGGGCGAGCAGCACCGCGAGCAGGCCGACCCGCGCCGTCATGATCATCATCCAACCAGCATGACAGCGGGTCAGTTGTTGACGCCGCTCAACGCGCCCCGACTCAGCCGGACTCCTCCACCTGGCCGACGATCCACTCGCACAGCTCATGGGTGAGCAGCGCGTCCCGGGCCGAGACGGTCCGCCCCTTGCGCAGCGCGTCCAGGAACTGGTGGCAGACCTGCTCGATGCCGCGCTGCCGGGCGACCGGCACCCAGTCCCCGCGCCGACGGAGGGTCGGCTGGCCCCGCTGGTCGATCACCTCGGCGAGGTTGACCACCTGGCGCTTGGAGTTCCGTCCGGAGACCTCGAGGATCTCCTCGACCGAGCCGCTGACCCGGTTCATGATCCCGAGGGCGGTGAAGCCATCCCCGGAGAGCTCCAGCACCAGGTGCTCCAGCAGCCCCTGCCGCGTCCGGGAGCGCACATGCCGGTGGGTGATCTCGCCGGGGACGAGGAAGCGCAGGGTGTCCACCACATGGACGAAGTCGTCGAAGACAAAACTGCGCGGCGCCTCGGGCAGGCCCTCGCGGTTCTTCTGCAGCAGGATCAGATCCCGAGGGCGCTCGACCGCCTGGGCGTAACCGGGCGCGAGGCGGCGGTTGAAGCCGACCATCAGCGAACGCCCGGTCGCCTCGGCGAGCTCGACCAGCCCCCGGGCGCCCTCGTACGTATAGTCAAGCGGCTTGTCCACATAGACATCCACGCCGGCCTTCAGCAATGCCTCGACGATCGGCACATGCGCGCTGGTCGCGGCGTGCACGAAGGCCGCCGCGGGGTCCGCCGCGAGCAGCGACTCCAGCGAGTCGTGGCGGTTCGGCAGCCGGTACTGGTCGCCGATCCGGTCCAGTTTGGCCCGGTCCCGGGTCATCAGATGCAGATCGAGCCCGGGCTCGGCGGTCAGCACCGGCAGATACGCCTTCTGTGCGATGTCGCCCAGCCCGATCACGCCGATCCTCAGCAGGTCCGTCACCGCTGCTCCCAGTCCTGGTAGCGGATCCGCGCGATCTCGCGGACCCCGTCCGTGGCGGTACTCCCCCACTCGTTCCGGCCGAGCCGGGACAGCGGTCGCAGCAGCCCGATCTCCGGGTGCCCGTCCACCAGCACCGCCTCGTCCACGGCGGCGTGCAGCACCTCGCCGAACACCACCGTCGAGTTCCCCAGGCAGAGCGTGCTGTGCAGTCGGCACTCCAACGCCACCGGCGCCCCCGCCACCCGCGGCGGCTTCACCCGCAGCGACGGCTCCCGCTCCACCCCGACCGCCTCGAACTCGTCCACCCCGTGCGGAAAGTCCGTCGCGGTGTCATTGATCTGCTCGAACATCGGCTCGGACGCGAAACTGACCACGAACTCCCGCGTCGCCTCCACATTGACCAGCGTGTCCTTCCGCCCCACCGAGGTGAACTGCACAATCGGCGGATCAACACACGCGACGGTGAAGAACGAGTGCGGTGCGAGGTTCGCCGTCCCGGCAGAGCTCAGCGTGGACACCCAAGCGATCGGCCGGGGTACCACCACTGCGGTCAGCAGCTGGTAGAAGGCGAACGGCTCCATCGCCTGTGGGTCGAAATCAGTGCGCATGGCGATCAGTATCCCGCGCCGGGCCGTAGACCGTACCACCAGGTCAACGGCACGGCCAGTGCGGCCGCCACCGGTGACCTAGAAGAACTGCTGTCGCTGCTTGCGCTGGACGTCGTGTGGACCGCCGACAGCGGAGGTCGCCAACGGCCGAATCACCGGAATCTACGCCATCCGCAACGGCGAGGGCACTGCAGGTGCGCTGCCCGGGGGATGTTGCCGCCGGGATCCAGGGCAGGAACCTGGACTGCTCGTGGACGTGTCGCACCTGCGGCGGGGACACGGGACTGCGGGCCGTGCACGCGAGGTGCACGGCCCGCAGTCACCCCGGAGGGGTCAGTACCCGAGGTCGCTCAGGAACCTCTTGGTGTACTGCAGCGGGGTGGTGCTGGACACGGAGTTGCAGGTGGGCGACGCGTAGGTGTAGTTGCAGGGCGTGTCTCGGTCCAGGGACCAGAAGTGGACGCCGGCCAGGCCGTTGCTCTTCGCGTAGGACGACAAGGTGTCCACGTCCGCAGTGGTGAAGGTCTCGCTGGTGTTGTCGTTCATGCCGATCATCGGCGTGACGGCGATTTTGCCGGCCGGGATCCCGTAGGTGTGCTCCAGGTTCTTCACTGCCTGGATCGAGGACTGGGCCATCTCGCAAATGCTGCCGGAGACCACGCACACGCTGCTGGAAGCGTTGCCGAAGTCCATGGTCATCAGGTTGATGACGTACGACTTCAGGCTGGAGCCCAGGACCGCGCGGACGACCTGGTTGCCGAGCGAGTTCACGCCACCGTAGGAGCCGTCGGAGGCGCCCAGGGTGGCCAGGGTAAAGCTGAACTGGAGCTTGGGGTAGGTGGCCTGGGCGCCGGCCGCGGCGTTGACCAGGTTGGTGATGTCCGAGGAGCTGAGCCCGTTCTCGATGTCGAAGTCGATGCCGACCAGGTTCGAGCTGGTGTAGCGCGAGATGAAGGAGTTCATGGCGGAGGTGGAGCCGCAGGTGAACGTCCCGGCTGCGCCGCCGGTGGACACCACGTAGTTCAGGTTGGCGGAGTGGAGCTGGGGCACGTTCTCGGCGGCCCAGTTGGCACCCGAGACGCCTCCCCAGGTCTCGCTGCCGCAGGAGCCGGTGGCGAAGGCGAGGCTGACGGCAGGCAGCTTCGGGACGTACTGGGACACCATGCTGCCGGAGCCGACCAGCGGCTGCACGGACCCGCCGGCCGCCGACTGCAGCTGGTAGGTGTTCCAGTTCATGTTGATGGTGACGTCCTTGTACGGGCTCAGGAGCAGGCCGCTGACCGAGCCCGTCCCGGTCCCGCCGGTCCCGCCGCCGCCCCCTCCGCCGCCGGAGGAGCCGCCGGTACAGGCGCCGTTGGAGGTCCAGGGCTGTCCCGAACCGCTGCCGCCGCTGCTGGTGGCCGGGTCGTTGCCCTGGGTCCAGTAGTTGGCCGTGTAGTTGGTGCCGTTCTCGCTGGCCTGCTGGCCTGCGGTGTACACCGTGGCGGCGCTCCAGGCCGTGGCGCAGGTGGTGGCCGCCTGCGCGGCGGGCGCCGAGGCCACTGCCAGGACCGTTCCGCCGATGGCCAGGCCGAGGGCTGAACAGCTCGCCAGTGCCGTGCGAAGAATCCGCTTTCCAAGGCGCATGAATCCTCCAGGGGGAGAGGAGTGGGGGCGACCAATCGGCTCACCTGCACTGAGGCATGGGTGAGTTGACGACTTTTGTATGTCCGCCGCCAAGATTGGTCAAGACCACTAGCGCGTATTGGTACAGACCAGAATCCGGCGTCGCGAAGCGGGTGGGCCTCCGTCATGCCGTTGGCGCTGCCTCCGGGGCCGGGGCCGGGATCGTGCTACCGGGGTAGGTGGCCGGGTAGCCCACGCCGGCGTCGGGATTCAGTGCCTGCGCCAGCGGGACGAGCGCCCCGTTGCCGTACCGCTCGTGCAGCGCCAGCGTCCAGTCCTGCCACATAGGGCGCCCGAAGGGGTGGCGCGACAGGCGCAGCAACGCGCTTGCCGCCCGCTCCAGATCCTCCGCCATCGACGCGGGTAGCTCCACCTCGGCGTCCATGCGCAGGTCTACCGCCAGCGGGGTCCGGCCGACCTTCGACAGCTTCCGTATCTCGTCCGCCAGGCCCTCGCACAGGAGGCCGGCCGCGTCCGCGCACGTAGAGGTGTTGTGGGTGGTCACCATCCTGTGGACATGCTCCAAACTACCCTCGACGCCCTGGGTGCCGGTGTGCTATACGCCGGCTGCGGTGCTGTGCTCGCCGTCCTGGCCGCCACCGTCGCGGCCCTCGGACCGCGCACCAACGCCCTCTCCCTCGAAGCCGTCTGACCACCACCACCGGAGCAGCCATGCCCGCACCACGCCCGATCACCCTGGCCGAGCTCAAGGCGCAGCACCCGGGGCACCCCGGCATCGACCTGATGACCGGACGGACCCCGCTCTTCGCCTGCCAAGCCGACCAGTGGTTCTCCTACTGCCTCTACGTGCCCCACGACATCGACACCACCCGTCCCCACCCGCTGGTGGTCACCGTCCACGGAACCGAGCGCGACGCGACCGGCTACCGCGATGGCTTCGCCGCCTTCGCCGACACTCACCGGCGCATCGTCCTGGCCCCCTGTTCCCCGCCGCCATCGGGGACCCCAACGACATCGACAACTACAAACTGGTCGCCTACCAGGGCATCCGCTTCGACCACCTGCTCCTGGAGATGACCGCCAAAGCGGCCGTACGCTGGCCGTCGCAGCCGACAGCTTCTATCTGCAGGGCTTCTCCGGCGGCGGCCAGTTCGCGCTGCGCTTCCTGTACCTGCACCCCGACCGCCTGGCCGGCGTCAGCATCGGCGCCCCCGGCCGGGTCACCCTGCTCGACGCCACCGCCGAATGGCCCCACGGCACGTCCGACCTGCCCGCCCGATTCGGTGCCGAAGCTCGCCCGGAGAGCCTGAGCACCATTCCCATCCAGCTCCTGATCGGCGAACTGGACTGCCAACCGCACCCGTTGACCCCGCTCAACGGTACCGAGAGCATCCTGCTGCTGCGCGACAACCTGCTCACCCACGGCATCCGCCCGGTCCTCGACATCGTCCCCGGCGCGGCCCACAGCGGGTACGCACTCCTCCCCGCCGCCACCGCGTTCCTCGCCCGATTGGTGCCCCGAGAGGAGGATTTCACTACCAGAAGTGCCGGACGCCGCCGTGCGGTAGGCGATCTGCCGGGCCAGATCCCTGGCTCTGCCCCCGCACCACCACGGCGGCCCCGTGCTGCGTCGGATCCCGCTTCATCGCACGCCTCTCCCATTCTCGGTGATCTTTGCGAACATCAGTCCATTATCGGCGAATTGACGAATCGACAGTTACGGAAGCCACTTCAGAAGCCCACCCGCTTCATCTGGACTCGCACCCTTTGTACACCCCATGCTGATGGGTGGTTGCCGCATCTGACGGCACACAAGGTGGGGGGAAATCACCTATGAGGCCAAGAGTTCATCGCGCCATGCGCGCACGCACCCGGGGGCTGCTGGCCGTGGCCGGCTGCGCGGCACTGACCCTCGGGTCGGTGGGGGGCGTCGCAGGCACGGCACACGCCGGAACCATCACCGGTACCGTCACCGCGAACGCGGCTGCGGCCGCCGCGAAACCCGCGCCGCTCGGCGACACCGCGACCTACCGTGCGGACAAGTACGGCTTCCTGAACGGCTGTTACCACATCCCGGCGAACACCACGAGCGTCCGGGTCGAGGTCGTCGGCGGGACCGGAGCCGACGGTTCCAAGTTCGACGGGGACTACGGGAAGGGCGGCGGCAAGGGCGGGCGCGGAGCGGACGTCCAGGCCGATCTCCCGGTGGTTCCCGGCCAGTACCTGCTCGCCAGCGGCGGCGGCCCGGACGGCGGGTTCCACGGCGGCGGAGCCTTCTCCCTCGGCGGCGACGGCGGTGGCTCGACCAGGGTCTACTCGGCTGCCGCGTGCAACGGAGCCGCCCAGCCGCTGGTGGTCGCCGGCGGAGGGGGCGGCGGCGGAGGCGACGGCGCGGTCGGCAAGGGCGGTGCCGGCGGGGCCGGCGGACTGCTCACCGGGTCCGGCGGCGGCTACGGCGGCAACAACCAGCCGGCCGCCGGTGCGGGCGGCGGAGGCGGCACCCAGACTGCCGGAGGCGCCGGCGGCAACCCGGCCACGACGATCAAGTCCAGCGCCGGTAAGCCGGGCACGGCCGGCAAGGGCGGCTGCGGCGGCCACTGCGACAAGTCCGACGACGGTGCCTCGGGCGGCGGAGGCGGCGGCGGCGGCTACTTCGGCGGCGGGGGCGGCGGCAACGGACAGGCCAAGGGGGCCGGCGGCGGGGGCGGCGGATCCAGCTACGTGATCCCCGGCGCGACCAGGGTGAGCGGATCGGCGGGCACGACCGCCGCCCAGGTCAGCATCACCCCGATGACCGGCGCCCCGGCCGCGCCGACCGGAGTCTCCGCCGTGGCGGGCAACCAGCGGGCCACGGTCTCCTTCACCCCGCCGACGCTCGACGGCGGCAAGCCGGTCACCGGTTACACGGTCTACGCCAAGACCACCGACCCCGGCTACGACCAGACCGTCACCACCAACGGCAGCCCGGTGGTGGTGCGCGATCTGACCGCCGGCCAGGCGTACACCTTCACCGTCACCGCGACCAACGCGCTCGGCGAGGGCTTCCCGTCCCCGCCGTCCGCACCGGTGACCACCTACAGGACCCCGCTCAAGGCGGTCATCACCAGCGCGACGCCGGGCGACGGCCGGTTGACCGTCACCGCCACCCCGGCCGCGGCGGACGCCAGCGCGACCACCGGCATCCACAACCCGATCACCTCCTACACCGCCACCGTCAGGCCCGGGGTCAATGTCACCACCGGCCCCGGCGTCTCCGTCACCGCGGCGGTCACCCCGGTCACCACCGACGGGGTCACCAGCTACAACAGCCCGCCGATCACCGTGACCGGACTAACCGACGGCGCCAACTACACCGTCACCGTCCACGCCACCAACCTGGGTGGGAACGGCCCGGAGTCGGCCCCGGCGGTGGTTGCCGTCCAGGGCCTGCCCGGCGCTCCCACCGACGTCACCGCCAACAACGCCACCCCGGTGGGAGCCACCACCGGCACCGTGGACGTCGCCTTCACCCCGCCCGCCGTCACCGGCGGACGCCCGCTCCTCAGCTACACCGTCGTCTCCAGCCCCGGGGGCCTCACCGCCACCGTGGCGGCCGGTGCCCCGGACATCGAGATCACCGGCCTGACCATCGGCACCAGCTACACCTTCACCGTCCACGCCACCACCGGGACCGGCGACGGACCGGCCTCGGACCCCTCCAACCCGGTCACCCCGACCCCGGTCGGCATCCCCGGCCCGCCGCTGACGCCGGGCGCGGCGACACTGGACGAGGCCGCTTACGTGTCCTGCTCGGCACCCTTCCAGGACGGCGGCAGCCCGATCACCTCCTACACGGTGACCGCGAGCCCCGGCGGGATCACCGCGACCGGCCCCAGCTGTCCGATCCTGGTCACCGGCCTGACCGACGGCACCGCCTACACCTTCACGGTGACCGCCACCAACGCCGACGGCGGCACCAGCCAGCCCTCCCAGCCCACGGGGGCGATCACCCCGCACGTCCCGTCCGGAACGCCCCCGGCCAATGACGACTTCGCGAACGCCCAGCCGATCAGCGGGACCTCGGGGTCGGTCAGCGGATCCAACATCGGCGCGACCCAGGAGCCCGGCGAGCAGACCATCCAGGACCACAGCGGCGGGGCCTCGGTCTGGTACCTGTGGACCGTGCCCGAGACCGGCTCCTACCAGATCGACACCTGCAGCGCGTACCCCGGCTTCAACAGCATCATCGGGATGTTCCTCGGCAACTCCGTCACCGTGGACGAGTTCGGCGCCGGCCCCAGCCCGGACCAGTGCCCGGCCGGGGAGGCGGGCTCGACCATCGTGACCGGCACCCTCAGCGCGGGGATCACGCTCCACCTGAAGGTCGACGGCGTGGGCATGAGCACCACCCACGGCTTCGCGCCGTCGCAGGGCCCGTTCACCCTGGAGTGGGCGGAGCAGCCCGCCCCGGAGCCCCTGGCGCAGCACCGCGGCCGGGCCGGGACATCGTCCGGCCCGGCCGCGGTGCTGCTCAGCCCTGGCGCCACCCGCCACCCGACTGGTGCACCCGGCGGTGGGAGATCCCGAGCCGAGCTGGATGCCACCTCGCGCAGGCCTGACGGTCAGTCATCCCGCGCCGGACCGTGACCGGTCCTGCTACTCGGCGTGCGGTGGGTGGGCGGCGAGCCAGTCCTGGACGGTCCGGGCGTCGCCGGGCCGGTGGAGTTCGAGGAGTACATGTGCCTGGAGCTGCAGGGTCTCGCGCAGGTGTTCCAGGTAGTGGGCGGGGGCGTCGATGATCAGTTCTCGGTAGATCTGGACGGCTTCCCCGCTGGCCAGTAGTGCTCCTGGGAAGTCCGACCCGATGGATCGGGATCGTGCCAGGACGTCCAGGGCCAGGGCCAGGTCGGCGCGGTAGGAGGCGGGGTTGCCGGCGGCCTGGTCGGCCAGGTGGCGGCGGATCGCCACGGCCTGGGTGCTGTCGGCCTGTGCCTGGGGTTGACGTCGCATCACGGCCGACTGCCTGGCCCGGACGACCAGGGCAGCGGCCACGGCGGAGCTCGTGGCCGTGGGATCGCCGGCAGCCGGGGCGGCCGGGCGCTGACAGATCCTCACTGCCTCGGTCGCCGCTGCCAGGGCCTCTTCGTGTCGCCCCGCCGCACTCAGGCAGGCGCACAGCGTGCTGAGGGCGACGGCGAGCGGCGGCTCGTACGTTGCCGGGTTGCCGGCTGTTCGGTCGGCGAGGCGGCGCAGCACGGCCACGGCCTCCTCGCCGGCGGCCAGAGCCTCGGGACGGCGGCCGGTCCTGAGCAGCCAGACGCTCGTGTCGGCGAGCAGGGCGGCGAGGCGGGGGCTGTGGACGGGGGACAGGTCGGCGCCGACGAGCCGCCGGAAGATCGCTTCAGCTTCCCGGGCACGGAGCAGGGCCGTTTCGTAGTGCCCCGCCTCTGCGGCCCGGCGGGCCAGATGGTTCAGGGAGATGCCGAGTCCTGCCTGGTGGGGGGCTGGGGCGCGGTTTGCGCCGGCGGCGAGTCGGCGCCGGATCGTGTAGGCCTCCTGGTCGGCCGCCAGTGCCTCGGTGAACCGGCCCAGGCCGGCCAGGCCGGCGCCGAGGTTGCACAGGGCGGTGGCGAAATCGGGCTCGTGCAGGTCCGGATTGCCGGTGACCGGGTCGGCCAGGCGGCGCAGCAGGGTGGTGGACTCCTGCAGCGCGGTCAGGGCCTGGACGCGGTGATCCTTCAGCAGCATCCAGTACCCGTGGTTGCCCAGCGTGGTGGCGATGAACACGTCCCGGACCGGGCCGGTGAGGCTGCGGCTGAGGTCGAGCGCTTCCTGCCCCACGGCCAGGGCCTCGTCCTCCCTGCCGGTCAACCACAAAGTGCGGGCGAGGTTGTTCAGAGCACCGGCGAGGGGCTGCTCGGGGGGTACGGGAAGGGCCATCCCGGAGCCGGGCAGGTCGCGCAGCACCTGCACCGCCTCGCGCGCGGCGGTCAATGCCTCGGACAGGCGCCCGCCATCGATCAGGGCCGCGGCGATATTGGTCAGGGCTGCGGAAAGGTTGAATGCGAGCACGCCGGGTTCCCGGGAGGAGCCCGCACGTGCCAGTTGCCGGTAGACCGCCGCGGCCTCCTGTCCTGCGGCGAGGCTTTCGGCCCACAGCCCCGCGCGGAACTGGCAAGCGGCGAGGTTGCCCAGGGCGCCGGCCAGATCGTCTGGCACCCGGTCCTGAGCGGCAGCCGGTTCCCGGAACAGGTCCACTGCCTCGCGGGCCACGCTCAGGGCCTGCGCCCACTGCCCCGATGCCATCAGACGGGTGCAGAGGTGGAGGAGGAGGGTGGCCAGGTGCGAGTTGTAGGTGTCCGGGTCACCGGTCTGCGGGTCCGCCATCGGCCGAAGGACGGTCACAGCCTCCCGCGCCGCGTCCAGTGCCGGGGCGTGTTGCCCCTGTGCGTCGAGGCAGACACTGAGGCTCCAGAGGACGAAGACGAGGAGCCGGTGCGCGGCCGGAACACAGGCGGACGGATCAGCCAGGGGGCGGCAGAGCGCCACAGCCTCCCGCGCGGCAGCCACGCCCCGCTCCAGCTCGCCTGCCTCCACCGACCAGCAGCCCAGATTCGCCAGGGCGTGAATGAATCCCGGCGCGTGTTCGGCTGCCGGTCCGGGAGACGAACCCAGCAGGCCCCGCCAGATCGCCACAGACTCCTGCCCGGCGCTCACCGCCTCCGACACCCGCCCGGAACCGGACAGCACTTCGCCGAGGTCATCGAGCGCGGAGGCGAGCGCGGCAGCCGGGCGGGTCCGGTCGAACGGATCTCCCTCCAAATGGCGGCGCAACCGCCCGATCCGATCGTTCAACCTCACCCAGGCGTCTTCCGGGCCCTCAACAACGTCCATTCTTCCCCCTGGGCACGAGCATTGCTCAGCGCTGGCAAGACCGATGCCAGGTGTACCACCGATGGCACGGACGCGCAGTGGGCCGCGGTCCGTGATCGTGCCCTCCCGGTCCAGCGTCCACCGGGACACGGTGATCTGCCGGCCGAGCGCGCCAGAGCGATCCGTGCCCGGATATGACGTGCCCTCACAACAGGGTCAGCCCCGGAAGCCGTTGCCCCTGGTAATGATGGACGGGTCCGGCTCGTAGGAGCCGACGTTGTTGCCGCCGACCTTGGCATAGCCCGGCGATGGCGGACGCGGATCCGCTGGTTCCGACGAGCTCCGGCCATGAGCGTCAACGATCTGGGTCATTCTCTGCCCTGCCAGAACTGGGGCGATATGTCCGATTTCATGGCAAATCCGGTGGCATGTCACATCATTCACGGCTCGGCATCAAGGTCAATGGAGACGCGGGTCACATGGGCGATGTGGCGTGCCGCACTTTCTAACGGAATTTCTTGCTCCGTTTGTAAAGACCGTGTGATTGTGCACGAGGCAGGCGAACACAGCACCTGCCGAGAGCCAGGAGAACGGCGCAACCAGCGCCGGACCGTCCGCCACTGAACGGCTCTCCTGCTCGGTCGGGCAAGTCCCGAGCCGCCGGGCGGCCCACCACCCCCGTAGCGACGCCTCAGGCGAACGCGGGGACCGGTGCGCCCTCGGACCTGGGCAGTCCCGTCGACATTGGAGTTCCATGCGTCACCGCGTCCAGCCTTCCCTGTCCCGCGCCAAGCAGCGCCTCGCCGAGCTTCGGCTCAACAAGCGGCTTACCGTCGGCCTCAGCGCCGCCCTGCTGGTGACCGGTGCTGCCACCGGCACCGCCGTCGCGCTCACCAGCGGCGACTCGGGTTCGACCCACACCGCGGCAACGAGCGCCCAGGCCGCCGCACGCCCCTCCGACGACGTCGCGAACCGCTCCGAGCAGCGCGCGGCGCTGCAGAGCGCGTCCGCGGAGGCGTCGGCCGCCGCCGCGAAGGCCAAGGCGGAGGCGCAGGCCAAGGCTGCCGCCGCTACGAAGGCCAAGGCCGCCGCAGCCGCGAAGGCTGCCGCCCAGGCGAAGGCCGCGGCCCAGGCCAAGGCCGCCGCAGCCGCCAAGGCGCAGGCTCAGGCCAAGGCCGCCGCGCAGGCGAAGGCCGCTGCCCAAGCCAAGGCCGCGGCCCAGGCCAAGGCTGCCGCCGCGCAGGCGCAGGCCGCTGCCGACGCCCGGGCGAAGGCTCAGGCTGCCGCCACCCCGACCTACGGCAACAACCTGAGCGGCTGGATCGCGCAGGCGCAGGCCGTCCTCGCCGCCAACGGCGACCAGGTGCCGTCCGCCGACGCCATCACCGCCCGTGCGATGACCGAGTCCTCCGGCGACCCCACCGTGGTCAACAACTGGGACTCCAACGCCGCTGCGGGCACCCCGTCCGAGGGCCTGATGCAGGTGATCCAGCCGACGTTCGACGCCTACTCGCTGCCCGGCCACTCGGACATCATGAACCCGGTCGACAACATCATCGCCGCGGTCCGCTACGCGAACGCCACCTACGGCTCCTTCGACGCCATCGCATACGGCAGCAACGGCTACTGACAGCTGCCGCCGGCACCCAGTAGCCCGCACCTGTGCCTGCCCACGGCGTTGTCGCCGTGGGCAGGCACAGGTGTTTTTTCGGAGCAGTACGTGGGCGGGGCCTCAACGCCGCGCACCGCCCGGGGCCCCGGCTACGGCGAGCAGCAGCGGTTCGCCGCCGGCGGTGCTGATCCGATCCGGCATCCAGTGGCCGGCGCGGCAACGCCGCGGCTGACAGCAGCACAGCGGGCCGCCCGACTGCGGCGCGGGTTCGCCGCCGCTGCCCCGTGTGCGCCACGCGCTCTCGGCGTTCGAGAGTCAGGGTGTCGGAGGATCGGGTAGGAATGTCCTCATGACGCAGACAGGTCGTGAGCCGACCGTCCCGGAGATGCTGGCAGCCAACGAGAGGAACTGGGACGCCCGTACGCCCGTGCACGCGGCCAGCGACTTCTACGGGCTGGACGGCTCCCGCTCCGGTGCCGATTGGTTCGCGCCCTTCGAGTGGTCGGATCTCGGCGATCTGCACGGCCGCACGGTGCTGCACCTGCAGTGCCACCTGGGCACCGAGACCCGCGCTCTCGCCGAGCAGGGTGCCGCGCACACGGTGGGGCTCGACTTCTCCCGGGAGTCCGTCACCCAGGCCCGGCGGCTGGCGGCCGGGACGAGGGCGAGCCTGGAGTTCGTCCAGGCCGATGTGCACGACGCCCCGACAGCGCTCGGCGGGCGACGCTTCGACGTCGTCTACACCGGCAAGGGCGCCCTGTGCTACCTGCCCGACCTGCCCCGGTGGGCGCAGATCGTGCACGCGCTGCTGCAGCCGGGCGGGGTGCTGTACCTGGTGGAGTTCCACCCGCTGCTCAACTCGCTCGGCCCCACTCCCCAGCCGGACGAGGAACCGGGGCAGCTGCGGCTGCGCCGGGACTATCTGGGCGGCAGAGGGCCGCTGCGGATCGACAACGCCCGCACGTACACCGACGGACCGCCGCTGGAAAGCGCGACGGTGAGTTACGAGTGGCGGCACGGGATCGGCGATGTCGTCGAAGCCGTGGCGGGTGCGGGGCTGCGGCTGGACGTACTGCGCGAGACGGATCTGCTGCCTTGGCCCCGCTTCGCGGACATGGTGCGTGACGAGGGCGGCTGGTGGCGGCTGCCGGAGGACAAGCCGAAGGTGCCGCTGATGTTCGCGCTGCGAGCCGTCCGGCCGGCCTGACCCCGGCCAGCCTGACCCCGGCCACGACCCGGCTGGATCCACGGACACCGACGAGGCGCCGGGAAACGGGCTAAGCGCCGTCGTTGCCGTCGCGCAGGGAATGGACCATGCTCTGCAGGATCCGGAACGCCCCCGACTGCTCGGCCTCGGTCATCCTGGCCAGCATTCTGACCTCGACGGACCGGACCGCCACGGTTGCCTTCCGCAGGCTCCGCCGGCCGCTGGGCGTGAGCCGCGCTGGCAGGACCTTCCCGACGGGTGCCTGCTCGGGCCGGGTCACATAGCCGTCCCGTTCCAGGGTCTGGAGCAGCACGTTCATCGACTGCCGCGTCACGAACGCGCCACGCGCGAGCTCGGAGTTCGACAGGCCGGGCCGTTGAGCCAGCAGCTCGAGGCAGGAGTAGTGGGTCACGCTCATCCCCAGCGGTCGCAGCACCTCCTCCATGGCTGCGCGCAGGGCGCTCGAAGCCTCTTTCAGCAGGTAGCCCAGTGATTTGTCCAGGTCGACGCCTGCGTCGTTTTGACTCATGTCAGCATTCTGACATACATTGGCCTGTGTCAGGAAGCTGACACGAAGAGAAGGAGCACCACCATGCCCGCCACCGGCCCCGACTTCATCTCGCTCCAGGCCCGCGACCTCGACGCCTCACAGGCGTTCTACGAGCAGTACCTCGGCCTCGTCCGCTCGCAGGCCGGCCCTCCGCACGCCGTCGTCTTCGAGACGAAGCCGATCGCGTTCGCACTGCGCGACATCGTTCCCGGCACCGACCTGGCGTCCGTTGACCGGCCCGGCATCGGTGCGGCGATCTGGCTCCACGCCACAGACGTCCAGGCCATTCACGACGCCCTCGTCGCGGGCGGTCACACCATCGTCTCCGCGCCGATCGACGGCCCCTTCGGCCGGACCTTCACCTTCGCCGACCCCGACGGCTACCACGTCACCCTCCACGACCGCGCCTGACCGCCGCACGGATGATCCCGCGTCCCATGGCCACGACCCTCGCGGTGACAGCGTGACGGTTCAGGCGGCGGGTCCGCGCCCGCAGCGCGAGGGAACTGACGAACACTCAACTCCCTTCGGTCACGGGCAGAGGTTGAAGAGCCGCTCCTCAGCTGCGAGGTGGGGTGCCCACTCCAGGCGGTCCGCGCCCGCGAAGCGCAGGTACGCACGGAGCGCGTCGCGCATCGCGTCGACGAACCCGTCGGCGCGGCGCGGCGCGAAGCCGTCCTCCCACCAGAGGTCGAGCACCTGCACACGGGCCCGGTCCCGGTCGATCCGCGGTTCGATCCGGCCCACGAAGCGGTCGCCGAAGCAGATCGGGAGCACGTAGTAGCCCCAGCGGCGCTTCTCCGGCTTGAAGAAGCCCTCCCACACGTAGTGGAAGTCGAACAGGTTCGAGAGCAGCGCGGTGTCCCACAACAGTGCGTCGAACGGGGCGATGAACGCCACGGAGGCCACCGGCTCCGGCGGCGCCTGCAACAGCGCGGACTCCTCGCCCAGCACGAAGCGCCGGCCGCGCAGACCCTCGACCTCGACGGACACCAGCGCACCGGACTCGACCAACTCCTCGCGCAGGGTGTCGCGCCCCACCCGCTCCGGGGTCGACCTCGGCGGGGCGATGCGGTCGAACGTGCCACCGGCCCCGGCGGCGCCGAGCAGGCCGTGGGCGCGGTAGCGGGACAGCATCCTGTGCCGCAGCTGTTCCCGTACCGGCACCTCCCGGGCCAGCAGCTCGGCCGGGAGCAGCCGCTCGACCACGTCGTAATACCGGCGGTTGCCCTCACGCCGCGCCAGGCCGATCTCGCCGCTGACGGTGTACGCCTCCAGCACCGCGCGCACGACGTTCTCCGGCATCCCGAACCAGTCCTTCGCCGCTCCGTGCTCGACTTCGAAGTCGAGCGTCGACAGCGGCCCCTCCGCCCGGATCCGCCCCAGCACGCGTTCGGCCACCTCGGCGTTCTCGGCCAGGATCCGGGCGTGGAAGCGCGGCCCCTTGCGGCCGAATCCCAGCCGGAACCAGGGGAACTCGCCCGCCGGGATGAACGACAGCGCCTTGTTGGTCGCTTCGAAGATCTCACGGCGTTCGTAGAGCTGGTCGCACCAGGCGGGGTCGTAGTCGGCGACGCGCGCGTGCAGCACCAGGTCGTGGTTCCGGCCGGCGACCGCGATCGGATCGAACTGGATCGATCCGAACCGCCGCAGCACCTCGAGCACTCCGTCGCGACCGCCCGGGACAGAGCGCGCAGGGGTGAGCAGGTGCCGTGCGAGAAGGAAGCGCCGCGCCGCCTCAGCCGTAGTCCTCACCGGCGGAGAGTAGCAGCAGGCGGCGCGCCCGGATCCGGTCCTACGTGTCCTGTCGGTCCGCTGTCATGCCGGCGTCCATTCATAGGTGGCGATGCCGTGGCCGGGCAGCGAGTCGCTGAAGTGCTGCCCGCCCCAGCTGGTGCTGAACGGCTGGGTCGAACCGGAGGTGTTGTCGACGATCAGCACGAGCGAGCCGTTGGGGTTCTGGAACGCGACGCCGTCGAGGTTCGCGGTGGTGCTGGAGGCGATGCGCTTGGCGCCGGGCAGGACGAACTTACTGAAGTGTCCGACGGAGTAGTAGCCGGCGTCGTACGTCACGTTCCCGGTGCTCTGGTTGACGGTGACCAGCGGGGTGCAGGCGTTGCAGCCGCCGGCGATCACCGGGCCGTTGTTCTGGTCCTCGGCGATGTTCCACATCGTGGCGCTCCGCGCCCAGTTGCGGGTGCTCTGGATGAAGGTCTCGATCGCGTTCTGCGGGTCGATGCCGTCCGAGCACTCGGTCTCGTAGTTGTCCTTGGTCGGGAATGCCGCCTGCATGGTTCCGATGGCGTTCAGCCCGCCCGCGTAGCAGTGCCAGGCGGTGCCGGCCAGGTACTTGCTCGCGCCGGCGTCCTGCATCAGCGGTTCGGCGTAGCCGCTGAGCACATTGGTGTTGAAGTCCGTGCCGAGCACGGCGGGGGCGAGGTTCGCCTGGGCGAGGGCCGGGCCGAGGTTGTTCGCGACGAAGCCGGCCTCGTTCTGCTCACTGAACTCCATGCCCGGGTAGGCGGTGGCATAGGACGGTTCGTTCTGCGGGGTGATCGCATAGACCGGGAGGCCCTGCGCGGCGTAGCCCTGCAGGAACTTCACGAAGTACTGCGCCAGCGGTCCGTAGCTCGACGCGAGCAGTGTTCCGGCGTCGTTGGTGTTGTTCATCTGGCCGTTGGCCTTCATCCAGCCCGGCGGGCTCCACGGGTTCGCCATGAGCTTCAGGCCCGGGTTGAGCGCCAGCGCTTCCCTCAGGTCCGGAATGATGTAGTTCAGGTCGTGCCCGATCGAGAAGTTCGCGAGCGCCGGGTCGGGGCGGGTCCACTTCTGGTTGTTCTGGCCGCTGCAGGCCCACAGTTGGGCCGGCGAGCCGTTGGCCGTGGCCGCCCCGGTGACGTCGAGGCACAGCCCGGACTGCACGCCGGTGATCGTACCGTCGATGTTGAGCTTCCACTGCTGGTTCGGCTGGCCGTTGCAGGTGTAGAGGATCACCTTGGTGCCGTTGGCGGTGCCGCGGCCGTTGGCGTCCAGGCACTTGCCGGCGATCTGCAGCGCCGACCCGCTGGTGTAGCTGAACTGCTGGTTGGCGTTGCCGCCGGCGCAGTCCCAGATGTAGACCTGCACGCCGTTCGCCGGGTTGCCGGTGTCGTCGAGGCAGCGGCCGGAACCCACGCCGACCGTCGTGCCCGTGGAGACCGAGAGGTTGTCGTCGTACGAGTACGGCTGCGCGGTGGCGGAGAAGTCCGACGAGCCCATCGGAACCCGGACCCAGCTCATGCCGATGCCCTGGCTCGGGCTGAACAGCGCGTTCATCAGGCTCGTGTGCGCGGCGCTGCTCAGCTTGTCGGACAGCAGCCAGGCGGAGGTGTCCGTCATGGCGGCGCCGAAGCCGACGATGCTCTGGAACTTCTGCGTGCTGTCGACGCTGATGGTCGCCGAACCGGACGACGCGGAGAAGCCGAGGTTGGCCTGCTGCGTCAGGTGCTGGCTCAGATCCGTGGTGGTCAGCCACTTCTGGACCACCTCGTTGGCAGCCGAGGCGGGAGACGCCGGCACCATCGCCAGCGACAGTCCGAGGGTGCCGGCCAGTGCGACGGCCAGGCAGACGCGGCGATTTGCTCGGAACATCGGTGTCAAACCTCTCGATCGGCGAGTGGGTCAGCGGGCGTTGAAGTCCTGGTTGGTGCCGGGTGCGTTCTTGCAGGGCCACTGGTCCAACTGCTGGCCGGTGTTGCTGCCCGCGCCGTACACGTCCAGGCACAGGCCGCTGTTCTGGTTCTTGAACTGCCAGGAACCGTCGGACTGCTGCTGGGGCAGCCAGAGGCCGGCCGCCGAGCCGTTGACCGGCTGCTGGACGATGTCCGGGGTGCCCTGGGCGGTGGAGCCGTTGGCCACGGTCACGTCCTGGCCGGAGTTCTGCGCCTGGAGCTCGCCGTAGCCGCCGGAGACCGGGACGAACTGGAACCGCTGGTTGCCCTGCCCGTTGCAGGTCCACTGGTCGATCACCGCGCCGGTGTTGCCGGTGTTGCCGTACACGTCCAGGCACAGGCTGTTCTTCGCGATCACCAGCGTGTGGTAACCGCTCGGGAAGCCGCTGCCGGTGGAACCGTTGATGGTCCAGGTGAACGATGCGGATCCTGACGCACCGGTCGGATCGGTCGCGGTGACCTTGACGTTGAAGGTCCCGGCCGCGTTCGGTGTCCCGGTGATCAGGCCGGACGAGGAGATCGACAGTCCGTTGGGAAGGCCGTTCGCCGTGTAGGTCAGTGTCTGGCCGGACGCCGAGTCCGTACCCTGGATCTGCAGGCCGTTCACCGACTGGCCGACCGTCCCGGTCATGGCGCCCGGACTGGTCACCGTGACGGTGTTGCCGCTCACTCCCCCGCCCGGGATCACGTACGTCACCAGCGAGCGGGCCGGCACGGTCCCGGTGAAGGCGCCCCCGGCGACGGTCGTCGCCGCCTGGGCCGCGACATTGTTGGAGCCGTTGGTCAGGTACGGGGTCACCGTGGCGCCGTTGGCCACACCGGTGTTGGCCAGCGAGTAGCCGATCGTGTCGGCGCTGCCACCGGTGTTGAGCGCCACGACGGCCAAGGAGCCGTCGGTGTTCCTGAACGCGCTCAGCTCCACCGAGTTGTTGGAACTGCTCGCGCCGATGCGTACGGCGCCGGGGTGGATGTAGCGGCTGTAGTTGGCGAAGGCCCACAGCCTGCCGGTCGGGACGACCGAGTTGCCGTTGATCTCCAGCAGGCCCTCGTTGTCGCCGTTCTCCGAGGGGGTGGTGCTGCCCCACCAGTAGAGGTACGCGCTGAGGTTCGCACCGGTCAGGCCCTGGTGGATGTGCTGGGCCCAGGTCATTCCGGAGGCGTCGGAGCCGTCGTCCCAGGCGGTGCTGAAGCCCTCGAAGGTGGACCACTCGGTCTCCCAGGCCGGCTTGTTCCAGCCGGGCAGCGGCGAGGTGGGCGCGCCGCTGTAGCCGTGGCCGGTGGCGACCGCCGTGTCGGCCAGCGCGGTCGGGTCCGCCTCGATCGCGGCGGCGTACTGGCCGGCCACCGGCCAGCCGGTGGCGGCGCAGCAGGAGAGCTGGGTGGCCAGGCCGGAGTTCTTCATGGTCGGTCCGAGTACGTCGAGCACGCTGGCCATCTGCGCCGGGCTCATGCTCATGCTGTCGTAGTTGGTGGTGTAGTCGGGCTCGTTGGAGGGCCCCAGGTAGGTCAGCGGCACCCCGGCCGCGGCGTAGTCCTTGGCGTACTGCACCAGGTAGTTGGCGTAGGCCTGGCGCCAGTCGCCGCTGGAGCAGGAGGCTCCCGCGGAACCGCAGACCTGGCCGCCGTTGTCCGCGGAGCCATTGGTCTTCATGTACCCGGGGGCGCTCCAGGCATCCGCGTAGACGTTGGTGACGCCGAAGCGGCTCTTGATCTGCTGCGCGAACCACAGCTGGCCCTGGTCCTGGCCCGTCTGCGACATCGGCAGGTAGGTCGGCGTCCCGTTGGGGCCGCCGGGGCTGTTCGGTTCGATCGTATTGCCCGGGTCCGCACCGATCTCATTGCGCAGGATGGTCAGTCCCGCCCCGGTGGTCGGGCTGTACAGGTCGGCCAGCGCCTGCTGCTGGACCGACGCCGAGGCGTTCATCACGGTGCCCGCCTCGCCGAACGCCTCGGAGGCGCCGAACCCGGCCATCGTCTGGTAGGTCGTCGCTCCGTTGATCGACGCACTGTCCGCCGCGTACGCCGGACCGGACGGAACCACGACCGCCAGCGCACATGTGACGAGCACGCTCAGGCCTGCCGCGAGCGACACGCCTTTGCGGCGCTGGGTGCGCCTTTTCGGTGCGGGCATGATTCTGCTCCTTCCACTACGGGGTTTGTGGGGGGGGTGCCGGAGGCCGGTCAGCCGAGGGTCCACTGCTGGTTGCTCTGCCCGTTGCAGGTCCACAGTTGGACCAGGGAGCCGTTGGCGGTGGCGGCTCCGCTGACGTCCAGGCACAGGCCGGACTGGACGCCGGTGACGGTGCCGTTGGCGTTGAGGTTCCACTGCTGGTTGGTCTGGCCGTTGCAGCTGTAGACGATCGCCTTGGTGCCGTTGACGGTGCCCTTGGCGTTGGCATCCAGGCACAGGGTGGTGCCGCCGACCGTGGTCGTCAGCTCGTTGGACGAGTTGTGGGTCCAGGTCTGGTTGGCCGCGCCGCTGCAGCTGTAGATCTGCTGCTGGGTGCCCAGCGTGGTGGTCGAGTTGGGGTCGTCCAGGCACTTACCCGCACCCACCGCGTGCAGCGCACCGGTACCGCCGCCGGTGGTTCCGCCGCCACCACTGCCGTCCAGGCCCAGGAAGTGGATGGCATAGGCAGCCATCTGGGTCCCCTGGATCGGCAGTTGGTGCCCGGCGCCGACGACGCTGTACGCCTCGACCTGGGTGATGCCGGAGCTGTTGGCGTACCGGGTCCGGTTCCAGTTGGCGACCGGGGTGTCGCTCGACGTCGGGGTCTGGCTCGCCCCGAGGACGTTGGTCCACTGCTTGGTCTCTTCGGCGAGGTTGTTGTAGTTCAGGGTGGTGTCGGCGGTGCCGTGCCACAACTGCACCCGGGGGCGCGGCCCGGTGTAGCCCGGATCGGCACTGCGTACCAGGTCACCCCACTGCTGCGGGGTCATCGACACCTGGCCGCCGGCGCAGGGCCCGTTCCAGCCGCGTACCGAGTTGGTGTAGAAGCAGTGGTAGGGCACGCCCATGAACGCCGAGCCCGCCTTGAACACGTCCGGGTAGTCCGCGAGCATGACGTTGGTCATCATCCCGCCCGAGGACTCACCGGTGACGTACACCGCGTTGGGGTTCCCGCCGTAGTGCTGCTCGGTGTACGTGATCATCGACATCAGCCCCACCGGGTCACTGCCGCCGTTGCGCGTCAGCGCCTGGTTGGACGAGACGTCCCAGCAGCTGCCGCCGGGGTTGGTCGAGGGGTAGATGACGATGAACCCGTACTGGTCGGCCAGCGAGCCGAAGTCGGTGCTGGAGTACAGGTAGGGCCCGGAGCCCTGGCAGCCGTGCAGCGCCAGCAGGATCGGCGCGTTGGCCTTGGCGCTGTTCGGCACGTACAGGTTCATCTGCAGGCCGGTGGGGTTGTTGCCGAAGTTCGTGATCTGGGTCAACGAGGCGGCGGCGGCCCGGGATGCGGCAGGCAGGCTCACACCGATCGCGGCGACGACCGCCAGGAGAACGCCGAGCAGGCGGGACTTCAGGTACCAGGATCTCAACATGGGATCTCTTCCTCCGCGGACTGTTGCTGGGGCAGCCAGGCCGGCGTTGGCCTGCCGGAGAGATGTGAGCGCTAACATTGCGCCTTCGACTACCGCGCTCTCGGGCCAGGCGTGTTTCGGAATGATGACGCTGCCTCAGTGTCCGCGAGCTGTCAAGGAGTCATGGAATGTCTTCCTTGTTTCCTGGCAGTTAAGCCTGACCGGTTTGACCGCCTCTGTGAAAGTTTCAGAAGCGAAAGATGTGCGGCTTCCGTCCGTCAGGCCCCTTCGTTGCCGCCCCCGCTCCGTGCGGACCTCCGCAGACGACCCATGGCTCCTTGACGAGTTGCGGAGGGCCGAGCAGCATCTGCCCCGTCCTGTTAGCGCTCACTACGACCATGCAGGGTGAAGCGAGGAGACAACACAATGAAAGCAACCCCATGGAGCCGCCGACGCCTCGGCAGTCTCGGGGCCGGGATCACCATCCTGCTCGGCGCGTTCGTCGGCACGGCGGCCACGACCGGTACCGCGCAGGCCGCGTCGCAGGGTCCGTGTGACATCTACGCCGCAGGTGGCACGCCGTGTGTGGCCGCGCATTCGACAACACGCGCGCTGTACGGGGCATACAACGGTCCGCTGTACCAGGTGCGGCGCTCCTCGGACAACGCGACCATGAACGTCGGTTTGCTCTCCGCCGGCGGAGTCGCCAACGCTCCCGCGCAGGACTCCTTCTGCGCCGGCGCCTCCTGTGTGATCACCGTGGTCTACGACCAGTCCGGGCGGGCCAACAACCTGACTCCGGCGCCCGCGGGCGGGTATGTGCACACCCCCGACAACCCCGCCAACGCCGTCGCCGCGCCGGTCACCGTCGGCGGGCACGAGGCGTACGGCGTGTCCGTCACCCCCGGCATCGGGTACCGGGACGACACCACCAACGGGGTCGCCACCGGGGACAGCCCCGAGGGCCTGTACGACGTGCTGGACGGCACGCACTACAACGGCGGGTGCTGTTTCGACTACGGCAATGCCGAGACCACCAACAACGACGACGGCAACGGAACCATGGAGGCGATCTACTTCGGCAACGCCAAGTACTGGGACACCGGGGCCGGCAACGGCCCGTGGATCATGGCCGACCTGGAGAACGGCCTGTTCTCCGGATCCAATGTGAACAGCCCCAATCCCGGTGACCCGACGATCAACTACCGGTTCACCACCGCGATCGTCAAGGGCGGGTCGAACCAGTGGGCGATCCGCGGCGGCAACGCCCAGTCCGGAGGCCTGTCCACCTTCTACAGCGGACCGCGCCCTCCGGGCTACAACCCCATGCACAAGGAAGGCGCGATCCTCCTGGGCATCGGCGGCGACAACAGCAACGGCGCCGCCGGAACCTTCTACGAGGGCGCGATGACCTCGGGCTACCCCTCCGACGCCACCGAGAGCGCGGTGCAGGCCAACATCAACGCGGCCGGCTACACCGCCGCCGGCGGCGGCGGCAACAGCACCGGCGCCCTGCACGCGAACGGTGCTGCGGGCAAGTGCCTGGACGACCCCAACGGCAGCACGACCGGGGGAACGCAGCAGCAGATCTGGGGCTGCAACGGGCAGACCAACCAGACCTGGACGCACACCTCGACGAACCAACTGACCCTGTCGGCGGGCGGCTCCACCTTCTGCCTGGACGCCAACGGCCACGGCACCACCGCGGGCACCAAGGCCATCATCTGGCCCTGCAACGGCCAGGCGAACCAGCAGTGGCAGTTCAACTCCAACGGCACCGTCACCGGGGTACAGTCCGGCCTCTGTCTCGACGTGACCGGCGCGTCCACCGCGGATGGCGCTCCGGTCGAACTGTGGACCTGCAACGGCGGCAGCAACCAACAGTGGAACCTCGGATGACCACATGGGCGGATCCGTTCCGGAGCGGGCGTCCGCTCCGGAACGGCGACCGCATGCCGTGGTGACCCCCGGCCCTGACGACTCCTGCGGCATTCGTTCGACTAATGAAGAATGCAAGCCCTCTTGACGGACCTGCAGACCCCTGACTTCATATGACTCGGCATCAAGAACGCACCGGCACAGCAGGGTTCGGTGCGACGACTCCCACCCGATCGATGGTGCCGCCCTCTCCGTCCAGCCCGACGAGCGATCTGATCCGCAATATGGGAGCGCTCCCAGTCGTCCCGCATCACCACCGCACCCGTATCGCGACCGCACCCCCGAACCGTCACTACCCCAAGGAGAAGACCAGCCATGCCTGATCCCCTGTCCAGAAGGCGGTTTGCCACCGCGGTCGGCGGCGCGCTGGTGGCGGCGGTCGCCGCGCCCTCCCTCAGCAGGGCCGCAGCAGCGACCGGCGCCGCGACCGCCGGGTCCGCGACGCCCGCGGCGGCTGCGACCGATGCCTACACCCAGCAGTTCCTGACCCAGTACAACAAGATCAAGAATGCCTCGAACGGCTACTTCAGCTCGACCGGCATCCCGTACCACAGCGTCGAGACGCTGATCGTCGAGGCCCCGGACTACGGACACCAGACCACCTCGGAAGCGTTCAGCTTCTGGATGTGGCTGGAGGCCACCTACGGGCGGGTGACCGGCAACTGGGCGCCGTTCAACAACGCCTGGGCGACGGCCGAGCACTACCTCATCCCCTCGCACGCCGACCAGCCGAGCAACAGCTCGTACAACCCGAGCTCCCCGGCGACCTACGCGCCCGAGTGGCCGCTCCCCAGCAACTACCCCAGCCCGCTCAACAGTTCCGTACCGGTCGGCCAGGACCCGCTGGCCAACGAGCTGACGTCGACCTACGGCACCGCCGACATCTACGGCATGCACTGGCTGCTGGACGTCGACAACAAGTACGGCTACGGCAACACGCCCGGTACCGGCGCCGAGGCCGGCCCCACCGCGGCCGGTCCTTCCTTCATCAACAGCTACCAGCGCGGCTCCCAGGAGTCGGTCTGGGAGACCATCCCGCAGCCGACCACCGACCTGTTCGCCTACGGCGGCCCCAACGGCTTCCTCGACCTGTTCGTCAAGGACAGCAGCTACTCGAAGCAGTGGAAGTACACCAACGCCCCGGACGCCGACGCCCGCGCCGTGCAGGCCGCGTACTGGGCGTACCGCTGGTCCACCGCCCAGGGGGCGGAGGGCCAGGTCGCGGCCTCGGTGGCGAAGGCCGCCAAGATGGGTGACTACCTGCGCTACTCGATGTTCGACAAGTACTTCAAGCAGATCGGCAGCTGCACCAGCGCCACCGGTTGCGCGGCCGGCTCCGGGCGCAGTTCCGAGCACTACCTGCTCTCCTGGTACTACGCCTGGGGCGGGGCCGAGCCGGGCGGCGGCTGGGCCTGGCGGATCGGCGACGGCGCCTCGCACCAGGGCTACCAGAACCCGCTGGCGGTCTGGGCCCTGTCCAGCGTCTCTGCTCTGACGCCGCTGTCGCCGACGGCGAAGAGCGACTGGTCGGCCAGCCTGAACCGGCAGCTGGAGTTCTACCAGTGGCTGCAGTCCGCGGAGGGTGCCATCGCCGGCGGTTGCACCAACAGCTGGGAGGGCGACTACGGTACGCCGCCGGCGGGCACCTCGACCTTCTACGGCATGGCGTACGACTGGGAGCCGGTCTTCCACGACCCGCCGAGCAACAACTGGTTCGGCTTCCAGGCCTGGTCGATGGAGCGGGTCGCGGAGTACTACTACGTGACCGGCGACGCCAAGGCCAAGGCGGTGCTGGACAAGTGGGTGGTGTGGGCCTCCTCCAAGACCACGGTCACCGCGAGCAGCTTCCAGATCCCCAACAACCTGGGCTGGTCCGGGCAACCGGACACCTGGAACCCGACCACCCCGGGGAGCAACGCCGGGCTGCACGCCACCGTCGTGGACTACAGCAACGACGTCGGGGTCGCCGCGGCGTACGCCAAGACGCTGACGTACTACGCCGCCAAGTCCGGCAACAGCGCCGCCGCGGCCCTCGCCAAGAGCCTGCTGGACGCGATGGCGACGTTCGCCGACAGCACCGGCATCGCCGTGCCGGAGACCCGGACCGACTACAGCCGGTTCGGCGACACGGTGTACGTGCCGAGCGGCTGGTCCGGCAAGATGCCCAACGGGGACCCGGTCGCCCCCGGGGCCACCTTCATCTCCATCCGGTCCTGGTACAAGAACGACCCGAGCTGGTCGAAGGTCCAGACCTACCTGAACGGAGGGGCGGCGCCCACGTTCACGTACCACCGCTTCTGGGCGCAGGCGGACATCGCCATGGCCTACGCGGTCTACGGCGAGCTCCTGGCCGGCGGCGGCAGCACCGACACCACGCCGCCGTCGGTGCCGACCGGGCTGGTCTCGTCGAACGTGACCAGCTCCTCGGTGACCCTGACCTGGACCGCCTCCACCGACAACGTGGCCGTCACCGGCTACAGCGTCTACCGCGGCACGACCAGGGTGGCCACGGTCACCGGACCCGCGTACACCGACACCGGGCTCACCGCGGCGACCGCGTACTCGTACACCGTCACCGCACAGGACGCGGCGGGCAACACCTCCGCGGCCTCCGCCGCGCTGGCCGTCACCACCGCCGCCGCCACCGGTGACACCACACCGCCGTCGGTGCCGACCGGGCTGGTCTCCTCGAACGTGACCAGCTCCTCGGTGACGCTGACCTGGACCGCCTCCACCGACAACGTCGCCGTCACCGGCTACAGCGTCTACCGCGGCTCCACGAAGGTGGCCACGGTCACCGGACCCGCGTACACCGACACCGGGCTCACCGCGGCAACCGCGTACTCGTACACCGTCACCGCACAGGACGCGGCGGGCAACACCTCCGCGGCCTCCGCCGCGCTGGCCGTCACCACCACCGCCGCCTCGACCGGACCGAGCTGCACCGCGACCTACGCCATCAGCAGCGACTGGGGCGCGGGCTTCAACGCCAACGTCACCATCACCAACACCGGGACCACCGCGACCAAGTCCTGGACGCTCACCTGGACCTTCCCCGGCAACCAGACCATCACCAACATGTGGAACGCCACCTACACCCAGACCGGCCACGCGGTCACCGCCGGCAACATGACCTACAACAACGTCATCGCCCCCGGCGGGAACACCAGCTTCGGCTTCGGCGCCAACTACAGCGGGACCAACGGCCTGCCCACCCTCACGGTGAAGGCCACCTGAGAAGTCGCTCCGTCCTGGGTCCTCTCCCGCCGAGGAGAGGACCCAGGACTTCCCGGCAAATTGTTAGCGCTAACAATACCCACCCCACGCCACCCGCCCACCCGCAAGGAGACTGCGTGAACATCGCAACGTCACGTCCGCCCGGCCGTCTGGCCGCCCGCATCGGGGTCGGAGTCCTCCTCATGCTGGTCGGTGTGCTGACCGCAGGCCCGGCCCAGGCCGCATCCACCCAGGCCGCACCGGCCCAGCAGGCGACTCCGTCGGCCACCAGCCAGTTCCACGGGGTCAACTGGGCCGACCCCAACGACAACTTCATCACCGGCCCGAACATCCCGGTCGGCCTGTCGACGTCGGACGACTACGCCACCACGTACACGAAGTCCACCGCGATCCTCAAGGGATTCCAGAGCCTCGGCGCCAACACGGTCCGCCTGGGCTTCAACGCCGCGACGACCTCGGGTACTTGGTGGAACGACTACACCGCGGCTCTGGACGCGGCGACCGCGCTGGGCATGAACGTCATCGTCGCACCGTGGCTGCAGGGCGGAACGGTCAGCGACACCGCGTCCTTCAACCAGATGTGGGACACGATGATCAACAAATACGGCGCGAAGAGCAACTTCTACTTCGACATCATGAACGAACCGTACGGCTTCAACGCCGGCAGCCTGACCAACTTCGAGGCCGCATGGCTGGCCCGCTACCCCGGCCTTCCCCGCAACCACGTCATCGTGCCCGGCCTGTACAGCGACGGGAACCTGTGCGCGGTCGGCGCGGACTCCCGCCTGGCCGGCACCCTGCTGTCGATCCACATCTACGGCATGTTCGGCGACTCCCACACCACCGAGGCCGCCTGGGTCAACGACTTCACCGGCAACATATGCGGCTACGCCGACCGCGCGGTGCTCACCGAGTTCGGTGTCCCCATGAACACCGGCGTCAACTACAACGGCCCCAAGGACGGCAACAACGACCTGTCCTACCTCTACGCCATCACCGACACCGTCCGCAACCTCGGTATGGGCTCAGTCCTGTGGACCGGTGTCAAGCAGGCGAGTCAGACGCAGGGACCCGGCCCCTGCGAGAACGCCTCCTGCGCCATCACCACGCTCAACGGCACCGGCACCAACCTCTCCCTGAGCGTCACCGACCAGTCCGGCCTCGACCGCCTCCAGTGGGGCTGGGGCACCGGCACCAACCCGGGCGGCGGTAGCGGCGGCGGCGGCGGAAGCGCCGGCGTACTCCGCGGGGTGGGCTCCAACCGGTGCCTCGACGTACCCAACGCGAGCACCGCCAACAGCACCAGGACCGAGATCTGGGACTGCAACGGCGGCGCCAACCAGTCCTGGACCCTCAACTCCTCCAAGGAGCTCGTGGTCTACGGCGACAAGTGCCTGGACGCCTCCGGCGCCGGAACCGCCGCCGGCACCCCGGTGATCATCTACGACTGCCACGGCGGAACCAACCAGCAGTGGAACCTCAACAGCAACGGCACCGTCACCAACCTGCTGTCCGGCCTCTGCCTGGACGTCACGGGAGCCGCCACCAGCAACGGGGCGCTCGTCGAACTGTGGAACTGCAACGGCGCCAGTAATCAGAACTGGACCCGGCAGTAGGCCGGCCGGGTCCGTCCTCCCCCGTCGCCGGTGGTCACGCGGAGTCGCGGACCACCAGGCGGCAGGGCACCGGGTGTATGCCCGGGGTGGCGTTGTCGTCAATGGCCGCCAGCAGGCGCAGGGCGGCAACACGGCCGATCTGCCCGAGGTCCATGTCGATCGTGGTGAGTGGCGGCCGGGCGGCCAGGGCCATGGTGTCCCAGTTGTCGTAGCCGACGACCGCGACCTGGTCGGGGACGGCCGTGCCGCGCTCGCGCAGGGCATCGGTGGCACCGCGGGCGATCTGGTCATTGCCGCAGAACAGCGCGTCCGTGTCGGGGGCCGCCCGGAGCACGGCTTCTGCCGCCCGGCGTCCCCATGCCTCACTCCAGTCTCCGAAATGCGTGCGCCCGGTGGACAGTTGCAGGGACGAGCGGGCCAGCAACTGCTCGGTCTGCAGGGCCCGGTCGACTGCTGCCGCATGGTGCGCGGGGCCGGTGATGTGGGCCACTCGGGTCCGTCCCGAAGCCAGCAGGTGCTCGACGGCCAGACGGCAGCCGTGGGCGTCGTCCGACACCACGGACATGTCGGCAGCGTTCGTGGAGGGAGAGAGCACATAGACCACCGGCACGCCGTCAGGGATGTCGGACAGCGGCGGACGCGGGTCGGTGCGGCGGCCCGTGACGATGATGCCGTCGACGCGACGGTCCATCAGGTTCTGCAGGTAGTGGCGCTCACGGATGAGGTCGCCCCGGGTGTCGCAGAGCAGCACCGAGATCTTGCCCGCCCCCAGCGCGTCCTCCGCGCCGAGCAGCACCGGAGTGCTGAAGCGGCCGATTCCGTCCGTGGTCATCAGCCCCACGGTCCAGCTGCGACCGGTGTGCAGGTTCTGCGCCTGCTGGTTGGGACGGAAGTCCAGGGACTGAACCGCCTCCAGCACCCGCTGCCGGGTCTCGGCCTTCATCCGGCCGTTTCCGCTCAGGGCCTTGGAGGCCGTACCCACGCTCACGCCGGCGAGAGCTGCCACGTCCGTCAACGTGGCCCTTCTTGTCCTCGCCGTCGTGCGATCCGACTCCTGCACGCGCAATCCTTTGCTCTCCATACCTGTGTGCAGCCATCATCGCATCCAGCCGGGCCCTTGGACAGACATGAGCAAACCGAAACTCCCGCTGTGAACTCTCTTGACGCTACGCCAGGTCAACCATAGGTTCCGGCTTGAAAAATCGTTTGCTCAAATGTTCGGAATGCGCCTGGACCCTCATCACGGCCGCAGCACTGCTCTTCACTCCACCCACCCCTGAGTCCCCATCCACTCATCCAGGAGAGCACTCCCGTGAACACACTCACGAGCCTCAACGGACCCCGGGCAGGGCGAACCGTCGCCCTGCTCAGCACGATCGGCCTGCTCGCGGCCGGGGCCGCGCTCGCCGCGCCCTCCGCCCATGCGGCGGCCGGCGCATCCACCACCCTCGTGGTGAGCGCCAACGCGCCGTTCCGGCCGGTGACGCACGTCGCCACCGGCTCGCTGTACGGGCTCGCCAACGCGACCACCCCGTCCGACAGCCTGGTCGAAGCGATCAAGCCGAACACCTTCGTCCAGATGCCCGCGGGCGGCCACCAGCAGGGGTCCGGCGACATCCTGGTCGTGGCCCCCGAGGCGGCTCGGGCCGGCGCGAAGGTCGTGGACCGGCTCTCGGACGCCTACCCGGGCTGGCCCTACCAGTTCAGCTGGAACAACTGGTTCACCCTGGTGGACCAGCAGATCGCGCAGGTCAAGGCCTCCGGGATCACCAACCTCGCCGCGTACGCGCTGTGGAACGAGTCCGACAACACCTGGCTCTCCTCCAACGGCACCTTCGAGGACTTCTGGACGAAGACCTACCGCGAGGTCAGGTCCAAGGACGCGACGACCCCCATCCAGGGCCCCAGCCTCTCGGACAACATCAGCGACATGCAGAACTTCCTGCAGAACGCCGTCGCCACCAACACCGTGCCTGACATCCTGGCCTGGCACGAGCTGGAGAACTCCGCCAAGATCGCGGGTGACGTGGCCACCGTCACGAACATCGAGAAGAACCTGGGCATCACTCCCCGCCCGATCGCGATCGAGGAGTACGCCGCGCCGTCCCAGGTGGGCGTCCCCGGTGCCCTGGTCGGCTACATCGCCAAGTTCGAGCGGCTGGGCATCCACGACGCCGAGCTTGCGTTCTGGAACCAGTCCGGCGCCCTCGGCGACCTGCTCACCGGCCAGGGCGGCTCACCCAACGGCGCCTACTGGCTCTACAAGTGGTACGCCGACATGAGCGGCAACATGGTCACCACCACCCCGCCCGCGAACACCGGCATCGACGGGGCGGCTGCTCTCAACAGCGCGGGCAACCAGCTCAGCGTCGTCTTCGGCGGCGGCTCGGGCGACAGTGCGGTGACCGTCAACGGGCTTGCCGGCTTCGGCAGCACCGTCCACGTCAAGGTCGAGTACACCCCGTCGCCCGGGCGTACTGTCGCGGTGGCCGGCCCCAGCACCCTGTCCGAGTCCGACTACGCCGTCAGCAACGGGTCGATCACCGTACCCGTCTCCGCGATGAACGCCGCCTACGGCTACCACCTGGTGGTCACTCCGTCCAGCGGCAGCAGCAGCTCGCCGGCCGGCACGTACCAGATCAAGAACGTCAACAGCGGGCTGGCCCTGGACACCCAGAACTCCGGCACGGCCCAGGGCACGCTGGTCGACCAAGCCACCGTATCCACCAGCGCCACGCAGACCTGGACCCTCGTCTCGGCGGGCTCCGGCATGTACAAGATCGTCAACAAGGCCAGTGGCCTGCTGCTGGGCATCACCAACATGAGCACCAGCAACGGAGGGACCGCGCTGATCTGGGGCGACTCGGGGACCACGGATCACCTGTGGTCGGTGACCCCGGACGGAAGCGGCCACTACAAGATCAAGAATGACAACAGCGGCCTGCTGCTCGGGGTGACGGGCATGAGCACCGCCTCCGGCGCCCAGGTCCTGCAGTGGAACGACAACGGGACTGCCGACCACCTGTGGACGCTGACCGCTCGTTGACCAGCACCTCGGTGCGGTGCGGTGCCGGGTAAGCCCGGCACCGCACCTCCGTGCTCCGCCTGGCCCCGGCCGCCGCTGGGTTCCGTCCGGTCGACCATGTGCGGCGGCCGGTCACGTTCCCGACGCCGCCAAGAACCTCAGCACCGCGAGGACGCGGCGGTGGTCCGCGTCGGCGGTGGGGAGGTCGAGTTTGGCGAAGATGTTGTTGATGTGCTTGGCCACCGCGCTCTCGCTGACCACCAGTGCCTGCGCGATGCCGGCGTTGGAGCGGCCCTCGGCCATGACGCCGAGGACGTCGCGTTCGCGCGGGGTGAGCCGCCTCAGTGGGTCCAGGTCGCGGCGCAGCAGGAGCTGTGAGACGACCTGCGGATCCAGTGCCGTGCCGCCTTCCGCCACCCGCCGCACCGCCGCCACGAACTCCGCCACATCGGCGACGCGCTGCTTGAGCAGGTAGCCGACGCCGCCGGTACTGGTGGAGAGCAGCTCGGTCGCGTACCGCTCCTCCACGTACTGCGACAGCAGCACCACCGCCGTCCCCGGCCAGCGCCGACGGATCTCCACCGCGGCGCGCACCCCCTCGTCGGTGAAGCCCGGCGGCATCCGGACGTCGACCAGCGCGAGTCCGGGCCGGTGCTGCGCCACCGCCGCCAACAGTGCCTCGCCGTCCCCGACTTCGGTGGCGACCTGGAACCCGCCCATCTCCAGTACCTTGACCAGGCCGACCCGCAACAGCACCGAGTCCTCGGCGATCACCGCTCGCACGGCAACTCCGCCGTCACTGTGGTCGGTCCGCCGACGGGACTGCTGACCTGCAGGGTGCCGTCGATGGAGCCGACCCGCTTGGCCAGCCCGCTCAGTCCCGTACCGGCGCGGGCGTCGGCCCCGCCCAGCCCGTCGTCGGTGATGTTCACCCGCAGCACCTTACCGACCCGCCGGACGGTCACGTCGGCCCGCGTCGCGCGGGCGTGCTTGGTCACGTTGGTCAGCGCCTCCGAGACCACGAAGTACGCGACCGACTCCACGGCCGGCGCCGCCCGCTCCGCCAGATCGACCCGCAGGCGCACCGGCAGGGGCGCCCGGGCGGCCAGTCCGGACAGCGCCGCGTCCAGGCCCCGGTCTTCGAGCACGGCCGGATGCAGGCCACGTACCAGGTCGTTGAGTTCCTCGATCGCCTGCTTGGCTTCCAGGTGCGCCCCGGCGAGCGCTTCGCGGGCTCCGGCCGGCAGGTCGGGCTGGGTGGCCATCGCCAGGCCCAGGTTGACCGCGAGCGAGACCAACCGCTGCTGGGTGCCGTCGTGCAGGTCGCGCTCGATGCGGCGGCGCTCGGCGTCGACGGCTTCGATCAGGCCGCTGCGGCTCTGGTCCAACTCGTCGACCCGCTCCCGGAGTTGCTGGGCCGGGCTGGGCCCGAGCAGGGCCATCGCCGCACGCGACTCACCGCGGGCCGCCACCCCCGCCGCCCACGGTACGGCGCAGAGCAGGACGAGTCCGCCCAGCGTGTAGCACGGCAGTTGCGTCGTGGCGCCGAACCACTCCTCGGGCACCCGCACCGGCAGCGCCCACGCCCAGGCGGAGCAGGTGGCGCCCGCCAGGCCCACGGGCAGCGCCATGAGCACCAGCAGTTCCGGCACCGCCAGGACCGGGCCCAGCAGGAGGTGGTAGCCGAGCTGCCTCCAGGTGCGCGGCGCGCGGAGCCAACGGACGGCCGCCGCCCACGGCCACTGCTGCTCCGGCGCGGGCGTCGGCCGGGGGAGGAACACGCCGAGCAGCACCCGGTGCCGGGCCCGCTGAACAGCCGTCAGCACCGGCACACCGAGCAGGATCACGGCGACCGAGACGGGCAGCGTGAGCGGCCAGTTCCCGGTCTCGGCAGTGGTCGTCACGCCCCAGCTCCACACCGGGATCAGCCCCAGGTGCGGCAGGACACCGGCAGCCAGGAAGCCGGCGTCCCGCCGCGCCCGAAGGACCGAGCGCCGCAGCCCGGGAGGAATCATCACGGTTCGAACCTAGAGCACCGCGACCAGTGCGGGCCATACGCCCAGGACCCGGTCCGATGGTGAAACCAGTACCACCAAGAAGCCGGCTCACCGGCACATCAGGTCCCAGGACCCTAGTTGAGGGTCCACTGCTGGTTGGTCTGGCCGTTGCAGGTCCAGAGTTCGGCCAGGGCGCCGTTGGCGGTGGACTTGGCGGTGACGTCCAGGCAGAGTCCGGACTGCATGCCGGTGACGGTGCCGTTGGCGTTGAGCTGCCACTGCTGGTTGGTCTGGCCGTTGCAGGTCCAGGTCACCACCTTGGTGCCGTTGCTCGTACCGTTGCCGGAGGCGTCCAGGCACAGCTGGGCCCCGCCGGTGGTCACCGTCAGCTGGTTGGAGGAGGTGTGCGTCCAGG
>NZ_JBHEZX010000021.1:0-135336 GCF_042511045.1 Streptacidiphilus alkalitolerans
GGGAGGCGTGCAGCAGGATGCGGTTCGCCGCGCCGCTGAAGCCGTGGTCCCGGACCAGGTCGGTGATGCCCCGGTGGGTCAGTGCCACCCCCTTGGGGACACCGGTGGACCCGGAGGTGAACAACAGGCACGCCAGCGCGTCCGGGTGGACAGGGTCAGCCTCAGCTGCGTTAGCACGGGCGTCCGGGTCCAGGACGGGGAGGTCGGTGGGGTGGGGCCGGTCGGTGATCAGCAGTTGGGCGTCGGCCTGGGCCAGCACGGTGGTGTGCCGTTCGTGCGGGGCGTGGTGGTCCAGCGGCACATACACCCCGCCGGCCTTGAGGACCGCCAGCGCGGTGATGACCGTACGTGACGAGCGTTCGAGCAGGATGGCCACCCTGGGCTCGACGCCGTGCAGGCGGGGCCGGATGGCGGCGGCCAACTGGCCTGCCTGCTCGTCCAGTTGCCGGTAGGTCAGGTCCTGGTCGTCGGCGATCACCGCCGGGGCGTCCGGCGTCCGCTCGACCTGGGCGGTGAACATGTCCAGCACCGAGGCCGGCGCGCCCGTGACCGGTGCGCCGGTGCTGCGCGCGAGTACCTCGGCCCGCTCGGCAGCGCCGAGGACGCCGATCCGGCCCACCGGCACCTCAGGTCCGGCCTCGACCAGGCTGTTCAGCAGCGCCAGGAAGTGCCGCTGGTGCGCCTCGACCTCCGCGGGCCCGTAGACCGTCGGGTTGGCGTCGAAGTCGATCAGCAGCCCGTCCCCGATGCCGGAGGCCGCACCGACCGACACGGTGATGTTGAGGTCCCGCACCGGGCCGTTGGCCAGCCGGTGCTGCACGGTCGGCAGCCCGCCGAAGGTGAGCTTCTCCTCGAAGCTGAAGATGTTCAGCGTGGGCCCGAACAGCGGTTCCTCCACGCCGAGTTCACGCCGCAGGTCGTCGTAGGGGTAGTGCTGGCGCCGGAGCAGGTCGGACAGGCCGCCGGCGACCTGGCGCAGCAGCTCCCGCTTGGTCTGCCAGGGGCTGACGTCCACCCGCAGCGGCAACTCGTTGGCCAGCATGCCGGGTGTGCGCAGGGTCGCGGGGCGGCGTCCGGTCACCGGGATGCCGACGGTGACCTCGTCGAGGCCGGTGGCCGTCCGCAGGTACGCCGCGACGGCGGCGGCGAGGAGCACCGTCCAGGTGGTGCGGCCCTCCCGGGCGGCGGCGCGGAGCCGGTCGAGGTCCCGCGCCGACAGTCGGCTGCGCCGGCGCAGGCCGGTGCCGGTGACCTGCTCCGGTGCGGTGGCGCCGAGGTGGGGCACCGGCGGCAGGTCGGCGAACCGGGAGACCCAGTAGGCCCGGTCCTCCGCGTAGCGGGGCGAGGCGCGGTACGCCTCCTCGTCGGCGACCAGCTCGCGCGGCCCGCCCTGGAATGCGCTGTCGGTCAGTGTGTCGGAGTCGCCGAGCACCGCCGCCGTGTACAGCGCGGCGATCCGCCGGGTGAGCAGTTCGTCGCCGTAGCCGTCCACCAGCACGTGGTGGCAGCGGCTGTACCAGAAGTACCGCTCGCCCTCGACCCGGAACAGCACGTCGGTGAAGAGGCTGCCGTCCATCAGGTCGACCGGGGCCCGCCAGTCCGCGTCCATCCAGTCCTGGGCGGCGCTCTCCGGATCCGCCTCGCCGGTCAGGTCGACGAATCGTGGCGTCTGCGACGTCGGCCGGACCTCCTGCGCCGGGGTGCGGCCGTCCTCGGCGAGCACCAGCCGGATGTCGAAGGCCCCGCACTCCCGTCCGGCCTGCAGCAACGCGGCCTCGAAGGCGGCGGGATCCACCGGACCGAGGATCTCGACGTACTTGGCCAGGTTGTACGTGGACCCGTCGGGACCGAGGTGGTGCGCCAGGCAGACCCCCAGCTGTGCGGTGGTCAGGGGGAAGGATCCGCCGGATCCAGCGGGGACGCTCATGGTCACTACCGTCCTTCTCGACGCGCATGCCGGGGCAGTTGCTCACTGTTTCGCCCCCGCAGCCGGGTTCCCAGGCAATCGACCGGCAAGCACGGAGCTTCCGGCTCGTTCCGGGCGAACTGCCGGAGAGTTTCCTGGCTCGGCGCACCGGCGGATCGCGACGATGTGTGGCGAATCGGCCCACCGGAGACCCACGGGGAGTGACTGCTCGCCATGACGGACATCGACGACAGGACGATGGTGCAGTGGCTGGTCGAGCCCCCGGCCGACCGCGGCCTGCACTTCGCCGCACCTCGTGACGGCTGGACCGACTGGTCCTACCAGCGGCTGGCCGAGCTGGCGCTGCGCACCGCCGGAGCCCTGCGTGACCGGGGGCTGCGCGGGCCGGACGTGGTCGCGGTGATCCTGCCCTCCAGTCCGGGCTTCGTCGCCTCCCTCTTCGGCACCTTCGCGGCCGGTCTGACGGCGTGTTCGATCGCCCCCTCGTTCGCCTTCCGGCGCGCCGACGAGTACGAGCGGCGGCTGGGGGAGATGCTGCGGGCCGCCCGTCCCGCGCTGGTGGTCTGCGACGCCGACTCCGCCGCCAGCGTGCGGCGGGCCGCCGAAGCGGTGGGCGTGCCCGCGCCGGTGCTGTTCGAGGAACTGATCGCCGGGGTGGACCCGGTCCCCGTGCCGGAACGCGAGCCGGGCGGGCTGCTGCAGTTCACCTCCGGCTCCAGCGGCGCCCCGCGCGGCGTGCTGATCCCGGCAACCTCGCTGCAGGCCAATGTGACCGCGATGCGCCGCTGGCTGGAGTGGTCACCCGAGCTGCCCGGCATCAGCTGGCTGCCGGTGCACCACGACATGGGCCTGATCGGCTGCCTGGCCAACATCGTGGTGACCGGCTGCGACGGTTGGATGCTGCAGCCCGAGGACTTCATCCGCTCGCCGCTGCGGTACCTGCGCTGCATCAGCGACCAGCAGGTCGGCCTGGCCGCCATGCCCAACTTCGGCCTCGCGTACATCCTGCGCCGGGTCCGCCGCACCGAGTTGGAGGGGCTGCGCTTCGACTCGCTGCGCTCGGTCATCCTGGGAGCGGAACGGATCGACCCGCAGGTGCTGCGTGACTTCCACACCCTGCTGGGCCCGTACGGGTTCGACCACCGCGCGCTGCTGCCCGCGTACGGCGGTGCGGAGGCCACCCTGGCGGTCACCGGCCTGCCGCTGCGCGAGGGCTGGACCGCCGCCGCGCCCGACACCGATGGTGACGGTCCGTCGGACGGCGGCGGCGACGCGGAGGTCACCGGCTGCGGCCGTCCCCTGGACGGCGTCGAGGTGCTGATCGTCGACGAGGACGGAACCCCGCTGCCGGACGGCCGGGTCGGCGAGATCCAGGTGCGCAGCGCCGCCCTTGCCTCCGGCTACACCGGCGACCCGGGCTCCGCCTCCGGCACCGCCCTGGCCGGGGACCTGCTGCGCTCCGGCGACGCCGGCTTCCTGCGGGACGGGCAGCTGTTCGTGATCGGCCGGATCGGCGACGGACTCAAGGTGCGCGGCGGCATGGTCTTCGCCGAGAGCCTGGAGGAGGAGCTGGTGCGGCGCGGCATCCCGGAACGGCGGGTCGCGGTGCTGCTCGGGGTGCACGAGGGCCGGGCCACCGGCGTGGTCGCCATGGAGGCGCCCGGCCCGGGCTGGGCCGCCCTCGCCGCCGAGGTGCTGCGCGAGCAGCTGGACGACGCCGGGCTGCTGGCCGCGGTACTGCCGCGCGGCGGCATCGCGGTCACTTCCAGCGGCAAGCCGAGGCGCCGGGTGATGTGGCAGGACTTCGGTGCCGGCCGGCTCAGCACCGCGCCCCTGCAGCCCGTGCCCGTCCCGGCCTGAGCGGGGGCGACGATGACGACCGAGCCCCGCCCCGCCGCCCGGCAGCGGCACCGACCCGTCGAGCTGGCCTCGGTGGACTTCCCCGCGCTGACCGCCGCGCTCCACGACGCGATCCGCGCCACCGCGCCGCGCGCCGTCGCCGACCTCACCGAGGAGTGCCGGCTGCGCACCGACCTCGGCTACGAGCCCGCCTCGCTGCAGCGGCTCGCCGACGCCGTCGCCCGACTGCTGTCGCTGCCCCACCTGCCGCCCGAGCCGGTCCGCGAACTGCTGTTCGTCGCCGATCTCGTCGACCTGGTCGACGTGCTGCTCGCGGAGGGCAGCGCGCTCCCGCCCGGCACCGCGGCCTGCGAGGGGCCGCCACGGCCCGCCCGGCCGCGGGTCACCAGCGTCCCGTTCACGGAGGCCCCACCGATGTCCACGACCGAACCGCCAACCGAACCCCCGATGGAACTCACGCTCAGCGCGGACGACGCCGAGCAGTTGAAGGTGCTCGCCGACGGCCTGCGGGACCGCTTCCCGGACCCCGCGACCCCGGAGTTCTACGACCGGGCCTGGCAGGCCGCCGCCGACGTCCCCTTCGCACTGCGGTACTTCCTGGAGACCTTCCGCCGCACCGAGCCCGCCGCCGCCTGCCTGATCCACGGTTTCCCGGTGGACGACCGGGCGATCGGCCCGACCCCGTCCCACTGGGACGCCGCGGCCGCTGCCAAGGCCAGCGCCGAGCAGGAGCTCTACCTGGGGCTGTGCGCGATGGTGTTGGGCGAGCCGTTCGCCTGGGAGACGCTCCAGGCCGGCCGGATGATCCAGAACATCCTGCCGATCCCCGGCGACGAGGAGCGGCAGAGCGGCCACGGCAGCCAGACGCTGCTGGAGTTCCACACCGAGGACGGCTTCCACCCGCGCCGCTGCGACTACCTGCTGCTGCTGGGCATGCGCAACCAGGACCGGGTGCCGACCATCGTGTCCTCGGTCCGCGACGCGCTGCTCTCCGACGAGGACCGCGCGATCCTGGCCCAGCCCCGGTTCCACATCGTGCCGGACAGCGAGCACATCCGGCAGCTTGAGGCGAAGGACCCCGACCACCCGGCCCTCGCCGACGTGTACCGGATGCTCAACGAACCCGAACCGACCGCAGTGCTGTTCGGCCGGGCGGAGTCGCCCTACCTCCGGGTGGACCGGCCGTTCATGTACTGCGCGCCCGGCGACACGGCCGCCGAGGCGGCCCTGGACCGGCTGATGGCCGAACTGGAGCGGGTGCAGCGCGACGTCGTGCTCGGCCCGGGGACGCTCGTGGTACTGGACAACTACCTCGCCGTGCACGGCCGGCGGGCCTTCACGGCCCGGTACGACGGCACCGACCGCTGGCTGAAGAAGATCACTGCCAGCCGTGACCTGCGCCGCGGGCTCGCCCCCGCCGGCGGCACCGGAAGGGTGATCGCCTGATGGCCACCGACCTGGACGACCCGTCCCGTATCGTCATCGTCTCCGGCGCCTCCAGCGGCATCGGCGAGGCCACCGCCCGTCACTTCGCCGCCGGCGGGGACCACGTGGTCAACCTCGACGTACGACCGCCCGCCGCGGACGCGCCGGGCCAGTGGATCGAGGTGGATGTCGCCGACTGGTCCGACGTGGAACGGGCCGTCGCCGCCGTCCACGACGAGCACGGTCGCCTCGACGTGGTGATCGCCAACGCCGGGATCAGCCTGCGCCACGGCGTGCTGGACATCACCGAGGCGCAGGCGCGGCGGACCCTGGAGGTCAACCTGCTCGGCGTGCTCGCACTGTGGCGCGCCGCGGCCGAGCGGATGCTGCCGCGCCGCAAGGGCGTGCTGCTGGCCACCGCCTCCGTCAACGGCACCCGCGGCTACCCGCTCTACGCCGACTACAACGCCTCCAAGGCGGGGGTCGCCTCGCTCTGCCAGACCTTCGGGCTCGAACTCGCCCCCTGGATCCGCACCGCCTGCGTGACCCCGGGCGCGGTGCTCACTCCGATGCAGCGCGCCGAGTACACCGACGAGATGCTGGCCGAGGTCAACGCCTGCATCCCGATGCGGCGGCACGCCGACCCCGCCGAGATCGCGGCGATGTTCCACTTCCTCGCCTCTGACCAGGCGCGGTTCATCACCGGCCAGGAGTTCGTGGTCGACGGCGGCGAGACCGCCGGCGCCACCACCGCGTTCCTCGCCCTGCCCGACAAGCCGACGCCGCCCCGGACCTGACGCAGGAGCACCTCTTCCCCATGGCCACCACCGCTGCTGCCCGCCCCCTGCTCGACCCCGACGCGCTGGAGACCATCGACCTCGCGGATCCCGGGGTGCACGCCGAGCACGACCTCACCGCCGTGTGGCACCGCCTGCGCACCGAACAACCGGTCTACCGTCACCCGGAGAACGGAGACGCCCCCGGCTTCTGGGTGCTCTCCCGGCACGCCGACGTCTCCGCGGTCTACCGCGACAGCGCCCGCTTCACCTCCGAGCGGGGCAACGTCCTGGACACCCTGCTGACCGGCGGCGACTCGGCGGCCGGCCGGATGCTGGCGGTCACCGACGGCGCACCGCACCGGGACGTGCGCACCGTGCTGCTCAAGGCGTTCACCCCGCGTGCGCTGGCACCCGTCATCGACAGCGTGCGGCGCAGCACCCAGTCGCTGCTGCAGGACGCGCTCGGCCGGGGCGACTGCGACTTCGCCGCCGACGTGGCGGCGAACATCCCGATCGCCGCGATCTGCGACCTGCTCGGGGTGCCGGCCTCCGACCGGGGCCACATCCTCGGCCTGACCTCGGCCGCGCTCGGCTCCGACCACGGTATGCCGACCGAGGCGGACACCTGGAGCGCCAAGAACGAGATCCTGCTGTACTTCGCCGAACTGGCCCGGGACCGGCGCGAGAAACCGCTGGACGACGTGGTCAGCCTGCTGGTCTCGGACGACTTCGGGGACCGGCAGCTGCACCGCGACGAGGTGGTCTTCAACTGCTACAGCCTGCTGCTGGGCGGGGACGAGACCACCCGGCTGTCGATGATCGGCGCGGTGCAGGCGCTGATCGAGCACCCCGGGCAGTGGGCGGCGCTCAGGTCCGGGGCGGTGAGCATCGAGTCGGCCACCGAGGAGGTGCTGCGCTGGACCACCCCGGCCCTGCACTCCGGCCGCACCGCCACCGAGGACCTGCTGCTGGAGGGCGAGTTCATCGAGGAGGGCGATGTGGTCACGGTCTGGACCGCCTCCGCGAACCGCGACGAGACGGTCTTCGAACGCCCGGAGGTCTTCGACCTGGGCCGGACCGGCAACCGGCACCTGAGCTTCGCCTACGGCGCGCACTTCTGCCTGGGCGCCTACCTGGCCCGCGCCGAGATCGGCGCGGTGCTGGAGGGAGTGCGGGCGATGGCCCGCAGCATGGAGTTCGCGGGGCCCTCGCAGCGCGTCTACTCCAACTTCCTCAGCGGACTCTCCCGCCTCCCGATCTCGGTCACCCTCGACCCCGGTTACCGGCCCTCAGCGAGCTGAACCCCGGCCGTACCCGTTCCACCACCCCATCAGAAGGAGAACCGCCCATGGCCGACGCCGGCACCCAGGCCCTGATCAACGCCGACGAGATACCCGACCTGCTGGTCACCCTGGTCGGCCTGATCGCCCCGCAGTCCGACGGCGCGGTGACCCTGGAGCAGACCCTCATCGGCGACCTGGGCTACCACTCCATCGCCCTGGCCGAACTCGGCTTCACCGTGGAGGACCTGTTCCGCTTCGAGACGCTCACCCCGGAGACCGCGATGTCGCTGCAGTGCGTGGGCGACATCGTCGACCTGGTCGGCAAGCACGTCGCCGACGGGACGGCCAACCTGCCCGAGGCCGCCGAGGTCGAGGCGATCTGGGCCCGCTACGGCGAGACCTGGCCCCCGGCCGGCCACGCCTGAACCCCGGCGACGACCGAAAGCCGGCCTCCGAGACAGACACGGTCTCGGAGGCCGGCTTCGTCGTGGTCGGGGTTCAGGGCGTTCAGCCCACCAGGGCCGGTTCCGGCAGCGCGAGCTCCTCCGCCTGGTCGGCCGGCTTGTCGAGGACGGCGAGCGACCGGGTCACGTGCAGGGCCACGGCCAGCGGCACGGTCAGCGCCCCCAGCACCAGGGACGCGCCGGACGGGCCGAACGCCCCGGCCAGGCCGCCGGCCAGCAGCGGGCCGAGCCAGGCCAACCCCTGTGCGCCGAAGCGGTTCACCGCGGACACCCGCCCGCTGAGGGCGTCCGGCACCACCCGCACCACATACGACTCGATCACCACGTTCAGCGGCACCATCGCCACCATCGCGAAGGCCAGCACCACGCCGATCTCCCACCACGCGGGCACCACCGCGACCACGCAGAACGCCGCCGCGAAGCTCCAACTGCCGACCCGCAGCACCGTGGTGGCCCTGACCCTGGCCAGCAGCAGCGGACCGACCACCGAGCCGGCGACCCCACCGACCAGCGCGATCGAGTTCACCACACCGACCGCGACCGGCCCGCCGCCCCGGTGCCGCACCAGGGCGATGAAGAGCAGCACGAACGCCTGTGCCAGCGCGTTCAACAGCGAGGCCCAGATGACGGTGAACCGCAGGAACGGCTGCCGCCGCACGAAGCGCACGCCCTCGCGGATGTCGTCCCACACCCGGGTCCTCTCCTCGGAGCCGTCCCGGTCCGGACCCAGCGGGGTGCGGATCGACGCCGCGCCCACCGCCGCCACCACGAAGGAGACCGCGTCCAGCGCGAACGGCACCCAGCGCGCCAGGGAGAACAGAACCCCGCCCAGTGGAGCGCCGACCAGCTCGGCCGCCATGTCCCGGCCCAGTTCCTGGCCGGTGGCCTGGCCCACCTGTTCCTTGGGCACGATGCGCCGCAGCGCGGGCGTGGTCGCGCCCTTGCCGACTCCCGCCGCGAGGCCGGCGACGAACGCGGTGGCGGCCAGCAGCGCGACGGCGTAGTGGTGGTCGTGGATCAGCAGGGCCGCCATGGCCATCGCGACCGCCTGGACCAGCGGGCCCGCGACCATCAGCGCCTTGCGGCTGATCCGGTCGGCCAGTGCGCCGCCCCAGAGTGTGGTCAGCAGCACCCCGATCATCTGGGCGGCGGCGATCAGACCCGCGTGCGCGATCGAACCGGTGGTGTAGAGCACCACCAGCGGGAAGGCGATGGCGGACATGCTGGTACCGAGCGCGGACACCGTCTCGCTGGTCCACCAGTTCAGATAGTCCCGGTTGCGCCACAAGGACGGCGGACCGGGCGGCGGCGGTACGTCCCCGCCGCCGGAGGGAGTGTCGTCGGCCGCGTCCTGACTCACCACTGGATCACCTGGGGGCATGAGGAAGGGACCAGCAGTGCTGCTGGCCGCCGCCATTCCAGCACAGGGCGGGAGGCCGGTCCCAGGCAAGCGACCGGCAACCCCTCTTGCCGCTCACTTGCCCCGCTTCGGCCTGGTGAGAGGCGATCCGGGCACACGAGGGTGGGCCGTGTCAGATACGCCCGCGCAGCAAGCTGCGGCAAGCCCAAGAAGGGGGCGCGTCCGCATGGCCGTCCAGGACGCCGGTGCCGCCCAGGCCCAGGAGAACACCTCGCCCCTGTTCACGCTGGACCGTACCCGGGAGCACCTGATGGAGGTGGACGCCACCATCAAGAGTTGTCTGAACTGGAACTACGGCGAACGCGACAACCGGATCTGGTCGCTCTACGAGAAGAACAAGACCGCCCAGTGGAACGCCGCCACCGATATCGACTGGTCCCACGAGGTGAACTTCGGCGCGCCGTTCAGCGGCGCCAACGGAGCCGGGGTGGCCTCCTTCGTGGTCGGCAACGACAGCCCGGTGCCGGCCTCGATGCTGACCGCCTTCCGCTGGGAGTACCAGGCCTGGATGGTCAACCAGTTCCTGCACGGCGAGCAGGGGGCGCTGGTGACCACCGCCCGGCTGGTGGAGACCGTGCCGGACATGGAGTCCAAGGTCTACGCCGCCTCCCAGGTGGCCGACGAGGCCCGGCACGTGGAGGCGTACGCCCAGTACATCGACACCAAGCTCGGGGTCACCTACCCGGTCAACCCCGGACTGCGGGCGCTGCTGGTGGACCTGCTCAGCGAGTCCCGCTGGGACGTGGTCTACCTCGGTATGCAGGTGATCGTCGAAGGCCTGGCGCTGGCCGCGACCCGGCTGGCCAGCAGCGGCTTCGGCGACCCCATCATCACCTCGATCACCCGTATGATCGCCCGCGACGAGGCCCGGCACGTCGGCTTCGGCGTGGTGGCCCTGGGCGGCATGTACCAGCAGATGACCACCGCCGAGCTCGACGAGCGCGAGGCGTTCCTGATGGAGGCGGTGCACCTGATGTCGCGCCGCTTCCTGATCCGCGAGGTGTGGGAGCGGCTGGAACTGGACGTCGAGAAGGGCGTCCACTTCGCCTTCAACGACCCGATGATGTTCGGCTACCGGCAGCTGCTCTTCCAGCAGGTCATCCATCTGCTGCGGCAGTTGGGCCTGCTCACGCCGAAGCTGCGGGACCTCTTCCTCGCCGAGCGGCTGGCCCGGCCCGAGGTCTTCAAGACCCTCGGCTGAGCCGGGACCGACTTCCTCCCCCAGTGACCATCCGATTCCCCAGGAGCCGTAGCCATGAGCCAGCCGTCGTCCGGCCGACCCCCGGTCGTCGCCACGGTCGCCGAGACCGTCGCCGACCTGGAACGCTTCCTCGGTGACCCGCTCACCTCGGACGGCCCGTTCGGCTACGCCGCGGTCGTCGAGCACGAGGAGCGCGGCGAACTGCCGCCCGGCGCGGTCGCCGCGGTCCGCGAGTGGGGCTTCCACGCCTACATGGTGCCCAGGGAGCTCGGCGGCCGACTGGGCAGCCTGGAGGAGGTCTTCGCGGTCACCCGCAGCGTGGCGCGGCGCAACCTCACCGTGGCCGTGATGTTCGGATCGGCGCTGCTCGGGGTGAACCCGGTCTGGCTCTGGGGGAGCGAGGAGCAGCGCCGCCGGGTCGCCGACGGGCTGCTCTCCGGCGAGCTGGCCTGCTTCGCGGTGTCCGAGCCCGACCACGGCAGCGACCTGCAGGCCAACGAGACCACGGCCGTCGCCGACGGCGACGAGCTGGTGCTGACCGGTGGCAAGTGGCCGGTCGGCAACGCCACCCGGGGCCGCTTCGTCACCGTCTACGCGCAACTGCCCGGCCGTGGCCAGAGCCTGATCCTGGTCGACAAGAGCCAGCTGGCCGAGGGGAGTTGGACCAACCGCCCGTTCGTGCGGACGCTCGGCCTGCGCGGCCACGACCTGAGCGGCGTGGACTTCCACGGCGCACGGGTGCCGGCCGACGCCGTGCTCGGCCGGCGCGGGGCTGGGCTCGTCGAGGTGCTCAAGGCGCTGCAGATCACCCGCACCGCGATCGGCGCGCTCTCCCTGGGCACCATGGACGCGGCCCTGCGGATCGGCCTGCGGCATGCCCAGGACCGGGTGCTCTACGGGGCTCCGATCCGGGAACTGCCGGTGATCCGCGAACTGCTGACGGGCGCGCACCTGGACCTGCTGATCGCCGAGTGCACCGCGCTGCCGGCGGCCCGGGCGCTGTCCGTCGCACCGTCCCGGATGAGCCTGTGGTCCTCCGTGGTCAAGTACCTGGTGCCGGTGCTCGGCGAGGAGGTGGTGCTGGACATGGGCCGGGTGCTCGGCGCACGCGGCTACCTGGCCGAGGGGGTGGCCTCAGGGGTCTTCCAGAAGCTGCAGCGCGACCACGCGATCGCCAGCATCTTCGAGGGCACCACCCATGTGAACCTGCACGCCATCGCCTCCCAACTGCCCAAGGTCGCGACGGTCGCCGACCGGTCCGGGCCCGGCGGGGCCGAGATCCTGGCCGCCCTGTTCGACCGCATCAGGGACGCCCCCGAATGGCACCCGGACGGCAACCGGCTGCAGCTCACCAACGCCACCGAGGACGAGATCACCCGGGGCTGGGGCGACGCGGTCGCCGAGCTGGCCCGCCTGACCGGGTCCGACACCGGCATCCCGGACCCTGGCCGCCCGGCCGACGCCGAGGAACTGGCCGCGACGGTCGCCGCGTTCGGCGCCCGCCGCACCGCCTTCTACCACCGGATCGCGACCTCGCCCCCTGACCCCGCCTCGACCCGGGCGCAGCGCGACGCCGCCGAGCACTGCGTGCACCACGCGGCGGCCTGCTGCGTGCTCAGCTGGCTGCACAACCGCGGCGGGCAGGACCGTCCGGCCGACCTGGGCTGGTTGATCCTCACCCTGCAGCGGCTGCTCGGCCGACTCGAACCGGGCACCGAGCTGAGCCCGGCCCAACTGCCCCGGTTCGAAGAGGTGATGACCGCCGGGCTCGATGCCCCGGGCTACTTCGGCCTGGCGTCCTTCCTGCCCGCCGACACGGCCCCGATAGCTCCCCCGTCGCGCGCGGGCGTCTAGCGGATGGGTGGCGCCGGCACCGGTTCCCCGCACCTGGATCGGCGCCCTTCCCCGGCCCGCACCCCCGTCGTCCGGTCGCTCGCCCCCGGTCCGCTGCCGGACCCGCTGCCGCCGCCGGGCGCGGCAGCGGAGCTGTGGCTGCTGCGCGAGCACCACGACGCCGACTTCTCCCTGCTGGACCCGGCCGAACGGGACCGCGCCGCCCGGACCCGCCCCGGACCCGCCCGGACGGCCTACGCCGCCGCCCACACCGCCCTGCGGCGCCTGCTGGGGGCGTACACGGGCACACCCCCGGCGTCGGTGCGCCTCACCCGGGACGACTGTCCGCTCTGCGGCAGTCCGCACGGCCGTCCGCGCCTCGCCGACCGGAACGGCCCGCACTTCTCGCTGTCCCACGCCCCGGGGCTGACGCTGCTGGCCTTCGCAGCCACCCCGGTGGGGGTCGACGTCGAGGCGGTGCCCGGCCCCGCCACCGTCGCCGCGATCGCGCGGGGCCTGCACCCGATCGAGCGCCGGGAGTTGGCCGCCCTGCCGGTCGCCGACCGGCCTGCGGCGTTCGCCCGGGCCTGGGCCCGCAAGGAGGCCTACCTCAAGGGGCTGGGCACCGGTCTGGCCCGCCCGCTGCACCTCGACTACGTCGGCACCGGCCCGGTCGCCCCGCCGCCCCCCGACCCCGACTGGACCCTCGACGACATCCCGCTCCGTCCCACCGCCCCCGCCCGCACCGCCGCGCTCGCCTTGCTGCGCGGCGGCGACGGTCGTCGGTAGGCCGTGGAACAGCGGTGCTTCAGGTGCTTCAGGGGGCCGGGTGCTCGGGGGCCAGGGAGTTGCCGGCCGGGATGTGTCCGCAGTCGGAGGGCGCCGCCTTCCCGGCGAACCGGTCATTGAGCCAGGTCATCGCGGCGGGCGCCCACAGGACGGCGGTCTCGGTGTGGCTGAGCAGGTTGTACTGGTCGTAGGAGATGCCGTGGTCGCCGGTGGCGCAGTACTGGTTCGCCAGGGCCCGCACATCGCCGACGACCATGACGCCGTCACCCGTGCCGATGCCGGCCGGGTTGCCGAAGGTGCCCTCCTGGACACCGCCGTCGCCCTGGGCGATGTAGCCGGGGATGGTCGGGGTGGGGGCCGAGCCCAGGTTGACCCGGTTGACGGCGCTGACGAACGCGGGGGCGGAGTCCGGGTCGGAGTACTGCGGCTTGGCTATCTGCTGCCAGGTCAGCCCGGGGTAGTGGCCGAGGGCGTCGACGATCGAGGCGCTCTGCAGTTGGCCGTTGAGCTGCTTGCCGTAGCTGCTCATGTACTGGGTGAGGTCGACGCCGTACGCGCGGGCCACCCCGATCAGCGCCATGGGGATCACCCCGGACCAGACCAGCGCGCCGTTGACGTACTTGAGGTTGTGCGCCGGGTCGACCAGCAGGCCGCCCTCGGTGAAGCCCACCAGGTTGCGGTTGACCTCGGGCGCGTAGCCGGGGGCGAGTGCGGCGGCCCAGGCGGTGGCGATGGCGCCGCCCGAGTAGCCCATCAGGCCGAATCGGGTGGAGCCGTTCATGCCGGTCGCGGGGAGGCTGGTCGCGGCTCTGATGGAGTCCAGGGTGTCGGTGCCGTATTCCGGGCCGGCCGCGAAGTCCGCCGTCTGGCCCTCGGTGTCGGGGACGACCAGGTTGTAGCCCTGGGCGAGGATGGCTGTCAGCGCGCCGGCCTCGACGTCGGCGATGGCCCCGCCCAGGCTGACATTGCCGGCGAACGCCCGGGACGGGCCGTCCTGCGGATTGAGCGAGTCGTAGAAGGACTGGTAGGAGATCGCCTTGCTGCTGTCCCCGGTCAGGCTGCGCACCACGGTGGTGACATTGGCGGAGGGGCGGCCCTGCGCGTCGGTGGTGCGGTAGAGGATCTGAATCGCCGTCAGCGGTGTGGGGATGCCCACGATGTGGTAGGGCACGGTCCGCGTCCGGAGCACGGCGCCCGGGGCGAAGGAGGAGAGGGGCGCGCTGCCGGTGTAGCTGTAGAACGAGTCCGCGGCGGCGCTCGGCGTGGCGGCGCCGGCCGTGGTCGCCGCACTGAGCGAGGCGGCGGCGAGCCCGAGTGCGGCGAGGGCGGCAACGGACAGGTGGCGGAGGGACGTAGCGGGCATGGATTCCCCAGGGTGGTGAGGTGGGTCACAGACCTGACTCGCCAGTAAGTTACCTTCGGGTAAATCCGGTGTACATAGGTGCGACAGCAGATTCTCAGCCGAGGACACGGCCGGGCCACCCCTTCCCCCGAAGTGCGGAACGGCGGCTGTGAGCGGCGTGAGCGGAGCCCGAAGGGGATAGACGTTGCACCATGACGCAACTGGGCCTCCCGGAGCCGGTCCGGGCCTGCTTGTTCGATCTCGACGGGGTGCTGACCAGAACCGCCGTGGTACACGCGGCGGCATGGAAGCAGATGTTCGACGCGTTCCTGAGCGAACGCGACGGGGCTCGCTACCGTCCGTTCGAGCAGTCCGACTACGACACCTACGTGGACGGCCGTCCGCGTGCCGACGGGGTCAGGGCCTTCCTGGAATCGCGCGGCATCGAACTGCCGGAGGGGGGCCCGGACGACCCGCCCGAGGCGCAGACCGTCCACGGCCTGGGCAAGCGAAAGAACGTCCTGGTCCTGGCCGCGATCAAACGGGACGGGGTCGAGCCCTACCCGGGCTCGGTGCGCTACCTCCGGGCCGTGCGGGCGGCCGGCCTCCGCACCGCGGTGGTGTCCTCCAGCGCCAACTGCCGGGACGTGCTGGTCTCAGCCGGTATCGAGGACCTGTTCGACGTCCGGATCGACGGCGTGGTCGCCGTCGAACGGCGCCTCCCGGGCAAGCCCAAGCCGGACACCTTCCTGGCCGCCGCCGCGGACCTGGGCGTCGCCGCGGCCCACTGCGCCGTCTACGAGGACGCCCTCGCGGGCATGGACGCGGGCCGGTCCGGCCACTTCGGCTACGTGGTCGGTGTGGACCGGGTCGGCCAGGGGGCGGAGCTGACCGCCCACGGCGCGGACACCGTGGTCACCGACCTGGCGGACCTGCTGGGCCCCGGGCCCGCGGGCGGCGGCGAGCGCACCGGAGATGCCCGGTGATCACTCACCCGAGCTACACCGTCGAACCCTGGCGGGTGCGCGAGGCCGCGCTGCACCTGGACCTGCTGCCGCAGAGCGAGTCGGTCTTCGCGCTCTCCAACGGCCACATCGGCTGGCGGGGCAACCTGGACGAAGGGGAACCGCACGGGCTGCCGGGCAGCTACCTCAGCGGCGTCTTCGAACGGCATCCGCTGCCCTACGCCGAGGCGGGGTACGGCTACCCCGAGGTCGGCGAGACCGTGGTCAACGTCACCAACGGCAAACTGATCCGGCTGCTGGTCGACGACGAGCCCTTCGACCTGCGCTACGGCCGGGTCGACAGGCACGAGCGGGTGCTCGACCTGCGGACCGGGCTGCTGCACCGCACCTGCGAATGGACCTCCCCGGCCGGGCGCACGGTCCGGGTCCGCTCCACCCGCATGGTCTCCTTCACCCAGCGGGCCATCGCCTGCGTCGCCTACGAGGTGGAGGCCGTGGACCGCAGGGTCCGGGTGGTGATCCAGTCCGAACTGGTCGCCAACGAGCAGATGCCGCGGATTGCCGGCGACCCCCGGGTGGCCGCCGTGATGGACGCGCCGCTGCAGCCCGAGGAGGACTTCGCCCGGGACGCGCGGCTGCGCCTGGTCCACCGCACCCAGGGGACCGGTCTGCGGGTGGCCGTCGCCGCCGACCACGCGGTACTCGGCCCGGCGTCGACGGCGACGTCCAGCGAGAGCGCCGGCGACACGGCCCGGTTCACCGCGACCGGGGTGCTGGAACCCGGCGAGGCGCTGCGGCTGGAGAAGCTGGTGGCCTACGGCTGGTCCGGCGAACGCTCGCTGCCTGCCGTCCGCGATCAGGTCGAAGCTGCCCTGGCGGCGGCCCGCACCACGAGCTGGGACGGCCTGCTCAAGGAGCAGCGCGCCTATCTGGACGAGTTCTGGGGCGGCGCGGATGTCGAGATCGAGGGGGATCCGGAGATCCAGCAGGCGGTCCGCTTCGGTCTCTTCCACGTCCTGCAGGCAGGTGCGCGGAGCGAGGAGCGGGCCATCCCGGCCAAGGGCCTGACCGGCTCCGGTTACGACGGCCACTGCTTCTGGGACACTGAGACCTTCGTGCTGCCGGTACTCACCTCCGCCGCCCCGGACGCCGTGGCCTCGGCGCTGCGCTGGCGGCAGAAGACGCTGCCGGCCGCGCGTGAGCGGGCTGCCCAGCTCGGCCTGCGCGGGGCGGCGTTCCCCTGGCGCACCATCGACGGCCTCGAGTGCTCCGGGTACTGGCCGGCCGGAACCGCCGCCTTCCACGTCAACGCCGACATCGCGGACGCGGTCGTCCGCTACCTGGTGGTCTGCGGGGACGACCGCTTCGAGCGGGAGACGGCGGTGGAACTGCTGGTCGAAACGGCCCGGCTGTGGCGTTCGCTCGGCCACCACGACCGGGCCGGCCGGTTCCACCTGGACGGGGTGACCGGCCCGGACGAGTACAGCGCCGTCGCCGACGACAACATGTACACCAACCTGATGGCGCAGGCGAACCTCCGAGCCGCGGCGGACCTGGCCGAGCGGCACCCCGAGGAGGCCGCGGCACTCGGCGTGGACGAGGAGGAGACCGCAGGCTGGCGGGACGCGGCCGAGGCGATGCACCTGCCCTACGACGACGCCCTCGGGGTCCACGAGCAGTCGGCCGGGTTCACCGGGCACCAGCCCTGGGACTTCGCGGCGACCCCACCCGAGCAGTACCCGCTGCTGCTGAACTACCCCTACTTCGACCTCTACCGCAAGCAGGTCGTCAAGCAGGCCGACCTGGTGCTGGCCATGTTCCTGTGCGGAGAGGCGTTCACCGACGAGCAGAAGGCCCGCAACTTCGCCTACTACGAGGCCCTGACGGTCCGTGACTCCTCCCTCTCGGCGTGCGCCCAGGCCATCATGGCCGCGGAGATCGGACACCTGCGGCTCGCCCACGACTATCTGGGCGAGGCTGCCCTGATGGATCTGCAGGACCTGGAGCACAACACCCGCGACGGGCTGCACATCGCCTCGCTGGCCGGCACCTGGCTGGTCCTGGTGGCAGGTTTCGGCGGCATGCGCCACAGTGCCGACGGCTGGGTCGACTTCGCGCCGCAGCTGCCCGAGAGCATCACCCGGCTGCGGTTCACGGTCCGGGTGCACGGCCGCGCCCTGCGGGTGGAACTCACCGACTCCGTGGCGCGGTACTCCCTGGCCGACGACGGGGAGGCGCTGCGGATCCGCCACTACGGCGAGCCGCTGACCGTGACCGGGGGCACACCCCAGCAGCGCCGCGTGCCCCGCCGCCCGGAGCGCCCGGAGCCGCGTCAGCCGGCCGGTCGCGAACCGGCGGCCCGCCGCGTACCGAAGAACCCCTGAACCAGTCGGCCGGGAGGAGGCGGGCGGTGATCGTCTTCTCCCCGGTTCAGCGGGGGCCGGATCCCGCGTGCCGGCGGTGCCGGTGCCGCCTCGCGGCACGGGTGCGCGTCGCGCTGAGGAGGGCGGCGAGGAGCAGTGGTCCGCAGAGGAGGAGGGTGGTCGTCATCGATCGGTGTCCAGGTCTGTTCGGTTCACGGGTGTCCGCTTGACCCGGCATCCCGGCTCAAAACGCTCATTCACCCGTCCGGGTGTTCCCCGTGCGCCGGTTGCCGCCCCGCGCCGGGGCGGCAACCGGGCCGGTCAGGCCTTGTGCTGCATCGAGGTGCGGGCTGGGTTCGCCTGCTGCTCGGCCTTCGGGTCCTTCTCGCCCGCCTTGGCGCGCACGCCCTCGGTGACGCGTCGGCCGATGTCCGGGTCGATGTGCGTCCAGTACGCGAAGGCACGCTGGAGCACGGGTTCGCTGACCCCGTTGAGCAGGTGGCCGACGACGTTGTCGACCAGGCGGGTGCGGGCGTCGTCGTCCATGACCTCCCGGACCAGGGTGCCCGCCTGGCCCCAGTCGTCGTCCTGCGCGTGGTCGGCGTACGCCGTGCGGGTGATGCTCCCGGCGGCCTCCCAGCTCGGCGGCGCGCCGTAGCGGGCCGTGTCGGCGGCAGGGCCGCCCTTCGAGTTGGGCGCGTACACCGGGTCGGTGCTCTTGCGGTAGGCCATCGCCCCGTCCTTGGAGTACGAGTGCACCGGCACTACCGGTGCGTTGACCGGCAGCTGCTGGTAGTTGGCACCGATCCGGTGGCGGTGCGAGTCCGCGTAGGCGAAGAGCCGGGCCAGCAGCATGCGGTCGGGGCTGGGGCCGATGCCGGGGACGAGGTTGTTGGGCTGGAACGCCGCCTGCTCGATCTCGGCGTGGTGGTCGGTGGGGTTGCGGTCCAGCGTCAGCCGGCCGACCTCGATCAGCGGGTAGTCGCTGTGCGGCCACACCTTGGTCAGGTCGAACGGGTTGAAGCGGTAGCCGGCGGCATCCTCGTCCGGCATGACCTGGACGTACATGGTCCACGAGGGGTGCTCCCCGTCGCGGATGTGCTCGAACAGGTCCCTTGTGTGGTAATCGGTGTCGACGGCGGCCATCTGGTCGGCCTCGTCCTGCGTGAAGCACTCGATGCCCTGGTCGGTCTTGAAGTGGTACTTCACCCAGCAGCGCCGGTCCTGCTCGTTGACCCACATGTAGGTGTGGGAGCTGTAGCCGTTCATGTGCCGCCAGGTGCGGGGGATCCCGCGATCGCCCATGAGCCAGGTCACCTGGTGCGCGGTCTCGGGCGAGAGGGTCCAGAAATCCCACTGCATGTCGTGGTCGCGCAGGTTGTTGTCGGCCCGGCGCTTCTGGGAGCGGATGAAGTGCTGGAACTTCATCGGGTCCTTCACGAAGAAGACCGGGGTGTCGTTGCCGACCATGTCGTAGTTGCCCTGCTCGGTGTAGAACTTCAGGGCGAAGCCGCGCGGGTCGCGCCAGGTGTCCGGTGATCCGCGCTCGCCGGCCACCGTCGAGAAGCGGGCCAGCACCTCCGTACGGGTTCCCGGCTGGAACACCGCTGCCTTGGTGTGCGCGGTCACGTCGCCGGTGACCTCGAAGCGGCCGAAGGCGCCGCTGCCCTTGGCATGGGGCTGGCGCTCGGGGATCCGCTCGCGGTTGAACTGCGCCATCTGCTCGATCAGGTAGGCGTCCTGCAACAGCAGCGGGCCGTCGGCGCCGACTGTCAGCGAATGCTCGTCGCTCTCGACGGGAGCACCCGAATCGGTCGTGGTGGCCGGGTTGTCGGTCATGCGATCCGCCTTCCAGGGCATGTGCTGCGGGGTGGTGTCATGCCATCCCGTTCGGACCTCGTGTGTTCTGAGCGCCTCCCCCGACCTCCCCATTCAAACCACAAGCGGCCGGATCCGCAGAACGTGCGCTCTGGCCTGCTTTGCACAGGTTTGCCACAGAGAAGGAGCGGAGGTGGCCGCCCGAGGTGATGCCCCGGTAGAAGACGTACAGCCGCCGTCGTAGGGAACGCTGCTGGGCCTGCCGGATCCCGTCTGCGACCGGGGTAGGAGGCCGGCGTCGGCCCGGAGCCGATCCGGGCGCCCGCGGTCGCGGTCAGGCTGAGGGGCCGGCCCGGTCGTCCTGGTCCGCTCGTGGGTGGTGGCCGCCAGGTCGCCCGGGCCGTTGACAATCAGGACCCGGACGGCCACCCGGCCGTTCAGATCCTTGATCAGGTTCCGTGCGGTGGCGCCCACGGGCAGACGGGGGGACATCAGCGGGGGGCGCGGGCAGCGGCTCTCCCGCGCCGTGCGGCGGGGAGAGCGCGTACAGCGACTCCCCGAGGTCGAGCAGGATCCGTCCGCCGGAACCGCGCAGTTCCTCCTCCAGCGCGTTCCGGCTCTGCGCGCTGACCAGGCGAAATCAGGCGCCGGTCGGGGTGGTGAGCTGGCCGAGGGCGCTGGCGCCGGGGGCGATCCAGGTGTTCCAGTCGGTCACGTCGTAGTCGGCATAGCCGTTGTCGGGGGCCGCGGAGGGGCTGGTGGAGCCGGAGATGGTGACCGGGTCGCCCTGGCGGGCGAAGTCGTAGTACCAGGTGGCGTTGGCCTTCGACAGGTGCACGCAGCCGTGCGAGCCGGCGCTGTGGCCCGGGTAGGGGTCGCCGTCGGAGAAGTGGATGTACGTCCCCGAGACCGTCAGTTGGACCGCGAGCGGGTAGTCGCCGTGGTAGTAGTTCGGGTCGCTCTTGTTGCAGGCGATGTGCACGCTGCAGGAGTCCATGAGGACTTCGCGGGCCTTGCCGATCACGGCCATGGTGCCGTTCCAGGACGGGAACGTGGGGCTGCCGGCGTCGATGGGGAAGGTCTTGACCACCGATCCGTCGTGGTACACCTTCATCAGGTGCTGGTTGGCGTAGACGTGCACCTCGTCGTCGGAGCCGATGGTGAAGGTGTGCACGTAGGAGTGGACGCCGTAGCGGCCGTTGCCGTCCGCCACCCCCGTCATGTCGGCGTCGAGTGTCACCTTGGTCCCTGACGGCCAGTACGCCTTGGGGCGGAAGTCCACCCGCCGGTCGCTGAACCAGTGCCAGGCGCCGGTCAACGGCACCGAGGTGGTCAGCCGCAGGTGCTGCTCGACGGCCGCCCGCGCCGAGGCGGCCACCGGCTTGCTGAAGACCACGGATATCGGCATCGCCACCCCGACCGTGGTCCCGCTCTGCGGCTCTATGGTGTCGAGGAGCATCGCGGGCCCCTTGGGCGTCGGTGAGGCCGACGGCCGGGCCGACGCCGACGCCGATGCCGAGCCGGCGCTCGCCCCGCCCGCGGGCGATCCGGCGGCGGAGGGAGTTCCACTGCCGCCGCATCCGCTCAGCGTCAGCGCCAGCGCGCCCGCCAGCGCTGCTGCGGCGATGGCCTTCTCGGCTCGTTCCACGGTGCTGCCCCACTCTCGTCTGCGTACGATCCCTGTGACCGGTCACCGGTGCAGACAGCATCCGGCACCCGTTCAGTTCCCCGGACTGCGGGGAGAACTGTTGCTGCTTGACAAGTATTGCCGGGTGTCGCATTCTTCAGGCAGGTGCCGTGGGTGCCTGGCGGTGTCGTGCTGGTGACGTTGTGTCGGGGAGTCGTGGGCAGGCTGGTGAAGGGCTGCTCATGCGGTGCGCGCGGTTCCCCCGCCGGACGTGCGGCCGGTTTCGCGGGTGACGGCCTGGTGGAAGGCCTGAAGTCCTCGGGTCAGGGCCCGCACGTCGGCCGGTGCCATCGCCGCCATGACGGCGCCCAGCTCCCGGGCGCGGTTCTCGCGCAGTTCGTCCAGCAGGCTCTGCCCGCGACCGGTGAGGCGCAGTTCGAGCTCTCGTCGGCTGGTCCCGCTCAGGGAGCGCTCGATCAGCCCGGCGGCCTCCATGCGGTCGCACAGGCGGCTGACGGACGGCGCCTTGGAATCCAGTGCGTCGCCCAGATTGCGCAGATTGGTGACCTGGTGTTCCTCGATGACCAGCAGGGCGCGCAGCTGGGACGGGGAGGGAAGGCTGCCGGTGACCGTCTCCTGGGCCCGGCCCCACGCCGCCTCCAGCAGCTCGGTCACGTGCGCGGCGGCACGCGCCGCCTCAAGCAGGTGGGGGGCGTCGGCGGGAGGGGGCACCGCTCCACTGTGCCATTGGGAACCGGGTTCTGTCAGCACACGCATATCCTTGAAGGTTCGTCGGCTCCTACAGAAGGCCCTACCCCTACCGTGACGAATTACCTCGCAGTCGAGCGGGCGCTTCGCAGCGCCGCCCCCCACGCCCTGCTGGAGGCGGTGCGCAACACGTTGGTGCAGTTCTACGGCGCACTGGCGGTGGACCTGCTGATGGCCGACTACAGCCTACGTGTCCTGCAGCCGGTGACCGCACTGCCTCACACGGGCCAGGGGCTGGCAGTGCACGCCAGCGTCCCGGGGCGGGCTTTCGGGAGTCAGCAGCCCCAGCTGGAGGCAGTGCCGGGGAGGGACGGCGGGCCCGACCGGGTGGTGGCGCACCTTCCGGTGACGGTGCGCGGGGACCGGCTGGGCGTGCTCAGCGTGGAGCTGCCCGCGGACAGTGCCGCCGCGCCACTGGTGGCGGAGCTGGGACAGGTGGCTTCGCTGCTGGGGCATGAGATCGTGGTGGCCGAGCGGGACACGGATGTCTACCTGCAGGCACGCCGGGTGGCGCGGCTGACGCTGGCCGCCGAGATGCAGTGGCAGCTCCTGCCGGGCCGGTCCTGCGCACGCGCCGAGTACGCGATCGGCGCCCAACTGGATCCGGCCTACGCCATCTACGGCGACAACTTCGACTGGGCCACCACCGCCGAGACGCTCACCCTGACCATCACCAACGGCATGGGCGAGGGCATCAGCGCCTCGCTGCTGACCAACCTGGCCGTCAACGCGCTGCGCAACGCGCGCCGCGCCGGGATCGGGATCGCGGACCAGGCCGCCCTGGCCGACCAGGCGCTCTACGCACAGCACCGGGGCAAGGTGCACGTCGCCAGTCTGCTGATGTGCTTCGAACTGGCCACCGGACAGGTGACGGCCGTCGACGCGGGCTCTCCGCAACTGTGGCGCCTGCGGGACAAGGCCGCGGAGCGCATCGAATTCGACGCACAGCTCCCGCTCGGCATGTTCGAGGAGACCGCCTACGCCGCCCAGAGCTTCCGGGTCCTTCCCGGAGACCGGCTGGTCTGCGTCAGCGACGGGGTCTACGACACCTCCTCACCGGCGGGCGAGCGCTACGGCGAGCGCGCCCTCGCCAGGGCCATCGTGGCCAGCGCCCTGGTGCCCGCCGCCGACGTACCCGGTGCGATCCTGCGTGAACTGGCCGACTACCGCGCTGCGGACGCAGCCGACGACGCGCTGGTGGTCTGCCTGGACTGGACCGGCCGCAACGAGAGCGGGACCGCCCGGTGAGACCCCCGCCCGGTCAGGTGGCCGTGGCGGCGTCCTCACCGAGTTCCTGGTCCTGCTGCTGTTCCTGGCAGGGGGTGTTGAGGGCGTCGTCGAGGTAGACGTCCAGGCCGGTGACGTGCATGACCTGCTGCTGGTGGGCGTCGAGTCCGACCAGGTGCAGGCGCACGCCGTCGGCGTCGGTGCAGCGCTTGATCCAGATCAGGGCGGACAGTCCGGAGGAGTCGCAGGATTCCACTCCGGTGAAGTCGAGCGTCAGGCACTGCGGTGCCGGCACTGCGGCCAGGGCCGCGTCGGCGGCCTGGCGCAGGTCTTCGACGGTCTCGAAGTCGCACGGACCGCTCAGGGCCAGGACGGCGCGTCCGGGTTCGCTGTGCTGGACGGTGATCGTCAGCGGTTCGGTGGTGTTCATGCGGTTTCCTCGGTCGGGCGGCTGTGCAGCGGGCTTGAGGCGGTGTTCACCGCGGTTCGGCCGGCGTCGATGACGGCGAGCGTGCGGGGGAAGTCGCGCAGTTGGTCGGCGATGACATCCAGCACGGTGAGCAGTGAGCGGGGAGGGACGTTGCGGGCGTCCAGGATGTCCGCGGTCCAGAGCAGGAAGTCGGACAGGATCTGCGCCTGGTCGAGGTACACGGTGGCGACGAGGAAGTCGAGGATGTGGTCGATGTCCTCGCGGGTGTGCTCGCGCTGCCGGTCGGTGTAGCCGCTCATGGCCGGTAGGCGTTGCTCCAGCCCGGCCATGGCCTGCGCGGCGAGCTGCCGCCGGCTGCGGCTGAGCAGGGTGTACTCCTGGTCGGCCAGGTGTGGAAGGGCCGTGTAGGGGTCCCCGAGCTCGGGGTGGGCCGTGGTGGTCAGCAGCGACTGCTGCTCCAGGTGCGCGACGGCGCTCTCCGCGTCCGGGGCCCAGCCGTCGGCGCCGAGCAGTCGGGCGTAGCGGCCGTCGGGTCCGAAGCCCGCGCCGCCGACCAGGACCGGGATGCCCGCGGACTGGCAGGCGGTGATGGTGGCGTGGGCGGCGGGCAGGCGGGTGGCCAGGGAGCAGGACAGGGCGACGGCGTCGGGGCCGGTGGCGTGCAGATGGGCGATCAGGTGCGGGGTGGGGACGTGGGCGCCGAGGAAGTCGACCTGCCAGCCGCGCAGTCCGAGGGTCTCGGCGACCAGGCGGGCGGGCAGGGCGTGCCATTCGCCGTCCACGCAGGCCACGGTGACGCGACCGCGGGCGCCGGTCGGGCGGGGGTCGGCGCGGTGGCGGGAGAGGGCGGCGATGGCGCGTTCGCTGATGGCGGTGGCGGCGTGCTCACGGGCCACCGTGAAGCGCCCGGCCGCCCATTCCCGGCCGACCCTGGCCTGGGCGGGGGCGATGACCTCCAGCAAAACCTGCTGCGGGGTCAGGCCGCTGTCCAGGGCGCGGTCGACCAGGTCGGTGGCCAGGTACTCGTCCATGTCGGCCAGGGAAGCGAAGAAGGCCTCGTACCAGTCGGCCAGGGGCCGGGCGTCCGGGGCATGCAGTTGGGCGGTCACCGGGCCTGCCTTCCGTCGCGGCGCCGCCTGCTGCGGCGCCTCATCCGGTGTACCTGCCCCGTCCGCGGCCGTCCACCATCATCAGATGGGATCCGCGCAGGGGGGCGCCGATGGCCATCAGGGCGATGTCGTCGTGCTCGCCGCCGCCCAGCCACTGCGAGGTGACCAGCTCGATCCGCTCCACCACCGCCTCCACCGGCATCCCGGCGCACTCGGCCAGGGCGTCCTTGAGGCGCTGGTCGCCGAACATCTCCCGCCCGCTGGGGCCGCCGCGGGCCTCGGTGACACCGTCGGAGTACAACAGGCACATCTCGCCGGGGTCCAGGACGGTGGTCCAGGTGGTGGAGGTGATGTCGGGCACGGCCCCGATCAGGGTGCCGCGGGTCGCGGCCTCCTCCACGGTTCCGTCCGCGCGGACCAGCATCGGCGCGGGGTGGCCGGCGGAGGTCAGCCGCAGGTCCAGCCGCCCGTTGGCCGCCGGGGTCACCCCGGCCAGGACCAGGGTGACGAAGCGGGCGTCATGGTCGTCCAGGAGGGTGGCGTTCAGGAGTTCCAGCAGCGGTCCGTGGCGTGGTTCCAGCCGGCGCAGGGCGGCGATGGTGTGGCGGATCTTGCCGGTGAGGATCGCGGCGCCGGGGCCCTTGCCGCAGACGTCGCCGAGCATCAGCAGTGTCTCGCCCGGTACGCCCTTCCGCGCTTCGGTGGCGAGCAGGGGCGGATGGACGTCGTAGAAGTCGCCGCCGATCAGGTCCGCGGCCCGGGCCGGGCGGTAGGTGCTGGCGAGGTCGATGCCGTCGAGGCGGTCGATGGCCGGAGGGATCAGTGCGCGCTGCAGGATGCCGGTGGTCTCGGTGCGCTCGGCGTACAGGACGGCGGCGGAGATGGCGGCACCCGCGCGGGCGGCGAAGATCCGCGCGAAGAGCTCCTCCTCCTCGTTGAATCCTGCCTGGTCCGAGCGTCGCAGAAGGATCAGTGCCCCGGCGGAGACGCCGTTGCCGGGGAGCGGGGTGACGACCAGGGAACCGAGGTCGCCGAAGTCCTCGGGGACCAGCCAGGCGGGTGCGAGGTCGGGCTGGATCCAGCGCGAGGGCACCGGCGGGAACCCGGCCAGGGCGTCGGCCAGACCGGGGACCTGGTCGACCTCGACGCTGACCGCGGTCTCCTCGATCACACCCCCGCGCACCAGCCGGGTCATCGCGATCCGGCGCCCTCGGGTGGGGGTGAGCAGGACGGCGGCGTCCGCGAGCTGTTCGGCGGCCAGTTCGGCGGTCACCCGCAGGCAGCGGCGCTGGTTCAGCGAGGCCAGCAGCCGCGCCGAGGCCCGGACCAGGAACTGGGTGCGCACCCGCTCCTCGCTCAGCCGCTTGAGCGACGCGCGCTCCTCGGTGACGTCGGTCAGCAGCCAGCCCGTGCACTCGCCCGGCAGTGGCTGCGAGGTGGCGCGGAACACCCGTTCGCCCACGGTGCCGTCCAGGGCGTCTATTCCCTGCTGCTGAGCCTGCACCAGCCAGGGGGCGACGACGTCGGAGGTGAACGCGTCGGTGGTGCCGAGGGCGGGGAAGAGCGCCTCTGCGGCCTTGTTGTGCAGGTGCACCCGCGCCGGATCGGCTGCCAGCACGATCACCGGCGCCACCGCGTCCACCAGGGCGCGCAGCAGCGGTGCCCCGATCACCGGCCCCGTGGCCGGGGAGGCGGGAGCGGGTACGGTCGGCGGGGTGGGTGCGGGTGGGAAGGACGTCATAGAGGACCACGCGCCCAGCCGCTGTTGGCGCCGGGCTGACTCATTTCTCTGTCTCGACGGCGGACAACAACTGTTGTCCTCAGGCAACCGTCTCGCGGCGCGACAGATATGGCAAGTCCGTGCCCACGTCGCGGGAAAGGCACGCACCCCTTTCAAGGAGTCCTCCTGCCCCGGCACGGACGCCTCATTCCAGGCGACTTCAGCGGACCCCGGGCAGCCCCGCGCGGGGGCAGGACCAGCCTACTGGGGCGGGGCGGTCGCGATGGTGAAGTGGTCGGCCAGACCGACCGCGTCGAGGACGCGCACGATGTGGTCCGGCACGGCTGCCAGGGCGAGGTCGCCGCCGCCGGCGGCGGCCAGCCTGCGGGCGGCGAGCAGGGCGCGGATGCCGCTGGAGTCGAAGAACTCGACGGCTCCCAGGTCCAGAACCAGGCGCTGGCCTGGGAGCAGCGCAAGGGTGGGCAGCAGGTCGTGGAAGTCCTGGGCGGTCTCGAAGTCCAGCGCTCCGACGACCTCGACGAGGGGGCCGGTACCAGTGGTCAGGCATCGGAACGTCAACGGGAGCACGGCCGGGCCCCCGTTCCCCTCGCGATGGACGCCGTAGCCGCGGCGCCGGGCCACGCACGGCCCCGATCAGGTGCCTGGTGCGGATCGGCTCCGCCTCTCGTACGCGTGTTCATGCTCCGTATCCTTCCACGCTGCTCTCCACCGATGCCTGCGCCGGGTCAGTGCGGGCGCAGGGTGAGCACGGCTGTCACCGTCTTGCCCCGGCCCCCGTGGTGCTCGATCTCCAGGCGGTCGGCCATGGTGTGCAGCAGGTGCCAGCCGAATCCGCCGCCGTCGCCGTCCAGGTCGGCCGTGCGCGGCTCCGGAAGGCTGCTGCTGGTGTCGCTGACCGAGATCCGGAGCAGGCGCCCCTCCAGGCACAGCCCCAGGACGCAGGGACCGGGGGCATGGCGGACCGCGTTGGAGACCAGTTCGACCACCAGCACCAGTGCGTCCTGGACCGACGGCAGGGGCGGCGGCGGGCCGGGTTCCTCAAGGAAGCGGCGGGTGTGTCCGCGGGCCTGTCCGAGCGTGCCGTCCAGGCCGGTCAAGGGCCAGCTGCCGCGGCGGGCCGGCGGCCCTGGCTGCTCGTCCACCGCTGGCACCGCGCCCCCCTCGGCCGGTCAGGTCGTTGATGGCGGGTTCGCCAGGCCGGTCGCCAACGATACGGGAGAGTTCTGGCTCCGGCGCTGCCGCCGGGCGCGTACGCTCGACGGGAACGCCCCACCCGCGGCCGGCCCGGTCCGGGTGCCGTGCTCAGGAGGGGCAACGCATGGACCTGCCCGTCGCCCCCGGCCGCCGCGGCCCCCGGGAGCCCGCGGAGCTGCCGTGCCCGCACGGCCACGGCGCCTACGAGCAAGCGCCGCTGGAGCGCTTCGGTGAGGCGTGCGTCAGCTTCTTCGACCAGGGCGAGGCGCACGTGGTGATCCTGCGGGGTGAACTGGACTGGCGTACCGAGCACTTCGTCCAGGTCCTGATGGACCAGGCACGCGGCAGCGGGCGCCCCCTGGTGGTGGACCTCTCGGCCGTCACCCACCTGCACATCGACGTCCTGGCCCAACTCCTGGCCGCGCGCCGCCAGCCGGGCATCAGCCTGCTCACCCCGCTGCCGCCGGCCTTCCTGCGGATCGCGGACGCCACCGGGACCACCCATGCCTTCACCCTGCATGCGGACCTGGTGCACGCGGTGGACTGGTCCGCGCTGCGGCAACCCGCCCCTTCGTAGGCGGTGGACAGCCGCCGAGGGAGTACCGGGTCGGCGCGGGGGCATGAGCGCCGCTGTTCGGGGCGATGTCAGTAGAGTGAAACGGGCCGGTGATCAGCAGTCCGGCACGGACGTCCCCCGGCTCGGATCGAGCCGGCGACTGATCGGAGTACCCATGCCTGACCTGGATGCCTGGATCTCGGCGGTGCGCAGTTCACAGGACCGCTTCGCCTCCCTGGTGTCGCCGCTCGACGACGACCAGGTGGGGCATCCCTCGTACGCCGAGGACTGGTCGGTCGCCGACGTCGCCTCGCACCTCGGCAGCCAGGCGGAGATCTTCGGCCTGGCCCTCGACGCCGGACTCAAGGGAACCGCCGCTCCGGGAATCGAGCAGTTCCAGCCCCTGTGGGACTCCTGGAACAGCCGGCCCGCGCCGGTTCAGGCGTCCGACAGCGTGAAGGCCAACGAGGCCCTCGTCTCCCGGATCGAGGCCCTGTCCGAGGAGGACCGGGCCCGTTTCGCCGTCTCCCTGTTCGGCCGGGAACTCGACCTGGCCGGCCTGCTGGCCATGCGGTTGGGCGAGCACGCGCTGCACACCTGGGACATCGCCGTGGCACTCGACTCCTCGGCCCTGGTGTCGCCCGACGCGGTCGACCTCTTGATCGACGTGCTGCCCGCGACCGCCGCCCGGGCCGGCCGGAGCGCCGCCGAGCCCCGGACCCTCGTGGTCGGGACGGTCGAGCCGCGTCGTCGGTTCACGTTGACGACCGGCCCCGACGTCCTGCTCACCCACGACTCCGGCACCGGCCCGGTGGAGTTGGTCCTGCCTGCCGAAGAACTGCTGCGGCTCGTCTACGGACGGCTGGACGCGACAAGGACCTCGGCGGAGCTGCCGGGCCACGAGGTGGTCCCCGAACTGCGCCAGGTATTCCCGGGGTTCTGAACCGGGCCCCCGGAGCCGTGAGAAAGTGCGGCGTGCTTCCGCGGCGGGCGGGTATGCGGGACGCACGCGGGCAGCGTCCCGCAGTCCGTCACGAGACTCCTCGTGACGGAGGCCCGGCCCGGAGGAACCGCGTGGACACCCCCACCCAGCAACAGGCACGCCCCGAGCACAGGGCGAAACCCCGCACCGGCCAGGGCGTCGCCCACCAGTACCGGGGAGACCGAGCGCTGTGCCTGCGGTGAGTTCCGACCCCCGAGACCCTGAACCGGTCCACGTTCCCGCCACCGACGCGGAGACCGGCAACGGCGCCCACAGCGCCCTTTCCACCCCGGCTTTGGCCACCCCGGCTCTGCCGGCCCAGGCAGCTGCCCCGGCCGTGCCCGGCGGCCGGCCCCGCTCGCAGTCCTGGTTCTCCATCGGGCTGCGTCTGGGGCTGGGCGCGCTGTTGGCGTACTGGCTGGTCCAAGCCGTCGAGCACCTGGAGAGCACCCTGCTCCTGGTGGCCCTGTCACTGGTGATCGCGGTCAGCGCCGAGCCGCTGGTCGAATGGCTGGCACGCCACCATCTGAAGCGCACCTGGGCCGTAGTGATCACCATCGTCGGCCTGTTCCTCCTGCTCGGCGGTCTGGCCTCGCTGTTCATCGCCCCGATCACCGACGAGACCACCGCGCTGATCCGCAACATTCCCGTCTGGCTGCAGCAACTGCACGACCACCACTCCGCCCTGGGCCGCCTCGAGGACAAGTACCAGATCATCGAGAAGGCCAAGGCCCAGTTCGGCTCCGACAGCTCCAGCGTGGTCGGCGGCCTGATGGGGGCGGGCCAGCTCGTCGCCACCACGCTCACCGGACTGGTCCTGGTCATCACCTTGACCATGTACTTCCTGGCCGGCCTGCCCTCGCTCAAGAAGTTCGGCCTGCGCTTCGTCCCGGCCACCCGCCGCACCCACGCAGCCGAGCTCACCGACGAGATCCTGCTGCGCACCGGCCGCTACATGCTGGCCAACCTCGCCACCTCCGTCATCGCCGGCGTGGCCACGTTCATCTGGCTGGAAGCCTTCGGGGTGCCCTACCCGGCCGCACTCGGTGTGTTCGTCGCGGCCCTGGACATGGTGCCGCTGGTGGGCTCGACCATCGGCGGCATCGTGGTGTCCCTGGTCGCCCTGGTGGTGTCCTGGCCGGTGGCGATCGCCACCGCCGCCTTCTACATCGTCTTCCGCCTGGCCGAGGACTACCTGATCATGCCGCGTGCCATGAAGTACGCGGTCGAGGTCCATCCCCTGGTGACCATCCTGGGCGTGATCGTGGGCGGCAGCCTGGAGGGCATCATCGGGGCCCTGCTCGCCATCCCCGTCGCAGTGGCGATAGGACTGATCCTGGAGGACGCTGTCTTCCCACGCATCGCCCGACGTTGAGCGGACCCCGTGACGCGCCTGCCCAGAGCCTTGGAGCGGGGGCCGTTCGGGTACGCCTGACCGTCCGACTGCGGACCGTTGCCCCCGCCGAAGGATCGTCGAACGTGTCTGCCTGCAAGTGGCCTCCACCGTCCGGCGGTGGAGGCCACTCTGACGCTCGGACAAGACCTACCAGGTCACGGCGCCGCATCAGTCCCGGTGCGGCAGGTAGACGTTGAGCGCGTGGAGCGCCTTGTCCAGGACGAGGGTGCTGCCCGCCGGGCTTATCTCGCCGTCGCGGGCGTAGTGCGCGGTGTCCTGGATGCCGTCGATGCGCAGCCGGGACACCGAGGCGGCCTGGTAGACCCGGGAGCGGGCCAGGGTGCCGGTGAGGAACGCGGCGATCAGGCGGGTGCGGGCCAGGGGGTGACTGCCGTCGACGGCGCGGATGTCCAGGGTGCCGTCGTCCAGGCTCTGGCGGAAGCTGGGGGCGAACCCGGGCGGGTCGTAGCGTCCGTTGCCGGCGAACAGCAGCCACAGGCTGCGCTCCCGGCCGTCGATGACCGCGCGGGTGGGCCGGCCCGTTGCCAGGACCCGGACCAGGCCCACCCCGAGGGCGGGCCACTTGCCGAGGTACTTCTGCAGCGACTCGCGGGCGCGGACCAGTTCGGGGTAGACCCCGATGCTGAACGTGTTGAGGAAGTACGCCGGCTCCGGCTCGCCCTCCTCCCCGCCGCTCGTGGCGCCCTTGGAGGTGACCCGGCCCAGGTCCACCGAGCCGCCGTGGCCCGCCTGTACGGCGGCCACGGTGTCCTGCAGGGTGAAGATGCCGAGGTCGGCGGCGAAGTGGTTCAGGGTGCCGCCGGGGAAGACGGCCAGCGGGAGCCGGTGCTCGGCGGCCAGCAGGGCGGCGGCGTTGACCGTGCCGTCTCCGCCGACCACTCCCAGAGCGCTGTCCCCGTTGCTGGACTCGACGTCGGCCACGGCCTGGGCGAGCAGGGCGAGCAGGTCCTGGTCGCCCTCGCGCACGCGCAGGTCCGCGTGCGGCAGCTCGGCGCGCAGTTCCGCCTCCATGCTGTCCGCGCTTCCGGAGGAGCTGTTCATCACCACGATCAGGCCCCGGCCCCCGGGCAGCGCCGGGACTCGGACCCGGGCCCGGGCGGCCTGCGCGGGGGCATCGTCGCGCAGCGGCCACCAGCGCAGCGTGAGCGCCGCGATCCCGGCCCCCAGGGCCGCCCCGGCCAGGACGTCGCTGGGGTAGTGGGCCCCGGTGTAGACACGCGAGCCCGCCACCGCCGCGGCCAGCGGGATGGCGGCTGCCCCCAGCCAGGGCGACTCCATGGTGACGGCGGTGGCGAACGCGGCGGCGGAGGCCGCGTGCCCGGAGGGGAAGGACGTGGTGATCGGGGGGTGCAGCAGCTGACGGGCGACGGGCACACCGGTGGTGACGGGGCGTCGGCGGCCGATCAGCTGCTTGGCAACGACATTGGCGGCGGTGGACGCCAGCGCGAGGGAGCCGATGCCGCGCATGGCGGCGCGGCGGGCGCTGCGGTTGCGGGAGAGCCCGAGCGCGGCACCCGCGGTCAGCCACAGCACTCCGTGGTTGGCGCTGCGCCCCAGCCGCGGCAGGACGGGGTCCAGGCCCCGGGGTTGCGCGGCGGCCACGCGGTCGAACAGGTGCACGTCGAGGTTCTGCAGTCGTCCCATGAACGCCGGGTACCCCCATCCGGTGCGAACACGCCGCCGGTGAGGGAGGGCGTGCTCTGCGGAAGGCGTGCTCTGCGGAACCCCGGGCAGGTGAGGGCGCAGCGGTGCGCGCGGCGCACCCGTTCTCTGAGGGAGAGTCACATCATGGCGTCGTCGCACGCTCACACGGGAGGGACCGGGACGGGGGGTCGCTCGGAATCGTCCTCGGTTCCCCGGCCCAGCGAGAAGGGTGCGGTGCGGACCGCGGGCCGGGCGGGCTTTGTGGCGCGCGGGGTGGTCTACGTCCTGATCGGTGTCCTCGCCATCGAGATCGCGTTCGGCAAGGGCGGGGCGGAGGCGGACCGCCAGGGGGCCCTGCGCCAGGTCGCGGCCCAGCCCTTCGGCCTGGTGATGCTGTGGATCCTGGTGGTCGGCTTCGCCTGCATGACCCTGTGGCGCGCTTCGCTCGCGGTGTTCGGCGAGGGCGGACAGAAGAAGACCGGCAGTCGCATACTCAGCGCGGGGCGCGCGGTGTTCTACGCCTCGGTGTGCTGGGGGACCGCCGCCTACGCGGCCGGCAGCGGGGGTCAGTCGGGCAGCAACGCCAAGTCGCAGGACTGGACCGCCTCGGCGCTCAAACTGCCCGGCGGCCAGGTGCTGGTGGCGATCGCGGGCGTCGTGCTGTGCGGGGTCGGGGTGGGCGTCGCGGTCAGCGCGATCCGGCGGAAGTTCCTCAAGAAGCTGGACACCGCCGCGATGAGCGCGCGGGCCCGCAAGGTCGTCACCGCCCTGGGCATCGGCGGCAACACCGCCCGGGGCACCGTCTTCGCCGGAGCCGGGGTCTTCGTCGTGATCGCCGCCATCCGCTTCGACCCCGACCAGGCCAAGGGCATGGACGCCACGCTGCGCAGCTTCGCCCACACCCCGGCCGGCCCCTGGCTGCTCGTCCTGATCGCCCTGGGCCTGCTGCTCTTCGGCGCCTTCTCCTTCGCCTCCGCCCGCTGGCGCAAGCTCTGACGCTCCAACGCGGCGGCGGCACCGTACCGCACCTCGCCACCACGAGGCGTCAAACCCCCGGTCGGGGAGCGGTCGTCGCGCACGGCTCCCGGTCCGGGGGAGTGAGGCCGTGCTGCTCCTGCTCGGGGCGGCCTCTCCCGGGGAGCAGGAAGGTGATCGCGAGGAACACCAGCAGCAGACACGCCTGGACGATGAGCGCGCGGTGGAAGCCGCCGGTGAAGTCACCGGTCCTGGCCCGGGCGAAGAACACCGATCCGAAGGCTGCGACGCCGATGGAGCCGCCGACCGCCTGCACTGCCGACAGGACGCCGGAAGCGGATCCGATCTCGTCGTCGCCGACCGCGGCCAGGACGAAGCTGAACAGGGCGGCGATCACCAGGCCGGCGCCGATGCCCGCCACCGCCACGCCGGGAGCGATGTCCCAGAGGGAGACCGAGCCGGCATCGAGGCCGTTGAGTTCGAACCACAGCAGGGCCGCGCCGGCCAGCTGGACCACCGGTCCGACCTGGAGCACCTTGCGGCCGATCCGGTCCGCGAGGAACGCGCCGCTGACCGCGCCGCCGATCGCTGTCCCCACGGCGAGGGGCAGGTTGCCCAGCCCTGCGTCACCGGCGGTGAAGTGTCGGCCGATCTGGAGGAACAGGGTCAGAACGAGCTGAGTGCCGATCAGGCCGCCGAAGAACAGGGCGATGCCGGCGAGTCCGAGGGTGAAGGCCGGCTTGCGCAGCAGTCCCGGCTTCACCAGCGGCTCGCGGCCCGCGGCGTCCGTTCGGCGCTGCTGGAGGGCGAACAGGGCGAAACCGATCACCGAGGCAGCCATGGACAGCCAGGTCCACAGCGGCCAGCCGGCCTGCTGGCCCTGATTGAGCGGCAGCACCAGCAGCGCGCAGGACGCCGCCACCAGGGCGGCACCTGTGCGGTCGACCCGCACCGTGCGGTCGCCCGCCTTCTCGGGCACGAACGTCGCGGCGACGAGCAGCGCCGCTATTCCGATCGGCAGGTTGACCAGGAACACCGACCGCCAGCCCAGACCGAAGAAGTCGCCCTCGATGAGGAAGCCGCCCAGGACCGGGCCGATGATGCCGCCCAGGCCGAGGACCGGTCCGAAGACCGCGAAGACCTTGGTGAGCTCGGGGCCGGAGAAGTTCTCCCGCAGCAGGCCCAGGCCCTGGGGCAGCAGCATCGCTCCGGCGGCGCCCTGCAGCAGGCGGAACGCGATCAGCACCTCGATGGTCGGCGCGGTCGCGCACAGCAGGGAGCTCGCGGTGAAGGCCACCAGGCCGATCAGGAACATTCGGCGCCGACCGTAGCGGTCGCCCAGCCGCCCGCCCAGCACCAGACCTGCGCCCAGGGTGAGGGCGTAGCCGCCGATCACCCATTGCAGGCCGACGGAGCCGGCTCCGAGGGACTTCCCCAGGTCCGGCCCGGCGACGTTGACGATCGAGGCGTCCAGGAGATCCATGATCTCCGCGACGAGCATCACGGCCAGGATCAGCCATCGCCACCGGTACGGCTCGGTCGTCCCGCCGACGGCGGGGGACAGGTCATACACGTCAAATACCTCCATGGTGAAGTAATTCCACCATGAAGGTAAAATGAGGGCGGTAGATTGTCAAAGCAGTGGTTGGGCGGACTGTGCGGCGGGCGAGAGGGACGGAGGGTCGGTATGGAGGAAGCCGTGCGCGACGGTGTCGCGGAGCAGCGGGAGCGGCTGATGGAGTCGCTGAGGATCTACGGAGGCCACTACGCCGAGCTCAGTCGGCGCTTCGCCGCCTGGCTGGGACTGCACTCCACCGACGCGACCGCGGTCCTGGAGATCGCCGCCGCCGAGGAGCGGGGCACCCCCCTGTCGCCGGCGCGGCTGAGCGAACGGATCTCCCTGTCCACGGGTGCCACCACCGCGCTGCTGAACCGTCTCGAGGCGGTGGGGCACATCAGCCGCGCCCGCGAGCACTCCGACCGGCGGATCGTCACGCTGCGCAGCGGCGGGCACATCCAGGAACGGGCGGACGAGTTCTTCGGCCCGCTGGCCCACCGCCTCGATGCCGCGATGTCGCACTACCCGCCCCAGTTCCTGGAGCAGGTCGAGGCGTTCATGTCCGACCTGAACATCACCGTGGCCGGCCATCTGGCCGATCAGGACGCGGTGGCACCGAAGCCGGCACCCCGCTGCGGCCTCGCCGTGCCTGCGGGGCCGCAGGCCAGGCTCAGGGTACGTAGTTGAACGTGTCGGGGTCGGGACCGGTCCGCTCGTCCCGGTTGAGCCCGCCGATCGAGAGCATGTCGTCGCTGCTGAGCTCGAAGTCGAAGAGTGCGAAGTTCTCCTCGACCCGGGCCCGGGTGACCGACTTGGGGAAGACGATGTCGCCGCGCTGCAGGTGCCAGCGCAGGGTGACCTGGGCGGTGGAGCGGCCCAGGCGCTTGGCGATCCTGGTGATCACCGGGTCGTCCAGGACCTTGCCCTGGGCGATCGGGGACCAGGCCTCGGTGGCGATGCCGTGCTCGGCGTCGAAGGCGCGCAGCTCGTCCTGGGTGAGGTAGGGGTGTGCCTCGATCTGGTTCACCGCCGGGGTGACCGTGGTCTGCTGCAGCAGCCGGCGCAGGTGGTGCGGCTGGAAGTTGGAGACGCCGATGGCCTTGGCCCGGCCGGAGCCGTAGATCTCCTCCAGCGCCTTCCAGGTCTCCACGAAGTCCCCGACGGCGGGCAGCGGCCAGTGGATCAGGAACAGGTCGAGGTAGTCCAGGCCCAGGTCCTGGAGGCTCCGGTCGAACGCCTTCAGGGCGTCGTCGTGGGCGTGGAAACCGTTGTTGAGCTTGCTGGTGACGAAGACGTCCGAACGGTCGAGGCCGGACTCGCGCACTGCTTGGCCGACCTCCTTCTCATTGCCGTACATCTGCGCGGTGTCGATGTGCCGGTAGCCGACCTCCAGCGCGGCCAGGGTGGCGGCGACGGTGTCGGCCGGCTTGATCTGGAAGACGCCGAATCCCAGCTGGGGGATCTCGACGCCGTTGTTGAGGGTGACGGTGGGAACTGTGGAAGCGGTCATTTCTCTCCGCTACCCACGGACGCGCGGAACAATCGGGTCGAATGGGTACAGATATCCCGTTCCGCTCCCTGCCCCGGCGCCCCCTCCCTGGGCCGGGTCGGGGCTCCCTATCGGCGCCGGGCAGCCCGGGGCGGTCGACGTCTCGCGCCGGCAGGCCGGCCACCTGCCGGGTCCGCGTCCGGCCGTCGCCGACGTGTCCTGCTACGGCGCGCTGGGGCGGCTGGGCTGAACGCCCCCGAGGCCGTCCGTTCACCCATGGGGGTGATCATGGGATTTCGCGGCAGCTGTGGGGTTCTCTGGTCGCCGTCGCTCTGATCTGCGCAAACCTCTTCAACTGCCTGGTGTGGACGCGGTTTCCCGGCGCCCGTTCGATGTGATTCAAGATCCTTCTTTGCCTACAGTCATGCCCGTTCCCTTCGGGCTTGATCTTGGCGAGGTGTACGAGTGTCGACCGAACTCGGCTCCGCGACAGCGGTGTTGGCTGGGCTGGGCGGATGGGTGCCGCCGCGGGTGGTGGCCAACGGGGAGTTACCCGCCTCCTGGGGCGTCGACGACGCCTGGGTGCGGCGGCGCACCGGTATCGCCACCCGGCACTGGGTGGACGCCGGGACCTCCACCGGGGACGTGGCCGAGCAGGCCGCGCGGCGGGCGATGGCGAACGTTCGCACGCCCCGGGTGGACGCGGTCATCGTGGCCACCTCGAGCCCGGACCGCCCGATGCCTGCCATGGCGCCGCAGCTCGCGGCCCGGCTGGGGCTGGACGCGGTGGCGGCCTGGGACGTCTCGGCGGCGTGCAGCGGGTTCGTCTACGGGCTGGCCAACGCCGCGGGGCTGATCTGCGCCGGCATTGCCGAAACGGTCCTGCTGGTGGCCGCCGAGGTGTACTCCACACTGATCGACCCCGAGGACCGCAGTGCGGGGGCGGTGTTCGCCGACGGGGCCGGGGCCGTGGTGCTGCGCCGTGGCCTGGCCGGGGAGCCCGGCAGTGTGCTGGGTTTCGACCTCGGCAGCGACGGGACCGGCCACCGCCTGATCGAGGTGCCCGGCGGCGGAGCGTTGGAGCGGGCCGCTCCGGAGCGCTACGGACCGGCCGACCGCTACTTCCGGATGCAGGGCCGCGAAGTCTTCCAGCACGCCGTGACCCGGATGACCGCGTCCTCGCGCCTGCTGCTGAAGAACGTCGGCTGGACCGCGGGCGACGTGGACCGGCTGGTCGCGCACCAGGCCAACGCCCGCATCCTGAGCGCCGTGGGCGGACGCCTGGAGATCCCCGCCGACCGGTGCGTGAGCCATATCGGGAGTGTCGGCAACACCGGGGCCGCCTCCATCCCGCTCGCACTGGCCGACGCCGCGGCCCACCAGGACCTGCGATCCGGGCACAAGGTGCTGCTCACCGCCTTCGGAGCCGGACTCACCTGGGGCTCCGCCGCAGTGCTGTGGCCCGAACTGGCCCCTGTCCTGCCGGTGCACGACACCGGCGCACCCGCCGTCCGTTCACTGTGAACGGTCGTTTCCACCTCCGAGAGGGCTCTGCCATGTCTCCTGTCCACGCCGCCCTGCACCGGGCACTGACCGCCACGTTCGAGGTCCCGGAATCCCGTGTCGTGCCCGACGCCAGCCTGGAGAGCCTGGGTCTGGACTCGCTCTCGCTGGCCGAGCTTGCCCTGGTCCTCCAGGAGGAACTCGGCTTCCAGGTCGAGGAGCACGAGACCGCCGGGGACGCGACGGTCGGCGAGCTCACCCTGGCGCTCGACGCCAAGCGCGCGGCGTCGGCAGCGGCCCGATGAGCGCCGGCAGCGGTGCGATGACGCACACCGGCCCGAACCCGGGTCCGACGGATGCCGCGGGTGCCACGGTCGAGCCGGCTGAACCCGTGTCAACTGACGGCACCTGGTTCGTCTCCGCGCTCCACATCGCCCAGGCCTCGCCGGCCGACGACACGTCAGTGCAGGAGATCCGGGAGCTGAGGGCCCGCATCCTGTACGACCGCGGGCGCAGGCCCGACTTCCGTACAGCCAGCGGTGTGTATACGGATGACCAGGATCTGGACTTCGGCGCCTGGCACTTCTTCGCCGCGCGCCGGTCGGGGGACTGCCCCCTGGGGTACGTGCGGCTCTCGACGCCGCAGACGAGCGAACTGTTCCAGAGCAGGGCCTACCTGGGGTCGGAACGCTTCGAGGAGGCGTTGCGCGAGCACGGTCTGAGCGCTGCGGAAACGTTTGAGCACAGTCGTCTCGTCGTCGAGCACCATGCCCGCAAGCTGGGCCTGGGAGTGCACCTGAACGCGGTCGCCATCGCGGCCGCACGGTACCTGGGCGGCAAGGCGATGATCGGGACCTCCGGCACGGCCGACGGCCAGGACCTGTTCCACGAGCGCTTCGGGTTCCGCCCCGTCCCGGGAACACGCCGCTATGTCGCGCAGTACACGGAGGACGTGGTCGCCATGCTCTACCGGGCGGCGGACCCGGCCGGGGAGTACAGCGCGCTGGTGGAACACCTGCAGGAGCGGTTCCCCTCCTTCGTCACCTCGGCCGAGCAGGTGCGGACCGGTGCCGCGCGCACGACGCGCGGGAGCGGGGCACCGCTGCTTGTCGCCCGGACCGGCGAGGTGCGCCCCGAAGGGGCCGACTGCTGGCAACCGGTGCTGTTCGACCTCGGGTGCGAGCAGGACGCGCGGGACTTCGCGGCGCTGCTGGGATCGGGACAGGTCCGCGAGGTGCTGGACACCATCGAGGACCAGCTGGAGGAGCTCGTCACCAGCCGGGACCCGGGGCTGCGGCGCTCCGCGGAGGCCGTCGAGCAGGCCGTCGCGGAGCAGCTGGCCGGAGGCGGACCGCAGGAGTACGGGGCCTGGGTCTGGTACCCGTGGTCGGGCCGGGTCGTGCACCTGCTGCCCCGTGAGGAGTTCCGCCTGGTGCGCACCGATCGCAACCGCGGCCGGATCGAGCGTCCGCAGCAGCGGCGGCTGCTGGAGCGCCGGGTCGGCATCATCGGCCTGTCGGTCGGCAGCAGCGCGGCTCTGACGTTCGCCATGGAAGGTATCGCCGGGGCGTTCAAACTGGCCGATTTCGACACCCTCAGTGTCTCCAACCTGAACCGGCTCCGGGCCGGGGTCCACCACCTGGGGCTGAACAAGTGCGTGATCGCCGCCCGGCAGATGGCGGAGATTGACCCCTGGCTGGACATCGAGATCTACCGCGGCGGGCTGACCGACGACCTGATGGAGGAGTTCTTCACCGGCGGCGCGGGGCCGATCGACCTCCTGGTCGAGGAGTGCGACACCCCCTACGTGAAGTTCGCCGCCCGCGAGCGCGCCCGCGCACTGCGCATCCCGGTGGTCATGGACGCCAACGACCGGGGCCTGCTGGACGTCGAGCGCTTCGACCTCGAACCCGACCGTCCGCTCCTGCACGGGCTCCTCGGCCGGACCACCGCACGCGACCTGGCCGACCTCACCCACCAGGAGACGGTGGACACCATCCTGGCCATGGTCGGCCGGGACACGATCAGCCCCGCGATGGCCGCCGCCATCCCCAGGATCGGCGCCAGCCTCAGCAGTTGGCCCCAGCTGGCCTCCGGAGTCGCCCTGGGCGGCGCACTCACCGCGGAGGCCGCCCGCCGCATCCTGCTCGGGCTGCCCCGGCCCTCGGGCCGGTTCTACGCCGACCTCGAAGCCCTCACCTCAGCCGACCGGAGCACCCTGGCATGACCGCAGTCGCCCACGAGCAGGCCGCCGCCTCCCACACCGGCGACGGCCTGGCTGTGCCCTTCGCGATCACCGGCACCGGCCTCCACCTCCCGCCCGAGGTGGTGACGAACGAAGAACTTACCCGAACCACCCACCGGAGCGGTGACTGGATCACCGCACGCACCGGCATCCGCGAACGCCGCCGGCTCGCACCCGACCTGGCCACCTCCGACATGTGCGTCTCCGCGGCCCGTCCCGCCATGGAGGCGGCCGGTGTCCGTCCGTCCGACCTGGACGCCGTCGTCGTGGCCAGCTACACGCAGGACCAGCCCATGCCCTCCACCTCACTGATCGTCAAGGACGCCCTGGGCGCGAACCGGGCCATTGCCCTGGACGTGGCGAACGCCGCCTGCGCCTCCGGCGTCCACGCGGTGCTGCTGGCCGCCCACCTCCTGCAGAATCGTTCCATCACCACCGTCCTGGTCATCGGCGCCGACTGCGCCTCGCGGATCATCCGGCCCGGGGACCGCACCGCCGGTGTGTTCTTCGGCGACGCGGCAGCCGCCGCCGTCCTGACCCGCTCCCGGACGCCGGGGGCCGGGCTGCTCTCCTACGACATCGGCTCCTGGCTCTCCCACGCCGTACAGATCCCCGCGGGCGGCTCCCGGTTCCCCACCAGCCCGGAAACCCTCGCCGCCGGAAGTCACTACGTCAGCATGGACGGCCCCGCCGTCTGGGACACCGCGACCACCCGCCTGCCCGAGAGCATCACCAACGCCACCCGCCACGCCGGTCTCACGCCGCAGGACGTCGACCACTTCTTCCTCCACCAGGCCAACATCAACATCCTGGACGCGGCCCGCCACCGCCTCGGCATCACCGCCGAACGGGTCCCGATCACCCTGGACCGGCTCGGCAACACTGGCGCGGCCGGCCTCTTCACGGCCCTGCACCAGCGGGCCTCGGCCGGCGAACTGAGCCCGGGGGACATCTACGTCATGTCCGCCATCGGCGCCGGATTCCACTGGGGCACCCTGTGTCTGCGCCAAGGCGCTCCGAGCGCCGCCTCAGGTGCCGCCGGCGAGCACATCACGTCATTGCCCCCGGGACCGCAGCCCTAGGGTCACCGCAGGGCGATCCCGTCGTGGTCCACCCGCTGGGATGCTGACGCACTCCGTCGTCAGGGCGTCGCCGAGGGGGGTTCGGCGGTAGAGGACCGAGGGCCCGGTGCGCGTGCGGTCCAGGAGTCCGGCGTGGCGCAGGATGGTGAGGTGGTCGCCCACCGCGCCCGGGGCGAGGCCGAGGCTGCGGGCGAGTTGGGTGGTGCTGGCGGGGGTGGCGAGTTCCAGCAACAGGCGGGCGCGGGATCGTCCCAGCAGGGCCGTGAGGCGTTGGGCCGCGGCCTGGGTGCCGCCGGAGTCGAGCAGGGCGGCGGTTCCGCGGGCCGGGTAGACGACTGTCTTGGGCCAGGGCGGTTCGTGCTGGGCTGCGCCGCGTGGTCCGACGAAGACGGAGGGGATCAGCAGCAGGCCATCGCCGTGCAGCTGCACCGGCTCGGACTCTCCGGGTACGCCGGCGAGTTCGAGGCCGCCTCGGCGCCAGGCGCTGCCCGGCTGGAGGCCATCGACCGCGGCGGCCCAGCCGTCGGTGCCGAACACGGCGAGCCGGTACTGGATGTCGCGTTCGCAGACCGCGCGTACCCGCGGCCAGTGGGGGGCGAGCAGTTCGTGCCAGGCGTGGTCGAGCGCGTCGGCGAGCAGGGGCACCGCCTGGTCGGTGTCCAGCACGGCGAGGATGCGCGGGTCGCGCACCGGGTGGGCCGCGGTCAGCGCGTTGATCTCGTGGCGGGCGACGGTGGCGGGGGTGGCGCGGATACCGGCCAGGTCCTGGGCCCAGGTCTGGGTCGGGCCGCTGGGCGGCGGAACGGTGAAGTCCACGCCCATGCCGGGAACGTGCAGGGCGAGTACGGCGTCCAGCGCGGTGGTGCGGCGCAGCCGCTGGAAGCGGTCCCTCATCGGTGGTGCCCAGGCCGTTGGCAGGGTGCTTTCTCCGTAGGCCAGGGCGCGCAGCAGGCAGCACAGGTCGAACGCAGGGGAGATCGCGAACCGGCTGCGGGCCAGGTCGTCCGCGGCCACCTCGAATCGGAGCATGCCGCGAGGTTACGCCCCCGGCGAGCCCCGGGGCCTTACGTCCCTGGACGTAGAAGTGGGGCTCGGGGCCGGTGCGGCCCCAAGCTGCGTGCATGACCGATTCCACACCGGACAGCGGTACCGGAGCCGAGGCCGAGGCTGGCACCGAGGCTGACGCCGAAGCCGGGGTCCGCCGCCGGGGCCGCATCGACGCCGACCCCGTGATACGCCGTCGGGTCCGGTACGGCGAGGTCCTCGGCGAGCCCCGGTTCCGGGTGATGTTCGTCAGCCACACCCTCTTCGTTGTCGCCGAGTCGCTGCGCGTCACGACCTTCTCCGTCCTGGTCTACGCCGCGACCGGGTCACCGCTGTGGTCCGCGGTCGCGTTCGCGGCCGGCTTCCTGCCCCATCTGCCCGGCTCGATGCTGCTCGGGTCGCTGGCGGACCGGCTGCCGCCGCGCGCTCTGCTGGCGGGCGGCTACCTGCTGGGCGCCTCAGGGGCGCTGCTGATCGCACTGGTCCACCTTCCGGTGGGCACCGGTCTGCTGGTGGTCGTGGTGGTGGCCCTGCCCGGCCCGGTGTTCAACGGCGCCTCGGGCCGTCTGGTGGCGCAGTTCCTTGAGGGCGACGCCTATGTGCTGGGCCGTTCGCTGAACAACATCGCGGGCTCCGCCGCCCAGCTGGCGGGCCTGGCCCTGGGCGGGACGACCGTGGCGGTGCTGGGCACGCGTCAGGCGCTGGTGGCAGCAGCGGTCCTCTACCTCTCAGCTGCCGCCGTCGTCCGGCTCGGACTGCCACGGCTGCCAGCGCCGCCCGTGGCACCCGCCGACACCGCTGTGGTCAGGGCCAGCCTCGCGGGGAACCTGCGGCTCCTCCGGCTGCGGCCGGTACGACTCCTGCTGCTGGCCCAGTGGCTTCCGTCCTCCTTCACCGGGGGAGCCGAGGGACTGATCGTCGCCTACGCCGGCCAGCGCCACTTCCCGGCCGGGACCTACGCCGTGCTGATGGCCGCACTGCCGGTGGGCATGCTGGCGGGCGACCTGGTGGTGGGCAGGCTGCTGGCCCCGCGCACACGGGAACAGCTGGTGCTGCCGCTGATCACCCTGATGGGACTGGCCGTCCTGGGCTTCGCGCTGGAACCCGGGAGGGCCCCGGCGACGGTACTGCTGCTGCTGGCCGGCTGCGGCTTTGCCTACCAACTCGGCCTGCAGCGACCGTTCCTGGAGTCACTGCCGCCGGAGCTGCACGGTCAGGCCTTCGGCCTGCTCGGCTCGGGCATCATGACGTTGCAGGGTGTGGCCCCGGTCGTACTGGCCGCGACGGCCACGGCCGCAGGCCTCTCCACCGGTACGGCGATGGGTCTGACAGGGGCGCTCACTCTGGCTGCCGCCGTCTGGATCGCCACGTGCCGTCCGCGACCGACGTCCGCCGCCACCACAGCCGGACGCTAGCCGCTGTATGCGAAGTGGCGCACAACTCTTTGGAATGCTCCGCCGTTTCGGGGGCATCCGCTGGTCAAGGAGGATGATGACAATGGGTGCTTTGCTTCTGGTTCTGCTGCTGGCCCTGATCCTGGGCGGCGCGGGCTTCGCGGTTCATATTCTGTGGTGGATCGCCATCATCGTGCTGGTGGTGTGGGCGCTGGGCTTCGTGTTCCGGGGCTCGGGCAGCGGCCGCTGGTACCGATGGTGACCGGCTGACGGATTCTCACCAGGGGGCGGCACCGAAAGGTGCCGCCCCCTTTGCCGTGCTCGATCGCGGACAGGCGCGGCGGTGTGGACGTGAGTGGAGTGGAGTGGCGGGGCATACCTTCCGGTGGTCCCGGGCAGGCGAGCCGTATGAACATCGAACTCTCCACCGCTTACCCGCACGAGCAGGCTGATGCCCTGCGGCAGGTCCAGGAAGCCGTCGTCGAGCACGCGCGCACCAGGCGGGCCCTTGATGCTGCCCTCGCGGCTGCGACTGCCGCGGGCGTGCCGGCCGAGGCCCTGCACGAGGTCGGTCAGTGCGAACCCGGACACGGGCGGCACGCGGGCGAAGGCGAGGTGGGCGCGTCGGTGCAGTTCGAGGCGTTTGCGCACGCCGAGGACGCTGAGATCTGACCTCGCTCGGCGTCCCCCTGCAAGCCGGCGCCGACGGGCAATCGGGCACATCGGTGCGCGGTCAGCTGCGGAGGCCGCTGGACCCGTTGGACTCCTCTGCGCCCCTGGGCGCGGTGGTGCGCAGGACGATCCGGGCGAGCGTGATGATCGCCACCGCACCGGCCAGGGCGATCAGCCGTTCGAACATTCCGCTCAGTCCGATGGACTGGGTCGCGCCGTCCAGGACGAACAGGACGATCATCGCGATCGTGGCCCTGCGCGTTGCCCGGGTGTAGTCGGACCATCCGGGGACGCGCTTGGTGGCCGATGCCAGGCAGAAGCCTGCAGCTATGAGCGCGACCACGCCCAGGGTGCTCAGGACCGTGTCCAGGGCCCCGCCGAAGGTCGCCGTCTGGAGGTCGGATGTGCAGCCCCGGGCGGCGATCGGGCAGCCTTCGCGCTCGAAGGGGCTGAGCAGGTCGCCGAGGCCGAAGATCGAAAGAGCCAGCAGCAGCACCGCTGCTTTCGCCGGCGTCCCGCCCTGCCGCAGCCGGGGCCAGAGCGAAGCGCGTGCGAACACCACCAGGGCGAGCCCGCTCAGGGTGAACACGATGATCAGGAACCAGGCGCCGGGTGCGCCGTCGGCGTACATGTCGCTGATCGTCTGACTGAAAACGTTGTAGCGCGGGCCCTGCCAGGCCGCAGCCAGTAGCCAGCTCGCAGTGAAGACAATGTGCGTGAGCAGAACCGCCCAGGCCCACCGGCGCACGTGCGGACTCGGCTCGGCCACCGCATCGCGAGCTGTCGGCGCGCTTACTGATGTCGTGCGGTCCATCGCATTTCTCCCGTTCGCCCTCGGTCGACGCAAGCCTGTGCGCGCCGACTGCCCAGAGGCTATGAGCGGGCCACGGGGCCGGTCGTCACTCCGCAGTGGACGATCGGGAGTAGCTCGCTCGGGGGACCGCCGCTGCGGGAACTGGGCGCACCACGAGGGCCGCCGAGATCAGTCGCCTACGTCGGCGAGGCCGGTGCGGTAGGCGTGGATGACCGCGTGGACCCGGTCGCGCAGCCCGAGTTTGGCAAGGATCCGTGAGACGTAGGTCTTCACCGTCTCGTGGCTGATGTGCAGGTCTGCTGCGATTTCCGCGTTGGATTTCCCTGCTGCCAGCAGGACCAGCACCTGTTGCTCCCTGGGCGTCAGGGCCGTTGCCGCGTGGCCGGGTTCATCGGGCTGCCGAGGGGGTGCGGGCCGGACGCGGGCGGCGAAGCGGCCGACGAGGCTGCGGGTCACCGCAGGTGCGAGCAGCGCCTCGCCCGCGGCGACGGTGCGTACGGCCTGGACCAACTCGGCCGGCCGCGCGTCCTTGAGCAGGAAGCCGCTCGCTCCGGCACGCAGGGCCTCGTACACGTACTCGTCGAGGTTGAACGTGGTCACCACCAGCACCTTCGCCGGATCGGTGACGGCAGGGCCGGCCAGTTCCAGGGTCGCGGCGATCCCGTCCAGCACCGGCATGCGTACGTCCATCACGACCACGTCCGGCCGCAGGCGCACCGTGTCGCGCACCGCCTGGCGTCCGTCCGAGCACTCTCCCACCACCTGCATGTCCGGCTGCGCGGAGAACACGGTGGCGTACCCGGCCCGGATCAGCGCCTGGTCGTCGCAGACCAGAACCCTGATCGGGGCAACCTCGGGAGCGAGGGATCCGGCGGAACTCACAGCGCTGCCTCCAAGGGCAACCGGGCCACGACCTGGAAACCGCCGCCCGGCAGCGGACCTGCACTGAACTCGCCGCCGAACACGGCGACCCGCTGGCGCAGTCCGGCCAACCCCAGGCCACCGTCCCGAGCGACAGGAGCGCCGGCCCTGGGCGGCTCCACTGCGGCGGGGCGGGTCCCGGCGCGGGTGGCTGCCACGTACACCGCCGAGTTGGAGGGTGCGCCGTCGGTCGTCACCGCGAGAACGACCTCCGCAGGGGTGTAGCCGACCTTCACCGCGGTGCGCTGCCCGGGCGCGTGCTTGAGCGCATTGGTCAGCGCCTCCTGAACGATCCGGTACGCGGTCACCTCCGGACCTCCGCCGGTCGCCCGCTGCTCGCCCTCCTCGAGGTATTCCACCGGCTGGCCGGTCCGGCGGACCTGCTCGACGAGGTCGGCGATGCGTGTGTCGGTTGCGGTGCCCCGCGTGACGGTCTGCGCGTCGCAGGGCCCGTTCAGCGCGCCCAGGAGGAAACGCAGTTCGGCCAGGGCCCGCCGCCCGGTCTCGCTGATCGTCTCCAAGCTCTCGGCAGCCCGACCGCCGGCCTGCGGCAGCAGGAACTGTGCGGCGTCCGCCTGCACGACCATGGCCGTGACGTGGTGGGTCACCACGTCGTGCAGGTCCCGGGCGATCCGGTCACGCTCGGCGGCGGCGGCGGACTGAACCTCGAACGCGCGCTGCCGCTCGGCGGCGGTGTGCCGCGCACGCACCCACTCCCCGGCCCACCAGCAACCAGCGAGCACCAGGGCGAAGGTTATGTAGTCGACGGTGCGCTCCGGAGACCCCAGGACGCGCAGCACTGCGGCAAGAGCGGCGTAGCCGGCCACTGCCAGAGCTGCCGCCACCAGCCGCCGCGTACGCAGGTGGGCACCCGCGCCGTAGAGGGCGGCGAGCAGACCTTCGCTTCCGAAGTTCGGTGCGTAGCCGCGTACTTGGCCCACGCAGAAGCACAGGCCGATCACCGCCAGGCAGACCCCGGGTCGCAACCGGCGCAGGAACAGCGGCAGGCACTGCCCGAGGCCCACCACCATACCCAGGAGGTCCAGCTGACGCACCGGCAACTCGCCCAACGCCATGCCGTCCCCGGCGATACCCGGGGCGAACGCCAGCGCTCCGAGCAGCACCGCCAGAGCACCGTCACGCACCGCCAACGGGCACTGACGCCACTGAACCCCGCCGCGCAGCATCTGCCGGCCTGCCATCGCACTCCCGCGCACCCAATGACGATAGCCGAGCGCGGGCGCGGGGGCCGCAGGGGGTTACTGGGCGAAGGCTGCGTCGACGAGCCCCTGTGCCACGTCGCGGGAGGCGTCGGCGACGCTGGGGTCGTGGTCCATCCAGGAGGAGATGCCGGCCCCGTCGTAGAGCAGGACGAGCCGTTTGGCCAGTGCTTCGGGCTGCGGTGCCTGGGCGGCGTAGGCGAGGTCGAGGAACAGCGAGCGCACCCAGATCCGGTACTCCTCGGTGGCCTGCTGCACGGCTTTGCCGGCCTCCGACTCGGCGCTGGCGGTCACGAACGCGCACCCGCGGAAGTCCGGTTCGGTGAAGGCCAGGCCCTGGATCTCGAAGACCCCGACCAGCCGTTCACGGGGCGTGCGGTAGCGGGTCTGGAGTTCGCGGGCCATGCGTTCGCGGGTGCGGGCGTGGCGGTCCTTGAGGTAGGCGCGTACCAGCTCTTCCTTGCTGCCGTAGGTGTTGTAGAGGGAGGCCTTGGCCACGCCCGCGTGTTCGATCACCCGGTCGATGCTGACCGAGTTGACGCCCTCGGCGTAGAACAACTCGTTGGCTGCGGCCAGCAGGCGTTCCCGCGCCGATCCCCTGCTCTTCTTCTCCTCTGCCATGACCGCACCATACCAGACTGGTCAGTCTAGGAGAAGGAAAGGAGGGTTCGCTAGACTGGTCAGTCTATTCTGATTGGTCAAGTACCCCGACCGCCGAGGTGGCATCCCCTGGGGCCGGCCAGCGGCCACGGCACTTTCGGCAGGTCGCACCCTTCTCGCAATGATGCCTTTGGCCTGCGCAAATGTTCCTCATTCGTGGTCCGGGCCTCGTTGGTCCATGTGTACCCCCGCGTGAGTGCTGACCGAGGATGACCGGTGCTGCAGATGGGGGATGCGCCATCTCGCACCGATTGACACGATCAGACTGTGCAGTCTAGTTTTCTACCAGGGCTGGACATCGGGTCCAGCAACAAGGCATGGAGACGGATCATGGTTGAGGCAGACAGCAACGCGCGGCAGACCGCTCTCGTGACGGGTGCCACGTCCGGCATCGGACGGGCGGCGGCGCTGGCGCTGGCCGCGGACGGCTTCTACGTGTTCGTGCACGGCCGTGACGCGGGCCGTGGAGCGGCCACCGTCGAGGCGATCGAACGCGCCGGCGGCCACGGCCGGTTCGTTGCCGCGGACCTGACCGACGTTCAGGGGGTACAGCAGCTCGCGGCGCAGGTCGGCGAGGTGGACGTGCTGGTGAACAACGGCGGGATTTCGTGGTTCGGGGCGACGCCCGACCTGGATCCGACGACGTTCGACGCCATGTTCGCCACGAACGTCCGCGCCGCCTACTACCTGGTCGCCGCGCTCGCCCCGGCCATGGCCAAGCGGGGCGGCGGCAGCATTATCAGCCTGAGCAGCATGGCGGGCAGGGTCGGCCTGGGCGGAGGCGCGGCCTACAGTGCCTCCAAGGTCGCCCTGGAGGCGATGACGCGGGCCTGGGCGGCGGAGTTCAGCCCCGCCGGGGTCCGGGTCAACGCGGTCGCCCCCGGGCCGACGTTCAGCGACGGCGCCGACTCGGACCGCATCGAGCAGCTCGCCACGACCACCCTGATGAACCGCGGGGCCAGGGCCGAGGAGATCGGCGACACCATCGCGTTCCTGGCCTCGCCGAAGGCCGCCTACATCACCGGGGCAGTCATCGCCGTCGACGGCGGCCGGACCGCGGTGTGACCCCCCGTCCGGGCCAGGTCCCGCCCCCGCGCCGGGACCTGGCCCACGTACCCGCCGCAACATCCGCACCTCCACCCGCCTCCACCCACCTCCACCCGCCTGAGGAAGTCAGACATGAGCATCTCCGTCATCGGTGTCAGCTACGACGCCGCACAGCCCGCGACCGTCGCCGAGTTCTGGGCCCAGGCCCTGGGGCGGAAGCTCAGCGACGGGGCATCGGCCGACTTCGCGGCCATCGCCGCCACCGACCCCGCCACCTCCGGGCCGTTCCTGATGTTCCACAGGGTCCCCGAGGGCAAAACCGTCAAGAACCGGCTCCACCTCGACCTGAGCACCGCTGACCTGGATGCCGAGACCCAGCGGCTGCTCGCCCTCGGGGCGACACGGCTCAGCGACACCACCGAGGACGGCCGCATCCGTTGGACCACCTTCGCCGACCCGGAGGGCAATGAGTTCGACCTCGTCAACGCCCGGTGACCCACGCGGTCTGCGGCGGCCCGGGTACGAGGGGGTTCATGCGAGAGACATGCCGGGGACGCGCCTGCGGATGGCCTCCATCTCGGCCTCGTCCGACACACCCTGCCAGTCGTGCCGCGGCGTGTACGGGGCTTGGAGGTCGCGCACCTGATCGTCGGTCAGCTCGACATCGAGGGAGGCCACCGCCTCGTCGATCTGGCTGATCGAGCCCGCGCCGACCAGCGGCGCGGTGACGACCGGCTGGCGCCGCAGCCAGGCGAGCGCGATCTGCGCGCGGCTGACGCCGTGGGCCTGTGCCGCCTGCCCGACCGCGTCGATGATCGCGCGGTTGGACGCCTCCTGCTCGGGTGCGTAGAGCAGGTCCGCGTACGCGCCGTCGGTCCGGGAGCGCTCCGTCGAGCGGGCGTCGTCCCAGGCGCGGGTGAGCCGGCCGCGGGCCAGCGGCGACCAGATGACCGTGCCGACGCCCTCGTCCAGGCACAGCGGGATCATCTCGCGCTCCTCCTCGCGGGCGAGCAGGTTGTAGTGGTCCTGCATCGAGGCGAACCGCGCCCAGCCGTGCTGCTTCTGCAGGTGCAGCGCCTTGGCGAACTCCCACGCGTGCATGGACGAGGCGCCGAGGTAGCGGACCTTGCCGGCCTTCACGAGATCGTTCAGCGCCTCCAGGGTCTCCTCCCAGGGGGTCGCGTGGTCGTTGCGGTGGATCTGGTAGAGGTCGATGTAGTCGGTTCCCAGGCGGCGCAGCGAGTGGTCGACCTCGGCCATGATCGCCTTGCGGGACAGTCCCCGTCCGTTGGGGCCCAGCCGCATCGGGTGGCGCAGCTTGGTGGCGATCACCACGGCGTCGCGGTCGGCGAAGTCCTTGAGCGCCCGGCCCAGGATCTCCTCGCTGGAGCCGTTGGAGTACATGTTCGCGGTGTCGAAGAAGTTGATCCCCGCCTCCACCGCGTGCTTGATGAGCGGACGGGCGTCCTGTTCGCCCTTGGACCAGACGGGGTGCCCGCGGTCGGGTTCGCCGTAGGTCATCGCGCCGATCGCGATCGGGGACACGTCGAGGCCGGTCGTGCCGAGCTTGATGTAATGCATGACGTTCCTTAGAGTAGGCGGAGAGCTCTCCGTTTAAGGTAGTGGAGAGTTCTCCACTTAGCAAGGTGAGGTCAACCGTGGTCCGTTCGGACGCCCGCGAGAACAGGGCGCGCATCCTCGACGCCGCACGCGAAGCCCTCGCTGCGGACGGCAGCACCTCGATGAACCAGATCGCGCAGCGCGCCGGAGTCGGCCCGGGCACCCTGTACCGCAACTTCCCCACCCGCGAAGCGCTGCTCCTGGCCGTCTACCAGGACGAGGTGGCGCGCATCATCGGTACCGTCCCCGACCTGCTGGGCCGGATGCCGCCGCTGGAAGCGCTCCGCCACTGGACCACCGACCTGGTCGAGGCCATGCGGAGGAAGCACGGTCTCGGCGACGCCCTCGGCCCGGGGGCGCACCAGGCGATCAACGAACAGAGCTACGGGCCGGTCGTCGCCGCGATCACACAACTCCTCGACGCCGGCAAGAAGGACGCAAGCATCCGCGAGGACGCGGACCCGGGCGACTTCCTCCAACTCAGCGGCGCACTGTGGCGTGCCCCATCCACTCCTGAGGACCGGGCGCCCCGCATGCTCGCGCTCATCCTCGACGGACTTCGAGCGCACCGGTAGGCGACCCGCGCGGCCATCGCCGACTCTTCGGCGGATTGCTGAATTGAAGATTTCTTCAATTGGTGTCATGGTGTTCCTGCACGCAGGCCCTTCGGCCCGAGGGCTCCTGCTGCGGGTGCCCGGTTCCGGCCTGTGCCCCGATCCTGATCAGGCAGGGGAGTGTGGTGGACGAGTTCGCCGAGCAGGTCATCGCCCGTATCCGGGCGGCCCGTCGTGCTCTGGGGGAGGCCGCGGGGTCGCCGGACTCCTTCGCGGTCCAGGAGACCCTGGACGAGTTGGAGGACGCGTTGCGCTGTGCTCGCGACGGTGGTGTCGAGGTGCCTCCGGTCGGGGGAGACGACGAAGCGATGAAGCGATGAGGGGTTGAGGGTTGTGCCGGTGCCGTTGTACCAGGCCAAGGCGGAGTTCTTCCGGATGCTGGGTCACCCGGTGCGGATCCGGGTGCTGGAGCTGCTGCAGGACGGTCCGATGCCGGTGCGTGACCTGCTGGCGAGCATCGAGGTCGAGCGCTCCAACCTGTCCCAGCAGCTGGCCGTGCTGCGGCGGTCGGGCATCGTGACCGCGACCCGTGAGGCGGACACCGTGGTCTACGCGCTGGCGGGGACCGATGTCGCGGACCTGATGCGGGCCGCGCGGCGGATCCTGACCGAACTGCTGGCCGACCAGCAGGACCTGCTGGTCGAGCTGCGGGAGGCCGACGCCGCCGAGGACAAGGTCGTCGCGTGACCGGAAGGACGGTCAGGACGGTCGCCGCGGCGGCGCGCGACCGCCTGCTGGGAGTGCTGCCCACCCGGCACACCGTGGGCAGCATGGGCCGCTTCCCGCGCAGGGACCTGCTGGCCGGGCTGACGGTGGCCGTCGTCGCCCTGCCGCTGGCGCTGGGCTTCGGGATCTCCTCCGGCGCGGGTGCGCAGGCGGGACTGGTCACCGCCGTGATCGCCGGCGCGGTCGCGGCGGTGTGCGGCGGCTCCGACCTCCAGGTCACCGGCCCCACCGGGGCGATGACCGTGGTGCTGGTGCCGATCGTGCACCGGTACGGCCTGCACGGCGTCCTGACGGTGGGTCTGCTGGCCGGCGTCCTCCTGGTCGTGCTGGCGCTGCTGCGGGCCGGGCGGTGGATGGCCTATGTGCCGGTGCCGGTGGTGGAGGGCTTCACCCTGGGCATCGCTGCCGTCATCGGCCTGCAGCAGGTCCCCGCCGCCCTGGGGGTCCAAGCCCCGTCCGGCGCGAACCCGGCGGTGGTCGCGGCGAAGGCGGTCGCCGACTTCGCCTCCCATCCCGACTGGACCGCTGTCGCCCTGGCAGCCCTGGTCGTCGCGGTGATGCCGGTCGGCGCGAGGCTGCGGCCGGGCATCCCGTTCTCCCTGCTCGCGGTGGCCCTGGCCACCGTCGCCGCCTGGACGCTCCACCTGCACGTGGGCACGATCGGCGGTCTGCCCGCGGGCATCCCCGCCCCCTCCCTCGGGTTCTTCGAGACCGGGCATGTGGCGGCGCTGCTGCCCTCGGTGTTGGCGGTCGCGGCGCTGGCGGCGCTGGAGTCGCTGATGTCGGCCTCGGCCGCGGACGCGATGAGCGTGGCGGAGCGGCACGACTCGGACCGGGAGCTGTTCGGGCAGGGGCTGGCGAACCTGGCCGCCCCGCTGTTCGGCGGTGTCGCCGCGACCGGCGCGATCGCCCGGACCGCGGTCAACGTCCGTTCCGGCGCCGCCTCCCGGCTGTCAGCGCTGGTCCACGCCGCGGTGCTGGCCGTCATCGTCTTCGCCGCGGCCCCGTTGGTCGCCCGCATCCCGCTGGCGGCGCTGGCCGGGGTCCTGATCGCCACCGCCGTCAGGATGGTCGAGGTCGGTTCCCTGACCGCGCTGGCCCGCTCCGGGCGCGGCGAGGCCCTGGTGATGGGGCTGACCGCGGTGGTGACCCTGGTCTCCACCCTGGTCAACGCGGTCATCGTCGGACTCCTGGTCGCCGGCGTCCTGGCCCTCGGGCAGGTGGCCCGGGCCGCCCGGCTGGACCAGGTCCCGCTGCACCAGGACCTGCCGGCCGCCGACCACCACGAGGAAGAGCGGAAGCTGCTGGCGGAGCACATCGTCGCCTACCGCATCGACGGCCCGCTGCTGTTCGCCGCAGCCCACCGCTTCCTGCTCGAACTCACCCAGATCGCCGAGGTCAAGGTCGTGATCATCCGGATGTCCCGGGTCTCGGCGCTGGATGCCTCGGGGGCGAGGGTGCTGGGCGACGCGATCGAACGGCTCACCCACCGGGGCACACTGGTCCTGGTCTCCGGGATAAGGGAGGACCACCAGAACCGCCTGGACGCACTGGGAGTCCTGGATCCGCTGCACGCCCAGGAACGGATCTTCCGCTCCACCCCCGAGGCCATCGCCTACGCCCGCGCCCACCTGGAGGGCGCCGGAGTCCTGACCGAGCCCGTGCCGCGGGCAGCCGAGCCGGCGTTGCAAGGAGACCCGCGACCATGACCGAACCCACCGGCACGACCGGAGCGGCCCACGAGCCGGCCGTCACCGGCCCGCCCGGCAGTACCCGACGTGACTTGGCGTCAGCGGATGCCGCCGCGGTCCTGGCGATGATCGCTGCCGCCGACACCGCGGCTGCGGCCCAGCAGGGCGACGACGGCAGCGAGGGCGGCGGAGGCCGCGCCAACAAGGGCGTCTGGATCCGGGCGGCAATTTACGTCATCGGATTCCACGTCTTCGCCGCCTTCGTCATGCTCCTGTTCTACGCCGGCGGCCACTGACCCGCCCACGCGCTCACCCCCGCCCGCGCGGTGCCCCGCACATTTCGCAGACACCGCGAGTTCCGCCCTTCGAACGGCGGACGGCCGACCGGAATCAGAAACCGGCGGGCAGCTTGAAGGCGTTTCCGGTGAATGGGGACGTGTCGAGCCAGAGGTACTGGAACGAGCGGCTGGTGAATACCCAGCCGTTCTCCGAGCGCCTCAGGCGATCGGCGGTGACGGCGTGGTTCCGGTAGTACGTCTCGCCCGGTCCGCGCGCGGCCTCGTTGCAGATGATGCCGGTGGTCGCCTCGTCCCCGGAGATCTCGATCGGGCCCTGCACCGCGAACTGCACGAAGAAGTCCCGTTCGTCCCGCAGCTTCCGGAACGTGGAAACGATGTCGTCCACGCCGACGGCGTGCACGTGATCACCGATCGTCCACTCCGCGTCCTCGGCCCAGGTCGCGCGGAAGCGGTCGGTGTCGCCCCGGGTGGCGGCGTCGGCGAAGCGAGCGACGGTGTCCCGTACTGATGCTTCGTCCAGCAGCCGCGACAGTGCGATCTCGGAATTGGTCATTGAGTTCTCCCTGTAGGTGAATTGCTGCTCCGGCCGGGAAATCCGATAAAGGCCGGATCCGGTCATGTCCGTCCCCGATGGTGGCACGGCCGGGGATATGCGAACCAGGGAAGCTCCGACGGTAGGAAGAGCTGTACCACCCTGGTACCGAACGGGCGGGCGGGAATGCTGGAAGAATGGCAGTCATGACGACGGAATCCGATACAGGCCTGGGCGCGATGATCCGCACCTGGCGCGACCGGCTTCCTCCGTCGGCCGCCGGGCTGCCGGCGGCCCATGGACGCCGCGCCACCGGGCTGCGGCGCGAGGAACTGGCCGACCTCGCCGGGATGTCGGTCGACTACGTCGTACGCCTGGAGCAGGGGAGGGCGACCACCCCCTCGGCGCCGGTGGTGGCATCCCTGGCACGCGCCCTGCAGTTGTCCGCAGCCGAACGCGAGCACCTGTACCGGCTGGCGAGCCTCGCCCCTCCGGCGGACGGTGCGATCTCCGACCACCTCACGCCCGGCGTGCAACGGGTACTCGCCCGGCTCGGGGACGTCGCGGTCGCCGTCTTCGCGGCGGACTGGCAGCTGGTGTGGTGGAACCGCGGCTGGGCCGGCCTCGTCGGCGACCCCTCCGCCGCACCGGCGCGGCTGCGCAACTTCGCCCGCGACAGGTTCCCCCTGGACGACGGGCCCGCCCGTCTCGCCCTGTGGCCCGTGACCGAAGCGGACCGGGAGGCCACCGACGCCGCCGTGGTCTCCGACCTGCGCCGCGCCACCGGCCGCTACCCCCGGGACAAGCGCCTTGCCACGCTGATCCGTGAACTGAGCGCCAACACGAGGTTCGCCGAACTGTGGGCGACCGGAGCCGTAGCCGCACACCGCGAGAACCAGAAGACGATCGACCATCCCGCGGTGGGGCCCGTCACGGTGGACTGCGACGTCCTGACCGACGGCGACTTCGACCTCAAGATCGTGATCATGACCGCCGCACCCGGCGGCGACGACGAGACCAGGCTCCGGCTCACCGCCATCACCGGCCAGCCCGTCACCGCCCCCGGCTGATCACGTCACACCTCTCCGCGGCCGCGGTGGCTGGGCCCGTTGTCCGTGGTCATTCCGTGGTCATTCCTTGGTCGAGCCGGCCAGCAGGCCGGACACGAGGGTGCGCTGGGAGAACAGGAAGATCAGCAGGACCGGGAGGATGGAGATGACGATGGCCAGGGCGAGTTCGGGGCGCTGGATGTTCAGTGCGGCGCCGCCCTGGGCCGGGTTGAAAGCGGGGGTGGAGGACAGCAGTTCCTGCAGGCCCAGCTGGAGCGGGTAGGACTGGCTCTTGGCCAGCATGACCAGGGGCAGGAAGTAGTTGTTCCAGTTGCCGACGAAGCTGAAGAAGCCGACGAGCCCGATGACGGGCCGGGCCAGTGGCAGGGCGATGCGGGTGAAGATCTGCCATTCGGTGCAGCCGTCGATCCGGGCGGCTGCCAGTAGGTCCCTCGGCAGGCTGGTGCTGTAGTAGATGAAGGTGAGGTACACGCCGAAGGGGTAGAAGGAGAAGGGGAGGATGATCGACCAGAGGGTTCCGGTCAGATGGACGGCGCTGAGTTCCAGGTAGATCGGCAGGACCAGGGTGGAGGCCGGGACGAGCATCACGACCAGGGTCAGCCGCAGCAGCAGTCTGCGCCCGCGGAAGCGGGTCATGGCCAGGGCGTAGCCGGCCGGGATGGTGGTCACCATGGTGAGCACCAGGGCGCCGAGCGAGTAGATCGCGGAGTTCTTGAGCCATACCAGGATCGCCGCGCCCTGGAAGTCGATGAGGTTGCTCCAGGCCGTCCCGACGTTGCCGAGGCTGCCGAACGACAGGGGGGAGCCGTGGACCAGCTGCTGGTCGGTCTTGGTCAGGGCGAGCAGCAGCCAGAGGACCGGCAGGATGAAGAAGACCACCATGAAGGCCAGCAGCAGCCACATCAGGGTGCGTGAGGTGATGGCCGCGGCCAGGCCGCGGCGGGCGGGGGGCCGGTCGGGTCCGGCCGGGGTCCTGCGGAGCCGGTCCGCACCGGCGGGGGCGAGGGTCATCAGGCGTCCTCCTCGACGTCGAACAGGCCGGAGCGGAACACCAGGAAGAGCGCCACGATCAGGCTGAGCAGCAGCAGGCAGATGGACACGGCCGCGGCCTGGTTGAAGTTTCCGTTCTGGAAGGCGAACGTGTAGGCGAGCTCGTTGGGGGACCAGGTCGGCGAGACGTCGCCGCCGGACGCCGCGTAGACGAGCTGGGGTTCGACGAACAGCTGGGTGCCGGTGGCGAAGGCCAGGATCAGCATGTAGTAGATCCACTTTTTGATCATCGGAATCTCGATGTGCCAGGCCAGCTGCAGGGTGGAGGCACCGTCGACCTTGGCGGCGTCCAGTACCTCGAGGGGGATGTTGTTCAGCGCCCCGTACATCACGATGATCCACCCGCCGGCCCCGGTCCAGAAGGCGATGACCATGAAGACGAGGGCCAGGTGGGAGGGCAGGATCGTGTCCGCCAAGGTGTCCTGCCCCAGCAGGTGCAGGACCGAGGAGAACGGGCTGGCGCTGGGGTCGAGCATGAACAGCCAGACCAGGACGCTGGCGACGCCGGCCAGCGCGCCGGGCAGGTAGAACATGAACCGCAGCGCCGAGGAGGCCCAGCGGCCCAGCCGGTGCAGCATGAGCGCGAGGACGACGACGAGCACCAGCAGGGTCACCAGCCACAGCGCCAGATAGGTCCCGATGTTGACGAACGCGCCGGCGAACCGGAAGTCGCCGAACGCCTTGACGTACTGGCCCAGCCCGGTGAACTGGCCGGAGGCGTTGGTCATCGACAGGTAGATCGCGTATCCGGTGGGGCCCAGGCCGAAGGCGAGCAGCAGCACGGTGTACAGCGAGACGAATACGGGGCCGGTCGCTCCGCCCCACCGCGAGCGGCGGGGCGGAGCGGGAGCGTCGACACGCATGGGAGTCGAGTCGTCCTTTCGTGGGTCGGCTACGGCAGGTGGGGCGGGGAGCCTACTTGGTGACGGTGTAGCCGACCGTCGGTGCCAGGTTGCGTGCCTCGGTCTGCCAGGCGCCCAGTTGCGATTCGATCGTCTTGCCCTGCAGCACGGCCGGCATCACGGTGGTGGACCAGATGTTCTGCTGGTTCACCAGGCCGCTGGCGGACCAGCCGGGCCAGACCTCGCCGGCGGCGGCGGTGAACGCCGGTGCCACGTCGGTGGCGAAGTACTTGGTGTTGGCCGGGTTGGCCAGCCACAGCTTGGCCGAGGGCACGTACGCGGGGTAGGTGGGCGCGTCGGCCTGGACGTCGGGCGAGGTGGTCTCGAACTGCACGAACGCCGAGGCCGCCTTGAGGTTCTTGCTGTGCGAGGAGACGAACCAGGTCCCGCCGCCCACGTCGCCGGTGGTGGCGGTGGTGTCGGCGGCCCACTTGAGCGGCGGCGCCGCGGCGATCTGTCCGGCCGGGACCTTCAGCGCGGCGTTGAGGATGTACTGGCCGAACCAGCTGGGCCCGAGCAGCATCAGCGTCTTGGCGCCGCCGTAGGTGGTGGCGTACTTGGTGCCGGTGAGCACGGCGTCCTTGGTGACGGAGCCGTTCGCGATCATCGTGTCCAGCAGCTTCGCCATCTGCACGCACTTGGGCGAGCCGGTGTCCGAGGAGAACGCGGTCCCGGTCAGGGTGTTGGCCGGGCACTGGGCGCCCCAGAAGTAGATGTACGAGGCGAAGGAGTCGCCGACGGCTCCGACGGTGTACCCGGGGTGCTCCTTGGCGACCTGGGCGCCCAGGGCCTGGTACTGCTCCCAGGTGGTGGGCACCTGGTAGCCGAACTTGTCCAGCAGCGTCTTGTTGTACCAGAGGACGTTCTGGCCGATGTCGTTGCGCAGGCAGTACACGCTGCCGTTGGTGCAGGGGGTGAGCGCGCCGGGGGCGAACTGGTCCAGGACGCTCTTGGGGACGATGCCGTCGTCGAGCGGGGCCGCGAAGGGGGTCTTCCCGGTGGAGGCCCAGCCGAGGTCGGTGGTGTTCTCGTCGAAGACGACGTCGGGCCAGCCGCTGCCGGCCTTGTCGAACAGGGAGATCTTGGTCTGGAAGGTGCTGGCGCCGTTGGCGTCGCCGTCGTAGGTGACGATGTCGACCGGGACGTCCGGGTGCTCCTTCTGGAACAGCTTGGCCGCGGGCAGCCGGGTGGAGTCGACCCAGACCGTGATCGTGGCCCCGGGGCTCTGCTCGACCTGCTGGAAGGCGTGGGTGGCGCCGGCGGTGGCGGTGCCGCCGCCGGTGCTCGCGCAACCGGTGAGCAGCAGCGCCGCCGCGGCCGCCGCGGTGGCGAGGCGGTGCCAGGAGCGGGTGCGTCTGGGAGAGTCAGACCTCATTGTCCGGGGTCCCTTCAAGTTCAGGGGTCCTTGGTTCGGGCCAGGACCCTTCGCGCGGTTTCAGTGGTGGGTGGCGATGTACGGCTGGAGTTCGGCGGGGTAGTCGAGCCCGGGCGGCAGGCCGACGCCGGGCCCGGTGGGTGCGTGCAGCAGGCCGTCGGGGCCGATGATCGACTCACGGCGCACCGGGTTGGAGGTGACCAGGGACTCGTAGTAGGTGGTGTTGGACAGGGCCATGCACAGGTGCTGGTTGGGCAGGTCCATGCCGTGCACCTCGGCCCGCACACCGAACGCGTCGGCGACGTGCGCGGTGCGCAGCGATCCGGTGACCCCGCCGCGCAGCCCCGCGCTCGCACGGACGCCGAAGGTGGCGGCGCCGGCCCGGATGAAGTCGGCGGAGTTCATGTGCGCCCCGTCGGAGGTCTCGGCCACCAGCAGCGGCACCCGGACCCGCTTGGCGAGTTCGGCGTAGGCGGAGACGCTGAACTCGAGCATCGGCTCCTCGTACCAGAGGAATCCGGCGTCGGAGAGGGCGTCGCCGACGTAGAGGGCGGACGGCAGGTCGAATCCGGCCGATCCGTCGTACATCAGGTCGATGTCCGGGCCCAGGTGCTCGCGCAGGGCCAGCGCGAGCCTGGCGTCCGCCTTGGCGTCGCCCCAGGCGTGGACCTTCACCGCGTGGTAGCCCAGCGCCACGCACTGGTCGGCCACGTCGAGGAACTCCTGGACACTGCCGAAGGTGGTGGTGGAGGCGTAGGCGGGCAGTTCGGTGCGGAAGCCGCCGAGCAGCTGCCACAGCGGGACGCCGTACAGGCGCGCGGCGAGGTCCCACAGGGCGGTGTCGACGATGCCGAACAGCGGCAGCGGCAGTTCCTCGATCCGGTCCACCTCCCACATCCGGTGCCACAGCCACTCCCGGTTCAGCGGATCCTGGCCGGTCAGCTCGTCGCGCAGGACCCGGTCGACCAGTTCCCGCAGCTGGTCGGCGCTGCCCGGGCGGCCGGCGAAGGCCACCCCGCAGGCTCCCTCGTCGGTGCCTATGCGCAGCACACCGCGCTCGCCGCCGGGGAATCCGCCCTGCAGGCCCTTGCGCCAGGCGAACGTCGGTTCCACCGCAGGCACCAAGACCGACCAGCATTCCACATGGGTGATCTTCATCGACCGGCCCAACCCCTCTTTCGTCCTCGGTGTGTTTCAGCCAACGGGAGAGCGCAAAAGTAAAACGTCAGATGTTTTACGTCAAGTGATTGCGCTAGGCTGACCGCACCAAAACAGCGAGAGGACTGCCGATGAACGTCGATCCCGCGATGGCGCAGAGCCCACGCCTGGCCAATCGCCCGGTACGGCTCAGCCGCGAGGTCGCCGTCGCCGTCACCAGTGAGATCATCACCGGCAACTTCACCCCCGGAACCACGCTCCCCCCGGAACCCGCCCTGTGCGCCACCTTCGGCGTCAGCCGGCCGGTGATCAGGGAGGCGATCAAACTCGTCGAACAGAACGGGCTGGTCCGGGTACGTGCGGGGGAGGGCACCACGGTGCTCCCGCGCGAGGGGTGGAACCTGCTCGACCCCGACGTGCTGCGCATCGCCATGGAGACCGAGCAGTCCCGGACCCTGCGCGACGACGTGATCAACATGCGCGCGGAGCTCGAGATCTCCATGATGCGCCGCGCGGCGCCCAAGCTCACCGACGCCCACTACGCGGCGATGGACGAGCTGCTGGAGGTCATCGACACGTCCCGCGACAGCGATACGCTCCACAACGCCGACCGGGAGTTCCACGCCGTCCTGTACCGGGCCTCCGGCAACGAGATCGCGCGCACGATCGTGCTGCTGCTGATCGCCGAGACCCGCTCGGTCAGCTACCTCGGCGTGCCCACGCCCGAGGAGTTCGGCGTCGCCAACCGCGCGCACCGGCGCATCGTCGCCCTGCTCAAGCAGGGCAGGGTCGACGAGGCCGCCGCGGCGCTCGGGCAGCACATCACCACCCAGTGGATGGTCGACCGCTCCCACTGCTGACCGGTGCTTCGGTAGGACGGACCCACGGCCCCCGGCTCCTCGCCGGGGGCCGCTTTTTGTGCCCGTCCTGCTCAGACGCTTGACGTCAAACGTACGACGTTTTATGTTCTGCTCGCCTTGTTGCAGTACCACGCCCGCTGGTTCGAGGAGACCCATGGCGCACAGACGCACCATCTGGCGGGCCCGCACAGCCGCGGGCGCCGCTCTCAGTTTGATCCTCACCCTCGGCGGTGCCGTCGGCGGCACGCTGCCGGTCACGTCGGCCGAGGCCGCGACCACTACCACCCTCTACGCCTCGCCGGGCGGATCCGGCAGCGCATGCACCAGCGCCGCCCCCTGCTCGATCCAGGGCGCGCAGACCCAGGTCCGCTCGCTCGACGGCAGCATGACCGGCGACATCGACGTGCAACTCGCCGGCGGCACCTACCCGCTGACCTCCACCTGGGCGTTCACCGGCGCCGACTCCGCCACCAACGGGCACAGCATCACCTGGCAGGCCGCACCCGGCCAGACCCCGGTGATCACCGGCGGATCGCAGCTCACCGGCTGGACGCAGTCCGACGCCACGAAGAACATCTGGACCACCCACCTGCCGGCCGGGGTGACCACCCGCGACCTGTGGATCAACGGCCGCCGGGTACCGCTGGCCCAGGACGGGACACTGCCCTCCGGCACCTCGCAGACCTCGACCGGATACACCGTTCCCGGCAACACCCTGCAGTCGCTGAGCGACCCCGACGACCTCCAGTTCGAGCTCTTCCCCGGCAACTGGGTCCACGACGTGTGCGGCGTCTCGACCATCACCGGCACCACGTCGAGCACCACGATCACGATGGACCAGCCCTGCTACAGCATCGCCCGCTCCTCCGGCTACATCAGCCTCGGCCTGCCGAGCGCGGTGGAGAACAACCCCAGCTTCCTCAACGGCCCCGACCAGTGGGCGTTCAACAGCTCCACCGGGCAGGTGTGGCTGGTCCCGCCGACCGGCGTCGCCCTGGCCTCGGCCGACGTCGAGGCGGGCTCCGTGGCGACCCTGGTCTCACTGAACGGGACCGAGGCGGCACCGGTCACCGGTGTGACGTTCTCGGGCCTCACCTTCGACGACACCACCTGGCCCAAGGTGGACACCGGCTACGGGTTCCCCGAGATCCAGGCCGACGTGATGTTCCCGGACGCCTCCTGCGCCACCGAGTTCAGCCCGGACAGCTTCATCGGCGGGGGTTCCGGCTCCAGCCACGACGGCCTGCCGTTCGGGGCGTGCAACGTCACCATGCCCGCGGCCGTGCAGGTGCACGCGGGACGCCAGGTCGCGCTCACCGGTGACACCTTCACCAACCTGGGCACCGCAGGGGTGAGTTACGACGGCGGCACCCAGCACTCGCAGATCACCGGCAACACGTTCACCGACATCGGCGGCAACGGCATCCAGGTCGGTTCCGTCGCGAACCCGAACCAGTCCGACGCGGCCCTGATCGACTCCGACGACACGGTCAACGACAACTACATCAACGCCGCCGCCGACGAGTACCAGGGCGGGGTCGGCATCTGGTCCGGCTACACCAGCAACCTGACCATCGCTCACAACAGCATCGAGAACCTCGACTACAGCGGTGTCTCCACCGGCTGGGGCTGGGGCTCGACGGACACCCTGCCGACGATCGACGCGGGCCTCCAGGTGGTCGACAACTACATCAGCGACACCAACCACACCCGCTCGGACGGCGGCGGCCTGTACAGCCTCGGACCGCAGCCGGGAGCGGTGATGTCCGGAAACTACCTGACCGATCCGAACAGCACCTCGACCTTCGCGATGTACCTCGACCAGGGCAGCAGCGACTGGGCGCTGAGCGACAACGTCGCCAGCAACTACAGCATCCCGACGTTCAACAACCGCAACTCGTGGGACCCCTGCAACACCATGACCATCAGCACCACGTACATCACCGGCGGTCTGATGAACGGCGGCAGTTGCGTCGCCACGACGGGCACCGTCAACGACGTGACCGGCATCCCGGCCCTGCGGATCGAGAACAACGCGGGACTGGAACCCGCCTACGCCGACCTGGCGGGCGTGACCGCCCCGTTCAAGACCTACGCCACCGGAGACGCCGGCTTCGACCAGGACACCGGCACCTACACCATCGACGCGGCCGGCACGGACGTCTGGCAGGGCACCGACCAGTACGGCGCGATCTACGCCCCGGCCGCGTTCGGAACCAGCTCGACGGCGACCGTGCAGGTGTCCGCCCTCGCCGCCACCGCGACCGGCTCCCAGGCCGGACTGATGGTCCGTGACTCCGTCCCCGGCGCGGGCACCGCACACGGATACGCCACGCTCGCCGCCACCACCACCGGCGTCAGCCTGCGCTGGGACAGCGACAGCAACGGCGGCCTCGACCAGGCGCTCAACGCCGGCACCACCACCGCACCGCAGTGGCTGCGGGTGACCCGCAACGGCAACTCCGTGACCGGCGCCTACTCCACCGATGGCACGACCTGGCACACCGTGGGAACCGCGACCCTCAGCGGGGCCCAGGCCAGTGAGGACATCGGCATGTACGCGAGCTCCGGTGCGGCCGGCACCCGCGGCCACGCCACGTTCTCCGGATTCTCCGTCACCGGCCCGCACCTGCTGCCCTTCGCCAGTACCCAGGCCACGATCCTCCAGAACACCGACCCCAACACCACCGAGAACCCCGCGCCCTACACGATCGACGCCGCCGGCGCCGGACCGTGGAAGTCCTGCTGTCAGATGACCGACCAGTACGGCGCGCTGTACCAGCCGGCCGCGGCCGGAACCCAGAGCACCACGACCGTCCAGGTCACGGCCCAGTCGGACACCAACCCGTGGGCCATGGCAGGCGTGATGATCCGTGACAGCATCGCCGGCTCGCCCGGCTCCCAGGGCTACGCGGCACTGGCCGTCACCCCCGGACACGGCGTCTCGCTGTTCAACGACAGCGACGCCAGCGGGTACCTCGACCAGGTGCAGAGCAGCGCCGCGACCGTCACCGCACCGGTCTGGCTCCGGCTCACCCGCAACGGCAACACCGTCACCGGCGCGTACTCCGAGGACGAGTCGACCTGGACCACCGTCGGCTCGGCCACCCTGACCGGAGCCGCCAGCACCGAGGACGCCGGGATGTTCGCCACCTCGTTCGCCTCGGGCGTCACCAGCCACACCGCGTTCGCCGGTTTCAGCGTCACCACGGCGCCCCTGCAGGCCTACGCCTCCACCACCGCGACCGTGCTGCAGGGGACGGCCACCGACGAGATCGACGCCTCGGGCGCGGGCCCCTGGAAGTCCAGCGGCCAGGACACCGACCAGTACGCGGCCCTCTACCAGCCCGGCGCGGCCGGGACCGCGCACACCACCATGGTACGGGTCACCGGCCAGACCAATACGAACCCGTGGGCGATGGCCGGGCTGATGATCCGCGACAACATGACCGGGTCGCCCGGCTCCCTCGGGTACGCCGCCCTGGCGCTGACGCCCGGTCACGGGGTGTCGATGCTCTGGGACGGCGACAGCTCCGGCTACCTGGACAGCGTCCAGTCCAGCGCCGCCCAGGTCACCGCCCCCGTGTGGCTCAGGCTGGTGCGCAACGGCAACAGCCTCACCGGCTCCTACTCCACCGACGACCAGGCCTGGACCACGGTCGCCACCGTGACCCTGACCGGCGCCACCAGCACCGAGGACGTCGGCTTGTTCGCCTCCGCCTTCCAGAGCGGCCAGACCACCCAGGCCACCTTCTCCGGGTTCACCCCCTGAACCACCGCTGCGGCCTCCCCGCCGGTTGGGCGAGCGCCGCAGCGCGATGCACGGCCGGACGGGTAAGTCCCGTCCGGCCGTGCGGTGTGCGGTGCGGCGTGTGCGGTGTGCGGTCAGTTCAGGGCGAGGGCCCAGACGTGGAGGACGGGGTTGCCTGCGGCGAGGGCGCCGACGGCGGGGAGGGTGACGGAGGCGAGGGTCTTGGCAGGGTCGACGGGGACGGTGGCGGAGAAGATGTCGGCGGTGTGCTGGTAGCTGGTGTTGCCGGGGCGGTTCTGGTAGGTCGAGTTGACGGCCACCGCGCCGCCGGCCGGGGGATCGGTGGAGAACCAGTCGGGTGCGGTGAGGGTGTAGCTCTGGGTGGTGCCGTCGGTGTAGTTGAGGGTGCCGGTCCCGGTGGCCGAGCCGTAGTCGCCCGAGATGAGGAAGCCGAGCGTGGAGCCGGAACCGCTGAAGGTGATGATCTGGCCGTTGGCGACCGTGTTGTCGGGGGTGCCCGCCGCCACGTCGGGCATGGTGAAGTTGATGCCCGAGGAGGACACCGTCGCGCCCGGTGCCGCTCCGGCGTCGGTGAGCGCGGTTTGCGAGTAACTGGCCTGGCTGCCGTCGTAGTTGCCCGGGGCGGTGTTGTCGTCCGCGGTGATCCCGACGTTGTCGAAGCCGGCGGCCAGGGAGGGGGCGCGGACCGGCGGGTCGATGCCGATCTGGACCGGTCCCAGGTGCTTGGCGGTGGTCGCCGCGGTGCCGGTGACCTGGGCGAACTGGTAGGAGGTGGTGGGTGCGGCGGTGTCCTCGATCAGGTAGGACGTGCCGGCCTTGACCGGCAGGTTGAAGGTGGTCGCCGTGGTGGGCCGCAGCACCAGGGCCCCGGTGGAGCCGTTGACGACCTTGGCGGCGTGGCCGGACTGTCCGGCCCAGGGGTTGCGGACGGTCATGGTGTCGGTCCTGCCGACGATCAGCGCGGCGGTGGTGAGGGTGCCGTTCTGGACCTGCACGTCGACCTTGGAGCCGTTCTGCACGTACACGGTGCCGGAGACGTTCCAGTCCTTCGGCCAGGCCGGGGCGAAGCGCAGGGTGCCGTCGTAGTCGGTGGCCAGGGCCTCGTTCAGGGCGGTGCCGACGGTTGCCGACTGCTCCAGGTAGGGCTCGTCTCCCGGAGCGCCGCCGAACGCGCTCGATGTGCCGGCCATGTAGGCCTGGTAGCGCTCGGTGATGCTGACCAGGTCCGTCTGGACCTGGTCGGCCAGGCCGAGGCGGGCCGCGTCGACGGAGTCCATGCTCCAGTCGCCGCCGTTGTTGGGGCGGCTGGTGTAGGTCCGGTCGGCCAGCGCGGTCAGTGGCGAGTCGTCACCGATCAGTCCGTAGGGCCAGACCGGCTCCAGGCCGATGTTCTCGCCGTTGTTCAGGGGAGCGGCGGGCTGGTAGGAGTCGGAGATGACATCGGTTCCGGCGGCGTCGTCCGCAGCGGTGAGCAACTGGGTGTGCGTCGCCGCGTCGGTGCGGGCGTAGGGCTCGATCTCGGTCTGCGCCTTCTTGAGCTGCGTGACCAGGTCGGGGTCCGTGTGCAGCAGTTTGGCCGCGGCGATGGTGGCCGGGAACAGTGCGGCGTCGGCGGCCAGGTCGGTGGTGGGGTCGGTGACGTTCCACTGGGTCTCGTGGGCGTTGGCGGTGGCGTGCAGGTAGCCGTCCGCGCCGACGCTCTGGTAGGCCAGCAGGAAGGTGGCGGACTGCTCCATCAGCGGGTAGTACTTCTGCAGGAAGGGCAGGCTCTTGGTGTCCTGGTACTGCTGCCAGACCCACAGTGCGATCTCGGCGCCCGAGGTGATGGTCTCGGCGTTGTAGTTGGGGGACGCGGCCAGGCTGCAGGAGGCGTTGCCGGTGCCGCCGGCGTACCAGCCGTTGCCGTTGAAGCGCATCGTCTCCGGGACGCACGCGCCGGGTTTGCCGCCCATCTGGGCGGTGGTCCACGACTTGATGGCGGGCAGGTCCTTGAGGTACATGTCGAAGGTCGGGAGGTTCTCCGCGAAGTTCCCTGAGCTCATGTTCGTCGCGATCTCGGCGCGCAGGTTCCACAGCCAGAAGCCCGCCGGGTACCAGTCCTGGTGGTCCTGGTCGAAGTTGAACATGTCGGCCACACCGGCCTGGCTGCCGCCGTACTCGCCGCCCATGGAGGCTGCCTCGGCGTACAGGTAGAGCGTGCGCAGGTTCTCCAGGTACTCGCCCGAGCCGTCGGCGGAGGAGATCTCCATCAGGCCGGTGCCGTTCCAGTACGAATTCCAGTGCCTGGCCTGGGCCTTGAGCAGCGACGCCCCCGGGGTGGTGGCGTCCGGGCGGAGCAGCCGTGACGCGGTGGTGGCGGCGTTGCCGCCGGTCCAGTGCGGGGCGCCGACCACGACCCGGAACGAACCGTCCTTGTGGGGTTTGAAACTGACCTGCACCGAGGTCGGGTCGACTACCGTGGCGGCCACGTCCCGGCCGCCGGCGGTGATCGCGGCGAGGGAGCCGAAGGTCTTGCCGGAACTGCCCAGTTCGGTGTTGTCGACCCAGGTCTCGGCGAGGGTGCCGATTCCACCGGACGCCGCCGCGGTGGGAGTGCGTCCGGACCACAGGTGGACCGTCGCGGTCTGCGCCGTGGCCGGATCGGCGCCGGTCACGTCGACGACCAGCTCGTCCTTGTTCGAGGCGACCCAGACCTTCGCGGTCATTCCGCCGCCGGACTCGTTCAGCACTCCGTCGTAGACGTCCAGGGTGGCCTTGAAGTCCGGAGCTGTGGTCATCGCGGCCAGCCCGGGGATCTGGACCTGGCCGGGGGACTTGCGGTCGGGCATGGTGTCGCTGCGGTTGAGCTGGGCGGTGAATCCGTCGGCGGCCCATGCGGCGACGCCGAGGGTGCCGTTGCCGAGCGGCAGGTACTGGGTGTCGGCGGTGTTGGCCCGGCCTATCACGATGTCGGAGCGGCCGACGACGCCGGCCACGTTCTGTGAGAACGCCCCGTTGTGCCAGGCGGTGCTGAGCGTGGCCGCGTGCGTGGTCGCGTGCGCGGTCGTCGTGGGGCCGGCTGCGATGGTCAGGGCTGCGGCCAGACCTGCGGTGATCGTCGCCGCGACGGCACGCCGCAGCGTGGTTCTTGGGAACACTGGATTCTCCTGGGGTGGGAAGGAAGTGACGCAGCAGGCGGCGGAAACGAGATCAGTCGTCGTCAGGCGGCCTTCGGATCGCCCGGCTCCGTTCAGATGGCCGTGCGGACGCCGTCGATGGTGTTCCGAGCTCAGGAGGACTGGCGGAAGGCGGCGTCGAAGGAGGCGGCCGGGGGTTCGATCCGGGTCAGTTCGCGGACGAGCGCGAGCGCGGCGGGGGCGCCGACCAGGCGGTCCATGCCCGCGTCCTCCCATTCGACGGAGATCGGCCCTTCGTAGCCGATGGAGTTGAGCATCCGGAAGCACGCCTCCCACGGCACGTTTCCGTGGCCGGTGGAGACGAAGTCCCAGCCGCGCCGCGGATCGCCCCAGGGCAGGTGCGACCCCAGGCGTCCGTTGCGTCCGTTGAGCTGCTTGACGGACTCCTTGCAGTCGACGTGGTAGATGCGGTCCCGGAAGTCGTAGAGGAAGCCCACCGGGTCGAGGTCCTGCCAGACGAAGTGGCTCGGGTCGAAGTTGAGCCCGAAGGCGGGCCGGTGGCCGATCGCCTCGAGCGCGCGCTGGGTGGTCCAGTAGTCGTACGCGATCTCGCTGGGGTGGACCTCGTGTGCGTACCGGACTCCGACCTCGTCGAAGACGTCCAGGATCGGGTTCCAGCGCTCGGCGAAGTCGGCGAATCCGCGCTCGATCATCTCCGGTGGTACCGGAGGGAACATCGCGACGGTGTGCCAGATGGACGAGCCGGTGAAGCCGACCACGGTGTCGACGCCGAGCGCGGCGGCGGCGCGCGCGGTGTCCTTGATCTCCTCGGCGGCCCGGCGCCGCACACCCTCCGGTTCGCCGTCGCCCCAGATGCGATCGGGCAGGATGCCGCGGTGGCGCTCGTCGATCGGGTGGTCGCAGACGGCCTGGCTGGTCAGATGGCAGGAGACGGTCCAGACCTTCAGGCCGTACCGGTCCAGGGTGGCGCGCAGGGACGGCAGGTAGGTGTCGTCGGTCAGGGCCCGCTGAACGTCGAAGTGGTCGCCCCAGCAGGCGAGTTCGAGGCCGTCGTAGCCCCAGTCGGAGGCCAGGCGGCAGACTTCTTCGAGCGGGAGATCGGCCCACTGGCCGGTGAAGAGGGTGACGGGTCGGGACATGGTTGCCCTGCCTTCCCTTGCGGGTGGACGGTGGTGTGGTCGGACGGCGGTGTGGCGGGACCGGAGCACGGCGGGACAGGCGCGGGGGAGGGGCGCAGGGAGGGGGACCGTAGCGGCCGGCTCAGTCGCAGTCGGAGACGGCCGTCCAGACGCTGTCGGCCGCGGCGCTGTCGGTGACGGCGGCGAGCACCCGCTGCACCTGGAGGCCGTCGGCGAACGACGGCCTCGGCTCGGCGCCCGTCGCGATCGCCTCGACGAAGTCCTTCACCTGGTGGGTGAAGCTGTGCTCGTAGCCGATGAGGTGGCCGGGCGGCCACCAGGCGGACATGTAGGGGTGGGTCGGCTCGGTGACCAGGATCCGGCGGAAGCCCGCTGTCTGCGGATCCTCGCCGCGGTCGTGGAAGGAGAGCTCGTTGAGGGACTCGCAGTCGAAGGCGAGGCTGCCCTGTGAGCCGCTGACCTCGATCCGCATCGCGTTCTTGTGCCCGGTGGCGAACCGGGTGGCCTCGAAGACGCCGATCGCACCGCCCTCGAACCGTGCGGTGAACAGGGCCGCGTCGTCCACGGTGACCGCGCCCCGTCCGGTGCCGCCCGAGGCGGACAGGCCGCTGGACGCCTCCGGCAGCGGTCGCTCGGGCACGATGGTCTCCAGCAGGCCGCTGACGCCTACGATGTGTTGGCCGGTCAGGTACTGGGCCAGGTCGATGCTGTGCGCAGCCAGGTCGCCGAGGGCGCCGGATCCGGCCCGCTCCGCCTGCAGCCGCCACACCAGCGGGAAGGCGGGGTCGACGATCCAGTCCTGCAGGTACTGGGCGCGTACCTGGTGCACGGTGCCCAGCCGACCGTCCGCGATCAGCTGCCGGGCGAGAGCCAGGGCGGGGACGCGCCGGTAGTTGAAACCCACCATGGACCGCTGCCCGCTCCGGGAGGCCTCGTCGGCGGCCGCCGTCATGACCCGGGCCTCTTCGGTGGTGTTGGCGAGCGGCTTCTCGCACAGCACGTGCTTGCCCGCGGCCAGTGCCGCCAGGGCGATCTCCGCATGACTGTCGCCCGGGGTGCAGATGTCCACGACGTCGATGTCGTCGCGGGCGACCAGCCGCCTCCAGTCCGTCTCCCAGTCGGACCAGCCATGGGTGTCGGCGGCTGCCCGTACCGCATCCTCCGACCTGCCGCAGAGCACTGTGAGCTCCGGGCGCAGCGGTAGGTCGAAGAACCGGGCCGCGTTGCGCCACGCCTGCGAGTGCGCGGCGCCCATGAAGGCGTATCCGACCATGCCGACGCGCAGGGGCGGTCGCTGAGCGTCCTTCGGTTCGGTGGTCGTGCTGCCGCGGCCCTCCGCGCCGGCAGTCACTGCTCCTCCGGCCGGGCGCCGGCGGGGACCGCCGCCGGGCGTTCGCAGGTGCTGGCGACGGTCACCGACTCGCCGCTTCCGGCGGCGGCGAGCAGCGACTCCATGACGTCCAGGACGTGGTAGGCCAGTTGGCCGTCCGCGCGGTGCGGGCCGCCGTCGGCGAGCGCGCGCGCCAGGTCGGCGACCCCGAAGCCGCGGGAGGCGCCCGGGTATCCGCCGCGCTCCGGGACCGGCTCCCACTCCTTGGCCTCGGCACGGAACAGCTGCACCTCGCCGTCGAAGCCGTTGGGGTCCGGTAGGGACAGCGAGCCCCCCGTCCCGTGCACCTCGATATGCGTTCGCGGCACCAGGCCGGCCCACGCGTCGAAGCTCATGATCAGTGTGGACAGCGCCCCGCCCTCGTGCTCCAGCACACCCGTGACGTGGGTGGCCACCTCCACCGGGAACTCGGTGCCGGCGCGTGGTCCGCTGCCGATGATCCGGGTGGCGCGGGGGGTCGCGGACATGCCGACCACCCGGCGCACCGGACCGAGCAGGGTGACCAGGGCCGTGAGGTAGTACGGGCCCATGTCCAGCAGCGGGCCGCCTCCCCGCTGGTAGTAGAACTCCGGTGCCGGGTGCCAGCCTTCGTGACCGGGGGATAGCATGAAGGCGGTCGCCGACACGGGCGTGCCGATCTCCCCTGAGTCCAGGACCGTGCGCGCGGTCTGCACCCCGGTGCCCAAGACGGTGTCGGGGGCGCAGCCCACCCGGACGCCGGCCCTGTCGGCCGCCTCCAGCAGAGCGCGGGCCTCTGCGGCGGTGGCCGCCAGCGGCTTCTCACCGTAGACGTGCTTGCCGGCGGAGATCGCGGCGTGCGCGACCTCGGCGTGCGCTGCGGGGATGGTCAGGTTGAGGACGAGGTCGACGTCCTCGGCCGCGTAGAGCTCGTCCGGGGTGAGGGCGCGCGCGCCCGGGACCTCCTTCGCTGCCGCGGCCGCGCGGGCCGGGTCCATATCGGCGATCGCGGTCACCCGCAGGTTCTCCAGCCGGAGGAAGGTTCCCAGGTACGCCCCGCTGATGTGCCCTGCGCCCACCACGCCCACGCGCAGGATCTGACGGTCATTCACCGTGTCGCCCATGCCATGCCCTTCCTGATCATCGAGTCCACCTCGGGCACCTCGAGGTCGGTGAGGGTGTGCCCGATCGCTGTGACGAAGACCCGGCCCGCGCCCCAGCGCCGGGTCCAGGTGACGGGCATCACGTTGCCCGCGAGTTCCGGATTGTCGGGGTCCTGCTCATAGTCCGTGACGGCGAGGACGTCCACCGCCGGGTCCATGTGCAGGTAGTACTGCTCGGTGGTGACGGTGAACGGCCCGATCCCGGCCAGTACCGGGTGATCGGCGCGCTCGGGCAGCGGGCGCACCTGGTAGGTGACGAACTCGCTCGGGTGATGGACGAACTGGCCGCCCGTCATCAACTGGTAGCCGGTCTCGTCTCGGAAGGAGTCGATGATGCCCCCGTGCCAGCCGGCGAAGCCGGTTCCGGCGCGTACGGCGCGGGAAAGGCCGGTGAGCTGCTCGCCGGTGATCTGCCCCATCGTCCAGCACTGCACGATCAGGTCGCTGGCGGCCAACAGCCCCTCGTCGAGGTAGCTGTCCAGGCTGTCGCTGACCGTCACCTCGTAGCCGTCCTCCTTGAGCGCAGCCGCGTAGCGGTCGCTGGCGGCGACCGGCGAGTGGCCGTCCCACCCGCCGCGGACGACCAGCGCCCGCTTGGTACCAAGGGACTGATGCTCTGTCATATGCGGTCTCCCGATTTGTGCCGGGCGTGGCTGAGTAGTAGGTGGATGTGGCTGTTGATCACTGGGCGGGCTGCTTTACCTGGTTGTCGCGCCAGTGTTCGTATTCGGCGCGGCTGTTGGGGCTGAGGGGGTAGTAGTCGGAGAGGCGGGCGCCTTGTTCGAGGCGCATGCGGCTGAAGGATTCCCAGTCTTCGTGGTCTTCGGCGTCCTGGACGAGTTCGGGTGCTTTGGCGGCGGGTACGATCACGGCGCCGTCGTCGTCGGCGACGACGATGTCGCCGGGTAGGCAGAGGACGCCGCCGGTGGCGACGGGGACGTCGTAGGCCCAGGGGAAGAGGTCGGTCTGGGAGGCGTAGTGGGGGGTGGTGCCGGTGCACCAGATCGGGACGCCGAGTTGGCGGACTCGGGCGGCGTCGCGGATGCGGCCGTCGATGACGATTCCGGCGCCGCCGCGGCGTTTGAAGTAGCGTACGAGCATGTCGCCGAAGCAGCCGGTGAAGGGGCTGCCCCAGGCCTGGACGACCAGGACGTCGCCGGGTTGGACGGTTTCCAGGACGGCCCACAGTGCGGTGTCGCGTTCGACGTACTCCTGGCCCAGGCCGCTGGCGACGTCCTCGCGTTGCGGCATGAACTGCAGGGTCAGGGCGGAGCCGACGATGCGGCTGCCGGTGTCCAGGGCGGTGGGTCCCTGGACGGCGGTGCGGGTGACGCCCATGCCGTGCAGTTTCGCGCAGGCCGTCGCGGCGCTGATCGCGTCCATGCGGCGGACGAGGTCCGCGTCCGCGCGGGTGAAGGGTGCGCCCCGCACCGGCAGCGGCCACACCGTCGACATCGGGTTCACCGTCGGCATCGGGTTCTGGGTATCCATCAGGTGTCGCTCCGGGGTGCGGTGTGGGTGAAGCTGCGGTGGGCCGGTGTCTGGGCGCGCCGGGTGACCTCGAGCCGCAGCGAGATGCGGTGCAGCGGAGGAAGGGAGACCACCAGCCGGTGCGATCCGACCGGGGTACTCGCGGGCTCTGCTCCCGGGTCGGGGATGAGGTAGTCGTGGGAGTCGCCGGGGTAGTCCGCGCCCGCTTGGTCGTAGACGACGTGGTCGATGCGGTCCTCGCCGAATGCGCCGGCTTGGACCACGACCTCGCGGCGGGTGTCCGGGTCGAGGTTGACCAGGTCGAGGCGCAGGCCGTCGGCGTCGGCTTCGCGGACCAGTGCGGCCACGTTGTCGGGTAGGCCGGGGCGGTGGCGTAGTGCGTCGCCGTAGGTGACCCGGGCCAGGGCGAGTCCGCCGTTGTAGAGGGCGGGTGGGGCGCCGGTGAGCAGGTGGGTGAGGACCTCGGTGACGACGGGGTTCAGGCGCTGCCACCAGTGGATGTCGTCGTCCGGCGGCCCGTAGGGGGTGGCCCGCATCAGCGCCAGGCGCTTGGCCACCTGGGCGAGGGCGAGGGTGAGGGCGTCTTCGGGGTAGCCGGGGTTGCGGCCGAGCAGGAACGACACCCAGGGGGCTTCATGTCCCTGTTCCTCCTTGTCCTGGAACCACTTGGTCTGGCGCCAGTCGAAGCCGGCGTCCTGCTCCAGCGCTTCCAGTCGTTCCCGGTCGCCGGCGGCGGAGGTGAGCCACCAGAGCCAGACCGGGTAGATCAGTGGGACCGGGTGCAGGTCGAACCAGCCGCCCGCACCGTGCCGGTAGGGCACGAGTTGGACCGGCACGTCGGGGGCGATGTTCATCTTCTGGGCCCAGCCCCAGCCCATGCTGCCGGTGGTGGCGGCGTCGGTGCGTACCACGCTGTGGGCGATCACGGTGTCCAGGGGCACCCGGGCGAGGTCGAGTCCGGTGGTGGTGCCGGTGACCAGGGTCTCGTTGACGGCGGCGATCATGGCGGCGGCCTGGACCGAGTGCAGTCCGTGCGGCCAGGCCCAGCCGTAGTGCCCGCCGTACCAGTGCCCGTGGTGGAGTTCGCCGACGGTCCCGGAGGGGCCGACGTTGTCCGGGAGCAGCCCGCCGTTGGCCGCCGCGCGTTCGCGCCACGCGCCGACATAGTCCACCACCCAGTCCGCGAACTGCGGGTCGTGGTCGTAGAGCCAGGCGTTGGTGACCAGGGAGGTGGCGGCGAGGTTGACCGCCGTGTCGCCCCGGCCGAGCCGGGCCTGCATGGCGTCGCCCATCCGCCGGGCGTTCTCTGCGGGGAGCAGGTCGTCCCATGCGGTGATGCCGGGCAGGTCGTCCAGCGGCAGCCCGTAGGGCTTCATCACGGCCTGGGTCGCGCTGTAGTCGATCCATTCGGTGCCGAGCCCGGGGCGTGGGCCGCCTGATCCGGTGTGCGGGGCGGTGATGATCCGCGCGGCGGGGTCGTAGTTGCCGTGGGCCGGATCCGCGTACAGGCGGGCGAACCGCAGCGCCCGTTCGCGGAAGGCGGGGTCGTCCGGGTCGGCGGCGCACAGGGCGTAGAAGAAGTTGAGGGACTCGCCCTGGTGGAACCAGTCGTAGCCGACCTCGTACTCCTCGCGCACGAACCCGAACTCGGTCAGCTGCGCGGTCACCCCGGCCCAGTGCTGCTTGGCCGAGGCGAGCAGGTCGTCGGCGCCGCCGAGGCGGTAGAGCACCGGCCAGTTGAAGAAGGGCTCGTAGAAGTCGTCGACCCCGTCCCGGTGATGCATCCGCCCCTGGTAGACCAGGCGCCCGTCCGGGCCGCAGTAGGTGGCCTCGAACTCACGCCACGCCGTGTCCAGGACGGAGAACAGGCGTCGTTCAAGGACCGCCCACAGCGGGGTCTCCCGCAGCGGGACGGTGGCCTCGATCCGGGTGGGTGACAGGCCGTCAGGTGAATCGTCTTTTGCCCACATCATTTGATTGCTCCTGCGGTCAGGCCGCCGATGATGCGCCGTTGCATGAAGACGTAGAACACGATCACCGGTGCGGTGGCGAGCAGCATGTTGGGGTACACCACGGTGTAGTTCGTGGACAGGCGGCTGATGGCCGCGTAGACGCCGGTGGTGACGGTGTAGATGCCGGACTGGGGGCCGAGGATGAACTGCGGGTTGACGAAGTCGGTCCACACCCCGATCGAGTTGAGCACCATCGCGGTCGCGACCACCGGGCGCATCAGCGGGAAGATGACGCGCCAGAAGGTGCCGTAGCGGCTGGCGCCGTCGATCCGGGCGGCCTCGTCCAGCTCCCGGGGGATGGTCTGCACGAACGCGGTGAACAGGAACACCGTGGTGGGCACGGTCAACGTCGTCTCGAACAGCAGGAAGCCCGGCATGGTGCCGATCAGGCCCAGCGCCTTGAGGACGAAGACCACCGGGATGACCAGGGTCTGGCCCGGGATGAACAGCCCGGCCAGCAGCACCAGCATCACCACCCGGTGGTACCGGCGCATCCCGCGCCCGATGGCGTACGAGGCGGGGCCCACCACCAGCAGGTTCAGCACGTTCACCGCCACCACGAACAGCAGCGTCACACCGTAGGCGGCCACGACGTTGAAGTCCGGTGAGGTCAGCGCATCACCGAGGTACTTGAGTGAGAACCCCCCGGAGGGCCAGCCGAAGGGCTCGGTCAGGATGTCGTGCTGCGACTTGAACGCATTGGCCACCATCACATACAACGGACCGACCATCACCAGCACCAGCACAGCCGCGGTCAACACCCGGCCCAGGCGACGCGCCCTCATGCGGCCACCGCCTGCTCGCTGCGCCGGCGGGCCGCGGTGATACCCACGGTCACGGCGACGATCACGATCATCAGGACGACCGACTGGGCTGCTCCGTAGCCGAGTTGGGTGTTGTCGATGGAGGAGGTGAGGATGTTGTACACGAAGCTCTGGGTCTCTCCTGCGGGGCCGCCGCGGGTCAGGGCCAGGATCAGCTCGTAGACCCGCAGCAGGCCGATGACGACCAGGACCACGTTCACGGTCACGGTCGGGGCGAGCATGGGGAGTTTGACGCGCCAGAAGGTCTGCCACGCCGAGGCGCCGTCGATCCTGGCCGCCTCCAGCACACTGTCCGGCACGGTCTGCAGCCCGGCCAGGTACAGCACCACGTTGACGCCGAAGCTGGACCAGACGATCACGCAGATCACCGTCGCCAGCGCCCAGGTCGGGTTGGACAGGAACGGCAGCGCGTGCTTGGCCCCCAGCAGCGCGTTGACCGCGCCGCTGGTGCCCAGGATCGAGGACCACAGGAAGCCCAGGATCACCGCCCCCACCACATACGGGTAGAAGACCAGCACCCGCAGCACCGCGTTGAGCCGGGTGTTGCGGTTCAGCAGCAGCGCCACCCCCAGCCCCAGCACATTGCACGCCACCGTACCCACCACAGTCACCAGCAACGTCACAAACGCCGCATGCGCGACCGCCGGATCATGGATGATGCGGACGTAGTTGCGGAACCCGACCAGATGCAACGGCGTGGTGAACCCGTTCCAGTCGGTGAAACTGAGGTACACCGCGATCACGATCGGCACCACGATCAGACACACCACCAAGACCAACGGCGGCGCCATCATCGCAATATCGGCCGCCGTCTCACGACGCCGCGCCCGCGCCCGGGCCCGACCGGAACCCGGGCGAGGGCCGGCCGCCCCACGGGCGGCCGGCGCGACACTACTGACCGTGCTACTGCCCGGCATTGGCGTCCCACCAGGCATCGAGCTTCGCAGCAGCCTGATCAGCGGACTGACCCGTGTAAAGCGACTGCACCACCGTGTTCAGCTCATTACCGAAGCCGGCATTCACCCCGGGGCTCCCGGAGATGCCGGTGACCGCACCGGGGGCGGCGTTGACGATGTTCCCCACCGCCGCATCGAGCGCGGTGCCCGGGTAGCTGTACCCCGGCCGGGAGTTGCCCTCCGACTCGAGCGAGGTGGTGACCGCGGCCTTGTCGCTCACCAGGTACTGCACCAGCGCCAGGTCAAGGGCCTGGTGCTTGGAGGACTTGAGGATCGAGTACGGCTGAGCCGTACCGCTGACCTGCTTCGGCGCGGAGCCGTCGACCGTCGGCGTCGGGAACACCCCCACCTTGAACGGCAGGTTCTTCGCCGAATCGACGCTCGCGGTCAGCCAACTGGCCATGACATACATGCCCGACTTGCCGGCGAGGAAGTTGTCGATCGAGTCCTGGTACTTCTCACCCACCGAGTTCTTGGGAACCGCCCCGCTCGCGATCCACCCCGCGTAGGCCTTCAGATAGGTCGCGTACGCGCTCTGTGCGAACGTGACCTTCTTGGCGTTGCGCTCGGCGCCCCAGGTCGGGTCCGGGCCTTGCATGGCCGGGTCGGCCATCATCCCGAACTGCGCTCCGGTGACCCACTCGCCCGCCGTCTGCAACCCGACGTACCCGGCCGCCTGCAGCTTGCCCAGGTCCGTGGTGAAGTCGGCCAGCGACTTCGGCACCGTGGTGATGCCGGCCTTCTGGAACGCGGTCTCGTTGTAATAGACGAGCGACTTGGTCTGCAGCCCCGTGGAGACCTGCCAGATCTTGCCGTCCACCTTGTTGGCGTCCGACAGCGGGGTCGAGGTCACCCAGGCAGCGTCCGGGAAGTCCGTCATCTGCGGGGCGACCACCTGGTCGAGGGCGCTCGCGACGATGTCCGGGGCCGATCCCGAGACCAGCTCCTGCTGCAGCGTGGACTGCACGTCCGTGCCGGAGGGCGACTCGATGGTGACCGTGACGCCCGGGTGGCTCTTGACGAACGGAGCGACCAGCCCCTGGTAGTACGCCTTGGTCAGCACCGGCGTGATGTTGGCCAGCATCCGGACGTTACCGGTCAGCGCACCACCGCTCGAAGCGGTCGTCGAGGACGAGGACGAGCACCCGGCCAGGGCGCAGAGGGATGCGGCGAGCCCTGCGGCGACGGCGACCTTCACCGTCCGGGTGGGTCGGTCCACGAGTCCTTCCTGACGGGCAGAGGGCGTACCTGCGGTAATGCTGACGGATCTATTGCGTCTCATGTGGCTACCTCAACTCGATTCGCGGGTATCGATAGGACATATGATGATCCTCGTCACCTGGATGTCAAGAGCCAGTAACAAAATCGAGGCGAGCATCGATAAGATGCGAAGTGGTCCATACAAGGAGGCTTCATGCCAGACGCCATCGGACAGCCGCTGACGCGGGTCCTGCTGTCCGATCAGGTGTACAGCCGGGTGCGCGGCCTGATCATCGACGGCACGCTCGAACCCGGCGCCCGGCTGGTTGAGTCCGAGATCGCCCGCCAACTCGGCGTCAGCCAGGCCCCGGTACGCGAGGCGGTCCGGCGCTTGGTGCACGAGGGCCTGGCCGACCACGTCCCGCGCCGCGGCAGCTTCGTGGCGGTGGTGTCGCAGGAGGACGCCCACCACGCCCGCGCCGTCCGTGTGGCGATCGAGGAACTGGCGGCCCGCACCGTCGCCGCGCAGCCGTCCCCGACCGCCTTCGAGGCGCTGGAGCTGCAGGTGGAGGCCATGCGGCAGGCGGCACGGAGGAACGACGTCGGGCGCTTCCGGGACGCCGACATCACCTTCCACCGCACCGTCTGCGAAGTCAGCGGAAACCCCTTCCTGCCCAAGCTGTGGGCGGTGATGGAGCCCAACCTGCGCGCCCTGCGCGTCGTCTCCGACCCGCTGTTCACCGGCGACTGGATCACCATGGCCGAGGATCACGCCAATCTGCTGGCTGCTCTCAAATCCGCGGACGCGGACCGAGCGGGGACCCAGTTCGCCGCCCACGCCCGCGGGGACGACGGAATGATCCCGGAGCACTGACCGCATAGAAGCACGTCAGCGCCCCGCAGGCAGGAGCCGACGGGGCGCTGACGTGTCTGTGGCGGCAGGTCCGGCCGACCGAACTGTTGACGAGGCCCGACCCGAACGCTACTTTCGCCACTATCGATAGGCGATTGAGATGCAATGGTGAACCGATCCACATCACGCGGCGTTGGAGGCAGGGACGAGTCAGTCCTGGCGAACGGCTCTGTCCCGTCAGCACCGATTACGGCACGGAGCCGGTCACCGTACAGGCCCTGACGTGGGGAGCGAGAGCGACGTCGCGGGGTCCTGGGTTCAGACGGAAGCGGTTCTCTCCGCAGGGCCGACTGCGGCAGCTGCGGAGCGCCGCGCTGTTTCCTCCGGGCAGTTCTGCGGCGGGCCCGAACGCCATGCGAACGCCAAGTGGGCGTCATGGAGTGCGGCGGGCCTTCTGGCAAGGATGGTTCTTGTTCAGCAGGGCCGGGGCCGACCGCCCGCGGTCAGATGATTCCCAGGAGGATCTCCTTGCGACTCAAGCATCCGAAGAAGCGTTTCCTTGCCACCACCGCCGTCACGCTCGGTGCGCTCGCGGCGCTCGTGGCCGTGCCGGCGAGTGCTCGTGCCGATGACTCCCTGGGCACCTTCAAGATCCAGAACTCCGGTTGGACCGGTGGGAGCAAGACCCCCATGTGCCTGTGGGGGGCCGGCGGGAACGGCGCCCGCACCTATGTCCAGAAGTGCTCGAACGACAACCACGACCGGTGGACCTTCTACCCGATCGGCAGCGCCGGTCAGCCCGGCAGCTGGTACGAACTGGTGAACGTGGCCACCGGGGAATGCCTGGACGCGGACGCCAACAACCTGACCGGCGGCGCGCAGGTGCAGTCGTGGGGGTGCAACCAGGCCTACCAGCAGCGGTGGCGGTTCACCCCGCGCACCAACTACTACCAGCGGGTCGCGAACCTGGGCGGCGACGCGGCCAACAGCTGGGCCAACGACCGCTTCTACCTCGACATGGACGCGCAGTACCAGCGCCTGTGGTCCTCGGACTCCAGCAACAACCAGCTCTGGAGCATGTTCCCCGGCTGACCCGCAGGTCGGAGCTTCGCCCCGCTGGGGCGAGCGACAGGCGGCAGGCAGCTGACGGAACGGGCACCGCTGGACGATCGGCGAGCTGTCCCAGGGGGCGAGGCGGGGCGAGGCGGCCGGTCAGGTCTGGGGCATCACTCCAGGACGTGATCACCGTCTCCCGTCTCGCCCCCTGGTCCGCGCCGGCGCCCGCTTCGTGAACCGCGCGCTGCTCGAACTGAGGGAGCAGGGGCCGTGAACGACCACGCGGTGCGGCAGGAGGAGCGCCGCGATCCCGCCCACCGCCGGGACGAGAAGGGCATCCGCTGGAGTGGATGCCCACTGCCCGCCCCGGCTGCATGTTCTCACCGAAATCAGAACCGCTATGCACAGGAGGAACCATGCGGACTCGGAAGTACATTGCCATCGCTGCGACCGCCGCTGCACTGTGCGGCGTCGGCATCGCAGCACCCGCCGCCAACGCCAGCGTTCGCCCCATGGCCGACTGCGGCGCCCCGTGGAACAACGTCGGCTCACCGGGCAACCTGTACGGATTCGGCTACTACGCCGGCCAGGTCGAGCAGCAGTACCAGGTCTGCGGTGGCGGCGTGGTCAATGCGCGTGCCCACTTCCAGTGGTCGGGCGACTTCCAGGCACGGTTCCCCGGGACCTGGGTGCAGGTTGGCACCGGGTCGCACTACTGGGGCCCTGTCTTCCCGTCCACCACCGATAGCACGGCGGACAAGGACGTCCCTTCGCCCGGCTTCGAGATTCACAACGCCAAGCCGGACCAGTGGTGGGCCTTCGCGACGCTCACTTCGACCCCCAACGGGTGCACGAGCCCGTCCGACTGGGACGGCACCGCCAGGGGAACGGACTGGCTCTACGCCAACGGGACCGCGGTGGAGGCTCCCGACAACGCCTACTGCAGTTGAGGGAAACGGTCGACCAGGGCGGCGAGGGGGTCCTGTCCGGCGGGGTCGAGGAGTGCTTCGGCGTCCAGGCCCCGGCGCGACCGGTGCCGCCCGCCGCCGCGCCCAGCGCGTGCGGGCCGGGAAGAGAGCGCGGGCCGTGCAGCGGGGGAGAGCAGCTGAGGAGGGAGGCCGGTGAGCGGTTTGCCGTCGGCAACGACAACGCGGTGATCACCGCGGAGTTGCGGGTGTAGTTGTCCGTAGTCGGCCCTACTCGGCGTCCTGAGCCTCGATCAGGTCGAGGTCGCGAACGCAGAAGCCGTGGTGCTCGAAGGTCTCGTTGAGCACCGTGCCGAGGCACTGCCGCACCAAGCGGCCCCGGGCGTACGGCGGCCAGACATCGTCGTCGGGCACCGGCGCTCGCGCTGCGAGCTGCACGGCGGTGACCTCGTCGAGCCAGGCCTCGAGCTCGGCGGCCTGCGCGTCACGCACGCGCACGATCTCGTCGAGGGCCGGATCGAGCGAGAGGTCAAGCCCGTGCGTTCCACGGTAGGGCTCGACGGTCGTCCCGATGCCCATCGGTGTGAACAGCTCTGCCGAGCCCAGGCAGCAGCGGCGGAACCACGAGTCGTGGACGAAGACCAGGTGGCGCATCGTCTGCACCGCCGACCACTCGTCGTTCACGCTGCGGCGCTCGATGCCGGGCGTACGGCGGATTCGCTCGATCGTGGCGGCCCAGCCGGCATGGAGCTGACGCGATGCCTCACGCAGATCGCCAGGGTCCTCGGAGCGGATTAGCACCCGCACTGGATGACGCCGGTCGAGCTCTGCATCAACGTACTCGGTGACCTCGACACCGTTCACCACGAGGTTGGTGACGAGCCCGTCGATCACGGCATCCTGCATGACGACGCCGATGAGGCGTGCCCCGGTCAGATCGCACTCGCGGAACTCCGCACCGTGCAGATCCTCGTCGATATATCGTGTCATGCTCCGCATGCTAGGTCCGAGCACCGACAAGCCAGCCTCCCCGGTTCGGCCGCTCCCTGCGGACCGCCGGGGACGACTGGTACCAGCTTTAGGTCATGGCCGGGTGAGGATCCGGATCCGGAGGAGCCGAAACGAGGCCCGGCCGAACATGGCACGATTGAGAATCTTGATCTTGTTAACGTGTCCTTCGACCGGAAGTGTCTCCACCGCGCCGGACGACCACGGTCTCGGGCGCTCGCTCGGCGGGCTTGACCACCAAGCTGCACCTGGCCGTCGAGCAGGGGCAGAGACCCCTGGCGCTGCTGGTCACCGCTGGCCAGTGGCACGACAGCCCGCAATGTCAACCGGTCCTGGAACGCATCCGGGTGCCACGCACCGGTCCGGGCCGGCCACGCACCGGGCCGAACCGGGTCCGCGCCGACAGAGCCCACGGCTCCCGTGGGCACCGGGTCCACCTGCGCAGACGCGGGATCAAGTGCACCAGTGCCCTGCTGCCCGCTGGTTGGTCATCGGCATGGACCTACCCTCATTCCCGCAGAAGATCCGACGCACCGATCATGCACGACCACTCTGACAACGACGCCCAGCTGCGAGAGCCCCTCCAGAACTGCATTTTCATTGCGCCACATCACCGCGCTTCGGGTAGATCCGGGCAACCGAGCCCTCCGCCTCGTGCAGTGCGGCTGCCGAGACGATGTCCTGGGCGATGTCCCTGACCTTGCGCCGCTCGCTGCGGGAGCGGTCCACCAGTAGACAGAACGCCGCCTCGGGATCGCAGCGGGCCTCGGCCATGACGATGCCCTTGGCCTGCTCGATGACTCCGCGCGCGGCGATGGCCCCGCGGAGTTGCTCGTTCTCCTCGCGCAGCGCGTCGAGCCGGGTGTCCGTCGGTGTTCCGTCCTGACCGAACCGGGCCAGCTCGCTCTGGAGCTGTTCGAGCGTGCCTTCCATCGTTGTGATCAGCGATCGCGCCATCATGATCAGCGCGCCTATCCGGACGGTGCTTCTACCGTCCGGAGCGTCCCCCCCTTGGGTCACCATGACTGCCATGGTGTGGCAGAAGCCGGATCCGCTCCTAGGCCATTCGGAAGAAGTAACACAGCGTTTACCTGGAGTGAACGGGCAGTGAATGCCCCACCTGGCGCGCCCGTGCGCAGTCGCCACACATGAATGACTTGCAGGCATTGAGTGAACACAAGGTGTCGAAAACGAGACCTTGCAGGCTCACGTTTCTGCTAGCTTCCTGTGAGTAGCCGGATCCCCGAGGGGTCCGGCCGCACCCGCCACGAGAAACCGTGAGCGGCCGGGTACCAGCAGCGGTGCCCCCGGGTCGTCCCGCCCGACAGCGGGTCGGCACCGCCGAGCAGGTCCATGCGACTCTCCGCCGCACAGCCCCGCGCACCAGAGACGTGCGCCGGCCGGCACCCGCTCCGCTTCCCGCACGGCCGCGATTCCGCATCCCTCACCGCTCTGCCCTCGCCCGGCCTCCCGCCGTGCCCGGAGCGGTCCCGGTCTTCTCGTCCAGGGGGTCATCTTGCACGTCATCGACATCGCTTCCGGCATGCGCACCGGCACAACAAGCCCAGGCGGCACCGCTCACGGCACCGATCCCGGCAGCGCCGCCCCGCCCCGGCTCACCGTCATCGTCCCCACCCGGAACGAGCAGGACAACGTCACCGAACTGCTCGGCCGGCTGGGCCCGGCGCTGCTCCCGCTGGGGGCGGAGATCCTCTTCGTGGACGACAGCGACGACGACACCCCGCAGGCGATCGAGCTGGCCGCCGACGCGAGCCCGGTGCCGCTGCGCCTGCTGCACCGGCAGCCGGACGAGCGCCGCGGCGGCCTGGGCAGCGCCGTCCTGGCCGGGGCGGAGCACGCCCACGGCGAGTGGATCATGGTGATGGACGCCGACCTCCAGCATCCGCCGGAGGCCGCGGCCCTGCTCGCGGCGACCGCGATGCGGCACAGCGTCGACATCGTCGTGGGCACCCGCTACGCCGGGTCGGGGAGCGGGTTCGAGGCGCAGGACGGCGGCCTGCGCGGGCTCGGCCGCCGGTTCGCCTCCACCGCCTCGACCCGGCTGGTCAAGGCGGCCTTCCCGCGCCGACTGGCCACCGTCAGCGACCCGATGAGCGGTCTGTTCGTCTTCCGCAGGCAGGCCGTGAAGCTCCAGTGGATGCGCCCCGACGGGTTCAAGATCCTGCTGGAGCTGCTGCTGCGCAACCCGGGCGCCCGGGTCGCCGAGGTCGCCTACGAGTTCGCACCGCGCCACGCGGGCCGGACCAAGGCGTCCCTCCGCGAGGGCCTGACCTTCCTGCGGCAGGTCTCCCGGCTGCGCCGCCAGCGCCTGGTCGGACAGCTGCGGAAGGGCCCGGAGTCCAGCACCGAGCGCGGACACCAGTTCGGCCGGCTGCTGGCCTTCGGCGCCGTCGGGGCGTCCGGCGTCGCCGTCAACACGGCGGCGCTGTGGATGTTCTTCCAGTTCATGGGACTGAACCACCTGCTGGGCGCGGCACTGGCCACCCAGGTCTCCACGACCTGGAACTTCGGCCTGGTCGAGCTGCTGGTCTACCGCGGACGCGGCAACGGCACCGTCCGCGGACGGGCCCTGCGCTTCTACGCCATGAACAACCTCCTCATGCTCGGCCGGCTGCCGGTCATCGAGCTCCTGGTCCGCTCGGGGTTCGGCGTGCTGGTCTCCAACGCGGCGACGCTGGTGGTGCTGTTCCTGCTGCGCTTCGTCCTCAGCGACCGGGTGATCTACGGCGCCGCACGCCAGGACACCGGCCGCGACCCGGTGGTGCTGCTGGTCGACCCCGCCGCCGCGGCCGAGGCGGCCGGCCCGGCCTCGGCGCGCAGGCGCTCGCACTACCTGACGTACCGTTACGACGTGGCCGGCACGGTCACCATCGGCTCCCAGATCCGGCTGCCCGAGCTGGAGTTCTTCCGGGCCCAGTGGATCGCCGACACCGACGTGGACATCGCCGTCCGGGTCGGCGACGTCGGCCGCCGCAGCCCGCGCCGCCGCGCCGCGATGACCGAGCAGGGCGGCGCGGACGGGGGCGGCGCGGACCGGGTGCTGCGCTACGAGGAGCACCTGGGCCGCTTCGGCGCCAACTTCAAGGTCGAACTCGGGCAGACCATCACGGTCACGGTCGGCCCGCTGCTGGCCCGCTCCCCGCACGTCGTCTACACCAACGTCATCGAGGCCCTGCTGCGCTACGTCCTGGTCGCCCGCGGCCGGATGCTGCTGCACTCCGCCTGCATCGAACTGGACGGCACCGGCGTGATGCTGTCCGCGCTGACCGACACCGGCAAGACCGCGACCATCCTGCGGCTGCTGCGCGAGCAGGGCGGCCACTTCCTGTCCGACGACATGACCGTGGTGGACGCCACCGGCAACGCCGTCTGCTTCCCCAAGCCGCTGACCATCAGCTCGCACACCCTGCGCGCCGTCCACGCCGACGATCTGACGAAGCGGGAGTGGCGGCGGCTGCAGTTCCAGAGCCGGCTGCACTCCAAGGGCGGCCGGTCCATCGCCCTGCAACTGGCCCGCTTCAACCTGCCGATCATGGGCATCAACGCGCTGACCCAGTTGGTGGTTCCACCGCCCAAGTACACCGTCGACCGCCTCGTGCCCTGCCGCCTCGGCAGCAGCACCCAGGTGGAGGAACTGTTCGTGATCCAGCGCGGCGCCCCGGGCCTGGCCGAGGTCGGCCACGCCGACGCGGTGGAGCAGATGCTCGCCAACACCGAGGACGCCTACGGCTTCCCGCCCTACCGCTACCTGGCCCCGGCCATCACCATCGACGGCCTGGACCACGACCGGCTCAAGGCCAGGGAGCGGGAGATCCTGGAGGGCTTCCTGTCCGGCGTCCGGGTCAGGGCGCTGGCCTCGGACTGCTTCGGCTGGGCCGACGAGATCCCCCGTCTGCTGCACGAGGAGCGCGGCACGACCGGCCGCGCCGACCCGCCGGCCGGCGCCCCGGCGCCGATCCCGTCCCTCAGCGGCGCGGGCACCACCTGGCCGCGCTGGACCACCGCCGTCCCGATCGGGCCCAGGCAGCAGAAGCCCGCCCCCGGCGGCGCCGTATGACCCGACTGCTCTTCCTGGCCCTGTACGCCCCGGTGACCCTCGCGCTGCTGGTCGTCGCGCTCACCACGCTGACCTGGATGCTCGACTCCTGGCGCACCCCGCGCGCGGTGGGCCAGATGCCGTTCCGGGTTCCCGACCTGCCCCGGCTGTCGTTCTCGCTGCTGGTGCCGGCCCGGCACGAGGAAGCGGTGCTGCGGCACACCGTGCGCCGACTGCTGACCCAGGACCACCCCGACTTCGAGGTCCTGGTGATCGTCGGCGACGACGACCCCGGCACCACCGCGGTCGCCGAGGAACTGGCCGCGGAGGACACCCGGGTACGGGTCGTGGTCGACAGCAGCGTCCCCAAGAACAAGCCCAAGGCGCTGAACACGGCGCTCAAGGAGTGCCGGGGCGAGATCACCGGGGTCTTCGACGCCGAGGACGAGGTCGCCCCGGCCCTGCTCACCCACATCGACGCCACCTTCCGCGCCGAGCGGGCCCATGTGGTGCAGGGCGGGGTGCAGTTGATGAACTACCGGAGCAGCTGGTGGGCCCTGCGCAACTGCCTGGAGTACTTCTTCTGGTTCTCCAGCCGGCTGCACTTCCACGCCCGCAACGGCTTCATCCCGCTCGGCGGCAACACCGTCTTCCTGCGCACCGACCTGCTGCGCCGGGCCGGCGGCTGGGACGCGGACTGCCTGGCCGAGGACTGCGAGCTGGGCATCAGGCTGAGCACCGCCGGGGCCAAGGTGGCCGTCGCCTACAACGCCGGGCTGGCGACCCGGGAGGAGACCCCGCCGACCCTGCGCGGCCTGGTGAAGCAGCGGACCCGGTGGAACCAGGGCTACCTCCAGGTGCTGCGGCGCGGCGAGTGGCGCCGGCTGCCGAGCCGGGGACGGCGGCTGATGGCCCGTTACCTGCTGGCGATGCCCTACCTGCAGGCGTTCTCCGGGGTGCTGGTGCCGGTGTCCGCGGTGACCGGGCTGCTGCTCAAGGCACCGGTGCCGTTCGTGCTGATGACCTTCCTCCCGCTCGCGCCGACCCTGGCGACGATGGTGGTCGAGGTCGTCGGCCTGAGCGAGTTCAACCGGATGTTCGGTCTGAAGGTGCGGATCAGGGACTACCTCAAGCTGGTCGCGGGCGCGGTCCCGTACCAGTTGGTCCTCTCCTTCGCCGCGCTCAGGGCGGCCTACCGGGAGGCCAGGGGCGAGCAGGTCTGGGAGAAGACCGAGCACGTCGGAGCGCACCTGGACGACCCGTCCGACCGTCCCGTACCCGTGGGGAGCGCCGGCTGATGACCGCTTCGACCTTCACCCCGCACTACCCGGAGAGCCTGCCGGAGCTCGACCTCGACCTGGACCGGGCGCCCGCCGCGGCGCCGGGGCGGCGACTGGCCCGGCTGCGCTCGCAGCTGGTCGCCCGCAGGCTCGACCTGCTGCTGGTGCTGCTGCTCACCGCCGTGGCCGGCTGGGTGCACGCCAACGGGATGTACGACAGCCCCTCGCGGTTCGACGACGAGGGCAGCTACACGGCGTACGCCTGGGCCGTGCAGTACAAGCACGTGCTGGGCCACTACACCTACTGGTACGCGCACCCGCCGCTGGGCTGGATCCAGATCGCGGTCTGGAACACCCTCACCAACGGCTTCGCCCACGCCCCCTACGCGGTCGCGGCGGCCCGGAACTTCATGCTGGTCTGCAAGCTGGTGTCGATCCCGCTGATGTACGGGCTGGCCGCGCGGATGGGCTTCACCCGACTCGGCCGGGTGATCGCCATCGCGCTGTTCGCGTTCAGCCCGCTCGCGGTCTACTTCACCCGTGCCGCCCTGCTGGACAACATCGTCACCCCCTGGCTGCTGGCCTCCTTCTTCTTCGCCGCCTCGCCCCGGCGCAGCATCCGCGGGGCCACCGCCTCGGCGGTCTGCCTGGCGGTGGCGGTGCTCAGCAAGGAGACGGCGCTGCTCTACCTGCCCGCCGTGGTGGTGATGCTGTGGCAGCACACCGACAAGCGCAACCGCAGGTTCCAACTGGGGCTGTTCGGAGCCTGGTTCACCATGCTCTGCACGGCCTATCCGCTCTACGCGCTGCTGCACAACGAACTGCTGATCGGCCCCGGCCACGTCAGTCTGGAGTGGGCGGTCAAGTGGCAGCTGTTCAACCGCACCGGCAGCGGCAGCATCTTCGACCCGCACAGCCTCGCCCACACGGTCATCCGCAGCTGGATGGACCAGGACGCCTGGCTCCCCAAGCTGACCCTGGCGCTAGTGGTCCCGGCCCTGGCGATCCGCAGGACCCGCGCCCTGGCACTGGCCTTCGCCATCCAGGTGGTGCAGCTGCTGCGCGGCGGCTACCTGCCCTACCCCTATGTGATCGCCATGATCCCGTTCGCCGCACTGACCGTGGCCGGGACCGTGGACTGGGTCTGGCAGCTGGGCCGCGACGGGATGCTCACCCGGCTGAAGCCGCGGAAATGGCCCAGGGCCCGCCGCTGGACCTGGTCCGCGCTGGTGCTCGCCGTGGTCGCCGCGATGACCGTCACCATCGGCCACGCCTGGAGCTACCCGCTGCGCGACCTGCGCACCCAGGACCGGGACGCCGGCAGCGCCGCGGCCCTCGCCTGGGTCGAGGCCAACGTCCCGCACAGCGCGTACGTGGTGGTGGACGACGCCTTCTGGGTGGACCTGGTACGTGACGGGTTCCCGCAGAGCCACGTCATCTGGTTCACCAAGCTGGACGTGGACCCGGCCGTGCGGGTGCCGGGCCATCCGCAGTGGACCGGGATCGACTACGTCCTGCTTGACCAGCAGGACGACCTGTCGCTGCACATGCAGAACGACGGCCAGCCCTCGCCCGACACCAGGAAGACCTACCCCACGCTGGGCACGGCGCTCGCCCACGCCACCGTGGCCGCGCACTACGGCACCGGCCTGGACTCGGTGACGGTCCGTCAGGTGGATCCGAACCGGCCCACCGTGCAGCAGTTGGCCGCGCAGCGCGCAGCCGCGCAGCAGGCCGCCGCGGCGAAGGCGGTAGCCGCCCAGGAGGCCGCGAACAAGGCGGCCAAGGCCCGGGCCGAGGCGCAGATCGCCGCGGCGAAGAAGGCCGGCCAGGCGAAGCACGGCGGGCGGAGCGGAGCGCGGAAGCCATGAGCCCCGTGTCCGCGGCCCTGCACCGACGCCCGACGGCGCCCTCCCGGCCACCGGGCCGCCGGCTGCGTCCGCACCGGGCGGCCGTCGGGGCGGCGGTGCTGCTCCTGGTCGCGGCCGGGTTCGTCGCCCCCCGGCTGCTCGCACCGGACCGGGCGGCCACGGTGTGCGCACGGGACGCGCTGCAGGAGCGGGCTCTGCTCGACCTCCAGCAGTTCGCCTCCTGGCTGCGGCAGTACCGGGTCGCCGGGTTCGTCGGCGAGGTCGGCTGGCCCGGCGGGCCCGCCGTCGGAGCCACGGACAGCGCCCGCTGGAACGCCCTGGCCGAGCAGTGGTTCACCGCCGCCGACCGGATGCGGCTGCCGGTCGCCGCCTGGGCCGCAGGGCCCTGGCCGGCCGGCTACCCGCTGGCGGTCGACCGGGCCGCCCCCGGCAGCAGGGCGCTGAGCATCCCGGGCCCGCAGACCAGCGTCCTGGCGCGGCACACCGGCCCGCTGCGCGGCGTCTCGGCCGCCGACGGCACCTTCGGCACCTCCGCGGCCGACTTCAGCGCCGCCGACCCCGGCGCGTACGGCAGCGCCTACGGCTACGAGGGTGCTGCCGACGACACCTACCTGGCCGCCCAGGGCGTGACCCTGCTGCGGCTCTCGGTCTCCTGGGAACGGCTGCAACCCGTGCCGATGGGCCCGCTCGCCCCGGCCGAGGTCGCCAGGCTCCGTGACGCGGTGTCAGCCGCGCAGAACCACGGCCTGCACGTCCTGCTCGACCTGCACGGCTACGGCGCCTTCCGGGCCGCACCCGGCCGGACCCTGCTGCTGGGCTCGGCCCAGCTGCCGGCCGGGGCGCTCGCCGACCTCTGGTCCCGGCTGATCCCCGCGCTGCCGCCGATGTACGGCTACGACCTGCTCAACGAGCCCAGCCGACTCGCCGTCAAGGGCCAGGCCGCCCAACTGCTCTGGCGGGCGGCGAGCCAGCAGGCCGTGGACGCGATCCGCCGGGCCGGCGGGACCGGAGTGGCCGTGGTCGGCGGCTACGCCCGGATGGGCCCGGGCGACTGGGGCACGGCGCAGCCCAGACCGTGGATCGTGGACCCGCGCGGGCGGGTGGCCTACGACGCGCACGCCTACTTCGACTCCGACGGCAGCGGGCGCTACGCCTCCTCCTACGCCAGTGAACTGACCCGGGCCCAGCAGAGCGCGCGGCAGGCTCCCGGCTGCTTCGGGCTGGACCTCTTCGCACCCTCGTCCGCCGTCGATCGGACCCTGCCATGAAGCTGCCCGCGCTGCTCCGCCGTCCGCCGCTGCCGCCACTCCCGTTGCGCTCGCCGCGCTCGCCGCGCTCACCGCGCTCAGCCAGGTCCGCACTGACGGCGGGACTCGCGGCGGTCCTGCTGGTGGCCGGCCTGTTCACGGTCCACAACCTCGGCCACAGGCCCTCCGCACCCCGCTCCGCCGCGGCCCAGCGGGCGGCGGGGATGCCGGTCGCCAACCAGCGCCCCCCGCTGCTGCCGGCCGGCCCCACCGCGCTGCCGCCGCCCTACACCGTCCCGGCCGGCGGCGCGGCAGCGCCGGGGACGCGGCTGGACTGCCCGAGCGGGTCTCTGCCCGGGATCATGCTGACCGAGGTGGTCTTCGACCCGCCGCTGACCGGCGGCACCGACTTCACCGTGCGGACCTACCTGATCACCGTCACCGGCCAGATCAACAACGAGACCGGGGCCGCCCTGGTCGTCAGCGGTGTCACCGCCCGGGTCCGGGGCGAGAGCTGGCACCCCCGCCTCTCCTTCCCGAAGGTGGTCGCGCCCGGGACCTCCGTGCAGATCACCCTGTCCGGGAAGTACAGCAGCGTCTATGAGGGCCCAGCGCCGTTGAGCACCGACCTGCTCTGGGACTGGCAGAACCCGGCCCTGCGCGCCTGCGGCGTCAAGGGCCTGATCTACGACGACTAGGAGCCGCCGCCATGTCCACCGCCGACCTTCCCTCCGGCACTCCCACTCCCACCGCCACCGCCGCGCGAAGACCCGGTCGCCGCCGGGCCCTCGCCGCGCTGGCCGTCGCCGCGACCATGCTCGCCCTGTGGAGCGGCTACGGCCCCCAGCACGTCTCCGCCGCCTCGCTCACCACCGTCGTCGCCGCCGCGGACGCCACGGTCTCCTCCGACACCCCGGACACCAACGACGGCACCGACACGGCGCTGACCGTGCGCGCGTCCGCCGATCCCAAGCCCGAGGCCGACGTCTACATCAAGTTCACCGTCTCGGGCCTGACGGCGCCTCCGGCCGGGGCCTCACTGCAGATCTACAGCAACGCTGTCAGCGGCACCGGCGTCCAGCTCTGGACGGCGGCCAGCAACTGGACCGAGACCGGCATCACCTACCACAACGCCCCCGCCAGGGGGGCGACCATGGTGGCCGACATGCCCAACCTCACGGCGGGCACCTGGGCCACCGCGGACGTCAGCACCGTCGTCACCGGGAACGGCACCTACACCTTCGTCCTCACCACCACCTCGACGGTGAGCAAGAAGTTCGCCTCCCGCGAGGTCGCCGCCACCCCGCCGAAGCTGGTCCTCAACACCGCCTCGGCCGCGGCCACCGTCACCGCGGCGTCGGGCTCGGGGCAGACCGCGGCGGTGGGGACGGCCTTCGCCGCCCCGCTGGCCGCCACGGTCAAGGACAGCGGCGGCGCGGCGGTGGCCAACGTCCCCGTCACCTTCTCCACGCCCGTGAGCGGCGCGTCGGCTGCCTTCACCGGCGGGGCGAGCGCGATCACCGTCAATACCGACGCCTCCGGCACCGCCACCTCACCTGCCCTGACGGCCAACGCAACCGCCGGAACCTACGCCGTCACCGCGGCGTCCACCGGGGCGGCCCCGGCCTCGTTCACCCTGACCAACGGGTCCGGCGGCACCCCGACGGGCGACGTCCCCAGTACGGTCAACGCCGCCGCCGACGCGACCGTCGAGGCCGACACCCCCGACGTCAACGACGGCAAGGACACCGCGCTGACCGTACGCGCGGCCGCCGATCCCAAACCGGAGGAGGACGCCTACCTCAAGTTCACCGTCACCGGCCTGACCGGTCCCCCCACCAGCGCCTCGCTCCAGATCTACAGCAACGCCACCAGCGCCACCGGCGTGCAGGTCTGGACGGCCGGCAACGACTGGACCGAGACTGGCATCACCTACAACAACGCCCCTGTGCGCGGCGCGGCCCCGGTCACCGACATGGCCCACCTGGTGGAGAGCACCTGGGCGAGTGCCGATGTGGGCAGCGTGGTCACCGGCAACGGCACCTACACCTTCGTACTGACGACGACCTCGACCCTGGCCAAGAAGTTCGCCTCGCGCGAGGTCGCCGCGACCCCGCCCCGACTCGTCCTCAACGCGGGCACTGGTACCGCCAGTCCGACCGCGTCCGCCTCGACCTCGGCCAGCGCCGGCCCGAGCACCACCATCAGCCCGACCCTGAGTCCCAGCCCCACACCCAGCCCCACACCCAGCACGACCGCCACCGGCGGCACCGGCGCGCTCAGCCCGACCGGGGGCAGCGGCCAGAGCGCGATGGTCGGCCGCGCCTTCGCCTCCCCGCTGAGCGTCAAGGTGGACGGCGCCGGCAGCGGAGTGACCGTCACCTTCACCGCCCCCGCCACCGGAGCCACCGGTGTCTTCGCGGGCGGCGGCGCCTCGGCGACCGCGAGCACCGACAGCACCGGGGTGGCGACCAGCCCCGTCCTCACCGCGGGAAGCTCCTCGGGAACGTACCAGGTCATCGCCACCTCCTCCGCCCCCAGCGGCAGTGCCGCGTTCTCGCTCACCAACCACGACCCGGTGATCGCCGCCGCCGGCGACATCGCGTGCACCGCGGGCGACGTGCCGACCGCTACCGCCTGCCAGCAGCAGGCCACCGCGAACCTCGCGCTCAGCCTGCACCCCGACGCCGTCCTCCCGCTCGGCGACGAGCAGTACGAACTCGGCTCCGGCAGCGACTTCGCCACCCAGTACGGGGCGTCCTGGGGGCAACTGGCCCCGATCTCCTTCCCCGCGCCCGGCAACCACGAGTACGGCTACATCGGCAGTGCCATCGAACCCACCGGCGGCACCGGCTACTTCAGCTACTTCGGGGACGCCGGGCACCCGCTGTCGCCCGGCTGCACCACCCTGTGCAAGTCCTGGTACAGCTACAACCTCGGCGACTGGCACCTGATCTCGCTGGACAGCCAGTGTGCCGTCATCGGCGGCTGCAACCCGGGCAACCCCGAGTACCAGTGGCTGCTCGCCGACCTCAACGCCAACACCAGGGCCTGCACCCTGGCCTACTGGCACATCCCGATCTACTCCAGCAGCCAGGACCACCAGCCCGACATGCAGGCCATCTACCAGCTGCTCTACACCAAGAAGGCCGACCTGGTGCTCAACGGCCACGCCCACTTCTACGAGCGCTTCTCCGGCCAGGACGGTGCGGGCAACGCCGACAGCGTCAACGGCATCCCCGAGTTCATCGTCGGCACCGGGGGTCGCAGCTTCTTCTCGATCCGCGACACGCCCTCGGCCAACAGTGTCACCCGCATCGCCAACACCTTCGGCGTGCTGCAACTGACACTCTCCCACAACGCCTACAGCTTCAACTTCGTCCCCACGAACACCGGAGGCTCCACCGACTCCGGAAGCGGCACTTGCCACTGAGCGCCGCCCCGGTCACCGATCGCCCTGCGCCTGGAGGAGTGCGCAGGTCCGCGGCTCAGACTTCCCTGCTGCCGGTCAGGTGTGCGTACAGGACGACATTGCCCAGGTAGCCCGCCCTGCTGTCGTACCCGCCGCCGCAGGTGATCAGCCGCAACTGCGGGTCCCTGGTCCGGCCGTAGACGCGGGCGGAGGGGAAGGCCCGCTTCCGGTAGACCTCGGTGGCGTCGACGGTGAACACTGCGGCGGTGCCGTCCTTGCGGTCCACCTCGACGGTGTCGCCCTTGTGCAGGGCGCCCAGGAGGTAGAAGACGGCCGGCCCCCGGCGGGTGTCCACCTGCCCGTCCATGATCGCGTTCCTCGCTGGGGACCGCGACGGCGACGGGCGTACCGGCGTCGCCGTCGGCTGCGCCGGCAGCCGCGGCGAAGGCGTCGGCGGCGGACGGGCGCGGCGGGGGATCGGGGGGTGCGCCGTCGCAGAGCATCCTCGCTCCCGAGGCCAGGGCGGCGACGGCGGCCAGGGCGATCGCCCGGTTGTTCCGGACACGGCGCGACGTCACCGCGTCTCCTGACGAGTCGTCTGCGCCCTTCCCCAGCAACGGGAACGGGGGCCGAGGGCGGTCAGGGGGTTGGGTGAGGCCTTTCCGTGCCGGGCGGCTCTTTCTGGTCCCAGCGGACGCCACCGGGGCGTGCGGCGCCATCCCGTCGGGCCGTTGGGGTGGTTTCCGTGACGAACCTGACGGACCTTCATGGTCATCGGTCTGTCGAATGGTTCCACAATTCCGCCTATATATCGGAGAGCGTGCTGTGTTCAGACCCGGTCCTGTGATGCGTACCGTGCCGGTGGCGGTACTCCTGGGTGCCGTCACCCTCCTGCCCACCGACTCCGCCGCCTTCGCCAAGCCCGCGCCCGGCGACAACGAGCCCGGGAACCCGCTCGCTGTCACCGAAGGCGCGCGTGGAGGATCACCTCGGCACAGGGCTGGGGAATCTCGCGGCACGCAGGGCTCCGCGGGGCCGGTTTCCGGGAGCGCTTGGCTATCGTGGAGCGATATGACCCACACCGACCCACGAGTTGACGCCTACATCGCGGCCTTGCCCGGTTGGCAGCAAGCCATCTGCCACGAGATCCGTGCCCTGGTCCATGCCGCCGACCCGCAGGTGACTGAGACCATCAAGCGCACCGATCGTCCGTACTTCGTCCTGCAGGGCAACGTGTGCGCGCTACTGGCAGCGAAGGACCACGTCAACGTCTTCCTGTACGACGGAGCCATCGTTCCGGACCCGGACGGGATCATCACTGCCGGCCATGGCAACAAGACCGCCCGCACCGTTGCGGTGCGTCAGGGGGAGGCCGTCAACGCGCCGGCACTCACCACCATGCTCAAGCAGATCATCGCCAACAACCGCGCCGGTGGCTGGCGCAAGCTGAAGCACTGAGGCCAACCCCGACCGGGACGAGTCCCAAGACGCCCACACCCGCGAAGCTCGACCGCCACGAGTGCGCCGACGGGCCGGCACCTTGTGGATCTCACCCGATCCGGTCCGGCGCAACCGGGAGCGGCGTACGGCTGCGCCTCGGACCCTGCCAGTGAGATGCTCGATCGGGAGAAGCGGGAGGGGAAGCCGGGGCGCAGCCGGTGGCGCTGAGTCGCCTTCAGGACATACCGCTGGTCCGTGGGGCGGTGCGCAAGGGGCAGGAGGCGGACCCCGGTGGCATCGAGGAGTGGTGCGTCATCGCCGATGCCGCATACGAGGTGGTCGATGCGTGGCCTCGTGGGACACCCCGGTCGGCCGGCCGCTCGCCGATCAGGACGTCGGGGGGACGTGAGCCCATGCCTTCCGCTTGGCCCGGGCCCGGGGCACCCGCAGGGCCCTGCCGGTGCGCAGGCACATGACGAGCTCGCGCTCCAGTGCTCCGCGGCCTTCGATGAACAGGGCCTGGCAGATGGCCTCGTGGCTGATCCGCATGGACTCGTCGTCGGGGAAGCCGACCTTCAGCCGGTTCGCGATCTGTTCCGGGCTCCCGGCCGTGGCCCATCGGCGGTCGCCGCGGTGCGGCTTGTTCCGACCTTTCCACGGCACGGCCTGCGGCCCGAGTGCCTCCCCGCCGGGATGACCAACGTCGCCCGCGAGCCGTTCCTGCACGTAGTCCCGCAACCGATCGTTCAGGGTCACCTTCGCCGGTTTCGGGCGCTGGGCCAACACGTCGGCCTTCCACTGCGCGACCGAGGCCCGGTAGTCCAGCCGGCCTCCACGGGTCGCGGCATTGCGCCGCAGCTCCCGCGATATCGTCGCCGGATCCCGGCCCAGGCGTCGCGCGGTCTCCCGGATTCCGACGCCCTGCGCTTTCAGCAGGGCGATCTCCTCACGCTCGCCAAAGGACAGGTACCGGCCGGACTGCGGGGCGAGTTCCATCGGCGGCATGCCGCCACCGTGGCGGAACCAGCGTCCGCCCACAGCCTGCGACACGCCGACCGCGGCTGCCGCCTCCTCGGCGAGCAACCCCTTGGCGATCTCCTGCCAGAACTGGCGTTCCACCTCCCGTCGATGCGCCGGCGCCCCCGGCGACTTCATCGGCGACCTGCCCGTCAACGCCTGCATCCACCCTGCTGGCCGACCCATCAACACCTCCGAAGACGAGGTGTTGCGACGATCGGTTGAATCCGCCGCCGCGGCCTTGAGGATCTCGTTCGCCCGCTTCAGCTCGGTGTTCTCCTTCTTGAGTGCCTTGACCTGCGCGGACTCCTCCGAGGTGGTGCCCGGGGCTGCCCGGAGTCGACCTGGTCCTGGCGGACCTACTTGCGCAGTGTCTCGGTGGAGCCGATGCCGAGCTTCTCGGCCACCGCTTTCAGAGCGCCGGACTCGTTCGGGTAGTCACCGAGGACCTCGGCGACCATGCGCGCCGCACGACGGCGCAGCTCAACGAGCTAATTGGAGGGACCTACCATGACTCGAATCCTTACACGATCACGCGGAACGGTTCATGTACTCCGAAGTCCTTGACGATGGAGTCACCCACCGCGAATCGTTCGTACACCAGGCTGCTGACGTGCTGGGAGATCTCCGGACCGTCATCCGTTCGGATCTTCAGACTGCGGTCCATTCGGATGCCCGTGCTCAAGGGGACCTCCCGGCATGCCCGGCCGATGACGACGCCGCTGAACCGGCTGTCGAGTTCCCGGGAGCCTTGGGACCTGATGCCGAGCAGGATGAAGAGCGGGACCAGTACTGCCAAGGCAAGGATCCACACAGGTGTCCCCCTCGTTGGCGGCTCCCGCGGTCTGTCGCGCCTTTCGACCGTAGCGCTCCGGAGGTCACATGCGGGTGCTGGCTCATGATTGAAACGGCGGGCGTCGAACGTGCTGTGGGTCGGTGACGTGACCGAGATCGGCACGAGCGTGGTCGAGCTCTACCTGGCTACCGTGATCGGCCTGATCTCCCGCCGCCTGCTCGGCTGCGCGATGGGCGCTCATCACGAGGCCGCCCTGGTCGGCGCCTCGCCGAAGATGGCCGCGTCCACCAGGGGCGGCCAGGTGGACGGCGTGGTCTCTCTGCGCCGGCGCTGTGCAACGGCGAAGACCGGCCGGATCCTCACCATCCGACCCCGTCACGACCAGCTCGGCGCCAGGCCGCCACCGACCCCGAATGGAAAGCCGCCTACCGACGGTGGAGACCACCGGTCGAACGCGCCGTCGCCTGCCTCGTCGCCCGTGCCAGTGGCCACTGGATCTTCCCGGTCGGCGGCCAGCCCGCCGCGGGCTGGTGGCAAGGGACACCTCCAGGCAGATGGCCACCGGGTCGCAGAGCGTGTCCGGTGTCGGTTGCCTCTGGGGATAGGCGCAGACCGAGTGGAAAGCGGTTTGACGCGCCTCGGCGGCCGGTGGTCGCATGATGCCTATGAGCGAGATGCGTGTCGGCATGCACCCGATTGACGAAGGTCTTGTAAGGCGGTTGATCGCCGAGCAGTTCCCGCAGTGGGCTGAACTGGCGGTGAAGCGGTGGCCTTCGGGTGGCACGGTCAATGCGATGTACCGGCTGGGCGACCACATGGTGGTTCGGCTGCCACTGGTGCGGGGCGGCGCGAACGACGTGTCGAGGGAGCGCGAGTGGCTTCCGCGACTCGCTCCCTTCCTGCCGACGCGCATCCCCGAGGTGCTCGGTGCCGGGGAGCCGACCCGGGAGTATCCGTGGCCGTGGTCGGTGTACCGGTGGTTGCCGGGCGGGCATCCCGTTGAAGGGGCTCTGGGCGCGTCTGGACAGCTGGCCCAGGACCTGGCCGCGTTCGTGGCGGCGCTGTGTGGTGTCACCCTGCCAGCTGGGCCGATGGCGCATCGGGGCGAGCCGGTGGCGTCGCTCGACGCGCAGACCCGGGCGGCGATCGAGGAACTCCGCGCGATTCCCCAGGAGGGTATCGACTGCGCTGCTGTGACTGCTGTGTGGGAGGAGACGCTGCGGGCCCCGGGCTGGAACGGGCAACCGGTGTGGGTGCACGCAGATCTGATGCCGGGCAACCTGCTGGTTGACAACGGGAGGCTGGTCTCGGTGATCGACTTCGGGTGCGCGGGGGTGGGAGATCCGGCCTGCGATCTGTTCCCGGCATGGAATCTACTGTCAGCCGACGGAAGGGACATCTTCCGTGAGGCGCTGGTCGTGGACGACGCGACCTGGACCCGCGGCCGGGGCCGGACCCTCTCACAGGCGTTGATCGCACTGCCGTACTACCGCCGGACGAACCCTGCAATGGCGCACAACGCCCGCTACGTGATCCAGGCGGTAATCGACGGGAACTGACTCATGCCACCACGCCCGGGGGCCGTCCGGGCCTCAGCTACTCACTCATCGAACACCAGAAACCAGTCACGCTGTGCTACGAGACTCCATGAATGGCCTGCTGGCCGCCGATCTGGGTTTTCCGATGGCCGCCAACAGCCCGCAACAACCGCAGGCTCCGCTACCGTTTTTCATGGGCGGGGTCGTCCACTTTACGCCGGGATCCCGTACGGCATGGCATACCCACCCGACCGGACAGGCGATCTTCGTCACCGAAGGGGTCGGCCTGATCCGGCGCGAGGGCGGGCCGGTCGAGGAAGTCCGACCGGGCGACCGCGTCTCCATCGGACCCGGCGAGAACCACGGGCACGGAGCCTCGCCCGCCTGCTTCCACTCGCAGATCGCCTACCAGGCCGCCGGCGAATCCCGGCAACCGCACCGCGTGGGGGCGCCAGGTGACCGCGGAGGAGTACTCCGCGTGGCGCTCCGGCGGGTCATGGGGCGGCTCTGCGTGGGCTGTCCCTCGCTCGTGGGCCCGTGTCCGGCTCCAGGGTGCGGGGCTGACGGACCGTACCGCGACCTGGGTTCGGTCGGGTTCGGTGGGCGCTGCTTGCCGAGTCGGCGCCGCCGAGCGCGGATGCGGAATGACATACCGTCAACTGTCGTTCTTGGAAGACTGGTTGATGTGAATGTCTTGTAATGTCTCGGAGGGGGGAGATAGCTTCCGCTCTGGCGGGCGCGGCGATGGCCGCGCCGCCGTGACAGGGGGGTCCACCATGAGCACGCACCATCCCAGGGCTGTCGAGCCCCAGGACGCGTCCGACGTCACCAAGCGGTTCAATGCGCGGGTGCCGCTGCCGCCGCCGGGGACGGACACGGAGCAGACGCTGGCGCAGGCAGGCCTGCTGTACAGGTTCCCGCCGAACTTCGAGATTCCCAATCCGAACCCGTTGCTCCCGCCGATCTGGAGCCTGGCGCAGTACGCCTTCCTCACCGGTGCCGCGCCGGACACCGTCAACCCGAGCCTGTGGCGCAACGCCCTGCTCAACATGAACTGCGGACTGTTCCAGGTGGTGGAGGACGCCGTCTACCAGGTGCGCGGCGCCGACCTGTCGAACATCAGCTTCATCGAGGACCCGGCCGGGTCCGGCGACATCGTCGTGCTGGATCCGCTGGTCAGCGAGGAGTGCGCGGCGGTCGCGCTGCAGACGTACTTGAACGTCCGCGCCAAGACCAAGCCGCGGAAGATCATCGCGGTGATCTTCTCGCACTCGCACGTGGACCACTACGGCGGCGTCCGGGGCCTCTTCCCCGGCGGGCAGATTCCCGACGACGTGGCGATCGTCGCACCGGACGGCTTCCTGGAGCACGTGGTCAGTGAGAACGTCTACGCCGGCACCGCGATGACCCGCAGGGCCTCCTTCATGTACGGCCTGGAACTGCACAAGTCCGCACGGGGGGAGGTCGACGCGGGCCTCGGCAAGACCAGTTCCACCGGGACGGTCGGGTTCGTCACCCCGACCGTGACCATCACCGAGACCACGGACCCGGCCGCCCCGGTGCGGATCAAGTCGTTCCTCTTCGAGTTCCAGCTGACGCCGGGCACCGAGGCCCCGTCCGAGATGAACTTCTTCCTGCCCCAGACCGGCATCCTGTGCATGGCGGAGAACGCCACGCCGACCCTGCACAACATCTACAGTCTGCGCGGTACCCAGGTCCGCGACGCCAAAGCCTGGTCGGAGTACCTGCACGACGCCATCCAGCGCTACGGCTCGCGTACCACGGCCATGTTCGCCAGCCACTTCTGGCCACGCTGGAAGACCGGCCAGAACAACGAGATCGTGGACTTCCTCACCAACCAGGCTGACCTCTACCGCTATCTGCACGACCAGACGCTGCGCCTGGCGAACCAGGGCCACACCATGACCGAGATCGCGGAGATGATCGACGGCCACCTGCCGGCCGGTCTCAGCGGCCCCTGGTACAACCACGGCTACTACGGCACCACCAGCCACAATGTGAAGTCCGTCTACCAGCGCTACCTGGGCTGGTTCGACGGAAATGCCGCGCACCTGCACGGTCTGACCCCCAGTGAGGCCGGGCGGCGCTACGTCCTGGCCATGGGCGGTGCCGCCAAGGTGGTGGAGAACGCCCAGATCGCCTACGACAAGGCCGAAACCGTCGAGGACTACCGCTGGCTGGCGGAATTGCTCAGCCATGTGACCTTCGCCGACCCGGGGGACACCAAGGCCAAGCAGTTGGAGGCGAACGTCCTCGAACAGCTCGGCTACCAGTCGGAGAGCGGACCGTGGCGGAACTTCTACGCCTCCGCCGCCCAGGAGCTCCGCGACCGGCCGGTCGGCCTGCCGCCGGTCCGCACCACGCTGAATAACGGCGATGTGCTCGCCGCGATGTCGCTGGAGATGCTCTTCGACTTCATGGGCATCCGGCTCAGCGGCGCGCTGGCCGCGAAGCACCCGATGAGTTTCGGGCTGAACGTCTACGACGGCTTGGCGGGCGACCCGGTGATGTGCACGGTCCGGGTCCGCAACGGGGTTCTGGTCTACCTCGGCGAGCCTGCCCCCGACGACGTGTACACCGATTACCGGATCAGCCGGGCCGGACTGAACCAGCTCGCCGTCAGCGGCGCCACCGTCAAGCAACTGGAGGCGGAAGGTTCGCTGACCGTCCTGACCGGCGACTACGGGCCGCTGACGCTCCTGGCCGAGGTCCTGCTCGAGTACTTCGACCTGGGCTTCGCCATCACCATGCCGTGACGCGTCGCTGACTGCCGACAGTCGGCGGCACACACGACGCCGGTCTCCACCGCACTGCCTCCTGGCGAATCAGGTCCGGGGCGAGGACGGCAGTGGTGCCGGCACGGAACGTCCTTGGCCGTTCGCGGCAGCGGTTGCGGCAGGCGCGGGAGGACGCCGGCGCGTTGCGGCGGGGCGCGGCTTCCGCGCGCACCTGGCTTCGCCGCAGCGCGGCGGTGTGTCCTTCGGTCGAGGGCCAGTCTCCTGTCGCACCGGAACCGCCCGCGGCCCGCCTGCCCTCCCGCCCGCCTGCCCTCCCACGCGCGCAGTCGCAGCTCCCGGGCCGGGCGGCGCCCCAGGCGGCGCGGCGTGCCCTCGCGCTCGGCTTCGGTCCTCGGCGGGCCGGGCATTCGGGAAGGCGCGCCCTCAGCGCGCCTTCCCGGGACCGGTCCGCAAGTCCTGGGCACGGCTCCCGGCCCCGGTCGGTGCGTGGGCGGATCGCGGCCGGTCGGGTCAGTCCTCGCCGAGGGCCTGCAGGAACTCGGTGGCGGTCATCGGGTGGGAGAACATGGGGAAGTCGTAGGTGAGTGCGTTCTCGTGCTCCTCCTTGGAGGTGGCGGCGACGCAGTCGGACAGGGTGACGACCTGGTAGCCGTGCTCGTAGCCGGTGCGCATGGTCGATTCCACGCAGCAGTTGGTGAGGAATCCGGCCAGGGCGATGGTCTTGATGCCTTTGCTGCGGAGGATGAAGTCCAGGTTGGTGCTTGCGAAGGTGTCGAGTCCGCGTTTGCCCTCGATCACGATGTCGCCGTCCTGCGGGGCGAGTACTTCTGTGATCTCGGCGCCCCAGGTGCCTTTCACGAAGGCGTTGCCGTCGACGACGCCCTTGAGGATGCCGTAGGGGTGGCTGGTGATCTCGCCGTAGCCGGGGGCGAAGCTGATCGGTGCGTGCAGGACGGTGACCCCGGCGGCACGGGCGGAGGCGGTGAGTTCGACGGTGCTACGGAGCATGCCGGTGGCGTCCATGACCGGTTGGACCGCACCGTGCAGGACGCCGCCCTCGGTGGTGAAGTCGTTCTGGAATTCGATCAGGACAAGTGCGGTGGTGGCCACGTCGATCGCCATGGTCTCTCCCTGGTTGGGTGGTTTCTGCGGATCAGCCAACCACTGCCTGGCGCCCGGCACCAGAGCGTGCCGGTACGACATCCGTGGGAGCCCCCGCGCCCCGTGGGTGCGGGCCGCTGCCCGGGTGCCGCGCCTGGACGACGCGAGTCAGTTTCGGGCAGCGGCCGCGCTGCCCCGGGCGGCGGAGCTGCCTGCGGCCCGGGCTGCCCCCAGCCGCCGGCCGGCGGGAGCCCAGGGCAGCCAGGCGACCGCGATCGCCCCGGCGCAGCTCACCCCGGAGGAAGGGGAGGTCGCGCTGATGGCCGCGCCCGGTCTGACGAAACACGTCACAGGAGTTGACATGCCGAACTGGTCGGAGGGCGGGTACACCTACTACTACGCTGTCCAGTCGCTCTCGCACACAGCGGCCACCTGACCGCAGGACTCCTCCACCTGCGGGGCCTACTCCCTGGGAGCCCTGCTGGGGGTGTCCTGGAAGGACGTGGCCCTGCACGCTCCGCTCGACGCGATGGTTCGCGGCCTGGAGTTCACTGGAGAGTCCAACGAACTCGTGGTCAGCTTCAGCAGGATCGGCGCGCCGCTGGGCCGGCCGCGTCGCCGGCCGCGTCTCATCAGCCTGGACCGGTGGCTCTCCGCCGACTGGGACGGGCCGATGCCGGAACCAGATTCCCGCAGGTGACGGCGGTTCAGGGGCACTTCGTCGTCTCGCTCGCCGTGGGCAGGAAGGCGGGCCGGCCGGACATGATCCGCTACTGGGACCCGCTGGACGCCCGGATCCGCATCGAGACCGTGCAGGGGTTCGCCCAGGCGAAGTCGCCCGACACCGTGGGCAGCGTCGCGAGGGGGTGACGCCGCGGCCCAGGTCGGACGACGACGCGCGGCCGACGGGCGGCGTCCGCGGCTTCGCCCCCCGGGGGGCGTGGGCGGGCCGGGTGGCAATCGGACTCCGCCGTTGGGCCCAGCCCCGCGCGCCGTCGCGCGATACCCGGACCAGGATGGCACCGGAGCAGGACCGCGCGGTCGGCGCGCGGCGCGCACGGGTCACCTTGGAGACGGCAGCACATGACGATCGATCGGCGGGGCTTTCTGACGGCGCTGGGGTTCGGTGGCGCGCTGGTCGCGGGCGGGGCCGGCGGCGGCGTGGCGCGGGCGGCGGCCGCGGTGGCCGCAAGCGCGGCACCGGTCCTGCCCGCTCTCGTGCGGCAGCCGGTCGGGTCGGGGAGCAGGGGACCGGCCCGCGGGCTCGTGGCGGCGCCGCCGGACTGGTCGGCATTGAAGGCCCGGCTCGCGGGGCGGCTGCTGCAGCCGGGCGACCCGGGGTACGGGGTGGCGCGGGTGGGATTCAACGAACTGAACGACGGTCAGTTTCCGGCGGCGGTGGCCCGCTGCACCTCGGTGGCGGACGTCCAGGCATGCCTGGACGCGGCCCGCGGGCACGGGGTGCCGATCGCCGCACGCAGCGGCGGCCACAGCTACCTCGGGTACAGCGTGCCGAACGGCGGCCTGGTGATGGACCTGCGCCCGCTGGCCCGGATCCAGACGCAGTCCGACGGCGCGGTGCGGGTCGGCGCGGGAGCCCGGCTGATCGAGGTGTACGCGGCGCTGGCCCGGGCCGGGCGGCTGATGCCGGCCGGGTCGTGCCCCACGGTGGGCGTCAGCGGGCTGGCCCTGGGCGGCGGAATCGGAGTACTGGCCCGAAAGTACGGGCTGACCTGCGATCGGCTCGTCTCGGCGGAAGTGGTCACCGCCGACTCGCGGGTCGTCACCGCCTCCGCGTGTTCCGAGCCGGACCTCTACTGGGCGCTGCGGGGCGGCGGAGGCGGCAACTTCGGTGTGGTCACCGGGTTCACCTTCAGCACCGAGGCGGTGCCCGACCTCACTGTCTTCTCGCTGGCCTTCCCGGCCGGCTCGGCCGCTTCGGTGACCGGGGCCTGGCAGGACTGGGTCGCTGGCGCGCCGCCGGACCTGTGGTCGAACTGCGTGGTGTCCGGCGGTACGCCGCCGACCTGCCAGGTCGGCGGCTGCCTCGTCGGGACGGCGAAGGAGTTGAACCCGCTGCTGGACCGACTGGTCGCCGCCGCAGGGACGCGGCCGGTCTCGCGCAGCGCGCAGGGCAAGAGCTACCTGGACGCGATGAAGTACATGGCCGGCTGCGCCAACGACACCATCGCCCAGTGCCATCTCAAGTCCGAGGGCGGACGCCTGCCGCGAGAGGCGTTCGTAGCCGTCTCCCGGATGCTGCCCGCCGCGCTGGACCCGCAGGCGATGGTCCGGCTGATGACCGGACGGGACGGGATCGACCTGCTGCTGGACTCGCTGGGCGGCGCGGTCGCCGACCTCGCCCCTGACGCGACCGCCTTCCCGCACCGCACCGCGCTCGCCTCGGCACAGGTCTACGCGAGCGCCACCCACGCGAACCGGGCGGCGGTGACGGCCGCAGTGGACGGCATCCGGGACGGGCTGGCCGCGCTGGGCGCGACGGGCGCGTATGTCAACTACATCGACGCGGGCCTGCCGGACTGGGGCACCGCCTACTACGGCGACAACCTGGCCAGGCTGAAGTCGGTGTCGGAGCAGTACGACCCGGACCAGGTGTTCGCCTTCCCCCAGTCGGTGGCCCGAGCCTGACCCGCCCGCTGCTCCGCACCGGCCACCGCCCGGGTTGCGGCGGTGGCCGTGGCAGCCGCGGCCGACCCACCCGTGACGATCATCACCGGGACCGGGCAACCGGTCACGGTCACCCCGGCAACGGCGTGGACGAGGGCGTCAGCTGCGGTAGCCCTCCACCGTGGAGGAGTCGCGTACCTGGGCATCGTCTGGGTTCTCGCCGAACTCCGACTTGGCCCGGCGCTGGCGCAGCAGGTCCCAGCACTGGTCGAGCTCGACCTCGAGCTCGGCGAGCCGCCGATGCTCGGACTCGTCGTCGATCTCACCCGCTGCCGCCTGCTCGCGCAGGGTCTTCTCGTCGGCCACCATCGCACCGATCCTGGCCAGGATCCGCTGCTCGGGGCTTCCAGCCGCTCGTTCTGCCACGGGCCACCTCCTCCGGTCTCCGCATCTCCGAGCGCGTGTCCGCGCCCCGGCCCACCCTAGCTTTCAGCATCCGGCACGGAGCGCCGAACGGCGGCAAACGGCGACGTGGTTGTGGTGCATGTGCCGGTGCAGCGGTAGGACCTCGATGAGCGGGCGGGTCCCGGCCGTGTCGCGGTGGGCTTTGCGGGCGGCCTCGCAACGGGGTCCTGGTCGTCTCGTTCGGGCAGGGCCTGCTGGCTGTGACGGCCGCTGCGCCCGGCGTGGTGCGTGTCGGCCGGTAGAGCGCTGCCGGTCCGCGCCGCCGGCTGTCGGGTTCGGTGTGGCGGTCGACTTCGCCGACGGCTGGCGGCTGTTCCTGTCCGTGGTGGGCTCGAGGCCGCGGCTGGTTGCGGGGGAGCGGCTGTGTTCGGTCACTGCTGCCGGCGGGGTCTGACCCGGTTGGTGGGCAGGGGGTCCGCGTTTGGTCAGTGGTTGTGTTCAGGGTTGTCCGGTGACGGGCGCTCAGTGGGCGGCACGGGCGGGGCCGCCTGGTCTCATGGGGGGGATGGCGGGCGGCCCTGCTCTGCTTGACGGGTGGGCTGGGAATCGGGTCGGCCGCGTGGGCGGGTGCCCATGCGCAGGGCGCGGCGGACTGCGGGAATCGCGCCAGGACCGAACGCCGCCCGCTCGGGTTCCCCGCGTTCTCCCGGCCCGTGACACCACCTGCAGCGGTCGGGCCCCGCGGCTGTCCCCGGTGGAGCAGCCGGTTCCCGGGCGGCGCCCTTGGCCACCGGCGGTCTGACGTTCTGGGACCGGGTCGGGGACCGGGCTCAGGTCTGACGTGGGTTCAGAGCCGCGCCACCAGCGCCGAAGTCGCCAGCGCCGAAGTCACCAGCATCCCGAAGTCACCAGCATCCCGAAGTCGCCAGTGCCGGGGCCAGCATCCCGAGGTCGCCGGCGAAGTCACCGGCCGGTGTCGGGACTGGTGACTTCGGTGGCCGCTGCCGCGATCACTGCTGGGACGCCTGGCGCTGGTGTTCGGCGCGGCGTGCGGCGTCCAGGCGCTCCTGCTGGCCCGCGGTGGGCTGGAAGTCGCGCGGTGTGGTGATGGAGGCGCCTCGTCGTGGGCGGATGGCCTTGGGTGGGTGGGCGGGGCTCCAGGCGGCCTGCTCTGCTTTGCTTGTCCTGGCGCGGTTGCGACGGTGGTCAGCTCTCCGGGGCGGCCGTCCACGGTAGGGATCTGCGGAAGTACTCGCCAGTGAGGCTGTCCGGCCGGGGGTTCATGGGGTGCTGTTTCTGTGTGAATTGTGGCGTTCCTTGGGTGGGCGGGAAGCGTGGCGTCGCCAGGGAGGACGGCACGCCCCTTCGTCTCGGGCCTCATGATGGGTCGCGCATATTCCGTAGGGGTGCGGATTCCTCTGCCTGCTCGGTGCATGGGCGCCATGATCAACGGCAGGGCGGCTCGTTTCTGTTTTTCTGCCCGTCGGCTGGCAGCGCGCTGGCAGCGCATGGACCGCTGTGCATCTGGCGACGTGCTGCGGGGCGGTTGCGGATTTATGTGCGGGGGACGCCGGACGTCCGCGCGATCATGGCGTCGAAGGCGCGGTCGGACAGCAGACGCCGAAGCGTGATGGCCGCCTTGGTGTTCGCGCCGACGGTGTAGCGCGTCCTGGGCTTCCTGGCGGTCGCCGCTTCCACGATGGTGTCGGCTACGGCTGCGGCCGGGACGAACCGCTGCCGCTGCCCTTCGGAGGCCAGTCCCCTGGCCATGGCATGGGCTTGGCGTGCGTACGGGCCCTGGCCGGAGTTCTTCTCGACGTGGGCGACCGCGATCTCGGACCACTCGGTCTTGGTGCCGCCGGGTTCGACGACGGCGACCTGGATGCCGAACTGCGCGAGCTCGAACCGCAGGCAGTCGCTCATCGCCTCGAGCGCGTGCTTGCTGCCGTTGTAGTAGGCGCTCAGCGGACTGTAGATCTTCCCGCCGACCGAGCTGATGTTGATGATCCTGCCGGAGCGCTGCTCGCGCATGTGCGGGAGGACCAGTTGCGTCAGGCGCATGGCTCCGAACACGTTGACCTCGAACAGCCGCCGGCCGTCGTCGAGCGGTGTCTCCTCCACCGAGCCGAGCGTGCCGTAGCCCGCGTTGTTGACCAGCACGTCGATACGCCCGGCCTCCTCGACGACGCGCTTGACGCCCGAGGTGATCGAGTCGTCGTCGGTCACATCCATGGCGAAGGTCCGGATGCCGTCGCCGGTGAGCGCGGCGAGCCGGTGCGTGCGTCGGGCGACGCCGTAGACGGTGTATCCCTTGGCCTTCAGCTTTCGGGCTGCTTCGGCGCCGATGCCGGATGAAGCGCCGGTGATCAGCGCGACCTGTGCGGTCATGTGGTCCACCTCCAGTGAACGGGTCGAACGACGCATCCCACGGTGCTGGTCTGCGCGTGTCTGCGGATGAGGGGGCGGGGCTTATCGGCCGGGTGTGCGAGGCAGGTCCTTGCCCGGTCGCGGCGTCGCCGGCGTTGTCCGGCCTGTGTCCGGGCGCTGGCGGTGCGCGGGCGTCATCTCGAGGCAGGACTCGGTCCCGGCCGTCACGCTCCCGGGTGCCTGTCAAGGGGCGGACCGGCACAAGCGCCTGTTCGCCGGACTGAGGCCCGTGCGGCCTCCCTGTGGTTGGTGCACTCGCCGGTGCACTGGTGCGACGCTACCACGATCCGGGCACTTAGTGCATGTAGGCATGCATTAACTTGGTGTCCGGTGCACGCGGGCCCTGGTGGTGCGGGCGCCTCCCCTTGGGGCCCGCTCGTCGTGGACCATCCCCGCCCGGCCCGCGCCCCGCTCCGGGGTGCCCGATGCTGCGGGCGCAGCAATTCACCGGCCCGTGCCCAGCGCGATGCCCAGCGTCGACGATCGACGGCCCCTGCCGGCCGATCGGTAGGCGTGTGCTGTTCTGCTGGTGGACCGGTTCAGCCCGGTCCTGCCGGTCCTGCCGGTCCTACCGGTCCGCAGGTCTGGGCTCCGCTGCGTCGAGGCGGGGCCGAACCCGCCGCTGCTGCGTACTGGCGCTCCGTCAGGGGAAGCGCTCCGTCGGGGGAAGCGCTCTGTGCTGCACGCCCGGGCGCCCGAGTGCGCCAAGGCGCAGGGCCGCGCGCGCCGGGCCGCGCGGAGGTGCGGTGCTGGGCGTTGAACGCGGTCACCCCGGCGTGCTGCCCCTCGGGGCGGCCTTGCCGTGCCGGGGCCCCGGCGGGGGGTCAGCCGGTTGCCGCTGCCGCCAGTCCTGTGGCGAAGGTGGTGAGCACGGCGTCGAGCCGCGGTCCGATGTCGGCGCCGGCCTGGCCCCAGCGCGGCTCCTCCTCGTACAGCCTGGCCAGGGTCGGGGTGGGGTTGGAGACCTGCCACAGGCCCGCCGCCACGAATCCCGCCACCGCCAGGAGGCTGATGATCTGCTCGAGCGTCAGGACGCTCGCCCGGTCCAGGGCGGCGGCGATGTCGTCACGGGCGGCGGTCGCGCTGGCCTTGTAGCGCCGGGCGCGTTCGATGTCGACGTCGCCCTCCAGGTGCAGTACCGCGTGCGTCAGCAGGTCGCAGAACACCGGCAGCGATGTCAGGGTCCTGCTGACCACGGCTGCCGTCTGGACCGGCGTCAGGCCCGTGCGCTCGGCGGTCTCACCTCTCACGGCGTCACGCCACTGGCCCCAGCCGCGCTCCGCCAGTTCCAGGAGCAGCTGCTCCCTGCTGGCGTGGTAGCGCCTGAGCCCGGTCTGATGCAGCCCCGCCTGCTTGGTGACGGCCGCCAGTGTGATGTGCCGGACGCCACCCAGTTCCAGGGCGACCGCCTCGGCCGCCCGCAGCAGGTCCTCCGCGCGGCGCGCCTTGTCCTCGGCTGATCGGGCTCTCTGCATGCGCCCAGGATAACGCATGTGTGTATGCGTTATGCCCGGGTTCGCCTGCCGACGCAGTGGCGGGACCCCGTTCCGGGCTCGACGGCGTCGACGGTGGGTCGGATGACCCGGGCGCCCGGTCCCCGGTGTGGTTGTGCGGGAGATGTCGGGGCAGGGCCCCGGCGGCCGTCCTGGACGACGCGGACCTGGACGAGGCGGTGTACCTCGCCCTGATGGTCCGGCTGTTCAACAGCGGCCAGGCCCGCACCTCAGGTGCGCGGCTGCTGGTGCCCGAATGCCGGATCGAGGAGGTCAAGGCGCTCATCCTCGACAAGATCGGCTCGTTCAAGGTCGGCTCCCCGTACGACCGGGACACCCCGGTGGGCCCGATGGTCACCCAGGCCCGCTTCGACCGCGTCCAGTCCTGCATCCGCGTCTGCATCGAGGAGGGCGCGACGGCGCGACGCTCCTGACCGGTGGCGAGGGCCGGCCCGAGGGCCTTGAGGCGGGTACCTGCGCCGGGCCCACCGTGTTCCTCGACGTGCACCCGCGGATGCGGATCGCCCGGGAGGAGATCTTCGGGCCCGTTCTGAGCGTGCTGACCTGCCGCGACGACGAGGAGGCGGTGGCCGTCGCCAACGGCACCGACTTCGGCCTGATGGCCCACGTCCTGGGGGAGCCCGGCCGCGCGCGCCGCGTCGCCTCGCGGTCAACTCCCTGCCGGCGGACTCCGATGCCCCGTTCGGCGGCTTCAAGCAGTCCTGCAGCACGCGAGTTCGGGCACTACGGAGTCGACGAATCCCTCGAATACATCACCGCCTTCAGCAACTGACGCCCGCAGCCGCGCCCGGGTCCTGGCGGGTGGCGCCCGCCGCACGATCCGTCGGCGGCGTTTGATTCCGGGCCCGCGCTCCTGGCCGTTCCGATTCACGGGGCCGCGCGCAGCCCGCGGACCAGCACCGCGAACGTGCGTGCGGCGCCGGTGCGGAAATCCTTGGTCGCCCCCAACTGCGCGCCGCGCGGTGCGGCGGGGTGCATCAGCGGCCACAGGCCCACGGTGTAGGTCGCCATGACGGACACGAGCTCGCAGACGTCCTGCTCGCCGAGGTCGGGCAGGCGGGTGTGCAGCACTGCCGCGGCCTCGGCGACGCGGGCGTGGGCGGCCGCCCGGAAGCGATTGAGCGTCTCAGGCGAGACGTTGGGTTCGAGCAGGGGACCGGAGGCGCTCATGAGCAGGCACATCCGCGGTCGACGGGCGAGCGATCCGGCGACCGCGTCGGCCAGTTCCTCCAGCGGGACAGGCGCCGCAGGCTCGGGCAGTTCGGCGTCCAGGGCGCCGATCCACTGCGACCACGCCGCATCGAGCAGTTCGAGGAAGACCGCCTCCCGGGTCTCGAAGTAGAGCAGCACGTTCGAGGTGGCGCAGCCGACCCGCCGTGCGATCTCGCGCAGGCTGATCTCTGCCAGCACCGTCTCCCCGAGCATGCCGTCGGCGGTCTCCAGGATCGCCCGGCGGCGCTCGTCGCGCTGCTCGGGGCTGCGGGCGCGCTGGAATCCGGAACGCGCACCGCTGCGTGCCGCGGTCGTCATGCAGTCCTCCCCGGTCCGGTCCTGTTCAGCTTAGCGGCGCCGCCCCCTGCACAGGAGAACACTGTTCTGCTACGGTCCCACAGCAGAACAGTGTTCTTCTATTGACGTTCGTGCCCGCCACCGTGCGCGTGGCCCTGTCGCAACGAAGGGACAAGTCATGCCCCAAGCCCCAAGGCACCGTCCAGGTGCACGAACCACGGCCGCGCTGCTCGCGGCCGTCGCCGCAGCCGCGACCCTCACGCTCAGCGCACCGCACGCCTCGGCCGCGGCCCGCGGCGCAGCGGCGCTGAGCGTGACCACCCCCGCCAACCCGCACCCGCAGCTGATCAGCGGCAACGAGACCCTCATCAAGGTCGCCGGCCGCACCGCCGACCTGCGCAGGGCTCGGATCACCGAGAACGGGCGGGACATCACCTCCGCCTTCGCCCGCCAGCCGGACGGCAGCCTTCTGGGCCTGGCCACCGCGCTGCGCCCCGGTACCGGCATCGTGACCGCCACAGCGGGCCGACGGCTCAGCGCAAGCGTGCGGATCAAGGACCACTCCATCAACGGGCCCGTCTTCTCCGGACCCCAGCAGGAGCCCTACTACTGCGAGACCACCGCCTTCGGCCTGGCCGCGGCCGCCCGGCCCACCTGCTCGGCACCAACGGTGACCAGCTAACCAGTACAAGGACAGCGCCGGCGCGTTCAAGCCGCTGCCCAGCCCGTCCCAGCATCCCGCCGACCTGGCCAACGCCACGGTGGGCGGCCGCACGGTGCCCTACATCGTCAGCGTGCAGACCGGTGTCATCGACCGCGCCGTCTACCAGATCGCCGCGCTCTACGACGGCTCGGCCCCCTCGCCGCTGCACCGCGACACCAGCTGGAACAGCAAACTCGTCTACACCTTCGGCGGCGGCTGCAACGGCGGCTACCACCAGGGCAACCTCACCGGCGGCGTCCTGAACGACCTCATGCTCTCCCAGGGCTACGCCGTGGCCTCCTCCACGCTGAACGTCCTGGACCAGAACTGCGACATCCCCCTGTCCGCCGAGGCCGCGATGATGGTCAAAGAGCACTTCGTCGACACCTACGGTCCGCCCCGGTTCACCATCGGCTGGGGTGCCTCGGGCGGCGGAATCCAGCAGTACGGCATCGCCGACTCCTACCCCGGCATCCTGGACGGCATCATCCCCGGCATCTCCTTCCCCGACCCGCTGAGCGTCGCGGACACCGTCACCGACTGCGGCCTGCTGCAGTCCTTCTTCGCCGGCCCCGCCGCGGCCTCCTTCACCGCCGCCCAGCGCCAGGCCGTCACCGGCTTCGGCAACGCCGGCTCCTGCGCCTCCTGGCAGGCAAGCTTCGGCAACCGGCTGACCCCCACCGGCAGCTGCAACCAGCAGGTGCTCGCCCCCGACAACGCCATCCCCACCGCCGCCCAGTGGAGCACGGCCAACCCCCGCGGCGTGCGCTGCAGCATGCTCCAGCAGATGGCCAACCAACTGGGCACCGACCCCGCCACCGGCTTCGCCAACAGCCCCCTGGACAACACCGGAGTCCAGTACGGTCTCCAGGCCCTGGACGACCACCGGATCACCCCCGCCCAGTTCCTCGCCCTCAACAGGGCCATCGGCGGCTACGACTACCTCGGCAGGCCCACCACCGCCCGCACGGCCGCCTCCCCGAAAGCGCTGACCGCCGCCTACCGCGACGACCTCGTCAACAGCGCCTCCCTCGGCCTGCCCGCCACCGCTGTCATCGACCAGCGCGAAGACCTCGACCAGGCCGGCTTCACCAACGACATCCACACCACCCAGCGGTCCTACGCCATCCAGGCCCGCCTCATCCAGGCCCGCGGCACCGCCGCCAACCAGGTCATCATCGAAAACGAGCCCACCGCAAGCCAGGCCGCAGCCGCCAACGCCTACGAACTGCAGGCCATGGACCAGTGGCTCACCAACGTGCGAGCCGACCACTCCCACCGCAGCACCGCCGCCAAGGTCGCCGACGACAAGCCCGCACACCTGGCCTCCGGCTGCTACCTCACCACCGGCAACCGCATCAGCAGCCCGCTCACCGACCCGGCCACCGGCCCCTGCGCCACTCTGTACCCGGTCCACTCCAGCCCGCGCCAGGTCGCCGGGGAGCCGCTGGCGGAGAACGTTCTCACATGCACCCTCCGCCCCCTGGACCCCCGCCACTACCCCTCCTTCACCCGTGCCCAGGAAGCCGAACTCAAGACGGTCTTCCCGACCGGCGTGTGCGACTACCACCTGCCCGGGGCGGGTCAGACCCGCCCGCTGGGCACATGGCTCGACTACGGCGACGGCACACCGGGCACGGCCGGCCACGCCCCCGCCGTCTCCTCCCGCTGAACCGGGTCCACCGGGCCCAGACAGCGAGAAGACAGCCCGGCGCCCACCACGCTGTGCGCCGGGCCGCAGCCGGACCGCTCGACCTGACCCGAAGGAGAACCCGCCATGGCCTTCACCCGCAACCGAGGACTGACCGACCAGGCCGCCCCCGCCGACCAGGCATGCCGGATGCTGCGGCTTCCCACATCCGCCCCCAGTTCCCCGACCTGGCCGAGATGGCCGAGATGGCCCCGCGCGAGCAGATGACCTACCGCGGCTTCCTGGCCGAGCTCCTGATGGCCGAGTGCGACGACCGGGCCCGGCGCCGCTCCGAGCGCCGCATCAAGGCAGCCGGCTTCCCGCGCGACAGGTCGCTGCGGCAGTTCGACTTCGACGCCAACCCCAACCCCAACCTCAACATCGACTCCGCCGCCATCCACACCCTGGCCTCCTGCGACTGGGTCAAGAAGGGCCTCCCGCTCTGCCTGATCGGCGACAGCGGCACCGGCAAGTCCCACCTGCTGATCGCCCTGGGCACCGAAGCCGCGATGGCCGGGTTCCGGGGCAAGTACGCCCCGGCCGCCAAGCTCGTCAACGAGCTCGCCGAAGCCGCCGACGAGAAGGTCCTGGCCAAGACCATCGCCCGCTACGGACGCGTCGACCTCTTGTGCATCGATGAACTGGGCTACCTGGAACTGGACCGCAAGGGCGCCGAACTGCTGTTCCAGGTCCTGACTGAACGCGAGGAGAAGAACAGCGTCGCCATCGCCTCCAACGAGTCCTTCGGCGGCTGGACCAAGACCTTCACCGACCCCCGCCTCCGCGCGACCGTCGTCGACCGCCCCACCTTCGGCGGCAACATCATCGAGACCGGCACCGACTCCTACCCACTCGCCACCACCCGGGCCCGACAGGAACAGGCATCCTGACCAGCGCTAGGTTGATCCGACCAAGCGAAAGGGCACGACATGGCGATGCATCCCGGGATCGAGGCACTGGCACGGATCATGCCGACCGACACCGGCGCCGAGGAGCCGATCAACTGGGCGGCGGCTGAGCATGAACTGGGGACCCGCCTGCCTGCGGACTACAAGGCCTTCCTGGAGACCTACGGCTCCGGCGTCATCAACGGGATCACCCGCATCCTCCTCCCGGTCCAAGCCCCGGACCGCCTCCATGACCAGGGAAGCATCGCCGAGGACACCCCCGGAGCCCAAGGAACCTGGCACCACACCCCCGAACGCTGGCGCCCGGACGTCGATCCCGACGACATCATGATCTGGGGCCGCACCCCGGGCCCCGACCTCCTCTGCTGGGTCACCACCGGACAGGACCCCGACCAGTGGCCCGTCCTCGTCTGCGGCCGGCACACCAATTCACGCTGGACGCTCTACCCCTGCGGCATGGCCGAGTTCCTGATCAACCTGGTGACGAACCAGTACGACGACGCCATCAGCATCGACGACACGCGCCCGCCACGGTTCCTCCACTGGCGCGCAGAAGAACAACTCACCAAGGCGGGGATCTTCGACTACTACCCCGAAGCCTGAACGGCCGACACGGCCACGTCAGCCGCTCTCAATTCTCACCAACACTGCGGACGCTCAAGACACCTCCATGCTGTCACCACTGGCCGACAAACGCCCCCACAACCCACCTACGCAGCCACAGCCACCATCCAGATCAACGGGCCTCCCCAGCGCGGCTACGGCGATCACGCGAGCGAAGTCCTCCATCTCCTCCTCGAGACAGCCCTGACCGGCGGCTTCGAGGCAGTGGGAGTCAAGGCCACCGAAACGACGATCAGCTGGGCGCAGGCGCGGCGGAAGAAGAAACAACAGGAGCAGCCCCAGCTTCCGCCGCGCACACGCGTCGTCACGATCTACGGACCCAGGGATGAGGTGCCCAAGGACGTCCGCATCGACCTCCCCGACGGACAACCCATCGACAAGGGACTCGAGCACCAGCACCCCTGATCGGGCCACTGCGAGACCCCGCCATACATCCTGCCGCCGAGCGTTGCGCCACGCTGACACCTCTCACCAGCGCATACCGAGGGCGTCGAGTGCAGCCAGTTGTTCGGAAGTGAGTTTGGCACGGCGGGACCGGGTGTTCATGATCCAGATGCCGAGTTTCACGATGGTGCCGTCGTCGAGATCTTGAGTGTCGCTGCGTTTGACCGCGGCGATGGTGCCGTCATGCTCGGCTGCCCAGATGGTGGCGGCGGCGAGGCCGGTAGTGAAACGCTGCGCCTGGCTGCGGCCGGCGGCCTGCGCGGGTACGGGATCGGTGGGGGCCCTGAGGCCCAGCCGTCCCAGGAACTCCTGCTGCTGCTCCCCTAGCTGGTTCCATTTGGTCTGTTGGGTGCGGGTCCAGGCGCCGAGGTCTTGGCCGGCGACGAGGTGTCCGGTGGGGAGGTCGGTAAGAGTGCCACCGTTGTTGACGTGCGCCAGAGCGATGCGGAAGGCCCGTTGCCAGGCGAGTGGCCAGGGTGGGCACCACCAGGGGTCGATCTGCTCCAGCGCCGCGCGGCGGGCCTCGGTCAGGCCCCCGGCGGTGGTGCTGCGCCCGGCCGCTGCCCTCTGTTCGGCGAGGAACCGGCCGATGAGGGTGCCGTCCCAGGTAGCGGCTGTCCGCGCCCGGTGATCATGGCCAGTGGTCGGGTGGTGTGAGCTGGGCTTGGTCAGATAGGTGGTTGGGTGGTCTGCGGGGTTTCTATGCGGGGTGCAGGGGTTGGTGCAGGTGGACTGGGGTGGCCAGTTTCGTTGGGTGTTGGTCGGGTTGGTTGGGTGGTTCGGGGTGGGGTGCGGCACGGCGCTTGCTCGCGGTGGCCGTGCCGCTGGGTTGGGTGGCCTACTTTCGTGATCGTCGGTGGAGGAGTTGGGCCAGGCGGTCCTTGAGGGTGGTGGGCGGGTTGCTGGGGGCGGGGGTCGGCTCGGGGGTCGTGGTGCGGTGGGTCCGGTTGGTGGCGATGCGTTCGGGGGACCAGCGTGGTGCCCAGTGGACGGTGTTGGTGCGGATCCAGTAGTGGGACTGGCAGGCCAGGCTCCAGTTGCCGATGGAGGGGTGCAGGGAGACGGACTGGCCGTCGAAGGTGAGTTGCCAGTCGGTGGGGCTGAGCGGGGTGACGACTTCGTGTCCGCAGCCGCAGCAGCACAGGTGCGCGGCTGTGGTGTAGGGGATGGAGATGTAGAGGGTGCCGGGCTCCAGTTGGTCGGGGAAGTTATCGATGAACACGTGTGTCAGGCGCGGGGCGGTCATGTGAGGTGCTCGTTGGTCAGGACGTTTCCGTCGATCTGGTAGACGCTGTGGTGCTCGTGTTCCAGGTCGGCGTAGAACCCGAGGAGCTTCTTCCACTTGATGACCGCCAGGGTGGCGTTGAGGGAGTTGAGGTCGGCGATCTGGATGTTGCGGGCGTACTCGTTGTGTTCGTCGCCGGCTCCGAAGGGGATCAGGTTGCCGGCGTGGACGTGGTCACGCTGGTCGGGGGTGCTGGTAGTGACCCGCAGCAGCCCGGACAGGGCGCCGTCGGTCTCGTTGACGCCCATGCCGACATCGATGAAGGCGATGCCGTACTCCTCGAGCTTGGCGACCACGAACTTCTTGGCGGCGCCCTGGTCGAGCGCGAGGAACACGAAGTCCATGGCGCGCAGTTCCTCGACGTTCGTTTCGTCGAGGTAGGCGCCGTGGGGGACGATGCCGCGACGCATCTGGGAGTAGAGGCCGGCGAAGTAGGTCACCTTCAGCGGCGCTCCGTCCAGTTCTTCGCACGATGGCGCGCCGGGGGAGCGGAAGGCGTTGTGCTGCAGGAACCGGTCGCCGTCGAAGAGGTGGATCTGCGGGACCGGGGTCTTGGCGACCAGGTCGAGGATGTAGGAGCCGGTGCCGCCCAGGCCGACGATGGCCACGTTGCCCCTCTCCAGGCGGCTGGATACCGCGCTGATGCCGGCCCGGCTGGACGCGGTGTCGAGGTAGAGGAAGACGGACTCCTCCGCGGAGCACGGCACGACGCGGAAGGTCTGCGCGGTCGCCTCGGGGTCCAGGACCCTGGCCTGGGAGGCCAGGATCGCGGCGTAGGTCGCCATCTTCTCGTAGTAGTCCGGGTACGCGCCCGAGGCCGGCTTGCTGGAGAACGTGAAGTCGACCTCCAGGCCCTTGGCCAGGACCAGGTGGTCGCTGCTGTTGATGATCTGGTCCAGGGGCCGACCCGTGTGGTCGCACGGGGTCGATCCGCTGAACTGCACCACGTGGGTGCCGGGCGCGCAGGTGACGTCGCCCTGCAGGTCCAGGGTGGAGACCAGGGAGCCGTAGCGGACCGTCTGGTCCTGGGCCACGTACGGGACGTGGCCCAGGACCAGGTGGCCTGCCTTCACCTCGATCTCGTAGCCCTCGTCCTGCAGGCGCTTGAGGTCGGGGCTACGACTTGTCAGTTGCGTGGACATTGAAGACCGTCCCGTTCTTGATCTTGACGTGCCCACCCACGGCCAGGGTGCCCTGGTCGGGGTGCTGGGCCGCGTGCCGGTAGCCGATGCTGAAGACGACGTTGGGACCGGTCGGCACCGGGTTGAAGGCCAGGTGCACGAGCTCGTCGAAGCCGACCTCGTCGTGGTTCACGGTCTTCTCGCGGGTGTTCACGACGATCTTGTACTCGCGGCCGTGCTCGTTCTCGGTGCTGCTGGGCATCTCTACTCCTTCTTCGGTTTCACTGAAGCTGATGAAACCGTACCACGTGTCCACCCCGCACCACGCGACACGCCCATACGAGTGAACGGCCCGCGCCGGCTGACGCCGTGGCATTGTGGTGCCCTGTGTTACTGGAACTGGATGGGCGCCACTCGCTGCTCCGCAATGACCTGCGCCTGCGGGCCGACGGGCAGGCCGCTCTGACGATCGACGCCCGGCGGCTGCGCTTCGCCAGCCCGCTCGACCTCGCTGCCGCGACCGCACTGGCCCACACGCACAGCGCGACCGGCGCTGACGTCGCGCTGATGCTGTCCGCTGACTGCGCGGTGACTTCCTACCTCCAGCGAATGGACCTGCTCGAGCGGCTGCCCGGCGGTACGCGGATCGTCGGACCCGTGCCCTTCGATGAGCGTCAGGACTGCTCCTCGACCCTGCTGGAGATCACTGTCCTGACGCCTGAGACCGCCGATGCGGTGGGTCAGAGGATCGGTCACGTGGCCAAGGCGAGCCTGGGGGCCGGAGTCGGCGCCCGCGTCAGCAGAAGTATCGGTGAATTGATCGACAATGCCGTCAGTCACGGGTCCGGGCGGTGCGGTGCCTTCATTGCGGCCCAGGCCTACAGTGGCAAGACGACCGGTTACCGACGGCTCGAGGTGGCTGTCTGCGACACCGGTATAGGAGTCCTCGAGCACCTGCGCCGAAACCCCGAGCACGCCGATGCGGCCACCAGCGCCGAGGCTATGCGGCGAGCCCTCAGGCCCGGCGTCAGCGGTACCGAGGACCGGCGCGGCAACGGACTGCCGGACCTGATGAACCATGCCGGCCGCGCCGGCCCCGCCCGTCTGGTGCTGCGCAGCGGCGACGGTCTCCTGCGAGCAGGCCGACTGCGGTCGAACGCCTCCGCGATCAAGGGCCTCTCCACGTCCACCCGGGTGGACGGCACCTGGGCATGGCTGAGAGTGTCGTTCACGCCGTAGTCCCACTGTGCTTCAATGCTTTCAATGAACCCGACGAAGCGAGAAGCTCCCCTCACCTTCACCGTATGCAAGTACGGGTCATTCCTCTTCACCCGCGCTGTCGGCATCAGCGCGCGCTCCGCACTGCAGGAGCAAGTGGAGGCCGCTGCTCCCGTAGCCATGCTGATCATCGATTTCGCCGGCACCGACGCGATGACGAACAGCTTCACCGATGAATTCCTCGGCAAGTTCTACGTCTCGCTGGCCGCCGGTGACGTCAACGCCGACGGCGTCCAGCTGGTCGGTCTGAACGAAGAGACCCGCGACGCGGTCGCGGTATGCCTAGAACGACGGAAACAATTCGCTGTGGACGGGGACGCGCATATCCTCATCGGCGATGCAGAAGTCCTTGCTGAGACATATGAACGGGCTCGTAGCCTCGGGACCTTCCGTACAGCTGCGCTCGCCGACGCGCTGCAAGTCTCACTACCCAACGCGAACAACCGCCTCAAGCGCCTCGTGGAAGCCGGTGCGCTGAGACGCGAGCGCACTGCAGTACCGGAACGAGGCGGCAAGGAATTCACATACTCCCTGCCCTAGGTACTGTTGGCCGCCCTATGGGGGCGGCGGTACCCCGCTGGGACAGTCAGCTTGGCGGCAAGCTCTCGAACAACGCCCGCCGACGATTGCGTGCCGGACAGTATTGCAACGCACCCATGTGACGGATGCGCCAGTGCAGGGATGGCGACGGCGGCTCCGGATTGTCAGTGGCTGCTTCTACCGTCGGGGTATGAGCCTTACGCAGGGATTGCGGTCGCCGCGTACTCCGATGCGGCGCTTTTTGGACCAGGAGCTGTCGGCTGGCGCTGGTCGGGTGCGTGCGGAGTACCGTGCCCGTCTACCTGCCGCCGCGGTGCTGCTCCCGGGGGAGGGCGTCGGCTTCGAGGCGGGGACGGTTGGTACGGCTATTGATCAGCGATTACGGCTGTCGTTTACCTGCGCGAGCGCTGTGGACGAAGCGACTGAGGCAGGGATCGCACGGTGCCTTGAGGTGGCCACGGTCTACCGAGAGCGCCAGGAACCGCGGCCCTCGGTGTGGTCGGTACTGGCTCAGGTGGGCCATGATCTTGTGACGACGCTGGCTGCGCAGGTCGGAGACTTGGAGCTGGATGCCCGGAACAGGTCCCTGACGCGTACTCATGAGGCTGAGGAGCGCCTGGCACGCCTGCTGCTGGCCGGAGCCTGGTACGCCCTGAACCTGCGCAATCCCTTCGCGTTTCCCGACACCCCGCTGTTTCAAGCTGCACTGGAGTCTTCGGAGCGCTTCACTCTGGAGCGCCTGCTTGCAGTGCCCTCTCCTGCCTTGGTCGAAGACGTTCTTGCTCAGGTACATGCCGCTGAGAGCGGTCCGCTTGAGGACCTACGGCAGCGCACCAGTCCCCGGCAGTGCATACCCGGGCCGACGTTTGAGGGCAGCGCCGACATCTCCGCGGATGCCGACCTGATCGTGGACGGTGTCCTGATCGACTTCAAGAGCACGCGCCACGTCCAGACGTTGCCCAAGACCACCGTTCATCAACTGCTCGGCTACGTCCTGCTGGACTACAGCGACCACTACCGGATCGATATGGTCGGGCTGTACCTCACCCGGGCCGGAGCCCTGGTGGCCTGGCCGCTTGAGGACTACCTCGCCCTGCTGGGGGCACGCCGCCGCGACTTGGTTGAACTGCGCTCCCTGTTCAACCGCCTGGTTGCCCACCCCGACTGGTTGGCAGATGAGGATCCGTTGCCCCATCAGGGCGATGGCGTTGATCGATTCCTCGCGCAGCTCGCTGCAGTGGCCCCGAACGACTGCTGCCTGGTGTGCACGCAGCCCCTTGGCCAGCGCACGCGCCGATCTCGGCTGTACTGCTCGCCGTTCTGCTCCCGACGGGCGCCGACGCTGCGTAAGCACGGCTGGCTGGCTGTACCCGAATGCGCCTTGCGGGGTCGGTCGCGACCCTTGCGCGAACTCACCATGTGAGGTGGCCGCTCTGATAAGGGATATCCGTACGGCGTCGAGTGGAAGGGCTGTCGGCCCGGCTGCAGCTGCGCCGTTGAGGGGGCGTCGTTGAAGAGCTCGTGGGCCATGGGGTCATCCTGCCGTTCGGGGCGTCTCGGGTGGGCGTGGGTGGGGTGGGGTGATGCCGATGGTGTTCAGGAGGTGTTGTTGGTGGGGGTGGAGGCGGGGATAGGCGCGGTGTTGGCGGGTGGTCCAGCGTTGGGTGGCGGGGGTGGGTGGGGTGGTGGTGCGGGCTTGGTGGTAACGGGTGGTCCATTCGTAGGGCCAGGGCGGGTTCCACCAGGGGTCGAGCGTGTCGAGGGCGGCGGCCAGGCGGGGAGACAGGGTGCCGTGGCGGGCTTTGCTGCGTTTGGCGGTGAGCCATTGGCCCAGGGGGAAGCCGTGGTGGGTGGCGTGTTTGTCGGGGGACAGGTGGCCGTGGAGGGCGGTGTAGGCCCGGGCGGGCTCGAGCCCGGCGCCGTCGGGGTAGCTGCGGGTGCGGCGGCGGTGGATGGGCGGGGTGTGCTCGGTGATGCCGATCGCGGTCAGAAGGTGCTGCTGGTCTGGGTGCAGGCGTGGCCAGGCAGCTTGTTGGGCGAGGGTCCATTTCCGGGTCTGGTGCGAGTCGTGTCCGGTGGTACGGGTGCGGTGGTAGGCGCGTTGCCAGGTCAGGTCCCAGGGCGGGTTCCACCAGGGGTCGATCGTGTCGAGTGCGGCGGAGCGTTGTGAGGTGCCGGCGCGGCGGTCGGCACGCATGCGGTGGTCGCTGAGCCAGCGGCCCAGCGGGAAGCCTTCCCAGCGCTCGCCGGCCGTGGGGACCAGGTGGCCGTGGGCGGCGGCGTAGGCGGCGGCGTGGCGTTGGCCGGTGTCAAAGTCGGGGGTCGTCGGAGCGTCGCGGGACAGGGCGTAGCGGTAGGCGCGCACCGCATCCGCGGTGATACCGATCTGGTCCAGGAGGTGCTGCTGGCCGGGGTGGAGGGTGCTGTACCGGGTGCACTGCAGGTACAGCCAGGCGCGTAGCGCGGGCTCCTTGATGTCGCTGAGCCGCGGCAGGGGGCGCAGGGTGCGCGCGTGGTGGTAAGCGCGTTGCCAGGCAAGGCCCCAGGGCGGGTTCCACCAGGGGTCCAGGGCGGTCAGGGACTGCCGGTTCGTCAGGGGTTGCTGGCCGCGGCCGGCTTGGGCGCGTTGGCGGGCCAGCCATTGCCCCAGGGGGAAGGCGTCGTGGACGGTGTGGAAGGCGGGCACGAGGTGACCGCAGGTCTCGGCGTGGGCGCGGGCGTGCGGCAGGCCGGCGTCGAAGTACTGCTGGCCGTACGCGTCGGGGTTGCTGCGCTGCGCCTTCTTGCGGGGGGCGGGCGCCTGGTAGGGAGGTGCGGTGGCAGCGGTGATGGCGGTGATGCCGATCGCGGCGAGCAGGTCCTGCTGGCCGCCGTGCAGGGCGGGGTAGGAGTGGCACTGGGCGAGGAGCCACTGCCGGAGGTCTTCCTCAGCGCCGGGGAATCCGTTCGGCGCGTCCAGGCCCTGGCCGGTGGCGCAGAGGTCGCGGGCGTGGTGGTAAGCACGTTGCCAGGTCACCTCCCAGGGCGGGTTCCACCAGGGGTCGATGGCCGACAGGGCGAGGGCGCGTGGCGAGGGGGTGCGGGTGCGCCGGTCTCGGGAGCGCTGGTTGGACAGCCACTGGCTCAGGGCCACCCCGTTGTAGCGGGTCCCGGGCTCGGGCAGGAGGTGGCCGTGGACGGCTGCGTAGGCCTTTGCCTGGGCGAGCGTGTGGGTGAAGTGGTCCGCGATGTTCCGGCGCCGGGGCCGGGCGGTGCGGGCAGCCTCGGCGGTGATGCCCAGTTCCGCGAGCAGTCGCTGCTGCTGGGGGTGCAGCGCGGGGTAGGCGGTGCACTGGTTGTAGAGCCATTCGCCCATGCTCAAGGTGGTGCCGGGGAACCCGGCCGGGGCGTCCACGGTCCCGTGGGCCTGGACGTGGGCGCGTGCCCGGTAGAAGGCTCGCTGCCACAGGACCGGCCACGGTGTGCGCCACCAGGGGTCGATGGCGTCGAGTACGGCAGCGCGTTGGGGGGACATGGCGGTGTGGCTTCTCTGGTTGGACAGCCATTGCCCGATAGCGAACCCGTCGATGCGCGCTCCCGCCGGTGCGGCCAGGTGGCCGTGAACGGCGGCGTAGGCGCGGGCGTGGACGAGCCCGACGGCGAAGAGGTGGCCGGGGTGCTGGCGCAGGCCCAGGGGTTGCTGGGGTTGCGGGCGTGCGGCGGGGTCCTGCGCCGCGGAGCGGGTGTGGCTGGCCAGGTCGTGGTGCAGGGCGCGGGGGCTGTGGGCCCCGCGGACCTTCCACAGTTCCTCGCCCAGGTCCTGCGGCCGGCAGCTGGCGCGCAGCCAGGTGTACAGCGGCCCGGCGTGCTCGGAGGCGATCGCCTGGGGCAGCCAGGGTCGCCCGGTGGCCTGTGCCAGAGCGGCCAGCAGGTCGGGGGCGTCCGCGAGCCGCAACGGCACATGGCCCCGGGTGCCGGCGGCGCTCTGCCGCCGCTGGGTGTTGATCAGTTCGGCGGCGAGGGCCACGGTTTCGGGATAGGTGACCGCTTCGCGCAGCAGGATCCGCCACCACCCGGGATCCGCATCGGCCCCGGCCCCGCTGTGGGGGGTTAGCAGGGCGGTGCGCTGTGGCCATTGCGTCTCCTGGGGCCACTGCTGCGCCCACCAGGAGGTGACCACGGCCTGGGCCAGGGTGAAGGCCGCGGCGGCGGTATCGGGGGTCTGGCGCACCAGCCGCAGGTGGCGGCGTTGGGCGTGCGGGATCTGGGGGACGCGGGTGAGGTCGACCTGCTCGATGGGCAGGAAGGTGCCGTCGACGCGGTGGGTTCCCAACATCCACGAGCGGTGTCGCTGGCAGATGCGGCCGTGAGCCGGGAGGTAGCAGCGGACCTGATGGGTGGTGCCGGTGCGCCTGGCCGTGCACATGCTGCACCACACTCCCAGGGCGGGGACCACGGTGCCGAAGCGGAACTGCCCGGCCGGCCCGTCCCCGAGGGCGCGTACCGGCTCCAGTGCGGTGAAGGCCGGCAGCGCGTGCCCCAAGTCGGCTTCGGGAGTGCGGCAGAACGCGGACAGGCGGGTCCGGGCGGCCGCGTTGAGGTAGACCTCGCCGTCCATCCGCAGGTCCTTCAGCACGCTCCGGCTCGGAGTGTCCTGCACCAGCTCGGCCGCGACATCGTAGATGCCGATCCGGCAGTGGAGTGCCAGCCTGTATATGAAGGACAGCGTCGTCTCCCGCGCCACCGGCCCCATCCCCGCGGCGCGTGGCACAGCGGGAGGCGCAAGCGCGGACAGGCGGGGCGCCGTGCTCACCGTGTCTTCTCTCCCCTCGTGGTGACGGTGTGTCCGGCCGCGGGCCGGTCGCACGCCTTGCGCTGATCGAGGCTGCGTGGATCAGGTGAAGCTAGGGCCTGCTGCGTACCGCTGCGGCGCGGTCGCGCCGCTGGGCGGGGGTGAGGAGTTGTTCTTGGGCGCGGATGTCGAGGTGGATGGTGTCCAGGAGCTGTTTGGTGATGCGTTCGGTGTCGTCGGTGATGGTGGTGATGGCTGCTTCGCGGATGAGGTGGGACAGGCTGCCGATCACTCCGCCGGTGCGTTGGTGGAGGTAGGGGGCGTGGCGGGCCAGGGTGCCGGGTCGGTGGTGGCGTAGCCGTAGTGCGTTCTCCAGGTCGGTGACCAGTTCCAGCCAGGTCTGCTGCTGGTCGGGGGTGCCGTGGGGGAGGGGGTCGTTGCGCAGGAGCTTGAAGCGTCCGGCGAGCTGCTGTCCGCGGGGGCCGACCAGCAGCGGGGATGCGTGGACGTCGACGCCGGCGTAGACGAACGTGGCCGCGATGCGCTCGCCCAGGTGCTTGATCTGGTCGGAGGTCTCGGCCCCGGAGCGGGTGCGGGTGTCGAGCAGGTGGATGTCGTCGACCAGGACCAGCTGGGTCCGCAGCTCGCCCAGGGTCGCGCAGACCGCGTCGGTGATCTGGGCCTGGTTCATCCGGCGCAGCACGGGCAGCCCCAGGAACCGGGCGAATTCACTGACGAGCATTTTGGGTGTCGCGGCGGGCGGGACCGACACGTACGCCACCGGCAGCCGGTCGCTGATCCCGGGGTGGCGCAGCCGGTCGGCGAGCTCGAAGATCCTTCCCAGCTCCATCAGGATGGTGGTCTTGCCGGTGCTGGCGAGCCCGGAGACGATCAGCCCGCGCCGGGCGGTGCCCCGCTGGCGCCGGTTGACCAGCAGCATCCGCCGCAGCTCCCGCGAGACCCGTTCCATCGCCGGGGTACCCACCACGACGAACGCGGAGTGGTAGTCCAGGCGCTGCTCCCGGGTCCAGCCGTCATCGTCGGCCGGCTGGTCGCCGGGGGCGCTGTCGACGTAGCGCTGCCAGCCCACCCAGGTGCTGACGGGGTCGAACACCTCGTCCTGGTCGGCGACAGGGGTTCCTACAGCCACTGCTTGGCCTCCTGGTAGGGGTTCAGCACACGGGAGGGGCGCGGCGGGCCCGGCTCGGAATCACTGATCTCGCCTTCGTCGCCGTCCTCGCCTTCGTCGAATCCGGAATCGGCCGCCTCATCGGCGTCGTGGAACTGCCGCACGCCCTCGGCGTTAGGATCGCTGCTGCTGCATGGTCCCGCGGTGCCTTCGGCGGTGGCGGCGCCCGCGTCCAGACCAAGGTCAAGGTCGGAGTCCGGTGCCGGGGCGCCTGGGGTCGGGGTGCCGAGGTCCAGGGAGGCGGCGGCTGCGGCGCGGGCGGCGAGGGTGCGTTCGCGGCGGGTGCCCGCCCCGGCGCCGGCGCGGCGCAGCAGGGCGTCCAGAGCCCGGGCCAGGTCGAGTTCGTGGGCGTCGCGGTCGCCGGTACGCGGTACCGCGGACAGGATGTGCCGCCAGGTGGAGTCGGTGAACGGCAGGCTCACCTGCGTGGCGTGGATCCAGGGGACCTCCTGGAAGCCTCCCGGCAGCCGGACCCAGATCCGCGACGGCTCGTACGGGTTGTGGTGGACCTCCAGCGGCTGGCTCGCACCGGCAGTGCTGCGGGTGCGCCGGTACCCGTTCAGGGCCTTGCTGTCGTAGGTGCGGTGGTCGAAGCGGATGCCGTAGTCGCTGACGGGCTGCCAGCGCACCGGCAGCAGTTCGATGTGGTCCTCCGCGGTCAGGGGGAGCGGGACGTAGCCGGCGATGCTGACCAGGGCGCCCCACATCTCGATGGGCGACAGCGCCAGGTGCGGCAGCATCGGGTGCCGCAGCGCGGCGTGCTTGCGCGCGTGCCACCCGGCCACCAGCCACTCCTCGAAGAGCTCCCGCAGCTGCACCAGCGTCCAGTGGGCCTCGCCCTGGACCTGGCGCCCGCGTTCGGCGGTGCTGGAGCCGGTGTAGCCGGCGACGTACTGGCAGAACCCGTGGTTGATCGACCGGAACGCCCGCTCCACCGCGCCTTTCGCGGGCCCGTTCGCCGGCGGCACCGGCTGCACCGAGACCCCGATGGTCGCGCACGCGGCCAGGAACGAGGACGACATGAACATCGCCCCCTGGTCCACGACCACCGTCAGCGGCACGATCACCGGCCGCGCCGCCGCCCCCCGCAGGCGCTCGTCCAAGCTCAGCAGCCGCTCGTAGGGGACCACCGAGCGCTGCAGCGACAACGCCGCGTCCCAGCCCGGGCGCATCCGCATCGGCGCGACCATCTGCGCCAGCAGGACCGCCGCATCCACCGCACTGGTGCTCGGCGGCCGCAGCACCGCCGCACACACCGACCGCGTCGCCACGTCCAGGGCGATCGTCAGCTCCGGACGGCCCGTCACCCCGTCGGCCATCACCGCGAACACGTCCAGCGGCGTGCTGTCCATCATCACCAGCTCACCGGGCCGCAACGCGACTGTCGGCGTGAACGGCGCAGCGGGCCGCGAACTGTGCGAGCGCCGCTGCGCCGCGGTCCCGCGCAACCCCTGGCCCTGTGCCAGGGCGTGTACCAGCCGGTTGAACGTCGAGGCCGGCGGCACCGCCACCACCTCGGGACCGTGCACCTCATCCAGGTGCCACCGCACCTGGTCGCGAAGCCGCGTCAGCGTCCCGGTCGACCGGTCCCGCTGCTGCCCCAGCACCGCCACCACCGCCTCCACCACCCGCTGATCGGCCCGCCCCACCGCCGAGGCCGGACGGGTGCTGCGCCGGTCCACCAGCCCCCACACCCCCTCGCTCCGGTACCGCGCCCGCATCCGGCGCACCGTTCTGACGCTCACCGCCTCCCCGGCCGCCGTGAGCTCGGCGGCCTTGGCCGCCTCGCGCTGTACCAGCGAGGTCACCGCCGGGTCGAACCCGGCCCGCGGCACCGCACCGGTGGTGGCCGTGCCCGACTCGACCTCCCGCACGTGCTGCTCCCAGGCCAGGGCCTGCGCCCGCACCTGCTCGGGAAGGGCGTCCAGCAGCCCGGCCGCAGCCACCCGCGCCTGCGGCGGCGCGTCGAGGACCTCGAACTGCGGGTCGGCCAGCAGCAGGGGCAGCAGCACCGTGGCGAGGGCGCCCGACTCCTCCAGCAGGCACGCGCGGGAGCCCTCGAGCGCGGCAAGCGTCCAGGCGCGCCCCTCCCACCGCACCCGGTCCCCGACAGCGAGCACCGCCCCGGTCACCCCGGACCCGCCACGACGGTGGCCGCGGTGGCCAGGGTCCGCTCGTGCAGCGGATGGTTCAGGGGAGCGGTGAGCGCACCGCTCCACAGCGCATGGAAGAGCACCGGCCATGCTGCGATGGGATCCCCGAGCTGCCGCACGCCCTCAATGAGTGGCAGAGGCCACTCGAACAGGGCGAGGACCTGCTCCCTCGGGATGCCGGCGCCGTAGCGGGGATGGCGGTAGCCCGACAGCCACCGCACGTTGGCCTCGAGCACCGGATCAGGGGGCTGGGTGATGCGGTAGTGCCAGCCGACCGCCTGGACTGCGGTGGTCATCGCAGCCGCATGGTTAGCTATGCGGGCCGGGACGCCCTCGCTGCCCGCGCAGTCGACCAGCAGGCCGCTGCCGTCCCGAAGCCGTGCCATCAGGTGCGGGGCATGGACGGCGACCGCACCGTCATCTCCCAGCCAGGTGAACTCCACTGGGCTGCAGGCCAGCGCGACCACGTGCGGATCGTGGTCCAGCAGCATGAGCTGGGTGCGCATCGCGCCGAAGCCGTAGTGCACCAGGCGCCCGGTCGACGCCGACCACCACCACCCCGGAGCGATCCGACGCCCGCGTTGCACGGGGAAGGTCCGCACCGCCGCCAACTCCTCCAGCGCCACCGTGTGCGCAGCCCGGGCCCAGGGCAGGCGATCGAGTTCGGTGCCTGTGCCGACGATCCGCGCCTCGACCTGGCCGACGCTGCTGCAGCGATCCGGATGCCGTCCGCCCGCGAGCACCGTCGCATCCTCGCCGGTCGAAGCCATTTTCCAGGTATCCCACAGGCCCGCGCCCCCCAGGCCCGGAACCCCCGTACGACTGACGACGCCCCTGACCATGCGCTATAGGAGTCCGAAGAACAGCCGCCCAGGTCTCATGTCACCTACCTCGTCGGCGGTCCAGCTGCTTGCTGGTGGGTGGGGTTGCCGTTCAGGTTGTGGTCGGTGCAGGGCCAGGGGCCGGTTGCGAGTGGACCAAGGGGTGTGGGGAGGAGGTGGAGGTCGTGGTCCAGGGCGAGGGCGACCAGGCCGCTTTCGAGGATGAGGGTCCGGGTGGTGATTCCTGTGCCGGGGAGGGTGTGCAGGTGGTGGGGGGTCATGTCGGGGTCGATGGCGGTCAGGTTGCCGTTTCGCCAGAGCACGGTGGTGCCGTGGGTGTCGGTGGCTGGCGGGGCGGTGTAGTAGCCGGGCAGGTGGGGTCCCTCGCCGGGTTCGCCGCCGGGTGACAGGTGCCGGAACTGGGTGGGGGAGGGCTGCCGGTTGTCCATCTCCGCGGTGCGGATGGTGCCGTCGGTGGTGACGGTGAGGGCGCCGTGGCTGGGCCAGCGGGTGGTCGTGGTGCCGTCGCGGTTGAGCAGGGCGGTCTCGAAGGCGCCGTAGCCCTGGGCGCCGATCAGGAACGCGCCGTCGCCAGCGATGGCCTTGTGCCCGCCGGGGGCCGGGGCGGTGACCGCGACGGTGTGCCCGGTGTCCAGGTCGAGCAGGAAGGTGCGGGCCAGGCCACTGCTGTCCTGGAAGGACGCGGCCACGCGGTCGCCGGAGACGAGCAGCGGCTCGTGGTAGGCGCTGCGGACCCCACGTGGTGTCCAGGGGCGCTTGGCCTGCGGCGTCCAGCCGTTCTCCTCGCTCAGCTCGACCACCCCGGGGTAGGACAGGTCGCCGAGCCGGATAGGAGTGGACCACAGTTGGCGGCCGGCGCTGCTGTAGCGGGCGACGCGGGGCTCGCGCAGGGGCGCTGGTCCGCGGAGCCTGGGTGGGGCGGCGGTCCAGGTGATGCAGAAGCCGTCCGGGAGCAGGACGAAGGTGCCGATGTCCTCGCCAGGCTGGCACGGCGGGGCGACGGTGTTCAGGGTGCGGCCCTCGGCGTCGATCTCCTCCAGGACGTGCCAGGCCGCTTCGGGGCGCGCGATCCACACGGTGCCCCGGGAGCTGACTCGGGACCAGGGGCGGCCGGTGCCGGGGAAGTCCCGTCGCCACAGCACCCCGCCGCGCTGGTCGACGGCGCTCAGCACGGTCTTCAAGGGATCGGAGCCGTAGCTGGTCACGAACAGCGGGCCGGCTGGGTCGCCGGCGGCCAGGTGCCAGACCTGGCCGGGCATGGTGGCAAGGAACGCGGTCATGATCCGCATCCTGCCCCACCGGCGGCGGTGCGTCAGCCCTCCCTCCGTACAGAAGGTATGCCAGGGGGCAGGACCGGCGGCAGCGGCGAGTGGAGCAGCAGCGTGCGAACTGCTTCGGTGCGGCTAGGGTTCGGCGGTGACTGGTTCTGTGTGGCGTCCGCTGCTCTTCCTCGATGTGGACGGGCCGTTGATTCCGTTCGGTGCGACGCCTCGTCAGCTGCCGGGCGGCTACCCGACTTTTCCGGATGCGTCAGAGCTGCGGGTGGGCGGGGTGAATCCTCTGCTGTCCAGGCTTGATCCGGGCCTGGGGCCCCGGTTGGTCGCGCTGGGGTGCGAGCTGGTGTGGGCCACGACCTGGATGGAGGAGGCGAACGAGTGCGTGGCGCCGCGTCTGGGGTTGCCGCGGCTGCCGGTCGTGCTGTGGCCGGAGCCGGACCAGGAGGAGGGGCGCGACGGGCTGCACTGGAAGACGCGCGGCCTGCTCGCCTGGGCGGGCGGGCGCCCGTTCGTCTGGCTGGACGACGAGATCACCGGTACTGACCGGCGGTGGATGGCTGCGCACCATCCGGGGCCGGCCATGCTGCACCGGGTCGACCCCGCCGCAGGCCTGACCGGCGCGGACTTCACCGCTGTCGAGTGCTGGCTGCGTGCGGCCCGTCCCGCGCCGCCGACGCGATGAGGAGCCCCGCAGTACCGTGCCCCGTCCCGGAGCTCGGTCGGGCCCCGGGGGGCCTTATCGTCTTGAACCCCTATCGCTGTGTTGGAGGCTTCCATGGCTACGGAGAACCTGCCCGGGGAATCGGTCGGTGTCTGCCCATCCGGTCCCGCTGACCTGATAGCTGGTCAGGTGGGGTTGTCGGAGGTGTTGGCGGTGTTGGCTGGGGTGCGGCCGGTGTTTCATTCGGAGGCGGATCTGCAGCATGCGTTTGCGCGGGTGCTGTGGGGGTTGGCGCCGGAGGTGGAGTGTCGTCTGGAGGTGCGGCAGACCGTCTCGGAGGGTGTCGAGCATCTGGACCTGCTGTGTCTGGGTCCGTTGGGCCGTACGGCGGTGGAGTTCAAGTACGTGAAGCGTGCCTGGAGCGGCACGGTGGGCACCGGTCCGATGGAGGAGCGGTACGCGTTGAAGTCGCACGGCGCCCCTGATCTGGCCCGGCGTGACTTCGTGTTCGACGTCGCCCGGCTGGAGAAGTTCTGCGACCGCCCCGACCAGAACGGCCTGGCGCTGCTGATCACGAACGAGTCGGCGCTGTGGCAGCAGCCGAAGCCGTCGGGGACGCAGTCCCGCGACCGCGAGTTCCGTCTGCACGAGGGCGGTGAGCTGAGCGGGACGCTGTTGTGGGGCGGGGGCGACTTCGCCCCCAACACCCGGGTCCTGCGGGGTACCTATCCGTTGCGCTGGCGGCCGTACTCGCAGCGGCCCGGAACCGGGGGAGAGTTCCGGTACCTGGCCCTCTTCGTCGACCCCGCTGTGGAGGCCCCGTTGGAGGCCGTGACCCCGGAAGCAGACAGTTCGCCAGCCTGAGTGTGGTCGCCGCGCGGCCGCGCCGGCGTTCAGCATCGTTCCTCATGCCTGTGGTGGGCGGTGTCGGTAGCCGTACTGGTCTTCGATGTGGGCTTGGTGGTCGTCGATGTCTTGTTGGAGTTCGTCGGTGGGGAGGTGTGTCCATTGGGCGAGGTGGTGGAGGGGGATGCCGGCGGTGTGGGCGGAGCTGGCGATGCCGGTGATGGCGTGGTCGAGGGTGGCGATGGCCTGGTTGAGGGTGTCGATCAGCTGGTGGGTGGCGGTGGACAGGGGTGCGGTGTCGTGGGGGTCCAGGCCGGCGAGGAGGTCGGTGGCCTCGCGGACTTTTTCGTTGATCCAGCTGCGTTCGGGGCGGGGGATGGTGGCGCGCCAGGTGATGGTGCCGTCGGTGCGCTGGGTCAGGGTCCGCAGGAGCGCGGTGACGGAGGTGGGTTGGTGGTCGCGGGGGATCCACCATGTGTCCTGTCCCCAGTCGCCGGGTTGTCCGATGCCGTGGCGTTGGCGCACCACTGCTCCGTGCCAGCCGTTCAGGGCGGTGCTATCGGTGGTGGCGCCGGCCTGGGCGAGCCAGGGCCGTCCGAGTCTGCGTCCGAGCTCCTGATCGAACTGTCCGTTGGACGGGGAGATTCGGTAGGTGCCGGGGCCGCCGGTGTCGTGCCAGACCATGTCGGTGACGGCGGGGTCGATGAGGGCTCCGGCGAGGGCGAGGGTCTCGGGGAAGAGGGCGGCTTCGCGGGCGACGGCGCGCCACCACCAGAACTTCTCGCCGGCGTCGCCGCCGGCCAGGGCGTGCAGTCGGGCGGGCCAGATCCGCTCGTCGCTCCATTCGAGTGCGAGGTCCCACCACTGGCACACCACGGCCCGGGCGACCGCGAAGACTGCCCCCGGTGCCACCCCTGCCGCGGCCGCTCGCCGGGCTACGGTCGGCCACTGCTGCTGCGCCGCCGCGATCTCGGGGCAGGCCCGCAGGTCGAGATATTCCAGGTCGTGTCCGTCGCCTGCGCCCAGGGTCCAGCGCTGGTGGCGTCGGCAGACGCGTTGCCATCCTTCGCGGTACCGCATGGCAGTCACCACCTGTCCGGTGCGGCGGGCGGTGCAGGGCCGGCAGGCGTAGGCGACGGGTCCGTGGGCTGCTGCTCCGGACTGCCAGCGGGCCTGCGGGCGGCCCAAGGAGGAGGTGCTGGTGAACGCGGCGGGTCCTTTGGCCCAGGCGGGCAGGGCGCGCTGGAGGGTCTGGGGGTCGGTGCGGCACAGGGCAGCGAGGAGGGCTTGCCCGGCGGGGTCGAGGAGGATCTCGGCGTCAGCGCGTACTCCGCTGGTGGCGGGGGAGCGGGACGGGTTGTTGCGCCACTCCCATGCGGCCCGCAGGTCGGTGGACGTCATGCCGTAGCGGGCGGCGGTGCGCCCCAGTAGCGACCACACCGTCTCCCCGGCCGTGGGCGCGACCTTGAGTACTCCCTGCGTCAGTGGCACAGCGTCATCTCCTCCCAGGCCGGCCTCCGCCTCACCAGCGCATGCCGAGCTTGCTCAGCGCGGCGCGTTGTTCGTCGGTGAGTTTGGCGGCCCTTTGCCTCTGGTTGCCGATCCAGAGCCCCGCCTTCACCTCGATCCCGTCCACGACTGCGACGTCCTTGCGCTTGATGTCGGCGATGGTGCCGCCGTGTTGTGCGGCCCAGGCCTGCGCTGCTGCGAGTCCGGTGTTGAACCGGTCGGCCTGGCTGCGCGCGGGTGGGGCCGCGGGTGCTGCGGGGTGCGCGGCGGGGGTCAACCCGATCCGGCTCAGTAGTTCTTGCTGCCCGGGCTGGAGCTGGTGCCACCGGGCCTGCTGTGCCCTGGTCCATTTGCCGATGTCCTGGCCGGACATGCGGGTGCCGTCGGGCATGTCCAGCAGGTCTTGGAGCGTGCCGCTGTTGTCGGTGTGGGCGAGGGCGATGCGGTAGGAGCGTTGCCAGGGCAGGGGCCAGGTGGGGTTCCACCAGGGGTCGATCTCGGCGAGTTGGGCGGTGCGTGCCTGGGTGAGTGTCCCGGCGTTGGCGGCGGATCTCTGTTCGACGAGCCAGCGCCCGATCTTGGTCGAGTCGGCGACCGTATTGGCGCTGCAGGCGAGGTGTTCGGTGTGGGTGGCGGCGTAGGTGCGGGCGATGGCGAGGTTGGCGTCCCAGGCGGCGTCGTGGGCGTTCCAGACCATGCCCAGCTCGTCCAGGCGGTCGACCCGTGAGGGCAGCAGCTCGTCGGCTGCGTACGCGGCCCGTTGGGTTGCCGCCCACCTGCCGAGAGGGAAATCGGACCCTGGGCAGGTGGCGTCGACAGGAATCGCCATCGAGGAATGGATCTCGTGCCAGCGCCGGGCGGCGGCGTAGCCGCGCAGCCAGTTCTGTGCTTCAGGACTGAGCACCCGCAGCCGTACCGCGGCCGCGACCTCGGCGGCGGTGTGGAGGCCGCCGGCGAACTCCAGCACCATCCGCGGCACGCCCACCCCGGCGTCCCGGGGCTGCTCCGGGTCCTGCGCGTCGTCTTCCAATTGGGGGTCGGGCTGCTCGGTGCCGGAGCGGCGTTGGGGTACGGCCAGTCCTTCGATGAGCGAACTGTCGTACGAGCGCAGTCCTTGGAGGATGTCGAAGAGTGGCTTGAAGCCGGGGTCGGCGATGAGGTCGCTGGTGGTGGCGGCGTCCTCGAGCGTGTCTTCGGCGGCTTGGGCGACGATGACGGGCACCAGGATCGAGGCCACTTTCCCCGCGCCGGGCTGTTGGCGCAGGGCCCGTCCGATGGCCTGGATGAGCTCGACCAGGCTGCCTTTCGGGGTGGTGAACACGACCGCGTCGCTGCGGGTGTCCAGGCCCTCGGCGAGGACCTTCGCGTTGGCGATCAGCGCGGGACGCTCCAGACCGCCGGGCTTGTCGTCGTCGAACTCGGTGAGCACCTGCTTGCGGTGACGCCCCGTGTGCTCGCCTGAGAGCCAGCGCGCCCAGATCCCGTTCGGGAACGCCTCCCGGAGATCGTCATCGGTGTCGATCCGTCGCGGAAGCGTTGACGCGAATACCTCGCACTCGGCGATACGGTTGTGGAACGTGATGACCTTCTTCAGGTTGTTCGTCCTGATGGCCTTGAGAACCGCTACCTGAATAGCCGCAAGCCGGGCCTCGACCGCCGATTCACTCTCGGTCTCCAGCATCGCATGGAGAATCGGGTCAACGATTTCGAGGGCTACCAGCTGAAATCTTGCTAGCACCCCGATATCCTGGCTTCGCATAAGCGTCAAGGATTTGTTGGCCACAGGGCCGAATACGGCCTCGTCGTCCATGGACATGGCCAGCTCTCTCGGCAGCGACTGGTACGCGGGGCCGGCCTGCGGATCCTCCTGGACGCGGTCGGCGTCCAGGGTCTCCGGGATGTTCCAGACTCTGGGCGTGGCGGTCATGTACAGTCTCGCGGCGGCGGGCAGTGCCTGGTTGTCGTGCACGGCCGCCCATGGCTTCGATGCCGCGCCACTGGTTCGATGGGCTTCATCGACGATAAGGGCGGACCAGCGCTGAACAGCGCTTATTCCATACTGCCCGAAGTCTTCGCCGTGCGCTCCGATGACAGTCGGAAGGCTCGCGTAGGTCCCGAAGACCGTCACCGGCACTCCCTTGCCGGCCTTCGAGAGCCAGAACGCCAGCCTCTCCGAACTGGTGGTGCACAGCACCCCGGTAGCCGGCTCGTGGTCCGCCATGGAGCACACCGCGTACATGCGCCCCGCCCGCCCGGCGGCCCGCCAGGTATCGATCGTCTGACTCAGCAGATCGAGCGTCGGAACGAGCACGAGAATAGGCCCCCTCGAGGCGATCCTCATGCCCGCGTGCGCCGACATGAAGGTCTTCCCGGTACCTGGGGCAGCGATAAGCTGAGCCCGCAACCCGTCAACAGGAAGAGCCTGGCCCGGGCGGAGCGTCAGCGCTCTGACAACATCGTCAACCGGCTCAACCTGAAAAGCACGAAGTTTGGACATGAGACTCCCTACCCGTACACGAGGAGACCCAGAACGGAGCTACTTGGGTGGGTCAATTTTCGTAAACGACGAACAGTTGAAGACTGATGCAGCATGATAGTCAATCGATCAACGACATCTCCTCAGGGTACCAGCCCACCCCGAAAGCCCGGAGCAAATCCGCGCAACCCGCACGCACTCTTCTAGTCGCGGGATCCGGGAGCGAAGCGGACGGATCCCTGACCCGCACTCAGGCTGCTGCGAAGCAGCAGCCAACAGCGCCAAGCGAAGCGCGGCGCAACCCTCACGGCAGGCCAAAGCGAAGCGCCAGCCTGTGCCGCCCGGCGAAGCCGGGCGGCAGTGCAAGCGAAGCGCGCACTCCATTCCCGCCGCGAAGCGGCGGGAATCCCTTGCACAGCGCGCAGCGCTGTGGTACCCGCTCCGCGGG
>NZ_JBHEZX010000022.1:0-134911 GCF_042511045.1 Streptacidiphilus alkalitolerans
CGCCCCGGCTTCTTGCCCACCGGCAACAACGGCTCCAGTCTGGCCCATTGCTCACTCGTCAGATCCCCACGCCCCACGAGTGGATCATTGCAGACCTTGATCCACTTATGAAACAGACCCTAGAGCCGCCGCAGCACCGCCACGACCTTGCCCAGGATCGTCGCGCTGTCGCCGGGGATCGGCTCGTACGCGGCGTTGTGCGGCATCAGCCAGATGTGGCCGTCGTCGCGCTTGAGCCGCTTCACCGTGGCCTCGCCGTCGATCATGGCCGCGACGATGTCGCCGTTCTCGGCCACCGGCTGGCGGCGCACGGTGACCCAGTCGCCGTCCATGATGGCGGCCTCGATCATCGAGTCGCCGCTGACTTTGAGCACGAACAGCTCGCCGTCGCCGACCAGCTGGCGCGGCAGCGGGAAGACGTCCTCCACCGACTGTTCGGCCAGGATCGGCCCACCGGCCGCGATACGCCCGATCAGCGGGACGTACGAGGTCGCCGGGCGGCCCGCGGTGCTCTCCGGGACCGGGCGGACCACGTCCATGCCGCGCACCTCGTAGGCGCGCGGACGGTGCGGGTCGCGGCGCAGGAATCCCTTGCGCTCCAGCGCCATCAGCTGATGGGCGACCGAGGAGGTGCTGGAAAGGCCCACCGACTGGCCGATCTCGCGCATGCTCGGCGGATATCCACGCCGCTGCACGGAATCCCGGATCACCTCGATCACCCGGCGCTGGCGCTCGGTCAGACCGGCCTCGTCGGTGCGGATACCCGGCGGTCGGCCGGGAGCCGAGCGATGCGGGCTTTCGCCGACGGTGCTGTCACCGTCGGCGGCGCTGTTCTGAAGAGCGTCCAAGGAGTGTCCCGAGGAGTGCGGTGCGGAGGACCCCGTCGCCTGGCCCGGGACGAGTCCCGAGGCGGCGTTTCCGAGGTCTTCCTGGCGTCGTTGCTGACTGCTGTGCGACGTGCTGACAGTGCTACTTTCTGCGGTGGTCACGGGGGCCCCTCTCAACGGACGATCTCCCTTGAATAGGCCAACGGTATGACCGATCGAAAGGTTGCGCCAAACACACGTTCGAGTGAATTATTCGACGATCGCCTGCCGTGATCAAGGTTTTCGGTGTAAGCGACCCCTGGCGATGCGATCGTTTGTTCGATCAGCAGGATCTCATGAAACCTCTCCCGACACCGGCCGATGGTCGTTTTTTCGGCGTACGAGGCCCCGCCGGGCCATCCGGGTGAGTCCTCCGCGACCGCCTCCGTGCTGACCTGCGGTGATCGCTGGGCGTGAGTTCCGGACTACAACACGCCGCAGTCGAAGCTTGCTGCGCGTCCCAGATCTAGTGGTTGAATAGGTCCTCGACGCCCACAGGTTGTGTTCCGCGCATGGGAACGCATGGAAACGATCATGGGTGTCGCACTAGACTGCAGCTCTGGAACCAGTTCTGCGACCGCTGTCACGGCTCGCCCTACGGAAGGGAAACGGACATATGCACTGCCCCTTCTGCAGGCACCCCGACAGTCGGGTCGTGGACTCCCGCACCACCGACGACGGCACCTCGATCCGCCGCCGCCGGCAGTGTCCGGACTGCAACCGGCGCTTCACCACGGTGGAGACCGCCGCACTGATGGTGGTCAAGCGCAGCGGGGTCACCGAGCCGTTCAGTCGCGACAAGGTGATCAGCGGTGTCCGCAAGGCATGCCAGGGCCGACCGGTCGGCGAGGACGCCCTCGCCGTGCTCGGCCAGCGGGTGGAGGAGTGCGTCCGGGCCACCGGTGCCGCCGAGCTCTCCACCCATGACGTGGGCCTGGCCATACTCGGCCCGCTGAAGGAACTGGACGTGGTGGCCTACCTGAGGTTCGCCTCGGTCTACCGCGCCTACGAATCGCTCGAGGACTTCGAGGACGCCATCGCGGAACTCCGCGTGGACCGCCCTCCAGCGGCGGACGGCATCGACGTGCCTGCTCCCGCCCCCGCGTCGCCCTAGCCGGGACGCCAGCACTTTTTCATCAGCTCTCATCAGCTTCACCGACGACGCAGGCAGGACGTTCCCAGGGCGCTCCGCCCTGCGCCGAATCGAATCGCGGACACGAAGGACGACCCCGGAAGCAGCGGGGCGCCCAGGGCGTTATGCCCAGGAGGAGGCGGCAATGACGGACACCACCAGCGGTACTCGCGCAGCCAAGGGCGGTGCGGCCAAGGGCGGCAAGCCCAGTGGTTCAAAGGCGGGCGCGGGCCTTCGTGTCGAGCGCATCTACACCACTCCCGGCGTGCATCCGTACGACGAGGTCAGCTGGGAGCGGCGCGACGTCGTCATGACCAACTGGCGCGACGGCTCGGTCAACTTCGAGCAGCGCGGGGTGGAGTTCCCCGACTTCTGGTCGATCAACTCCACCAACATCGTCACCAGCAAGTACTTCCGCGGCGCGCTGGGCACCGAGCAGCGCGAGTGGAGCCTCAAGCAGATCATCGACCGGGTCGTCCTCACCTACCGCGCCGCCGGTGAGAAGAACGGTTACTTCGCCTCCCCGGCCGACGCCGAGATCTTCGAGCACGAGCTGACCCACGCCCTCCTCCACCAGGTGTTCAGCTTCAACTCCCCGGTCTGGTTCAACGTGGGAACCACCCAGCCGCAGCAGGTCAGCGCCTGTTTCATCCTCTCCGTGGACGACTCCATGGACTCGATCCTGGACTGGTACAAGGAAGAGGGGATGATCTTCAAGGGCGGCTCCGGCGCCGGCCTGAACCTCTCCCGGATCCGCTCCTCCAAGGAACTGCTCTCCTCCGGCGGCAACGCCTCGGGCCCGGTCTCCTTCATGCGCGGCGCGGACGCCTCCGCCGGAACGATCAAGTCGGGCGGCGCCACCCGCCGCGCGGCCAAGATGGTCGTCCTGGACGTGGACCACCCCGACGTCGAGGCCTTCATCGAGACCAAGGTCAAGGAGGAGGAGAAGATCCGCGCCCTCCGCGACGCGGGCTTCGACATGGACCTCGGCGGTGACGACATCACCTCGGTCCAGTACCAGAACGCCAACAACTCGGTCCGGGTCAACGACGAGTTCATGCAGGCGGTCGAGAACGGCACCGACTTCGGGCTGCGCTCCCGGATGAGCGGCGAGGTCATCGAGACCGTCGACGCCAAGAGCCTGTTCCGGAAGATGGCCGAGGCCGCCTGGGCCTGCGCCGACCCCGGCATCCAGTACGACACGATCATCAACCAGTGGCACACCTGCCCGGAGTCCGGCCGCATCAACGCGTCCAACCCCTGCTCCGAGTACATGCACCTGGACAACTCCAGCTGCAACCTGGCCTCGCTGAACCTGATGAAGTTCCTCCGCGAGGACGACACGTTCGACGCCGTGACCTTCGCCAAGGTGGTCGAGCTGGTCATCACCGCGATGGACATCTCCATCTGCTTCGCCGACTTCCCGACCGAGAAGATCGGCGACACCACCCGCGCCTACCGCCAGCTCGGCATCGGCTACGCCAACCTCGGCGCGCTGCTGATGGCGACCGGCCACGCCTACGACTCCGACGGCGGCCGGGCGCTGGCCGGCGCGATCAGCTCGCTGATGACCGGCACCGCCTACAAGCGCGGCGCCGAACTGGCCGGCATCGTCGGCCCGTACGACGGCTACGCCCGCAACGCCGAGCCGCACCAGCGGGTCATGCGCCAGCACGCCGACGCCAACGCGGCGGCGCCGCGCGGCGACGACCTGGACAACCCGATCTGGGCCGCCGCGACCGAGACCTGGCAGGACGTGCTCCGGCTCGGCGCGAAGAACGGTTTCCGCAACGCCCAGGCCAGCGTCCTGGCGCCGACCGGGACCATCGGCCTGATGATGGACTGCGACACCACCGGCGTCGAGCCCGACCTGGCCCTGGTCAAGTTCAAGAAGCTGGTCGGCGGCGGCTCGATGCAGATCGTCAACGGCACCGTGCCGCGGGCGCTGCGCCGGCTCGGCTACCAGTCGGAGCAGATCGAGGCGGTCGTCGCCCACATCGCCGACCACGGCAACGTGGTCGACGCCCCCGGGCTGAAGACGGAGCACTACTCGATCTTCGACTGCGCCATGGGCGAGCGGGTCATCTCGGCGATGGGCCACGTCCGGATGATGGCGGCGATCCAGCCCTGGATCTCCGGCGCCATCTCCAAGACGGTGAACATGCCCGAGAAGGCCACCGTCGAGGAGATCGAGGAGATCTACTTCGAGGCGTGGAAGCTTGGGGTCAAGGCTCTCGCCATTTATCGTGACAACTGCAAGGTCGGTCAGCCGCTCTCGGCCAAGACCAAGAACGACGGCAAGGCCGAGGCGAAGCCCTCCGCCCCCGCGGTGGTCCAGAAGGTGGTCGAGTACCGCCCGGTCCGCAAGCGCCTCCCCAAGGGCCGTCCCGGCATCACCACCTCCTTCACGGTGGGCGGCGCCGAGGGCTACATGACCGCGAACTCCTACCCGGACGACGGCCTCGGCGAGGTCTTCCTGAAGATGTCCAAGCAGGGCTCGACCCTCGCGGGCATGATGGACGCCTTCTCCATCGCGGTCTCGGTGGGCATGCAGTACGGCGTGCCGCTGGAGACCTACGTCTCCAAGTTCACCAACATGCGCTTCGAGCCGGCCGGTCTGACCGACGACCCGGACGTGCGGATGGCGCAGTCGATCGTCGACTACATCTTCCGCCGCCTGGCGCTGGACTTCCTGCCGTTCGAGACCCGCTCGGCGCTGGGCATCCACTCGGTCGACGAGCGCCAGCGCCACCTGGAGACCGGCTCCTACGAGCCGTCCGACGACGTGGACGTGGACGTGGAGGGCCTCTCCCAGTCCGCCCCGCTGGCGACGGCCAAGCCCCAGGCCGTGCCCAGCGCCCCGGCCCCGGCCGCGGTCCAGCCGCTGCCCACCCCGGCGGTCCACAACTCCACCGAGCTGCTCGAACTCCAGCAGGGCATCAACTCCGACGCCCCGCTCTGCTTCTCCTGCGGCACCAAGATGCGCCGCGCCGGCAGTTGCTACCTCTGCGAGGGCTGCGGCTCCACCAGCGGCTGCAGCTGACAGCGAGCGGAATTGCATTGAGTGCAACGCTCGGCAGTTCCTGATCCGACGCGCGATCTCTGAGGCGGGGCGCCAGCTCCAGGCCGGTGCCCCGCCTCACACTTGTGGTGCCAGCTCATGGGTTTCCGGCAGCGAGAGCCGCCGGAATGGCAAACGCCCGGCCTTGTAGGAGGCCGGGCGCTCGCTGAAGCCAGGAACGTGATGTCCTGCTCGGGTCAGAACCTGCATCAGATCACGTTCCGGGCTGCAAGGCAAAACAGCCCGGAAGGAGGTGATTCGATTGGCAAAGAACCCCAAGGAGACGAGTAAGAAGGTCGCCTCGAAGGCCAGCAAACAGCTGAGCAGTTCGAAGTCGACTCCGGCGCAGAAGTCTGTGGCGGCCAGTGACTTGTCGCAGACGAAGTCTGGTAAGAAGAAGTGAAACGCGGCCGCCCCGGGCATACGCTCGGGGCGGCCGACCCGTTTCCGCTGGTCACACGTACCGCCGTAACCAACTCAACGATATTGCGTCAGAGGCTTCGTAAGTCGAGCGGTTGATCTGCCTAGTGCCGCGCACCTGGTTCCGGCTGACGAGGTCGTGTACTTCGAGCCGGAGCTGGCTCTCCTCAACGCAATGTTGGACGGATGGGCCCGGCAGCAAAGAACCATTTTCCTGGATGAGGACGGGACGACTAAACTGCAGCTGTCGGTAGCGCAGCGTTCCCCACAGTAGCGGGTATGAGGGCGATCCCAGTCGGTGCCCGCTAACTACGACGAGGTTCAGCCCTTTCGCTGCGACGGATGGACGAGATCCGAGTCCGGCACAGGAAGCGCACACCCGCCGCTCTGCGCGTCGCGATCCTGCTCACACCTGACTGACGGCTAAGGGGGATCCGGGAACGTTCCGGGTCCCCCTTCGCCGTCTTTGCTGGCTCCTGGCTCCGGCCGTCCGCCTGTTCGATAGGGTCCCCGCATGGAGACCCGCGACGCTGACGACGGCGCCCAGAAGAGGCCGGATCTCGCCTCGGTGCTGCGGTTCAGCACCGAGCTCATCGCCTGGGTGGCCACGCCCTGGGCCATCGCCGACCGGTCGATCGTGCTGGCCGTCCTCTCCGTACTGCTGCTGATCGGCCTGCCCACCCTGTTCGGCACCCCCGGCGACAAGCCCGGCGCCCCGATGGTCCCGGTGCCGGGCCCGGTCACCATCGCCCTGGTGGTGCTGCAACTGGTCGCCGCCGTCGTGTCGTCCTGGATCGTCTGGCCGACCGCGGCGGCCGTCCTGGTCTCCCTGCTGGCCGCCGCCACCGTCGTCACCGAACTCCCCCGCTGGAGCCGCCTGGCGCGCACCCCTGCGGCACCGGGCGGGTCCGCCGGTTAGGGTGGGCGGTATGGCACGTCCACGGCGCATTGTGCTGGTCAGGCATGGGGAGTCGCAGGGGAACGTCGACGAGACGATCTACGAGCGGGTGCCCGACCATGCGCTGGAGCTGACCGAGCGGGGCCGGGCGCAGTCGCGGGCGGCGGGTCAGGAGCTGCGGGGGCTGTTCGGGGACGCACCGGTGCAGGCGTATGTGTCGCCGTATCTGCGGAACCGGCAGACGTACGAGCTGCTGGGGATGAACCCGGCGCGGACCCGGGTGATGGAGGAGCCGCGGCTGCGCGAGCAGGACTGGGGGAACCTCCAGGACGTGGAGGACATCCGCCGGCAGCGGAAGGCCAGGGACGCCTACGGGCACTTCTTCTACCGGTTCACCCAGGGGGAGTCGGGCGCCGACGTCTACGACCGGGTGGGCGCCTTCTTCGAGACCCTGCACCGGAACTTCGAGCGGCCCGACTACCCGCCGAATGTGCTGCTGGTGACGCACGGGCTGATGATGCGGCTGTTCTGCATGCGCTGGTTCCACTGGTCGGTCGAGGAGTTCGAGGCGCTCTCCAACCCCGACAACGGCGAGTGGCGCAGCCTGATCCTCGGCCCCGACGACCGCTACTCGCTGGACCGACCGTTCGACCGCTGGATCTGACCCGGCTGCACCTGACCCGGCTGCATCTGATGACCCGAGGGGAACCGCATGTTCGTCGTCACGCTCACCTACACCGCGCCGATCGAACGGATCGACGCGCTGCTGACCGAGCACCGCGCCTGGCTGGACCGGCAGTACGCCGCCGGGGTGCTGCTGGCCTCGGGGCCGCAGTTGCCGCGGGTGGGCGGGATCATGCTGGCGCGGGCCGCCGACCGCGCCGCGCTGGACGCGGTGCTGGACGGCGACCCGTTCCGCCAGGCCGATGTGGCGACCTATCACATCGTGGAGTTCGACCCGATCAAGACGGCGCCTGAGCTGGACTTTCTACGGGCCTAGCGACCTCAGGAGCAGCAGGGGCCGCCGCTGCCCCCGCCGTCCCGCCTCCGCGCAGGACGGTCAGGGCGACCGCGGTCGCGGCCAGGAGCAGGCCGGTGGCGATCGCGAAGGCCAGGTGGTAGCCGCCGTTGAGGGCGTTCGTGGCGCTGTGGCCGGCGGCGCTGAGCCGGCTGGTGCGCGCGGCGGCGAGGGTGGAGGTGACGGCCACGCCGAGCGCGGCGCCGATCTGCTGGGTGGTGTTGAAGAGGCCGGAGACCAGCCCGGAGTCGGCCGGGGTGGCGTCGGACATGCCGAGGGCGGTGAGCGCGGTGATGGCGAGGCCGAATCCGGCGGCGAGCAGGGTGACCGGGAGGACGTCCGCCGGGTAGTGGCCGTGCAGCGGGGTGCGGGTCAGCCAGGCGAGTCCGGCCACCAGCATCAGCAGTCCGCCGACCAGGACCCGGCGTTCGCCGTGCCGGGCGATCAGCCGGGCGGCGAAGCCGAGCGAGGTGACGGCGATGGACAGGGCCGAGGGCAGCATGGCCAGGCCGGTCGCCGCCGCGCCGTAGCCGAGGACGTGCTGCAGGTACTGGGCGAGCAGCACCTGGAAGCTGAACAGGGCGGCCACCATCAGCGCCTGGACCAGGTTGGCTCCGCTGACACTGCGGGAGCGGAACATCCGCAGCGGCAGCAGCGGGGTCGCGGCGGTGGCCTGCCGGGCCACGAATCCGGTCAGCAGGGCCAGGGACAGCGCGCCGGTGCCGAGGGTGCGGGCGGAGGTCCAGCCGTGCTGGGCGGTGCCGACCAGGGTGTAGACGGTGAGCATCAGCCCGGCGGTGACCAGCAGCGCGCCCACGGCGTCGAGGCTCCGGCGGGAGACGCCGGCTGCCGGACCGTCGGGCGGGAGCAGCCGCAGCGCGGGCAGCGCGGCGGCGAGGCCGATCGGGAGGTTGACGAAGAAGATCCAGTGCCAGTTCAGGGCCTGGGTCAGCACCCCGCCGAGGACCAGGCCGAGCGAGGCCCCGGCGGAGCCGACGAAGCTGTAGCCGGCGAAGGCGCGGCGGAGTTCGGCCGGTTCGGTGAACAGGTCGACGATCATGCCGAGGCTGACGGCGGAGACCAGCGCCCCGCCCGCACCCTGGACGAAGCGGGCGGTGATCAGCAGGACCTGGTCGTCCGCGAGTCCGCAGAGCAGCGAGGCGAGGGTGAACAGGGCGAGTCCGGCCAGGAAGACCCGCCTGCGGCCGAGCAGGTCGCCGAGCCGTCCGGCGAGCAGCAGCAGGCCGCCGAAGGAGATCAGGTAGGCATTCATCACCCAGGCCAGTCCGGCGGGGGAGAAGCCGAGGTCGTTCTGGATGGCGGGCAGGGCGACGGTGACGACGGTGCCATCCAGGATGATCATGAGCAGCCCGCTGCACAGCACCACCAGGGCGGCCCAGCGCGAGCGTTCGGGGGTGCGGGTGGACGGGCGGGCGGGTGCGGTCATCGCGGGGCCTCCTTGGGGTACTTCTTGTAACTGGGGCCATCCTGTGTGACGGTGGCGGAAGACGTAAGGAGGCACTTTGATGTCCCGAAGGAACACGGAAGTAACGGTCGGCGCGCCCCAGGGTGTCGGCGCGCTCCAGGACACGGTGGAGGCGTCGGCCAGGGCCCGGGTCGAGGAGACCTGCCCGATGGTCGAGGTGCTCGGCCGGGTCTCGGCGAAGTGGAACATCTCGATCCTGGTGGCGGTGAGCGAGGGCCCGGTCCGGTTCACCGAGCTGGAGCGCGCCCTGGTCGGCATCAGCCGCCGGATGCTGACGCTGAACCTGCGCAACCTGGAGCGGGACGGCCTGGTGGTCCGCACCGTCTACCCGACCGTCCCGCCCAAGGTGGAGTACGAGGCCACGCCGATGGCGCGGGAGCTGTACGGGTCGCTGCTGGCGCTGACCTCCTGGGCCGAGCGGCACCGGGAGGACGTGACGCTGGCCAGGGCCCGCTACGACGCGACGGCCGAGGCCCCCTCGGCGGCGAGGTAGCCGGACAGCAGAGCCTCCGTCAGCTCCCGGTCGGCGTCCAGCAGCGGGAGCCGGACCGGGCCCGCCGGGAGCTGTCGCTGCCGGAGCAGGGCCTTGGCGGTGACGGCGCCCTGCGCGAGCGTCATCATCGCCTCGACCAGCGGCAGCAGCCGGGCGTTGAGCGCGGTCGCCGCGGCGGTGTCGCCGCTCGTGTGGGCGTCCAGCACGGCGCGGGTCGCGGCGGGGGCGACATTGGCGACGGTGCTGACCACGCCGACGGCGCCGACGGCGAACAGCGGGAGGTTGAGCTCGTCCGCGCCGGAGTAGTAGGGCAGCCCGGTGTCGGCGATCAGGCGGGCGCTGCCGAGCAGGTGGTAGGCGGCGTCCTTGACCGCGGCGATCCTCGGGTGTTCGGCGAGCCGGAGCAGGGTGTCGCGGCTGAGCGCGGTGCCGGTCCGGCCGGGGATGTCGTAGACCATGACGGGCAGTGGGGTGGCGTCGGCGAGCGCGGTGAAGTGCTGCCTGATGCCCTCCTGGGAGGGCTTGCTGTAGTACGGGGTGACCGCCAGCAGGCCGTGCGCGCCCGCACGTTCGGCGGCCCGGGCGAGTTCCAGGGTGTGCCGGGTGTCGTTGCTGCCGACCCCCGCGGTGACGGCCGCGCGGTCGCCGACGGCTTCCAGCACGGCGCGCAGCAGGGTGTCCTTCTCGGCGTCGGAGGTGGTGGGCGCCTCGCCGGTGGTGCCGCTGACGACGATTCCGTCGCAGCCCCGGTCGACCAGGTGCACGGCGAGGGCCTGCGCCCCCTCGGGGTCGAGGCTTCCGTCCGGGTGGAACGGGGTGACCATGGCGGCGGCGATGCGGCCGAAGGGGAGGTGCATGGGCGGTGTCCGTCCCTGGGGTGAGGTGGCGTTCCTGATCAGCCTGCCCCAGCTGTCCTGGTAGGACTACTGATTTCTCCTGTATCGGACAGTTCAGTCATCGTGAATGGTTGAAGCCTTGTGTAACAGAACGTCGACAGTCGCCATCCGCCACCGCGGTGGCCCCGACCAGGGCCACTAGGGTCGCGGCCACCGGGCGATCTTGATCCTCCCGGGCGCTGCCGATCCGAGGGGGACCATGTCCGACATACCGTCACCACCCGTGCCGCCGGGGCGGACCGTGCACGGACCGGACTCCTGGGCGGTACCGCCGGCGCCGCCGGTGCGGCAGGACCCGGCACCCGACTGGGTGCAGCGGACCCGGTCGCCGAAACCCGCGCCCCCGTCCCCCGGGGTGCTGGTCTCGGTCCTGCTGACCGGAGTGGTGGCCGCGTCGGTCTCGGCCTGGTCGTTCGGGCTGAATGTGCTGATCGTGGCGCTGCTCACCTCGCTCGGTGCGTGGTTGGCGGCCCGGCGCGCGGGGCGGCGGCCCGGGCCGTGGAGCCTGCTGCTGGCCTGCGGCGGACTCCTGCTGCTGGCCGTGCCCGCGCTGCGGGACGCCGGCTGGCCGTCCGCGCTCGCGGTCTGCGCCGCCGTTCTGGTCGGCGCGCTGGCGGTGAACGGCGGTCGCGGCTGGCACGCGGTGCTGTTCGCCTGGGTCGGCCTGCTGAACGCCCTCGGTTCCGCGTTCGAGTGGTACGGCCTGGGGTTGCGGGCGCTGCCCCGGGACGACCGCAGGCGCTGGGTGCCGCTGCTGCGCGCGATCGGAGTGGCGTCCGGGCTGCTGGTCGTCTTCGGCGCACTGTTCGCCGGGGCCGACGCCGAGTTCGCCCACTTGCTGGGCGGCGTACTGCCCTCGGTGTCGGCCTCGGGCGCCCCGGTCGGTGTGCTGTACCTGATCGGAGGCCTGGTCCTGGCCCTGGCCGCCGCCCGGGCCGGCGCCGCCCCGACCCGCTGGGACCGGATCAAGCCGGCCCCCGGCCGGGAGCGCGGACGGCTGGAGTGGCTGCTGCCCCTGGTCGTGCTGAACGCGCTGTTCGCCGCGTTCATCGCGGTGCAGCTCGCGGTGCTGTTCGGCGGCTACTCAGCGGTGCTGCGCTCGACCGGGCTGACCTACGCGGAGTACGCCAGGCAGGGCTTCTGGCAGCTGCTGACGGTGACCGTGCTGACTCTCGTCGTGCTCGCCCTGGCCCTGCGCTGGGCTCCCCGCTCCGCACCGCGTGACCCGCTGCTGGTCCGGGTCACGCTCGGGGTGCTGTGCCTGCTGGCACTGGTGGTGGTGGCCTCCGCGCTGCGCCGGATGGACCTCTACGTGGGCGCGTACGGGCTGACCCGGCTGCGGGTCTCGGTGGCCGGGACGGAGCTGTGGCTCGGGGTGGTGCTGGTCCTGCTGATGGCGGCCGGCCTGGTCCGCCGGGGTGGCCGCTGGCTGCCGCGCGCGGTGGTGGCCAGCGCGGTGCTGGGCGTGCTGGTGTTCGCCGGGATCAACCCGGACGGCCTGATCGCCGCTCAGAACGCGGACCGGTTCCAGCGGACCGGCAAGATCGACCTCGACTATCTGCGCAGCCTGTCGGCCGACGCGGTGCCCGCCCTCGACAAGCTCCCGGAGCCGCAGCGGTCCTGCGCCCTGGGCGTCATCGCGGACGACTTGGAGTCCGACGACTCGCTGCCCTGGTACGCCGACAACCTCGGCCGCTCCCGAGCCAGGGCGCTGCTGGTCAGGACCCACTGGACGGCCGCGGGCAGCGACAGCGCCTGCTCGGCGGCGGGGTACTTCCCGGGCGAGGACGGTGACATCGGCTGAGGCCGGCCACCGCGAGCCCGGTCCGCCGCCCGGAGCGATGCGGACAGCGGGGGGCGATTGTCAGACCCCCGCGCGACGATGGAGCGTATGAGTAGCTGGAGCGAGACCGAGGGAGCCGCGCCCGAGCTCGCCGCCGCTGTGCGGGGGCGGTTCGAGGCGCACGGGATGGGCCTGCTGGCCACACTGCGGCGTGACGGGGCGCCGCGGATCAGCGGAATCGAGCCGCTGTTCGCGCTGGGCGAGCTGTGGCTGGGCATGATGCCCGGCTCGCTCAAGGGCGCGGACCTGCGCCGGGATCCCCGGCTCGCGCTGCACAGCGCGACCGAGGACAAGGACGTCAAGGAGGGTGATGCGAAGATCGCCGGGACGGCTGTGGAAGTCACCGCCGAAGGGGTCCGGCAGGAGTACCTGGAGGCGCTGAGCGCGGCCACCGGGTTCGAGCCGGAGGGCTGCGACGTGTTCCGGGTCGACGTCACCGGTCTGTCCCTGATCAGGCCGGCCGGGGACCATCTGGACATCCACGCCTGGACCGAGGGCGGCAGCCCCCGGCTGATCGAACGCAGCTGACCCGGCACCGGGCTGACGCCCGGTCAGGCTCGGCGGCCGTCCTGCCGCCGCACCCGACCGGGCGTCGGGCTCAGGCCGCGATGGGCGGCGCCTCGCGCAGGCCGGGGCCGGTCGGCGCGTCCTGCGGGGGCTTGGGCTTCATCACGAACACCGCGATGATCACCGCGATCAGGGCGAAGACCAGGCCCATCTCGAACGCCGTGGCAATGCTGTGGGCGAGCACCTGGTCGGCGTAGGCGTTGGGCAGCTGGCCGCTGGACTTGAACGTGGCCAGCTGCTGCGGGGTCGGATGGGACGACAGGAACTTCGCGACCTGCTGCTTGCCCTCGTGCCTGGTGGCCGTGCCGAACACGGTGACCAGGATGGACAGCCCCAGCGAGCCGCCGACCTGCTGGGTCGTGTTCAGCAGCCCGGACGCGGCCCCGCTCTCCTGCGGTGCCACGCCGGAGGTGGCGGTCAGCATGATCGGGACGAAGATGCTGCCCATGCCGAAGCCGAAGAGCAGCGTGGGACCGAGCACCCCGGTCAGGTAGCCGCTGTCGGTGCTGATCTGGGTGAACCAGGCGATACCGGCGGTGACCAGCAGCGATCCGAGCACCAGGAACGGTTTGGCGCCGAACTTGGCCTGCAGCCTGGCCGACACCTGCGCGGCGATGATGATCGCGGCGCTGAGCGGCAGGTAGGCGATGCCGGCCCGGAGCGGGCTGTAGTCCAGGACGTCCTGCACGAACAGGGTGACGAAGAAGAAGATGCTGAACATGGCCGCGGCCAGGCAGAGCATGATGCCGTAACTGCCGGAGCGGTTGCGGTTGCGGAACATCTTCAGCGGGGTGATCGGCTCGGCCGTGCGCGACTCGATCAGCAGGAAGGAGCTCAGCAGCACCACCGCCGCGCCGAACGCGCCCAGGGTCCACGGATCGCTCCAGCCGTCCTGGGAGGCCCGGATGAACCCGTACACCAGGGAGACCATGCCGAGGGTGGCGGTGAACGCGCCGGGGAAGTCGAAGCGGCCGGGGCGGCGCTCGGAGTCGTTGATGTAGAGCGGCGCGAGCAGAGCGATGGCGATGCCGATGGGCACATTCACAAACAGCACCCAGCGCCAGGAGAGCCAGGAGGTGAGCATGCCGCCGGCCAGCATGCCGATGGCTCCCCCCGCTCCGGCCACGGCGGAGAAGACGCCGAAGGCCCGGTTGCGGGCCGGGCCCTCCTGGAAGTTGGTGGTGATCAGCGACAGCGCGGTGGGTGAGGCGATGGCCCCGCCCATGCCCTGCAGCGCACGTGCGGTCAGCAGCATCCAGGGTGCGGTGGCCAGGCCGCCGAGCAGGGAGGCCAGGCTGAACAGCAGCACGCCGGCCATCAGGGTGCGGCGGCGGCCGAGGATGTCGCCGATGCGTCCGCCGAGCAGCAGCAGGCCGCCGAAGGTGAGCGTGTAGGCGTTGATCACCCAGGACAGGTTGGTGGTGGACAGCTTCAGCGAGGTCGCGATGTGCGGCAGGGCGATGTTCACGATGGTGGCGTCCAGCACCACCATCAGCTGGGTGGCGGCAATGACCGTGAGGGCCACTCCGGGATGCTGGCCCCGGCGCGCCTGGGGTGGAGCGGTTTTTATCAGAGCTGCAGGCAGAGCCACACGTTCCCCCTGTGGACTAGGAGTGAACGAAGGCGTTCACTAGCAGACAACGGTAGTACCATTGGTATAGTGGACGCAACCGTTCACTATATGGCTTCCGGAGGCATCCCCGTTGCAGACACAGGGTCCGCCCCGCCGCCGCGGCAAGGTACTGGAACAAGCCATCTTCCAAGCGACCCTGGACGAGCTGGTCAGCACCGGGTACGCCCGGTTGAGCATGGAGGCGGTCGCCGCGGGGGCGCGTACCGGCAAGGCCGCGATCTACCGCCGCTGGCCCTCCAAGCAGGAGCTGGTCCTGGACACCCTGCGGGCCACCCTGCCGGAGCCGGGCCCGGCACCGGACACCGGCAGCCTGCGCGGCGACCTGCTGGAACTGGTGAACCGGACCAGGGCGGCGATGCTCTCGCTGCCCGGCTGCGCCGGACGGGTGATCATGGGCGAGCTGGACCACGAACGGGCGGCGCCCTTCGTCGGGTTGATGCACCAACGGGTGATCGCGCCGAGCAGTTCGCTGACCCGGGAGGTGCTGATCCGGGGGGTGGTCCGCGGCGAGGTCAGGGCGGACGCGGTGAACCCGATGGTGGTCGACCTGATCCCGGCGGTGATGATGTACCGGGCCAAGACCCAGGGGCCGCCGAGCGAGGCGGAGGCCGCAGAACTGGTCGACCAGGTGCTGCTGCCGACGGTGCGGGCGTAGCTGGGACACTGGCATCGGCACCACTGCCCCATGTGGAGTCGCTGCACTTGTTGAACGACCGCCCTGCATGAAAGGAAATGGACCGGACATGCCTGTCGAACCACCGACCCACCGGGTCGAACGCGCGCTCCGCAAGGCCGGGGCCGAGGTCGTCGCCGGGGTGGACGAGGTGGGGCGCGGGGCCTGGGCCGGTCCGGTCACGGTCTGCGCCGCGGTGACCGGGCTGCGCCGGGCGCCCGAGGGGCTGACCGACTCCAAGCTGCTGACGCTCCGGCGCAGGACCGCGCTGGCCCCGGTCCTGGCCGACTGGGTCGACGCCCATGCCCTCGGCCACGCCTCGCCGCTGGAGTGCGACCAGCTGGGGATGACGGCCGCGCTGCGGCTCGCCGCGACCAGGGCCCTGGAGGCCCTGCCGGTGCGTCCCGACATGGTCATCCTGGACGGCAAGCACGACTACCTGGGCGGCCCCTGGCGGGTGCGCACGGTGATCAAGGGCGACCAGTCCTGCGTCTCGGTGGCCGCGGCCTCGGTGCTGGCCAAGGTCCAGCGGGACGGTTACATGGCCGAGCTGGGGGCCGGCTTCCCCGGCTTCGCCTTCGCCGACAACGCGGGCTACCCCTCCCCGGTCCACCGGGCGGCGCTGGCCGAGCACGGGCCGACCCCGCACCACCGGCTCTCCTGGTCCTACCTGGACGACCTGCCGGCCTGGCGGCACCTGCGCACCTCGCGCCTGGACGACGGCTCCGAGCAGCTGTCGCTCGGTTTCTGACGGTCCGTCGCCCGGTGCCGGTTTCCGGCTCGAAGTGAACCAAGGACCCCCTATCCCGCGTTCACCGGCAACGAGTAAGCTCTGTGCCGCTGTGCGACGCCATCCGGTGTGCCGCCAGATTCTGCCGAGGAGCTGGAGATCCACAAGACCGCCCCGGGCCCTCGTGTTCCATCCAACGACGAGACGGACGCGACAGCCCGCACCATGCCTTCAGTGACACCGCCTGTGACCCCCGCCGCACACACCGCTTCCGCTGCCTCGCGCCCGATTCCACGCCCCGGGCCGCCGCGCGTTCCCAAGCCGGGCCCGGCTCCGCGCCGCCCGGCTGCCCCGCTGCATCCGCCGGCGGTGCCGGCCCAGGCCGCTCCTTCGGTGCAGGTCCAGCTGGTTCCGGCCGAGCCGGGCAACGCGCTGGACCGGGCCGACGACTCGGTCGACCTGCTGCTCGACTCCGGCCGGTCGCCGGGCCAGATCCTGGTGCTGACCACCGGTGGGCACCACCCGTGGCAGCAGCACGAGGAGTCCTTCGGCGCCGAGGGCTACTGGGCCCAGCTGGCGTCGGGCGAGGACGTCTTCTACGCCGACGCGGCCCAGTGCCGTCCGGCCCACCGCGAGGTTGTTGTGCTCGCGGTGAACGGCGGCGCTCCCGCGGTCGCCGCGCAGGCCCTCACCGCGGCGCTGGACCGGGCCACCCGCCTGGTCGTGGTCTGCGGCGACCCGTCCGCGGTCCCCGGCCTGCCCCGCTGAGCCGTCAGCGGGCGGCCACCCTGGACCGCTCCAGGACGGCCGGCGCCGGGGCCGGTTCGGCCGACGGTGCCTCCAGCATGCGCAGCGGCTGTTCGCTGCCGCGCACGGGCAGCGGGCTGAGGGTCCGTACGGTCTCCTCGGACCACGATCCGGCGTGCGGATGGCGTCCGGCCCGGTGTTCGCCGATGACCTGCCAGCCGGTGTCGGCGAGGGTGACATAGGCGCCGCAGCGCAGCCCGTGCAGGCTGCTGGCGTCCTTCAGCCCCCACATCCAGGGGCCGTCCTCCTCGGTCCACTCGGCGGTGCCCCGGCGGCAGAGCAGCAGCACCGCGGTGCGCACCGGACGGGCCAGCCGCAGGTCGTGCGGCACCACCCGGCGCAGGTGCGCCAGGATCGCGTTGCGGTACTGCCAGCCGTCCCCGTGGCCCACCCGGGACGGGAAGGACGCACCGCCGACCACCCGGTCGTCCTGCTCCAGTACGGCCAGCACCACCGTGCCCGGCTGCGGGCGGTGCACCCGGTGCAGCTCAGTGATCAGTTCCCGGGGGGAGCGGAGCAGCGGGACCCCCGCCTCGGCCCATCCGGCCTGGTCGATCGTGCGGCTGGTGGGACGCAGCCTGGCGGCCCGCAGCGGGGTCACCGGACGGGTCCGGACGGAGGGCCAGTGGCCGGTGGACTCTGTGCTCAAGGGCCCTCCTTCCCCGTGCCTGTGCGGGTACCTCTGCCAATTCTCACGTCAAGAGGTGTGATGCGGCAACGGGCTTCCTGTCGGAAGTGCCCCGAATGTGACGATTCGGTCTCTATCTTCTTTCAATTCGATTCATTTCAACACTCTTCCTGACCATCTGCCGAGAGACACGACGCCCTCAGCTGCCGACTCACCCGTCAGCTCTGCTGCGCCAGGACCAGCGGGAGCACCCCGGCCGCCCCGGCCCGGCGCAGCAGCCGCGCGGCGACGGCGATGGTCCAGCCGCTGTCGGTGAAGTCGTCGACCAGCAGCACCGGCCCCTCGACCCCGGCCAGCGCCTCGGCCAGACCGTCAGGGAGCACAAAACTGCCGTGCAGGGTCCGCAGCCGCTGGGCGCTGTTGCTGCGCGAGCCCCGGGGCGGTTCCCCGTGGGCGTACTCGATCCCGCCGAGCAGCGGGAGCCGGCCGATCCTGGCGATGCCCGCGCCGAGGCTCCGCACCAGCTGCGGGCGGCTGCCTGAGGCCATGGTGACCACTCCGGCGGGGCGGCCCTGGGCGTTCTGGGCGTTGTCGGGCCCGGCCCAGCCGCCGGGGCCGCGGGCCCAGTCGGCGAGCACGGTCACCACCGCGTCCAGCACCTCCGGCGGGACCGGGGCGTCCGGTGTGCCGGGGGCCAGCAGACCGCGCAGCCGGGTGCCCCAGCCGATGTCGGAGAGCCGGCCCAGGGCGCGCCCGGCCGCGGCCTGCTCGCCCGCCGGGATCCGGCCCTTGAGCTCGATCCCGGCCGCGGCGAGGCCGGTCGGCCACTGCCGCCGGGGCTCCAGCTCGATGCCGGGCCGTCCGAGCGCGGCCCTGGCGGCGGCCATGGCCTCGGCGGAGACCTCGGTCGAGTGCCGGGAGCCGGCGCAGTTGTCGCAGCGCCCGCAGGGGGCGGACTCCTCGTCGTCGAGCTGGCGCCGCAGGAAGTCCATCCGGCAGCCGCCGGTTGCTGCGTAGTCGAGCATCGCCTTCTGCTCGGCGCTGCGGGTCTCGGCCACCCGGGCGTAGCGCTCGGTGTCGTAGGACCAGGGGCGCCCGGTGGAGGTCCAGCCGCCGCGCACCCGCCGCACCGCGCCGTCCACGTCCAGCACCTTGAGCATGGTCTCCAGCCGGGTGCGCCGCAGGTCCACCCGTGCCTCCAGGGCCGGGGTGGACAGCGGCAGCGGTACGCCGTCCGGGTCGGTGTGCGCGGCCAGCGCGGCCAGGGTGGCCCTGACCTGCTCCTCCGGCGGGAAGGCGAGACCGGCGAAGTAGCGCCAGATGGCCTGGTCCTCGGGGCCGGGCAGCAGCAGCGCCTCGGCCCGCTTGATCCCGCGGCCGGCGCGGCCGACCTGCTGGTAGTACGCGATCGGGGACTGCGGCGAGCCGAGGTGGACCACGAAGCCGAGGTCGGGCTTGTCGAAGCCCATGCCCAGGGCCGAAGTGGCGACCAGGGCCTTGACCCGGTTGGCCAGCAGGTCGGCCTCGGCGCTGCGCCGGTCGACGTCCTCGGTGCGTCCCGAGTAGGAGGCGACCGGGAAGCCGCGCTGCCGCAGGAAGGCGGTGACCTCCTCGGCGGCGGCGACGGTCAGGGTGTAGATGATCCCGGAACCGGGCAGGTCGGGCAGGTGGTCGGCGAGCCAGGCCAGCCGGTGCGCCGGATCGCCCAGCGGCAGTACGCCGAGGGACAGGCTCTCCCGGTCCAGCGGGCCGCGCAGCACCAGGGCCGCCGAGGATCCGGCCGCATCGCCGGCGCCCGCCCCTGCACCCCCGCCGCCGCCGGTGCCCAGCTGCTCGGCGACGTCGGCGGTGACCCGGGTGTTGGCGGTGGCGGTGGTGGCGAGCACCGGCACACCGGGCGGCAGCTCGGCCAGCATGGTGCGCAGCCGGCGGTAGTCGGGGCGGAAGTCATGGCCCCAGTCCGAGATGCAGTGCGCCTCGTCCACCACCAGCAGCCCGGTGGACGCGGCGAGCCTGGGCAGCACCTGGTCCCGGAAGTCCGGGTTGTTCAGCCGTTCGGGGCTGACCAGCAGCACGTCCACCTCGCCCGCGGCGACCTCGGCCTGGACCGTCTCCCACTCGTCGGCGTTGGCGGAGTTGATGGTGCGTGCGGTGATCCCGGCCCGGGCGGCGGAGTCGATCTGGTTGCGCATCAGTGCGAGCAGCGGGGAGACGATCACGGTCGGGCCGGCCCCGGCCGCCCTGAGCAGCGCGGTCGCGACGAAGTACACCGCCGACTTGCCCCAGCCGGTGCGCTGCACCACCAGCGCCCGGCGGTGGTCGACCACCAGCGCCTCGATGGCACGCCACTGGTCCTCGCGCAGCCGGGCGTCGCCGCCGGCCAGCTCGCGCAGCACGGCGTCGGCGCGTTCCCGTACGGCAGCACGGTCGGCGGGGGAGAGGTCGGGGGACAGGCCGGAAGAGCCGGGGGTCGCGTGCATGCTTCATTGATAGCCGCTGGGTCGGACAATCGGCGAACCCCGGCGGTCCTGGGGGTTCCCGGGCGTTCCCCGGCGTCAGCACCGAGGGCTCGGTTCACCCGTCCGGGTGGCCGGTTTTTCCACAGCCCCCGACTTGTCCACAGGCGGGGGCCGATCGTCCCGGCGGGCTTGCGAACGCGGACATCCTCGTCCCATGAACGAAGACCAGCAGTCCCCGTCCGGCCCCTTCGAGCACCCCGTGGTGACCATGCGCAATCCCGGCGACATGGTCGACGCGCTGCCGTTCCTGCTCGGCTTCTTCCCCAGCGACAGCATCGTGGCGCTGGGGCTCCAGGGCCCGCGCCGACGCCAGGGCGGCACGGTCAGGATCGACATCCCGGACCGCTCGATCTGGCCCGAGGCCGCCGAGGAGGTCGCCCGGTTCCTGGTGGCGCTCTCCGAACACCGCGACCGCACCCCGGACGCGGTGATCCTCTACCTCTGCCGCGATCCCGCCCCGGGGCAGAGCGGGCGCGAGGTCAGCGAGGAGCTGCGGCCGCTGGCCGCCCTGCTCGCGGCGGCCTTCCGCGAGGTCGGCATCCCGGTGCACGACTCGCTGTGCGTCTCGGACGGGCGCTGGTGGTCGTACTCCTGCGAGAACGGCACCTGCTGCACCGAGGAGGGGACGCCGGTGGAACGGCCGGGTTCCACGCCCGCGGTGGCCGCCGCTGCCGCCTACGCGGGCATCCGGGTCCGCGGCAGCCTCAAGGAGCTGCACCGGGAGCTCGAACCGGTGGGGACGCCCACGGCCGAGGCGCAGCTGCGGGCGTTCGAGGAGGCGATCCCGGTCCTGGTCGAGGAGTTGGCCCGGCGCGGCGGCCGGGAGGCGGTCAGGGAGCGGACCGGGGAGCTGGTGGACGCGGCGGTGGCCCGGTTCAGGGCCGGGGCGCAGGAGGTCTCCCCGGCGGAGGCGGCCCGGCTGGTCCTGGGCCTGCAGGACCGGATGGCCCGGGACCGGGCGGCGGAGTGGCTGGATCCCCCCGACGTGGAGCACGCCCAGCGGCTGTGGCTGTTCCTGGCCCGGCGCTGCGCCTTCCCCTTCGACACCCAGGCCGCGGCGCCGCTGTCGCTGCTGGGTTGGACCGCCTGGGTGACCGGGGACCAGGTCACCGCCCGGGTCGCGCTTGGCCGGGCGCTGGTCGCCGACCCCGACTACACCTTCGCCCAGCTGCTCTACCAGGCGGTGAACACCGGCGCCGAGCCCCAGGAGCTCTGCGCCACCCTGCGCGACGAGCGCAGGTCCCGGCAGCGCCGGGGTTCGAGCCGCGGCCCGGGTGCGCGCGGGCGCACCCGGCGAGGCAGGCGGGGCCGCTGCGACGGGGGTGTTTATCGTCAGTGAGACGACTATGATCACCGGCATGTCGCGCTACGATCCGTCGGCCTTCCCCCCGTTCGCGGTCACCGTTGACCTGGTGGTTCTGACCGTGCGCGATCATGCCCTGTGCGCGCTGATGGTGCGCCGCGGCGAGCCTCCGTTCCAGGGGTTCTGGGCGCTCCCGGGCGGCTTCGTCCGTCCGGACGAGGGGCTGAGCGAGGCGGCGGCCCGCGAACTGGCCGAGGAGACCGGGCTGCGCACCCACGGGGCGGCGGGACAGGAGCCCGGGGTCGGGGCACACCTGGAGCAGCTGGCCACCTACGGAGACCCGCAGCGCGACCCGCGGATGCGGGTGGTGAGCGTCGCCCACCTCGCGCTCGCCCCCGACCTGCCCACCCCCCGGCCCGGCGGGGACGTCCGCAGCGCCCGCTGGGCCCCGGTCGAGGAACTGCTCGGACGGGGCAAGGACGACGGGCTGCTGCTGGCCTTCGACCACACCCGGATCCTCGCCGACGGGGTGGAGCGGGCCCGATCGAAGATCGAGTACTCCGCGCTGGCCACCGCGTTCTGCCCGGCCGAGTTCACCGTCGGGGAACTCCGCCAGGTCTACGAGTCGGTCTGGGGCGTCTCGCTCGACCCCCGCAACTTCCACCGCAAGGTCACCGGCACGCCCGGCTTTCTGGTCCCGGCCGGGGGGACGACGACCCGTCAGGGCGGGCGCCCCGCACAGCTGTTCAGGGCCGGCGACGCCAGCGTGCTCAACCCCCCGATGCTCCGGCCCGAGTCCTGAGGGCGCGCACACGCCGTAGTCGGCAATACCACGCAAAGTAACTATGTCGGTCTATCGTGCTGGCACGGGCGGAGGAAGGCTGCGCACCGGCATCACGAGGTGAGGCCCCATGTTCCAGGCCATCGGACTGACCAAGAGCTACCGCAGGGGTGTCCCTGCCGCCGTGTCCGACCTCTCCTTCGACGCGCGCGACGGACAGGTCACCGCACTGCTCGGGCCCGAGGGCTCCGGGCGGTCCACCGCCCTGCGGCTCGCCCTCGACCTCGAACGCGGCCAGGGGGTCGCGCTGTTCGACGGACGCCCCTACCGGCGGCTGCGCCGGCCCGAGCGCGTGGTCGGCACCGTGCTCGGCGACGCCGACGGCGAGCCCGGCGGCGGCCCGGTCGGCCACCCCGGGCGGCGGGCCAGGGCGCATCTGCGCATGGTCGCCGCAGCGGCCGGAGTGCCGGCCCGCCGCGCCGACCAACTGCTGGAGCAGACCCGGCTGGCGCCCGCGGCCGGGCACCGGCTGCGCACCTTCTCGCCGGGCATGAGCCGGCGGCTCGCCCTCGCCGAGGCACTGCTCGGCGAGCCCGCGACGCTGCTGCTGGACGAACCCACCTTCGGCCTCTCGCCCAGGAACGTGGAGTGGTTCCACGCCTTCCTCCGGGCCTTCGCCGCGGGCGGCGGCGCGGTGCTGGTCGCCCTCCGCGACCCGCGCGAGGCGGCGGCGCTGGCCGACCGGGTGGTCACCCTGGACGCCGGCCGACTGCTCCAGGACCAGACCGTGGCCGAGTTCGCCAGGACCAGGCTGCACGAGGAGGTGTCGGTGCGCGGCCCGCAGATCGCCCGGCTGGCCGACCTGCTGGAGGCGGCCGGTGCGAACGTCCGCACCGACGGCGGGACCAGGATCTCGGTGACCGGGGCGACCCGTACCGAGATCGGTGAACTGGCCTACCGGCACGGCATCCTGCTGCACGAACTCGCCGACCTGCTGGTCGAGGAGCCGCCCCGGCGCGAGGTCCCGCTGGTCTCGGCCCGCACCCCGTCCGCCCCGTCCACGCCGTCCGCCCCGTCCACCCCGTCCGCCACCCGCTCGGATCCCGAGCCCGAGGACCTGCTCGGCGAGACCGTGGTCGTGCTCAGCCCCGGCGGCGCCATCTCCGCCTCGGTGGCCGGCCGCGCCAGGGCCTCCGCAGGACTCACCCCGGTCAGCGGTCCGCTCTACCGTGACGAGCAGTCAGCCCGGCCCGCCGACCAGCGAAGCGAGTGATCACGTGTACGCCCTGACCTACGAGCGCCGCCGGCTCACCGGCATCCGCTCCACCTGGCTGATCCTCCTCACGGTGCTGCTGGTGGACGCGGTCATCGCCGCGCTGACGGTGCGCCAGCCCGCCCTGGCGCAACCGGTCCGGGTGCTCACCGCGGGCGTCCCGCTGCTGCCGCTCCCGGTGGCCGCCCTGGGCGCGGGCGCCGTCGGCGCGCTCTCCTACGGCCACGAGGTCCGCTACCCGTCGCTGCGGCTGCTGCTGCTCCCGGCCCGGCGCCGACTCGCGCTGCTGCTCGCCAAGCTCGTGGTCATCGGCGTCTTCTCCGCCCTGCTGGCCACCGCCACGCTGGGCCTTGACGCCGGCGTGTACGCGGTGGTGCTGCACCGGGTCCCCGCGCCGTCCCCCGCGCTGGCCGGCTTCGCCGCGCTGGTGGTGACCGCCGGCTGGATCGGCCTGCTCGCCGCCGGACTGCTGCGCAGCGCGTCCGCGGGGCTGCTGGTGCTGCTCACCCTCCCGGTCCTGGTCGAGCCGGCGGTCACCGCACTGCGCGGCGGCCTGGCCGGGCAGCGGACGACCCGGGCGCTGGCCCGGGCCCTGTGGCCGGTGGGCGGGAGCCGGGCGTGGCTCTACGGGCCGCTGAGCGGCCTTCGCGACACCGCCTCGCTCTCCCCGCGCGGCCTGGTGCTGCTGGTGGCCGGCCCGGTCCTGCTGCTGCTCCTCGGCTACCTGGTGCTGCTGCCGCGCCGGCGCGGGGTCTGACGGCCGGGGTCTGACAGCGCGAGTCTGACGGCGGCCCGGTCACCCTGAGTGAGCATCAGCGGTCCAGAACGCTCGGTTGGTTGCCTGTTTTGTGCAGGAAATATCGCTTTGGCGTCAATTGTGCAATGACGGGCGATCACCCTTTCGTGTGCTTTTCACGAAAGTACTCAAGGCGCGGCCCGGCATCGCCGACAAAGGAGACGTGAGTACCGTTGCGCACCCCCCCATGACCACCGCCCGCCTGTCCGAGACCTCCCGCTCCGGCGCGGGCGATCTCGACCGCTTCCCCGTCGGCGAACGCACCGCCGATCGGGCCTACCCCGAGCGCGGAGCGCCCGGCCCCTCGCTCCACTGGGACAGCCCTGAGCCCGAGCTCGGCCGGGTCGGCCGCCGGGCGGCGGGCAGCCGCGGACGGGGCCTGCACGGCCAGCTCGTCCAGCAGCTCGGGCAGATGATCGTCTCCGGCGACCTCGGGGCCGACCGCCCGCTGGTGCCGGAGGAGATCGGCCAGCGCTTCGAGGTGTCCCGCACCGTGGTCCGCGAGTCGCTGCGGGTCCTGGAGGCCAAGGGCCTGGTCAGTGCTCGTCCCAATGTGGGGACCAGGGTCCGTCCGGTCTCCGACTGGAACCTGCTCGACCCGGACATCATCGAATGGCGTGCCTACGGCCCGCAGCGCGACAACCAGCGCCGTGAGCTGTTCGAACTGCGCTGGGCCATCGAACCCCTCGCCGCCCGACTGGCGGCCGGCCATGGCCGGGACGAGATCCACCAGCGCATGGTCGACATGACCGAGATCATGGGCCACGCCGTCGGCCAGGCCGACCAGGTCACCTTCAGCCGGGCCGACAGCGAGTTCCACGCCCTGCTGCTGGAGCTGGCCGGCAACCGGATGCTGGAGCACCTCGCCGGGATCGTCGGCTCGGCCCTCACCGTCTCCGGGAGCCCGGTCACCGCCTGCGAGCGCCCCTCCGAGCCCTCGGTGGGCCTGCACGCCCGCCTGGTCGAGGCGCTGGGCACGGGTGACGGCACGGCGGCCGAGGCCGCGATGCGGGCCCTGCTCACCGTCCACCCCGAGGTCGACCACGTGGTCCCCGCTCCGCGCGAGCACTGAATCCGCGCGAGCGCTGATCCGCTCCGCGGGCACCGACCGCCCCGCCGGGGCAACCACCGGACCCGCCGGACCTGCCCGGCGGACCCTCCGAGGAGGCCGCCGTCCCCACCGGGGCGGCGGCCTCCGGCACGAACGCCCTCCGCGTGCGCCCCCCGGCCGGAATGACCGCCCGCCGTTGCGCGTTGGGGGTCTTGTGATGGGGGTGGCGCTTTTCGACGCCTGCCCGGGGATGGGTGCGGGACTGTGACCTGCACCACGAAAGGAAGGCGTAACACTTCTCCGTCGGCAGCGATGTCTACGGGGGTGGCCGCACTTCGGTTACCCGTCATCACGTCCCGCAGTTTCCAGAATCCGCTCCCCTCGAGGGACCGGATTCTGTTCACTCACATCCGAGAGGTTGTTCGTGTCGGCCAGCACATCCCGTTCGCTCCCCCCCGAAATCGCCGAGTCCACCGCGCTGATGGCACTCATCGAGCGGGGTAAGGCACAGGGGCAGATCGCCGGCGATGACGTGCGCCACGCCTTCGAGGTGGACCAGATCCCGGTCACCAAGTGGAAGAACGTCATGCGCAGCCTCAACCAGGTCCTCGACGAGGAGGGTGTGACGCTGATGGTGAGCGCGGCGGAGTCGTCCGCCCCCAAGCGCACCCGGAAGAGCGTCGCCGCGAAGAGCACAGCGACCAAGGCGACCGCGACCAAGGCTGTGCCCTCGCGCAGCTCCGCCCCGACCACCACGACGACCACGACCACCACGACGACGGTCAGCGCCGCGGCGACCGGCGCCCCGGCCCGGGCCGCGGCCCCGCGCGCCGCCGCGGTGACGACGACCGCCGAGGTCACCGCCCAGGCCGACGCGTCGCAGGACTTCGACGGGTCCGCGGCGATCGTCGACGGGGTCGCCGCCCCGGCGAAGAAGGCCGCCGTGAAGAAGGCCGTCGCCAAGAAGGCGGCCCCGGCGAAGAAGACCGCGGCCAAGAAGACCGCCGCGGGCAAGGCCAAGTCCGACGAGGACCCCGGTACCGAGGACGAGGCGCTCGAGGACGACCGTCCCGCCAAGGCCGACGGCGAGGCCGGTGAGGGCGAGGAGGAGACCAAGGGCTTCACCCTCTCCGACGACGACGAGGACGACGCCCCGGCCCAGCAGGTCGCCGTGGCCGGTGCCACCGCCGACCCGGTCAAGGACTACCTCAAGCAGATCGGCAAGGTCCCGCTCCTCAACGCCGAGCAGGAGGTCGAGCTCGCCAAGCGGATCGAGGCCGGCCTCTTCGCCGAGGACAAGCTCGCCGCCGCCGACAAGCTGGCCCCCAAGCTCAAGCGCGAGCTGGAGATCATCGCCGAGGACGGCCGCCGCGCCAAGAACCACCTGCTGGAGGCCAACCTCCGCCTGGTGGTCTCGCTGGCCAAGCGCTACACCGGTCGCGGCATGCTGTTCCTGGACCTGATCCAGGAGGGCAACCTCGGTCTGATCCGCGCGGTCGAGAAGTTCGACTACACCAAGGGCTACAAGTTCTCGACCTATGCCACCTGGTGGATCCGGCAGGCGATCACCCGCGCCATGGCCGACCAGGCCCGCACCATCCGCATCCCGGTGCACATGGTCGAGGTCATCAACAAGCTGGCCCGGGTGCAGCGGCAGATGCTCCAGGACCTGGGCCGCGAGCCCACCCCGGAGGAGCTGGCCAAGGAACTCGACATGACCCCGGAGAAGGTGGTCGAGGTCCAGAAGTACGGCCGCGAGCCCATCTCCCTGCACACCCCCCTCGGTGAGGACGGCGACAGCGAGTTCGGCGACCTGATCGAGGATTCCGAGGCGGTCGTCCCGGCCGACGCGGTCAGCTTCACCCTGCTCCAGGAGCAGCTGCACTCGGTGCTGGACACGCTCAGCGAGCGCGAGGCCGGCGTGGTCTCGATGCGCTTCGGGCTGACCGACGGCCAGCCCAAGACCCTGGACGAGATCGGCAAGGTCTACGGCGTGACCCGCGAGCGGATCCGCCAGATCGAGTCCAAGACCATGTCCAAGCTGCGCCACCCGTCCCGCTCCCAGGTCCTGCGCGACTACCTGGACTAGACGCGCGGCAGCGACAGCAGAGCAGCGAACACACAGCAGCAGGGCCCCGGGCCCTGCTGCTGTTTTGTCACCCCTCACTCCTCGAAGGGATGTGCCGACCCTGCCGTGGCGCGCCGACCGGACACCTGGCGTGATCGCTCCCATACGCTGAGTGGCATTCATGTGCGGCAGCGGCGGAAGGCGACGGGTGGCGGTCAACAAGCGTGCGGCGGAGGGTGCCGGTTCGGCACGAGGGACCCGGAGGGGCGGACGCAGGGCGCTGCTGGTGCTGCTCGCCGCGCTGCCCGCGGCGGTGGTGCTGCCGCTGCCCGCCTCGGCCTCCGGGCCGCAGCTGCGGATCATCGGCGGGAGCCCCGCCGACACCGGGCAGGAGCCCTGGATGGTGGCCCTGGCCAGCCGCTCGGTCTACGGCGACTCCCGTTCCGGGCAGTTCTGCGGCGGGACGCTGGTGACCCCGACCAAGGTGGTCACCGCGGCGCACTGCCTCTACGACGAGTCGACCATGCGTCCGGCGAACCGCCCGGACCTGAAGGTGATCGTGGGCCGGACCGACCTGTCCGGCTCGGACGGCGACGAGGTCCCGGTGTCCGGGGTGTGGATCGACCCGGACTACTCGATGCGCAACAACACCTGGGACGTGGCGGTGCTCACCCTGGCCGAGCCGGAGACCGGCCGGGCCGTGCTGCCGCTGGTGGCGCAGGGGGCGACGGCCCCGTACGCGGCCGGGACCACGGCGACGGTCTACGGCTGGGGCGACACCTCGGGCAACGGGCAGTACCCGCTCGGCCTGCACGCGGTGCAGCTGCCGATGATCAGCGACAGCGTGTGCGCACGCGACTACCCCGGTGGTCCGGACGGCACGTTCCAGGCGCGGACCATGGTCTGCGCGGGTGAGCAGAGCACCGGCGGCAAGGACGCCTGCCAGGGGGACAGCGGCGGGCCGCTGGTGGTGGACGGGCTTCTGGTGGGCCTGGTGTCCTGGGGCACCGGCTGCGCCGAGGCGGGGCACCCGGGCGTCTACACCAGGGTCGCCGCGATGGCGGACGCGGTGCGGCGCCAGCTCTGAGGGCGGGGCGCAGCCGGGTGCTGACAGGGTGTGAGCGGCCGGTGGGCGCGCCGGAGTTGTGTGAGATACGACACAGGCCGGGCGGGGACCTCATGGTCACCGCCCGGCCTGCTGCCGTTGTTCAGCTCGTCGTCGGGGCTGCCTCTAGCGCAGCCCGGTGGAGCGCCTCAGTGATCCTCTTCGCCCGGGGAGGCGGGGGCGGCCGTCAGCCGGCCGGTCTCGTCCTGTATCTCAGCTGCGATCTTCTTCAACTCCGGCTCGAACTTGCGGCCGTGGTGAGCGCAGAAGAGCAGCTCGCCGCCGGATGCCAGCACAACGCGCAGGTAGGCCTGGGCGCCGCACCGGTCGCAGCGGTCAGCTGCGGTCAGCGGGCTCGCGGGGGTCAGAACTGTAGTCACGTCGCCTCTTCTCTAGCTCGACGAGCTGTCGTACCAGGGTCAACATCCAACCAGGCCGAAAACGTTCCCGCTCGCGGCTTTTCTTTTGTGTCGCTCGGGTGCCGGTCGGCCCGGCCGTTGAGCCGGGAAGGGGATCCCTTGCCGGGAGGCGAAGGGGAGTCTCGGGTGCGTCGTCCGCACGTGGATTTTTTCTCTTGTTGGAGAGGACGTGCCCCGAGGTTCAATGGTTCATGCCTGCTGCCGACTATGGCATGTGCGTCACTCGTTCGTGGTTTCGAACACCCGTACGAGGTACGCGTACCATAAGCGGCGATCAGGTCGGAGCAGAAGCCCCGCCCCGCACACCGGTAGCCTGCATCCCGGCAGCATTGACGCCATGGTGCACTGGCAGCCCTACTCGGAGCCAGGGGATTGACCCGTGTTCGCGCTCCGCGTAGCGCCGAAACGATGATCGACCAGCATCCGAGACGACGTCGAAGCAAGGCAGAGCAGGACAGAGCAACGCAGAGCTGGACCGAGCAGGACCCGAGAACGAGGAGTAGTACGCGCGTGACCGCCGAAACGACCGTGCAGACCGCCGCCCTCCGGGGCGGCGTGAGTTCCCCCAGCGACGGTTCCAACTACACCGCGCGGCACCTTCTCGTCCTGGAAGGACTGGAGGCCGTCCGCAAACGGCCGGGCATGTACATCGGGTCGACCGACAGCCGCGGCCTGATGCACTGCCTCTGGGAGATCATCGACAACTCCGTCGACGAGGCCCTGGGCGGCCACTGCGACCGGATCGAGGTCATGCTGCACGCCGACAACTCGGTCGAGGTCAGGGACAACGGCCGCGGCATCCCGGTGGACGTCGAGCCCAAGACCGGCCTCTCCGGGGTCGAGGTCGTGATGACCAAGCTGCACGCCGGCGGCAAGTTCGGCGGCGGTTCCTACTCGGCCTCCGGCGGCCTGCACGGCGTCGGCGCCTCGGTGGTCAACGCCCTCTCCGCCCGGCTGGACATCGAGGTCGACCGCACCGGCCACACCCACGCCATCAGCTTCCGCCGCGGCACCCCCGGCGCCTTCGCCGGGGAGGGCCCGGACAGCGGGTTCACCCCCGCCAACGGCCTCACCAAGGCCCGCAAGGCCCCCCGCGGCCGGACCGGGACCAGGACCCGCTACTGGGCCGACCGGCAGATCTTCCTCAAGGACGCCCAGCTGTCCCTGGACGGCCTGCACGCGCGGGCCCGGCAGACCGCCTTCCTGGTCCCCGGCCTGACCATCGTGGTCCGCGACGACCGGGCCATCGACGGCGCGCCCAGCGACGAGCAGACCTTCCACTACGACGGCGGCATCGCCGAGTTCTGCGACTTCCTGGCCCCCGACAAGGCCGTCTGCGACACCCTGCGGCTCCAGGGCACCGGCAGCTTCAAGGAGACCGTCCCGGTCCTCGACGACCGCGGCCACATGAACGCCACCGAGGTCACCCGGGAACTGGGCGTGGACATCGCGCTCCGCTGGGGCACCGGCTACGACACCACGCTGCGCTCCTTCGTCAACATCATCGCCACTCCCAAGGGCGGCACCCATGTGGCCGGATTCGAGCGCTCGCTCACCAAGACCCTGGGCGAGGCACTGCGTGCCGCCAAGCTGCTGCGGGTGGCCGAGGACGACATCACCAAGGACGACGCCACCGAGGGGCTGACCGCCGTGGTCACCGTCCGGCTGGCCGAGCCGCAGTTCGAGGGGCAGACCAAGGAGATCCTGGGCACCTCGGCCGCCACCCGGATCGTCTCGGCCGTGGTGGCCAAGGAGCTCAAGGCCTATCTGACCTCGCCCAAGCGGGACGACAAGGCGCAGGCCCGCGCGGTGATGGAGAAGGTCGTCGCCGCGGCCAGGACCCGGGTCGCGGCCCGGCAGCACAAGGAGGCCCAGCGCCGGAAGACCGCGCTGGAGACCAGCTCGCTGCCGGCCAAGCTGGCCGACTGCCGCAGCGACGACGTGGACCGCAGCGAGCTGTTCATCGTCGAGGGAGACTCCGCGCTGGGCACCGCCAAGGTCGCCCGCAACTCCGAGTTCCAGGCGCTGCTGCCGATCCGCGGCAAGATCCTCAACGTCCAGAAGGCCTCGGTCTCGGACATGCTGAAGAACGCCGAGTGCGCGGCGATCATCCAGGTGATAGGAGCCGGGTCGGGACGGACCTTCGACATCGACCAGGCCCGCTACGGCAAGATCGTGCTGCTCGCCGACGCCGATGTCGACGGCGCGCACATCCGCACCCTGCTGCTGACCCTGTTCCAGCGCTACATGCGGCCGATGATCGAGGCCGGCCGGGTGTTCTCGGCGGTGCCGCCGCTGCACCGGATCGAGCTGACCAACCCGCGCAAGGGCCAGGACAAGTACCTCTACACCTACTCCGACAGCGAGCTGCGCCACACCATGCTGGAGCTGCAGCGCAAGGGCCAGCGCTGGAAGGAGCCGGTGCAGCGCTACAAGGGCCTCGGCGAGATGGACGCGGACCAGCTGGCGGAGACCACGCTGGACCCGCGGCACCGTACCCTGCGCCGGATCAACGTCGGCGACCTGGAGGCGGCCGAGCGGGTGTTCGACATGCTGATGGGCAATGACGTCGCGCCCCGCAAGGAGTTCATCGTGGACTCGGCGGCGCTGATGGACCGCTCCCGCATCGACGCCTGAGCCGCTTCGGATCCGCTGGAGAAGGCCATCCACCCCAGGGTGGAGGGCCTTCTCCATCCGCGCTTCCACCCCTGCGCCGAGGCCGCTGAGCGGCCGGATCCGTAGATTCCGAGGTGTAGGAACCAGGCACCCACCTTGGAGCAGGTCATGAACAGCACAGCCAACGTCGCACTGGTCGTGGTGGTCGTCGTTTATGTCGTCGCCCGCCAGTTCCAACCCCGGCGGGTGAGCGCGGACGGCCGCAGGATGCTGGTCGTCCCGGCGCTGCTGGCCGTGCTGGCCTTCCGGGACGGCAACCTGGTGGACCCGACGCACAAGGCCGCCGCTGCCGCGCTGCTGGTGATCGGCATCGTCGTGGAGGTCGGCATGGGCTTCGCCTGGGGCTTCACCACCCGGATCTGGCGTGATGCGTCCGGCGCCGTCTGGTACAAGGGAACCAGGGCCACGGCCTTCGCCTGGACCGGCATGATCGTGGTCCGGGTGCTGCTCTACCTGCTGGCCTCCGCGCTGGGGGTCGCCAGCGGACAGGGCGCGCTGATGCTCTCGCTGGCCGCCGTCCTGCTGGTGCGCAAGGCGGTGGTGACCTGGCGGGCACGTGAGGTCGGCCCGTCGTACGGTGTCACTGCCGCAGGCTGACGGACAGACAGGAACGCTGTGGACAACTGGACCGAGTGGCCCTCGGCGGAAGCCCTCAAACGCGAGGGCCTCGCCGCCCCCCGGCACTGGGTCGGGCTGGCCGGGCGCTATCTCGGCCTGGGTGCGGCGCTGTGGACCACCTACGCCCAGAGCGACCTCAGCGGTCCGGAGAAGTGGCAGGTCGGCCTGGTCGCGGCGGTCGGCATGGGCGGCTTCTGGGCCTTTCTGCACACCGTGCCGCAGAAGCGGATCGGCCGCTCGCTCGGCTGGCTGGCGCTGGTGCTGGCGCAGGCCCTGTTCGCCACCGTGAACCACGCCCCGGCCCTGGGAATCGTCCTGATCTGCTGCCTCGCCATCGGCAGCACCCAGCGGCTGCCGCTGGTGGTCGCGGTACCGGCCACCAGCCTGGCCGCGCTGCTGTTCCTGCTGCTGGTGCCGGACCCCGACTCCTGGCTGGGGAACGCGGCGATCATCTTCGGCCTCGGGGTGCTCGGCTACGTCATCCGGCTGGACTGGGAGGCCCGGGGGTCCACCCAGCGGCTGCTGCAGCAGGAGCGGGCGGCCAGGACCGCCGAGGCGGAGGCCGCGGCCCTCGCTGAGCGGTCCAGGATCGCCAGGGAGATCCACGACGTCCTGGCCCACAGCCTCTCCGCGCAGCTGGTGCACCTGGAGGCCGCCCGGCTGATGCTGGACGCCGGGGCGGACCGGGCGCAGCTGCGCGAACGCATCGTCGCCGCCCGGCGGATGGCGCAGGACGGCCTGGCCGAGACCCGGCAGGCGCTGTCCGCGCTGCGCGGGGACTTCGCCCCGGTCGGCGACTACCTGAAGGAACTGGTCGAGCAACTTCCGGGCGCGACGCTGGAGGTGCACGGGCTGCCCCGGCCGCTGGAGGCCGAGACCGGGGTCGCGGTGCGGCGCACGGCGCAGGAGGCGCTGACCAATGTGCGCAAGCACGCCCCCGGCGCGTCCTGCGCGCTCCGGCTGTCGTACCTCGACGCCACGGTCGAACTGGAGGTCGTGAACGGCGCGGCCGAGGGCGGACCCGCGGGTGAACTCGCGACGGCCGGCAGTGGCCTGGGGCTGCTGGGGATGCGCGAACGCGCCGAACTGCTGGGCGGATCGCTGGTCGCGGCACCCGAGGCGGAGGGCTTCCGGGTCCTGCTGACGCTGCCCGCGGGCTGAGGTACACCCGTCCTCGAACGGTCCCCCTAAGGTGAGGGCATGAGCGAGAAGGCGGTAAGGGTGCTGGTCGCGGACGACCAGAAGGTGGTGCGGGAGGGCATTGTGATGCTGCTCGGACTGCTGCCGGGGATCGAGGTGGTCGGCGCGGCGGCGGACGGCGAGGAGGCGGTGGCACTGGCCGCCGAACAGGCCCCCGACGTGGTCCTGATGGACCTTCGGATGCCGCGCTGCGACGGGGTGGAGGCGACCAGGCGGATCCGGACCGCGCGGCCGGAGACCGAGGTGGTGGTGCTGACCACCTACGCCGACGACGACTCGCTGTTCCCCGCGCTGGAGGCGGGCGCCCGGGGGTATCTGACCAAGGACGCCGGGGCGGAGGAGATCGCCAGGGCCATCACCGACGTCCGGTCCGGTGCGGCGGGGCTGTCGCCGCGGATCCAGGCGCGGCTGCTGGAACGGCTGGCCACGGCGGCACCGGCACCGGCTGCGCCGAGCACGACCGCCGTCCCGCCGGGGCCCGTGCTCCCGCCGGCCTCGGCGGCAGCACGGGGGCTGCCGGACGGTCTGACGGTGCGTGAGGCGGAGGTGCTGGGCCTGATCGCGGAGGGCCTGTCCAACACCGAGATCGCCACCCGACTGTTCGTCAGCATGGCCACGGTCAAGACCCACATCAACAACCTCTTCGCCAAGACCGGGGTCAGGGACCGGGCCCAGGCGGTCGGCTACGCCTACCGTCACGGCCTGTCACGGGAGGGGTGACGCTACTTCACCTGATGGAGTGAACGTCCGCACACCGGACCACATGAGCACGGCCCGCTGACCATCCTGGAGGCGGCGGGTCAGCCACGCACTCCCAGGCACGACAGGGGGCTCCCGTCACTCCATCGACGCGGGAGCACAGTTGTTGAGACATCGGGAATCCACATCGACGCCCACGGAGCAGGAGCCGTCGGCGCCGCACGAAGGGATGCCCGCAGGGGGTGGTCCGGAGCAGGGCGGGGGCGGGTTCGACTGGTGGGCGGCGCCCCAGCAGCGGGCCGCCCGCCCGCCGGAGGCGGTCTCCGAGGCCGCGCCGTTCGCGGAGGTCCCGGTGCCCGAGGCACGGGTCGGGGTCAGGGCCGAGGCCGAGGCAGGGGCTGCCGCCGAGACCGCGGCTGAGGCCGAGGCCCCGACCGAGGTCATGGCCGAGCTGGTGCAGGCCGCGCCGGTCCGGGCCGTGGAGCCGGAGCCCGACCCCGGTCCCAGCTCCTGGTTCGGTGCCGGTCCCGAGCCGGACCCGGGCCCGGAACCGCCGGCGGCGGAGTCCGCCGCCGCGGTGTACCGGCATGTCCAGGCGGGGGAGGAGTTCCAGGAGATCCGCCGGGAGTACCGCAGCTTCGTCTTCCCGGCCTGCGCCGCCTTCCTGGCCTGGTACCTGCTCTACATCATCGCCGCTGTCACCCTCCCCGCGCTGATGGACCGCCAGGTCGCGGGCCCGTTCAACGTGGCCTGGGTGCTCGGCCTGCTGCAGTTCGCCAGCACCTTCCTGATCACCTGGCTCTACGCGCGGCACGCCCGCGACCGAAGGGACCGCATGGCACTCGGCCTGCGCTGGGAGACCCAGGACCGGCTCCGGTGAGCGGCGGTGCGGGCAGCCTCGCCACCGTGCTCTTCGTGGTGGTGGTCGTGGTCACCCTGGGCATCACCGCCTGGGCCGGCCGCCGCAACCGCGCGGCCGAGGACTTCTACGCGGGGGGCCGCGACTTCAGTCCCCTGCAGAACGGTTTCGCCATTTCCGGCGACTACATGTCGGCCGCCTCGTTCCTCGGCGTCACCGGTCTGATCGCGCTCTACGGCTACGACGGCCTGCTCTACACCATCGGCTTCCTGGTGGCCTGGCTGGTGGTGCTGATGCTGGTCGCCGAGCTGGTCCGGAACTGCGGCCGCTACACCATGGGCGATGTGCTGGCGATGCGGATGCGGCAGCGCCCGGTGCGGGCGGCGGCCGGGATCTCCTCGATCGTGGTGTCGCTGTTCTACCTGCTGGCGCAGATGGTGGGCGCGGGCAGTCTGGTGTCGCTGCTGCTCGGGCTGCACTCCAGCCAGGCCAGGGCCTGGGCGATCATCGGCGTGGGGGCGCTGATGGTGGTCTATGTGACGGTCGGCGGGATGAAGGCGACCACCTGGATCCAGATCGTCAAGTGCGTGCTGCTGATGGCCGGTGCGGCCGGGCTCTGCGTGCTGGTGCTGATCCGCTTCCACGGCGACCTGGGCACGCTGGCCCGCTCCGCCGCGCACGGCAGCGGCTACGGGCACAGCTACCTCGAACCGGGCCGCAAGTACGGCGGCAGCGCGACCAACCGGCTGGACTTCGTCAGCCTGGGCATCGCCCTGGTGCTCGGCACCGGCGGCCTGCCGCACATCCTGGCCCGCTTCTACACCGTGCCCACGGCGCGGGCGGCGCGGCGGTCGGCGATGTGGGCGATCGGGCTGGTCGGCTCGTTCTACCTGATGACCATCGTGCTCGGGCTGGGGGCGGCGGCGCTGGTCGGCGCCACCGCGGTGAAGGCCTCCAACGAGGCGGGGAACACCGCGGTGCCGCTGCTGTCGGAGGTGCTCGGCGGCGGTGCCGGCAGCAATGGAGGAACGATCCTCTTCGCACTGACCTCGGCGGTGGCCTTCGCCACCATCCTGGCCGTGGTCGCCGGGCTCACCCTGGCCTCGTCCGCCTCCTTCGCCCACGACCTGTGGGCCAGGGCGTTCCGCCACCCGGAGGAGGAACCGCCGACCGAGCACCAGGAGGTGGTGGTGGCCAGGATCGCCGCGGTGGTGATCGGCGCGCTGGCCATCGTGCTCAGCCTGTACGCACAGAAGCTCAATGTGGCCTTCCTGGTGGGGATCTCCTTCGCCGTGGCGGCCTCGGCGAACCTCCCGGCGCTGCTGTTCAACCTGTTCTGGCGCCGCTTCACCACCCGTGGCGCCACCTGGGCCATCTACGGCGGGCTGGTCCCGGCACTGGTGCTGGTGGTCTTCTCGCCGGTGGTCTCGGGCAGCCCGGCCGCGATCTTCCCCGGGGTGGACTTCCACTGGTTCCCGCTGCAGAACCCGGGGATCGTCTCGATCCCGTGCGGCTTCCTGTTCGGCTGGCTGGGCACGGTCACCTCCCGCGAGCGGGCCGATCCGGACGCCTACGCGGAACTGGAAGTGCGCTCGCTCACCGGCGCCGGCGCGGTGTGAACCGCGTGGACGGAGGGGCCGGCGGACCGGCCGGGCGGACGGTTCCGGCCACAGGGCCCCGGACGTGACGAGGCCTCCGGGCGCGACGGGGGAGGCGCGCCCGGAGGCAGTTCCAGCGTAACGCCTGCAACCGGTTCCGCGTCGGCACTTCGGCTCTCTCGGGGTCAGTTACTTTGCCGTCTGAACAAAAAGACCGCCGGTGTCGACGTCATAGCGGTCCGGGTTGGTGGGGAGCTTCAGGCAGCTCTCGGAGCGGGCCGTTTCGGCGGCGCTGCGGTGGACCCGCACGGTCCAGCTGCGGCCGTCGCCGTGGGCGACCGTGACGGACCAGGTGTCCGCGTCGACCGGGGTCTGGCGGACCGTCAGCGCCTCTGCCAGGTCCTCGCCGATCTGCTCGCGGACGGCCAGTTCGGCGGCCTGGCCCGGGCGGTCCCAGGAGGAACGGCCCCGGCACCACTCCGGGACCATCCGCCCCTCCCTGGTGGCCCCCAGGATCTCCTTGGCGGTGTGCGCGGACATCCGTCCGTAGGCGTAGCCGTAGGGCAGCACCAGCATGGTGGGGGAGAAGCGGTGGCCGCCCAGGTGGGTGACCTCCCAGACCTGGGCGTGGCCGCTGGCGGCCAGTTCGGCGGCCAGCGGGCGGCCGAGCAGCGCGCAGCAGCGGTCACGGCGGCCGTTGGTGCACACCAGCGCCAGCGGCTCGCCCCGGTACTCCTGGCCGATACCGCCGTGGTCGCCCGCGGCCAGCGCGGCGAAGTCGTACCCGAGCAGCTCCGCGGGGTCGTCCAGGACCAGTTCGCGGATCCAGGAGCGGCCGGGGGCGGTGTGCGCGAGGTAGACCTGCCGGCTCGGCGCGGGCGGCGCGTCGGCATGGCGTCCGGGACGGCGGATCAGTGCGATCCGCAGCCCGGTGCCCTTGGCCCGGGCCTCGAGCGCGCGGCCGAACTCAGGGTCCAGGTGGCTCTGGGTGAGGGCCTTGGCACCCCAGGGGCCCGGCTGCTCCAGCAGCAGCCAGGTGGCGCCCGTGGCGGCAGTGCCGCTCATTGGCTCAATCAGTTCCCTTGACAGGGTGGTGCAGGTGCTCACTCAAGCAAGGTTAGCCTTACCGGCTTGATTTTCCGCCCCGGGTTGCTGCAAGGGGGTTGGGCAGCAGGGTCCACTGGTCACCCGGGGGCTGCTCGGCCAGCCGCATCAGGCTCAGCGCCTTGACCGGCAGCGGCTGTTCCAGCAGCGCCCGCCGGTCCTCCGCGACCAGCACCCCGGCCGCCTCCCGCGCTGCCTGGGCCACCACGGCCCACAGTTCGTGCTCCACCGTGCGGACGCCGCCGCCGAGTTGGGCGACCAGGCTGCTGAGGGTGCCGCCGAGCAGCGAACCCAGCAGCTTGCGGCGCAGCACGGCCGGATCGTCGTCGAGGACACGGCCGCCGAGGCCGACCGGGCGCACCCCGATCGCGGCCAGCCGGGCCGGGCTGACCCGGACATCGGCGAGATCCCGGTAGACCAGCCGCTGCGGCCGGTCCTGCCGGTCCAGTACCACCAGCAGGTTCTGGCCGTGCGCCTCCAGCGCCACCCCCCAGGACAGCAGCCGCAGCAGCGGCGGCCAGGCCAGCCGGGCCAGCGCGCCCAGCCAGGCCACCGGGTCGCCCCCGCCCGGGACCGCGGTGACCGCCGCCAGCGGCAGCACCCGCTCGCCGGGGCCGGCGTGGATCTCGGGGGACTCCCGCAGCAGCACCGCCAGGTCCGGGCTGAGCCCGTCCGCCGCGCCCCCGGCGCTCCCGCCGCTCCCCGCGCCGGTGTGGCCGCTCGCCGCGGCCAGGTTGCGGGTGATCAGCAGGTCCCCGCCGAGCCGGTCGGTCACCGCCGCCAGCAGCGCCGACAGCGCCGAACTGGTCAGCACCGAGCCGCCGGAGATGTCCCGCACCGAGGAGGTCATCCGCAGCGACAGCGCGGTCTTGATGTGCGGGCCGCCGCCGACCGGGGCCAGCGTCCGCACCGCCATCAGCGGGTCCGCGGCCAGCGGGCCCTCCGCGGCGGGGAAGCCCAGCTCCGGCAGCACCTCGCGGAGCTGCCAGGGATGGGCCGGCAGCAGCAGTCGCCCCCGGCCGTCGCGCAGCGAATCCGGCCAGTCGCCGACCACCGTGCAGGCCGAGGGCGGCAGCGGGACCAGGCCGAGCTGCACCACCGGCCGGTGCTCGGGGGCGTAGGCCAGCTGGTCGGCGACGGTGAAGCCGGGGCGGCTGCGGCAGCAGGGGTGGTAGGGATGGCCGTCCACCACGCTCTGCTCGTACCCGACCAGGCCGGCGTCGGCCCGGTCGGCCCCGCCGCCGCGCGGGGGCGCACCGGCGCGGGAGAGCGCGAGCGAGGCCGTGCTGTGCTCCAACTCAGCGGCGAAGCCCTCCCCGCCGATCAGGCCCAGCGCGCCGACCAGCCGGGCCGGATGCCGGAAGCCGCGGCCGTCCGCCCACACCTCGAACTCGTCCTTGGGGGCGCCCACGTCGTAGCCTCGCACCTCGGGTCCGCTCAGCCGGTGCTGTGCGGCGCCGGGCAGCCGCTCGAACCGCAGCGAGCGCCACAGCCGGGCCAGCACGGCGGCCCTGGCCCCCGGCAGGGCCGCACGGAAGGCGGGCACCAGGTCCGGACGGACGGCGGCCAACTCCTCGGCGAAGGCGGTTTCCACTGGGGTCTCCGGCGAACCCGGATCGGGAAGCATGAGTCAGGTCATACCAGGGTTTGCCGTGGATCACCGCAGGAGACTGGTCCAGAGGGTCGGAACACTGCAGCTGGGAGAGGTCGGCGGGATGAGCGTGAGCGAGGGGCGGGCGGATGACCTGGCGAAAACGGCGCTGCTCAGCTGCGTGGTCCGGGAGCTGGCCGTGCCCGACGGCGAGGGCCTGCTGCTGCCCGCCACCGGGCAGCGGCTGACGGTCCGTCCGGGGCGTCGGCCGAGCCGTCCGGAACTGGTCGACGCGCGGGGGCGGTCCACCGCGCTCTCGCTGGACGGGCTGGTCGCCGTCGCCGCGAGCGAACTGCGGGCCCGCACCGGGACGGACAACACCACGCTCGCGGGTGAGATCGCGGACAGCCGGGACGTGATCGCGGAGCTGCTCGCCGCCCGTGCCCGGCTCAGCCCGCCCGACGACCTGTTCCTGCGCTCGGAGCAGGCCCTGGTCGCCGGCCACCGCCAGCACCCCGCCGCCAAGACCCGGGGCGGCGGCCCGGCCGGCGCCTGGCTGCCGTACGCGCCGGAGGCGTACGCCGCCTTCCCACTGACCCTGCTGGCCGTGCGCGAGGACCTGCTCGCGGGGGAGGGCGACAGCGCGGTGCTGGACCAGCTCTGGGGCGACCGGGCCCCGGCGGGCTACCGGATCCTGCCCGCCCACCCCTGGCAGCTCCGGCTGCTGGACCGCCATCCGGCCCTGGACGCCGCCCTGGGCGACGGACGGCTGCGGGTGCTCGGACCGACCCCGGAACTCGCCTGGGCGACCTCCTCGATCCGCACGGTGTACCTGCCCGGGGCCGACCTCTTCCTGAAGTTCAGCCTGGATGTGCGGATCACCAATGACATCAGGCGGCTGTGGCTGCGCGACCTGCGCTGGCTGGTCCCGGTCGACGAGGTGCTGGCGAAGAGCTTCGGCGACGCCCCCGGCGCCGCCGCCATGCTCGCCGACCACGGCTACCGGACGGCGGCGGTCGGCGGCGTGGACGGCTACGAGGCGTTCGCGGTGCTGGTCCGGGCCGGGTTCGGCGGAGCGGAGGATCCGCCGCTGCTCGCGGCCGGGCTCAGCGAGGGCTTCCCGGGCAGCCCGCTGGACCGGCTGGCCGACGACGCGTCCGCGCTCCGCTGGTGGCGCCGCTACGTCGAGCAGGTGGTGCCCCCGGTGCTGCACGCCTATCTGCGGCACGGCGTCGTCCTGGAGTGCCATCTGCAGAACGTCCTGGTGGGGATGGACGCCGAGGGCTTCCCCGACCGCGCGGTGTTCCGCGACCACGAGGGGGTCAAACTGCTGCGGCAGTGGCACGGCGAACTGCTGGGCAGCCTCGGCCCGGACGTTCCCACCCCCGGGCTCTCCGCCGCCGACGGCTGGAAGCGGCTGGTCTACTGCCTGGTGACGAACCATCTGCTGGAGATCGCCGGGGCGGTCGCCGAACGCCGCCCCGGCACCGCCGCCGCGCTCTGGCCGCTGGCCCGCCCGGTCTTCGCCGCCTACGCCGACCACCAGGAGGTCGCCGACCTGCTGGCCGCGCCGACCGTCCCGGCGAAGACCAACCTCCTGCTCCGCTGGACCGGCGCGGACGGCGGCGATTCGGCCTACACCCCGCTGCCCAACCCGCTGGCCCGCTGACGCAGCGTCAGACGTCGGGGATGTCCGCCTTGGCCCGGAGCAGGGTCTCCCTGCTGATGACCACGATCTTCTCGTAGTCGGCACGCCCCGCGTCGGCGGGCAGGAGGCCGTCGAGCGCTGCCGTCATCTCCGTGCCGATGACGGCGAACCGGCCGTCGGAGAGCTCAAAGATATCCGGGCAGGTCTGGCCAGTTGCGCTTCCGCGCTCTCTGGGGCTCGCCCCAATTCTGCGCACAATGTCCACAGGGTGACTTCCGAGAACTTTCCAGCGACGGGCATGCGTCCTGGCCCGACGCATCAACGGCGGCCCCAGGTCGCCATGATGGCACCTCATCAAACCCTTGTGCAGCGGAAGTTGGCAACTTTCACTGCTCCATCCGGAGTAGTCCCCAGTCACCCGTCAGGCCACTCGCAACCCGTCCGGAGGATCGGGAGGCTGTTGCAGAATGCTATCGATCAGTTGTCCGAATTTGTACTCCGTCGATTCCTGGTTCAGCAGGGCTCTGGCCGATGCGCTGGCGACCCAGTACTCCCGGAAGATCGGACTCCTGGCGACCCCGTGGATGTGTCCGAGGATGTTCGTTTCGTCGATGACGTGCAGTTCGTGGTTGAGGAGGAGGTGGGAGAAGATCAGGTTCGCGTAGAGGTACTGCCGGACCTGCTCGGCGGGGATGCTGTCGTCGTAGGACCAGAGCTTTGCGAGCGAGTCGTCGTCGATCGCCATCTTGATCAGGTCCATGTGCAGTTTGCGCATCTCGGTCTCGGCCGAGCGGTGGAGTTCCCATTGCGACTTCCCCAGGGAGTCGCGCTGCATCGCCAGTTCCCGACGCTGCATCACTGTGGTGACGATGACCAGGAGCAGGGCGATGCCCGAGAAGACAGCGCTGCCGGCGTCGAAGTACTGCCCCACCGTGCCGAGGTCTTTCGCCCGGCCCATGCTTCCGGAGAGGGAGACGACGGAGTCGTTCATCCAGCCGCTCAGAGCCACGCACGCCACGGCGATGACGGCGAGCAGGATCAGAGCGACCAGGACCTTCCATGTGTACTGCCAGACCGTTCCTGCCGTGCCCTCGGTGCTGTCCATCGGCGACCCCCGAATCCTGCCGGGGCGCGACTCAGCGAACTTCCGCTGGGCGGGAACTCACAGCGCGCCTGGGTGGATGTGCTGCGCATGGCTGCCGAGCAACACTGGTCGGCCGGCCACGAGCGCCAGAGGTGAGACGGTTTCGCCCCGACGCCTCCCTCCTGTGATGCCCTGCACGGCAGCCTGGAAACGACGCCGGAGTGCTGGTTCGCGGGCCAGGAGCCAAGCGGGGGACGCCAGATGATGGTGCGTCAGGCAGGTGCGTACGGGATTCGCCTCGCACCGGCCTGACGCATCGTCACTCCGCTACGCCGGGCCGGCCACCGCGGCGATCTGCTTGGCCAGGGGGACGCCCGAGCCGTCGCGGCGGGGGTCACGGCCGGGGAGTTCGGCGGGGGAGCCGTTGGCGGTCGCGGCGCGGGCGGGGGAGGCCCCGGCCCAGGCCAGGACCAGCTTGTCCTCGCCGCGCAGGAAGCGCTGGCAGCGCACCCCGCCGGTGGCCCGCCCCTTGCGCGGGTACTGGTCGAACGGGGTGGCCTTCGCGGTGCCCAGGCCGCCGAGGCCGTCCAGCGCGTCGGTGGATCCGGCGACGGTGACCACCACGGCGTCCGCGGCCGGGTCCACGGCCGTGAACGACAGCACCCGGGCGCCGTCCGCCAGCTTGATTCCGGCCATGCCCCCGGCCGGGCGCCCCTGCGGGCGGACCTGGGCGGCCTGGAACCGCAGCAGCTGGGCGTCGGAGGTGATGAAGACCAGTTCCTCCTCGCCGGTGCGCAGCTCGGTCGCGCCGACCACCCGGTCGCCGTCCCGCAGGCCGATCACCTCGAACTCGTCCTTGTTCTCCGGCCAGTCCGGGACCACTCGCTTGACCACGCCCTGCTCGGTGCCCAGGGCCAGGCCGGGGGAGGACTCGTCCAGCGTGGTCAGCGCCAGCACCCGTTCGCCCGCGTCCAGCTTGAGGAACTCGGCGACCGGCGCGCCGCCGGAGAGCACCGGGGCGTTGGAGCTGGGCGGCAGCGACGGCAGGTCGATCACCGGCAGCCGCAGCACCCGTCCGGCCGAGGTGACCGCGCCGATGTCGGCCCTGGCCGTCGCCGTGACCGTGGAGACCACCAGGTCGTGCCTGGCCCGGCCGCTGTCGCCGTCCGCCGGACTGATCTCGTCTGAGGTCCTGGCCAGCAGCCCGGTCGAGGAGAGCAGCACCCGGCAGGGGTCGTCCGCGACCTCCAGCGGCACCGCGGCGGCGGCCACCGCGCCGCTCTCCAGCAGCACCGTGCGCCGCTCGGTGCCGAACTTCTTCGCCACCGCGGCCAGCTCGTCGGAGACCACCTTGCGGAGCAGGGTGTCCGACTCCAGGATCTCGGTCAGCCCGAGGATCTCGGTCCGCAGCTTCTCCTGCTCGGCCTCCAGCTCGACCTGGTCGAAGCGGGTGAGCCGGCGGAGCGGGGTCTCCAGGATGTAGAGGGTCTGCGTCTCGGACAGGCCGAAGTGCTCCATCAGCCGGTCCTTGGCCATCGCGGTGTTGTCGCTGCCGCGGATGATCCGGATGACCTCGTCGATGTCGATCAGGGCCACCAGCAGGCCCTCGACCAGGTGCAGCCGGTCCTGGCGCTTGGTCCTGCGGAACTCGGAGCGCCGGCGGACCACCTCGAAGCGGTGGTCGACGTAGACCTCCAGCAGCTCCTTCAGACCCAGCGTCAGCGGCTGGCCGTCGACCAGGGCCACGTTGTTGATGCCGAAGGACTCCTCCAGCGGGGTCAGCTTGTAGAGCTGCTCCAGCAGCGCCTCGGGGACGAAGCCGTTCTTCACCTCGATGACCAGCCGCAGCCCGTGCGAGCGGTCGGTCAGGTCCTTGATGTCCGAGATGCCCTGCAGCTTCTTGGCGTTGACCAGGTCCTTGATCTTGGCGATGACCTTCTCCGGGCCCACCGTGTAGGGGAGCTCGGTCACCACCAGGCCCTTGCGGCGCGGGGTGACGTCCTCCACCGAGACCTTGGCGCGGATCTTGAAGGTGCCGCGGCCGTTCTCGTAGGCGTCCCTGATCCCGCTCAGGCCGACGATCCGGCCGCCGGTGGGCAGGTCGGGGCCGGGCACGAAGCGCATCAGGGTGTCGAGGTCGGCGCTCGGATGCTTGATCAGATGCCGGGCGGCGGCCACCACCTCGCCGAGGTTGTGCGGCGGCATGTTCGTCGCCATCCCGACCGCGATCCCTGACGAGCCGTTGACCAGCAGGTTCGGGAAGGCGGAGGGCAGGACCCCGGGCTCCTGCTCGCTGCCGTCGTAGTTGGGGGCGAAGTCGACGGTGTCCTCGTCGATCGACTCCACCATCGCCATCGACGCGGCGGCGAGCCTGGCCTCGGTGTAGCGCATCGCGGCCGGCGGGTCGTCGTTGCCCAGCGAGCCGAAGTTGCCGTGACCGTCGATCAGCGGCAGCCGCATCGAGAACGGCTGCGCCATCCGGACCAGGGTGTCGTAGATGGAGGCGTCACCGTGCGGGTGCAGCCGGCCCATCACCTCGCCGACCACGCGGGCGCTCTTCACATAGCCGCGGTCGGGGCGCAGGCCCATCTCGTTGGCCTGGTACAGCACCCGGCGGTGGACCGGTTTGAGGCCGTCCCGCGCGTCGGGGAGCGCACGGGAGTAGATCACCGAGTAGGCGTACTCCAGGAAGGAGCCCTGCATCTCGTCCACGACGTCGATGTCGAGGATCCGCTCCTCGAAATCCTCGGGCGGCGGGGTCTGCGAACTGCGGCGGGCCATCGCGGCGGGGCTCCCTTGCACTCACGGATCTATGACGGACGTATCGGGTACGGGCCCCATTGTGGCCCCTCGCGCCGACAGTCCCGTGACAGGGCTGTTGCACGGACCTGCGGGGAACGCTCGCAGCGAACAGCCGCACGGTCCGGGACGGTCTTTCGTTGGACCTGTGTTGGACCACAATGAGGCACGCAGCACCATGCGGCACACAGCACGAGGCACGCAGCAGTACGAGGCACGCAGCAGCTACCGAGCGGAAGGACGACGAGCGGATGGCCCACCCGGCCCACAGCACCACCGACGGAACCGCAGCCATCGACGGAACCGGCATCATCGAGCACACCCTGGCCAACGGCCTGCGGGTGGTGCTCTCCGAGGACCACCTCACCCCGGTCGCGGCCGTGTGCCTCTGGTACGACGTCGGCTCCCGCCACGAGGTCAAGGGCCGCACCGGCCTGGCCCACCTGTTCGAGCACCTGATGTTCCAGGGCTCCGCGTCCGTTCCCGGCAACGGCCACTTCGAGCTGGTCCAGGGCGCGGGCGGCTCGCTCAACGGCACCACCAGCTTCGAGCGCACCAACTACTTCGAGACCATGCCGACCCACCAGGTCGAGCTGGCGCTGTGGCTGGAGGCCGACCGGATGGGCTCGCTGCTGTCCGCCCTCGACCTGTCGGGACTGGACAACCAGCGCGCGGTGGTCAAGAACGAGCGCCGCCAGCGCTACGACAACGTGCCCTACGGCACCGCGTTCGAACGCCTGGTCGCGATGGCCTTCCCGGACGGCCATCCGTACCACCACACCCCGATCGGCTCGATGGCGGACCTGGACGCGGCCACCCTCGCCGACGCCCAGGACTTCTTCCGCACCTACTACGCGCCCAACAACGCGGTGCTCTCGGTGGTCGGCGACATCGACCCGGAGCAGACCCTGCTGTGGATCGAGAAGTACTTCGGCAGCATCCCCTCGCACGACGGCAAGCGCCCGCCCCGCGACGGCAGCACCGTGGTCCGCGACGGCGTGGCGCCGCTGCGCCAGCACCTGGTGGAGGAGGTCCCCTCGCAGGCGCTGATGGCCGCGTACCTGCTGCCGCTTGACGGCACCCGCGAGGCCGACGCCGCCGACCTGGCGCTCACCATCCTCGGCTCGGGCGAGTCCAGCCGGCTCTACAACCGGCTGGTCCGCCGCGACCGCACCGCGGTCACCGCCGGGTTCGGGCTGCTGCGCCTGGCCGGTGCGCCCTCGCTGGGCTGGCTGGACGCCAAGACCTCCGGCGAGGCCGAGATCACCACCGTCGAGGCCGCCGTGGACGAGGAGCTCGCCCGCTTCGCCGCCGAGGGCCCCACGCCGGAGGAACTGGAGCGCGCCCAGGCGCAGATCGAGCGGGAGTGGCTGGACCGGCTGGACACCGTGAACGGGCGGGCCGACGAACTGTGCCGCTACGCGGTGCTGTTCGGCGACCCCAAGCTGGTGGACGGCGCGCTGGCGAAGGTGCTCGACGTGACGGCGGAGGAGGTCAGGGCGGTGGCCGCGCGCTATCTGACCCCGGACAACCGCGCCGTGCTGACGTACGAGCCCGCGCAGCCGACCGACGCAGACGCAGACGCCGATGACGCCGACTCAGACGCCGCAGACTCCGACGCCGCAGACTCCGAGGACGTGAACCGATGACCATCGCCTCCACGATGACCTTCCACCCCCGCCCCGAGCCGGGCGAGGCCACCCCCTGGGCGTTCCCCACACCGACCCGGAGCACCCTGCCCAACGGGCTCACCGTGCTGCGCTGCGACCGCCCCGGCCAGAAGCTGGTGGCCGTCGAACTCATCCTGGACGCCCCGCTCTCGGCCGAGCCGGCCGGCCTGGACGGTGTCGCCACCATCCTCGCCCGCGCCTTCTCCGAGGGGACGCGGGACCTCAGCGCCGAGGAGTTCGCCGCCGAGCTGGAGCGGGCCGGGGCCAACCTGGACGCCCACGCCGACCACAGCTCGCTGCGGCTCTCGCTGGAGGTCCCGGCCTCCCGGCTGGAGCGCGGCTTGACCCTGCTCGCCGACGCGGTGCGGGCCCCCGCGCTGCCCGAGGCCGAGATCGAGCGGGTGGTCGCCAACCGGCTGGACGAGATCGTGCACGAGCTCGCCAACCCCGGCCGCCGGGCCGCGTTCGCGCTCTACGGCGACCTCTTCGACGCCGCCGACCGGATCTCCCGCCCCCGGGCCGGCACCGCCGACACGGTCAAGGACATCGACCGCGCGGCCGTGGCCGACTTCTACGCCGCGCACGTGCGCCCGTCCACCGCGACGGCCGTGATCGTCGGGGACTTCTCCGCCGTCGACTTCGACGCCGTGCTCGCGGCCACCCTGGGCGACTGGACCGGCACCCCGGCCGAGGCCTCCCTCCCCGAGCCGGTCACCGCCGACGACACCGGCCGCGTGATCATCGTCGACCGGCCGGGCTCGGTGCAGACCCAGCTGCTGATCGGCCGGATCGGCCCGGACCGGCACGACCCGTCCTGGGCCGCGCAGATCCTCGGCACCTACTGCCTCGGCGGCACCCTCACCTCGCGCCTCGACAAGGTCCTGCGCGAGGAGAAGGGCTACACCTACGGGGTCCGCGCCTTCGCCCAGCCGCTGCGCTCGGCGGCGGACGGCAGCGGCCGGGCGATGCTGGCGATCTCCGGATCGGTGGACACCGAGTCCACCGTCCCGGCGCTCACCGACACCCTGGCCATCCTGCGCACCCTCGCCGCCGAGGGCCTCACCGACGAGGAGCGCGACATCGCCGTGCAGAACCTGGTCGGAGTGGCGCCGCTGCGCTACGAGACCGCGTCGGCGGTCTGCTCCACCCTGGCCGACCAGGTGGAGCAGGGCCTCCCCGACGACTACCAGGCGCAGGTCTACCGCCGGCTGACGGGCACCAGCACGGCCGAGGCGACGGCCGCCGTGGTGGCCGCCTTCCCGCCGGACCGGCTGGTCACCGTCCTGGTGGGTGACGCGGCATCAATTGCCGCTCCGCTCAAGGACATCGGCCTCGGCGAGGTCACCGTCGTGCACGCCTGACGCAGCGTCGGTGCCCGGCGGCGGTGGTGAGCGGAAGCACCCCCTTCCGCCCGCCACCGCCGCCGCGGCGGCGAGCCCGGCCACGGCCGCTGCCGCGGTGAACACCGCCGTCGCGCCGGAACGGTCGAGGAGCGCCCCCGCGAAGCCCGTGCCCACGGACATGCCGAGGTTGTAGCAGGTGTTCACCCAGGCCCCGGCCTCCAGTTGGGAGCCCTCCGGGAACAGCGCGTCCACCAGCAGATAGGCCGTGATCAGCAGCAGGTCGGCGCAGACCCCCAGGCCCAGGAAGGCGACGGCGGCGACCGGGACCGCCGGCAGCAGGGCCGGCAGCGCGAAGCAGACGGCGCCAGCGACGGCCAGTGGCGCCAGCCGGCGTCCGGGCCAGGACCGCCAGCTCCGCTTCCCGTAGACCAGCCCGCCGACCGCCCCGCCCACCGAGCTGAGCGTCAGCAGCGTGCCTGCGGTACCCGCGCCCCAACTGGCCACGGACGCGATCTCCAGCACGGCCAGGCCGCAGGCCGAGCCGAGCACGACCAGCAGCATGACGGCGAACTCCGGTCGGCGCAGCGGGCCGCGCGCCGGGCGCGGGTCCGCCGCGCGGCCCGCTGTGCCGGCTGCGCGGTCGGTCGGGCGCAGCCGGGCCGGTGCGCGCCGGAGCGCTCTCGCGAGCGCCGGGAAGCCGACCAGGACCAGCCCCGCGCAGACCGTCAGCGCCAGCGGCGCGGACCCCGCGCCGATCAGCGCCCCGCCGAGGGCCGGACCCGCGGCGAAGACGGTGGACTCGGAGACGGTGTCCAGGCTGAGCGCCCGCTGCCGCTGCCGCGGGTCGGCCGCGAGCCGGCCCCACAGGGCTCGCATCAGCGGGCCGACCGGGGGTGGGAACAGGCCGGTGACTCCGGCCAGGGTGATCGCGAACCAGGGGGCGGCCCCGGTCCGGCCGGTCGCGGCGGTCACCGCGAGCAGCCCGGCATAGAGGACGGCGAACAGCATCAGGGTGCGCGGACGCCGCTCGACCAGGCGCGCCCTGGCCGGCCCGAGCACCGCGCTGACCAGGCCGAAGAGACCGGCGGCGGTTCCGGCGACGGCGTAGGAGCCAGTGGCCTGGCGCAGCGTCAGCAGCAGCGGCAGGCCCAGCAGTCCGTAGGACAGCCGGGCCAGCATGGCGGCGGCGAACAGGCCGAGGGCATGGGGGAGCAGCAGGACAGCGCGATAGGACGCACTGCCCCCGAGAGGGCGTGACATGGGATTCTCCGGACACGTGGACGCAGACAGGACAGAGAGCGTCGCCACCCGGCGCCCTCAGCGGGCGGGGCGGGCTACGAGTCCGTCTAGTGCGGTCCGGAGCGGTACATGGGACAGAGCCTACGGGGTGTCAGTCGCGGTCCGCCAGGGCTTTCCACCCGAGCAGCGCGGTGACCAGCATCGCCGCACCGGAGCAGGCGAAGCCCGACCGGGCGCCCAGGGTCTCGATCACGGCGGAGACCGCGAAGCCGGTGATCGGCACGGTGCCGGGCAGGGCCATGCCCCACAGGCCCATCACCCGGCCCCGCATCTCCGGCGCGGACCGCAGTTGCACCAGGGTGTTCGCGGTGGCGATGAACCAGATCGAGGTGAAGCCGGCCAGTGCCATCGCCGCGAAGGCCAGCACCAGGAACGGCGAGTAGGCGACCAGCAGCACCGAGCCGCCGGTGGCCAGCGCCAGGGTGCGCACCCTCGGCCCGGTGGGGGCCTGGGTGGCGGCGGCGAACAGGGCGCCGGGCAGCGCGCCGAGGCCGAAGGCGGCCAGCAGCGCGCCGTACCCGCCGCCGCCGAGGTGGAAGGTGCGGGTGGCCAGCACCGGCAGGGCGATGCCCATGGTGAACAGCATCCCGCCGGCCGCGGCCATCGGCAGGCAGGCCCGTACGGTGGGGTTGCCCCAGGCGTAGCGCAGCCCGGAACGGATCGCGCCGCGCTCCCTGGGCGGACGGACGTGCTCCGCGTCGGCCGGGGGGACCAGCCGCCACAGCACGTACAGCGGGGCCAGCAGCGCGACGGCGTTGACCAGGAAGCAGGCGCCGGGGCCGACCGTGGCCAGCAGCGCGCCGCCGATCGCCGGGCCGAGCACCCGGGAGGAGTTCACCACCACCTCCCAGAGGCCGACCGCGCCCGCGAGGCCGTCCTTGCCGACCAGGTCGACGATGAAGACCTGGCGGGCCGGTGAGTCCAGGGAGGTGACCGCGCCGCCGAAGAGGGACATGCCGAGGATGATCCACAGGGTGAGCGAGCCGACCGCGGTCAGCAGGCTCAGCAGCAGGCCGGACAGCATCAGCAGGAACTGGGTGAGCAGCAGGATCCGGCGGCGGTCGTGCCGGTCGACCCGTGCTCCGGCCCAGGGGCCGAGCAGCAGCATCGGTCCCCAGCTGCACACCATCAGCACGCTGAGCCAGAAGGCGTTCCCGGTGTGCTGCAACACCACCCAGGACAGGGCCACCACCTGGGTGGCATTGCCGGATGCGGACACCACCTGGCTGCCGAACCACCAGCGGAAGTCCCGGCGCTGCAGGGTCCCGCCGATCCGGGTGAGCGCGGCACCGATGGTCGCTTCTGCTGTCATGGTCTAGACCTCCCCTGGTCGCTCGCGGACCTTACCGCTGCTGAGCTGCGACGACTAAAAATGTGGCGTAGCTCACGTCCAGCTGTGCAATTTCTGGGGACCCTCTCCCCGTTTAGCTGATTGACTTACGGAAACGGGGACCGAATCCCCGGATCGGTAACCTCGTAGCAACACACCCGTAGCACCAGGGCCACTATGTCGGCCGCCGACACGTCAGCAGAGGAGTGCTCCATGGTCACGCAAGCCGTCACCCGCGGTGCCGCCCCCCGGCTGCGTGCCGACGCCACCCGCAACCGTGAGCGCATCGTCGCCGCGGCGCAGGAGGCATTCATCGAGTTCGGCCCCGACGTCCCGCTGGACGAGATCGCCCGCCGCGCCGGCATCGGCAACGCAACGCTCTACCGGCACTTCCCGGACCGGCGCGAGCTCATCCGCAGCGTCGTTCTCTCCGTTCTCGCCACCATGGCCGACGAGGCCGAGGCGATCATGAACGACGCCCCCGACGCCTTCACGGCGCTGGAAGCCATAGTGCACGGGGCCGTCGAATGGAAGATCGGGGCCCTGTGCCCCATGCTCTCCGACTGGATGGACCTGGCCCAGCCGGACCTCCAGGCCGCACGCGACCGCCTCGACATCGTCGTCACTGGCGTCGTCAACCATGCCCAGGCCGAGGGAACCATGCGTACGGACGTGGGCCCCGGCGACATCATGATCATCGCTTCGCAGATCGCCCGTCCGCTGCCGGGCGCCGCACCCGCGGACCACGGCTACTTCGTCCACCGGCACCTCCAGCTCGTCCTCGACGGGCTGCGGACGCCACAGCGCTCCATCCTCGCCGGACGGCCGGCCACTCTCGATGACCTCCGTGACAGCTGTGTGGCCACGCGCATGCAGCACCACTGACCACACCGGCTCGACCGGAACAACAGCGACAGAGCACCGGCGCGCAACCGAGCGCGTGCCGTACCGAGTTCGACCTTGCCTAGACAGTCATGGGAACAGTCATGTCCAACCTCAGTAAGTCAGACCAGCCCGTTCAACTCGAACCCGACCCGCAGCGCTGGAAGGCGCTCATCTTCATTGCGATCGCCCAGCTGATGGTCGTCCTCGACGCCACTGTGGTGAACATCGCCCTCCCGCACGCCCAGGTGGACCTGCACATCTCGGACGCCAACCGGCAGTGGGTCATCACCGCCTACAGCCTCGCCTTCGGCGGACTGCTCCTCTTCGGTGGACGCATCTCCGACCTCTGGGGCCGTAAGCGCACCTTCATACTCGGTCTGGTCGGCTTCGCCGCAGCCTCCGCCCTCGGCGGCGCGGCCGTCAACGAGGGCATGCTGCTCGGCGCCCGGGCCCTCCAGGGCGTCTTCGGCGCACTGCTCGCCCCCGCCGCGCTGTCGCTGCTCGCGGTCACCTTCACCGAGGCCAAGGAGCGCGCGGCCGCGTTCGGCATCTTCGGCGCCATCGCCGGCGCCGGCGGCGCCGTCGGCCTGATCCTCGGCGGTGTCCTCACCCAGTACGCCAACTGGCGCTGGGCCCTGTTCGTGAACATCTTCTTCGCGATCATCGCCGCCATCGGCGCCGTGCTCTTCATCCACGAGCGCGAGGAAGGCCGCAACCGCGACCGGCTCGACATCCCCGGTGTGCTGCTCGCCACCACCGGCCTGGTCGCCCTGGTCTACGGCTTCACCAAGGCCTCCACCCCCGGCGACGGCTGGGGCGCTCCGATCACCATCGGCATGTTCATCGCCTCCGCCGTGCTGCTCGCCGCCTTCGTCCTGGTCGAGAGCAAGGTCAAGGCGCCGCTGCTGCCGCTCCGAGTGATCCTGAACCGCAACCGCGGTGGCGTCTACCTGTCGCTCGGCCTGGCCATCATCGGGATGTTCGGCCTGTTCCTCTTCCTGACCTACTACCTGCAGCAGGTCAAGGGCTACACCCCGGTCATGACCGGCGTGGCCTTCCTGCCGATGATCGGCGGCATGATCGCCGGTTCCACCCAGATCGGCGCCCGGCTGATGAACCGGGTCCCGGCCCGGCTGCTGATGGGCCCCGGCTTCCTGGTCGCCGCCGTCGGCATGCTGTTCCTGACCCAGCTCAGCGTCGGCAGCTCCTACGCCGCAGTGCTGCTGCCCGGCTTCCTGCTGCTCGGTCTCGGCATGGGTACGGCCTTCATGCCCGCCATGAGCCTGGCCACCTACAAGGTCCAGCCGCGTGACTCGGGTGTCGCCTCGGCGATGATCAACACCTCGCAGCAGATCGGTGGCTCCATCGGCACCGCCCTGCTCAGCACCATCGCGGTCAACGCCACCAGCAGCTACATCAAGTCCCACGGTGCCGGCAACCCGGCGCTGCTCGCCCAGGCCCAGGTGCACGGCTACGTCGCGGCGATCTGGGTGGCGGTCGGCATTCTCGTCATCGCCGCCGGCCTCACCTTCGCCCTGGTCAACGCCGGCCGCGACGCCGTCGCTCCGCCCACCGGCGGTGCCGGCGAGGAGATCGGCGAGGCGTCGATCCCGGTCATCGCCCACTGAGGCAGTGACCCGGCTGTTCCACCTGCCTTACCTGCTCCATCTGCTCCACTGACACCACGTCAGGCAGTACCCGTAACAAGCGGCGGCCCCGTCTCGAACACTGAGGCGGGGCCGCCGTTCTAATTCCATTGCGGGGTTCCCGGGCTGCATGGCTAGATAGTCCATGTGACCGGTCGACAGTCCGGTCCGAGGCAGTGGAGAGGAGGCGGTCACCGTGCGGGTCGAGTTGCAAAACAGGCGTTTCAGCGCCTGTGCCTCCCCCAGGCGACGCCCCTCCACTGCCTACTCCTGTCCCCAACGCTGAAGCAGCGGCAGGACAGTCGAGCAACACCACCACGCCGCACCACCATCACGCCGTGACGGCCGCAGCAGCGGCCCCCCTGGCACGGCGTCCCAGACTTCATCTCATCACTCACCGACCGTGGAGGTCGATCAAGCATGTCGTACACCGAAGTCCCCGGCGTCCGGGTCCCGATCCGGATGTGGACGGACCCGGCCACGGTCGAGGGCCAGGCCATGCAGCAGCTGCGGAACATCTCCTCGCTGCCGTGGATCAGCGGCCTCGCCGTCATGCCGGACGTCCACCTGGGCAAGGGAGCCACGGTCGGCTCCGTCATCGCCATGAAGGGCGCGGTCTGCCCGGCCGCGGTCGGCGTCGACATCGGCTGCGGAATGAGCGCGGTCAAGACCTCACTCACCGCCCGTGACCTGCCCGACAACCTCAGCCGGCTGCGCTCCAGGATCGAAGCGGCCATCCCGGTCGGCCGCGGCGCCCACCCCGAGGCCGTCGACCCCGGCAAGCTGCACGGCTTCCCGACGGCGGGCTGGGACGACTTCTGGTCCCGCTTCGACGGCATCGCGGACGCGGTGAAGTGGCGGCGGGAGCGGGCGCTGTCCCAGATGGGCACGCTCGGCGGCGGAAACCACTTCGTCGAGGTCTGCACCGACACCTCCGGGGCGGTCTGGCTGATGCTGCACTCCGGTTCGCGCAACATCGGCAAGGAACTGGCCGAGCACCACATGGGCATCGCCCAGACACTGCCGCACAACCAGGGCCTGGTCGACCGCGACCTCGCGGTCTTCATCTCGGACACCCCGCAGATGGGCGCCTACCGCCAGGACCTGTTCTGGGCGCAGGAGTACGCCAAGAACAACCGGGCCATCATGATGGCGCTGTTCCAGGACGTGGTCCGCAAGGAGTTCCCCAAGGCGAAGGTCGCCTTCGACCCGGTGATCAGCTGCCACCACAACTACGTCAGCGAGGAGACGTACGAGGGCCAGGAACTGCTGGTGACCCGTAAGGGCGCGATCCGGGCCGGCTCGGGGGAGTTCGGGATCATCCCCGGTTCGATGGGCACCGGCTCGTACATCGTCAAGGGCCTCGGCAACGAGCGGGCGTTCAACTCGGCCTCGCACGGCGCCGGCCGGAAGATGAGCCGTACGGCCGCCAAGAAGAAGTTCGGCGTGCAGGACCTGGAGGAGCAGACCCGGGGCGTGGAGTGCCGCAAGGACTCCGGCGTCGTGGACGAGATCCCGGGCGCCTACAAGCCGATCGAAAAGGTCATGGCCCAGCAGACCGACCTGGTCGAGGTCGTGGCCCAGCTCAAGCAGGTCGTCTGCGTCAAGGGCTGAGGCCCCGTCACCCGGCCCCGGCCGCCCGCCCCGGGGGAGCGGGCGGCCGGGCATCCTCGACGGAGGATCGATGCGGCCCTACCCGTACATCGGCCCACCCGAGCTGCGAGCCCTCATCCGCCCCAGCGGTGAGGGCTTTCGGCTACGGTCGGCCCAGGACCTTGAGCAGTGGGCGGCGCAGGCCGCAGCCGAGAATCTGGCCGAGCCGTTCACCTTCACCGTCGGCCTGGACGGCGTGCTGCGGTTGGCTCCCCGCCGCAGTGAGCATGTGGTGTGCGTCGGGGAGGAACGGCCGCGAAGGCGGCGTCGGCTTGGCGCGTTCGCCGGGTGTGGTTCGGTTCTCGAAGGGTGGCGGCATGTCGGAGGAAGTCCTGTGGGAGCGTGACCTGCACCAGCGTGGTTCCGGATCGGAACTCGCGGTCGGCGACGACTGTGTTGTCGTACACGAGCGCTGGACCCGACTCGTCTGCCTGGACCGCTGGGACGGCACGGTTCGCTGGGACGTCCCCTTCGGCCTGTGGCCCCGGGCCGTCGCGGTGGCCGGTGACCGCTGCTTCGGTATCGCCCAGAACATCGACGCGCTCACCTGCTGGGACCTGCGCACCGGGACCGTTCTGTGGACCGTCCCCCTGCCGCGCTTCACCGGCTACATCACCGCCACTGCTGACACCGTGCTCATCGGTGGTTGGCGTGGATACACCGACCTGACGGCCCTCGATTCGGCCACCGGACACATCCGCTGGAGCGCCTCCGGCCGCGCCGCCACTGTTCCCCCCGTCGCTAGCGGCAATACGGTGCTGATCGGCGCGCCGGACGGCGAGGAGGTGCGACTGCTCGACGTCCACGACGGCCACGAACTCGGCCGCTGGGTCTTGCCCGAGGCGCTTCGGTCGACGGACTGCCAGCGGATCTTCGCCCCCGGTGGCTCCGACCGGCTCCTCATTCACTGCGGTCGGCGAACCGTCGTCGAACTACGGCCCGCAACCGGCGAACTCCGCACGCTGCTCCGGCACGACAGTGACCAGACCTGGTTCCAGGCCCGGTACGTCGGTGGACTGCTGTGGCTTGGCGACAAGCAGGGCTGTGCGGCGTACGACCCCGCTGATGGGTCGCTGCGCCGGCGGGTCGACATCGGACAGCGATTCGCCCCAGGCGTCGTTCCCATCGGGACGGGATTCCTCCTGGGCGGCGACCAGGGCACCCTGCTGCGTCTGGACTCGGCCGGCCATATCGTCCGTCGTACGACAGTGAGCCGCCGCATCTCGGCGTTGCACGCGGCAGGACCGGCTGACGATCCCGACGTCGTACTGGTCGTGACCCGGGGCACCCTGATCGCCATCAGGATCCGGGCAAGCCACGAGGCAGTCGATCAGTTTGCCGTTTAGGGTCTGTCGCCCTCCTGCTCCCAGATCTCCGTCAGCGACAGGTCCACCAGGGGCCTGACCGGTCCGTCCGTGCACAACAGCGCGTCGCCCCGGGCGGTGAGGCAGGAACATGCGAAGGCCGCCGCTGCGTCCGGCGAACCCCCGTGTGGGTGACAGCGCCGAAGCTCTGACCCGCCTGGGGCTCAGCACCGTATCGCTCTGGTGGATCATCGTGGGGAGGGGCTATGCTCGCCGCGATGATGATTCAATCTGCCAGCAGAATGGGGGTCCCATCCGCGCAAGGTGAGTGCTGATGCTCACTCAGATCGCGAATCGGGATTCCCGTATTTCCTTGTGGCTGCGCGTGCGTGAGTTCGCCGTGCCGGCCTCCATGATTGAGACCGCGACTGCCCGGCGTTGTGCTGGGGACTGGGGCGGGGCGTGTGCTGCCGCAGGGGTTGATGTCGATCTCAACCTGCGTTCCGTGGCGCGTATCCATGGGCGGGAGCTTGCGGCCAGGGTCCGGGCGGATCTTCGTCTGCTGGCCCCTGACCTGCTGCGTTGGTTTATGCCGAGGATCGCTCCTGACGGGCTGTTGCGACCGGGACTGACCATCACGCTGGCGCGGTACGACCCTGCGGGGCGTGACGGCGCCGGCCCGGTGCACCTGGTGGCGCGGACGCCGCCCGCCTGGGCGGATGCCGGTCAGCGGATCAGCCTTGCGCTGTGGGACGGATCCCACGGGGAGGCGGCCACCCGTTGGCATCCGCACCCCCATCCGCACCGGCGGTTCCGCCTTGACCTGCACCGTCACCTGTGGGATGCCTCCAGGTCGGGCGAGCTGCGTGTTCGATCCGGGGCCGATCGGGGGCTCGGCGAAGGCCGTTCGGATCCATGGCTGGGAACGGTGCTGCCGGAGTGCGGCTGCGCCGTTGACCGGTGGGCGGCCGAGGCGGGGATTCTGCTTCACGCCGAGGGGCGGCCTGTCGGCAGCGTCGCCGTGCGGATCAGGGCCCGGCATCGGCTGATCCTGGACCTGGCGGCTGAGGCTGACGAGAGCGGGAACGGTATCGGTATCGGGCCGCCCGTTCTGCGGATCGCGGCGGCGTCCGTTGATACGGCTGGCGGTCCCTGCGGGCTGCCGGTGCTGCCCGACGCGGCGACCTGGGTGCTGCCCGACCTGGAACTGCTCCGCACCGGCGCGATCGGGGTCGAACAGCTGCACCCGCTGGTCGCCGCGGCGCTGGTACCGGACCTGCCGCCCGGCGATCCGTCCCGGATCCTCGGCCGGGCCGGACAGCCGCGCCTTGTCGAGTGCCGGGGGGATCTGCACCGGATCGGGCTGGTGGACGGGCAGTTGGCGCCGTTGGACCACGACCCGGACGAGATCCGCCGCGAGGAACTACTGGCCGCGCTGACCGGTACTCCGCTGCCCTGCCTGCAGGCCATCGATCTGGCGCACCGCCGTCCGGACTGCCTCACCGGCGTTCGTGAACGGCTGGACCACGGCGACACGGCCGGTGCGCTGGCCGTCGTCGAGGGCCTGCTCGGTCCCGAGGCGCTGCTGCGCAGCGGCGAGCTGCTGGACGAACTGGAGACGGCCGCGCTGCGGCGGATCAGCTACGGACTGTTCCGGGCCGGACTGGCCGGTCAGGGACCCCGCCGCGTTCCGCCGGGTCCGCGTCATCTCCATCACCACCGCACTCACCCGCATCACACGATCTCACCCTGAGCCACCGGGTCGGGGCCTTCGTCCCATGCCCGCCCGCCGGTCTCCCGTCTCCTGCTTGACCCATCACGAATCCAAAGGTGATCACTCATGCCCGTATGCACCCCATCCAATGAATCTCCTGCTCAACTCGACGTCGCCGGCGAGCTGTTGGCACTGTTGCGGGACGTCGGCACCGAACCGCGGCCCGACGTCCAACTGGAGGCCCTGACGCTGGCGGTGGCCGCCGACCTTCCCGTGCTGCTCTGGGGGGAGCCGGGGATCGGCAAGACCGCGGCCCTGACCCAGCTCGCCGCAGCCCTGGACCTTCCGCTGACCACGGTGATCGCCAGCGTGCACGAGCCGTCCGACTTCTCGGGGCTGCCCGTCGTCGGCGACGATCCCGCCGAGCAGGGCGTCCCGATGGCCCCGCCGGACTGGGCGGTGCGACTGGTGCGGGCCGGGCGAGGCCTGCTGTTCCTGGACGAGTTGTCCACCGCGCCGCCGGCCGTCCAGGCCGCGCTGCTCCGGCTGGTGCTCGAACGGAGGATCGGCGCCCTGCAACTGCCGCCCGGGGTAAGGATCGTGGCTGCCGCGAACCCGCGTTCCTCGGCGGCCGACGGCTGGGAGCTGAGCCCGCCGCTGGCAAACCGGTTCGTCCATCTCCAGTGGACCCACGACCATGAGGTCGTGGTGCGCGGCCTCGGTGGCACCTGGCCGCGAGCCACCCTGCCCCAGCTCGACCCGCAGCGGCTGCCGGACGCGGTGGCCTTCGCCCGCCGTGCGGTCTGCGGGCTGCTGGCCGCCCGTCCCGCGCTGGTGCACCGCCTGCCCAGCACCGAGACGCGGCGTGGCGGGCCCTGGCCGTCACCGCGCAGTTGGGAGATGAGCCTGTGCCTGATCGCTTTCGCGACCGCGGCCGGCTCCTCCCGGGACGTGCTCTCGTTGCTGGTCAGGGGCACGGTGGGGGACGGTCCTGGGCTGGAGCTGCTGGCGAGCCTGGACCGGATGGACCTCCCGGACCCGGAGGCGCTGCTCGCCGACCCGGCGGGCGCGGTCCTGCCCGAGCGCGGGGATCTGCGCCAGGCCGTGCTGGACGGTGTGGTGGCCGCAGTCCGCAGCCGACCGGAGAAGTGCCGCTGGGACGCGGCATGGACGCTGCTGGTCCGGGCGATGGAGACCGGTGCCCCGGACCTGGTGGTCGTCCCCGCGACCACCCTCGCCTCGCTGCGCCGACAGGACTGGGAGGTTCCGGCCTCGATCGAGCGGCTGGCCGGGGTGGTGACGCTGTCCCAGCGGGCAGACCGCTCGGTGGCCCGCGCGGGGGCCGGGGCCGGGGCCACCGTAAAGGCGGGCCGATGAGCGCGGGCGTACCGGACGCACCGGGGACACCGCCGGTACCGGGCACACCGGTTGCGTCGTCGGCGTTGGACCTCGACAAGCTCTTCGCCGCCAGGCTGCATGCCGCCCGGGTCCGTCCCTACCTGGCGACCGCGCTGTTCGCCCTGCACACCGTGGAGTCGCGGCGGGTGCCGACGATGGCCGTCGACCGGTACTGGCGCTGTTATGTCTCGCCCGCGTTCGTGGACCGCACACCGGAGGAGGAACTGGCCGCGGTGTGGGTGCACGAGGTGTCGCACCTGCTGCGCGACCACCACGGGCGCAGCGACCGGTTCGCGCGGGAGCACGGGTTGACCGGCCCGGCGGAACGGCTGCGGATGAACATCGCCGCGGACTGCGAGATCAATGACGATGTGTTCGGCGAAGGGCTGGTCCAGCCCGAAGGCGCGGTCCTACCAAGGCTGTTGGGGCTTCGCGACGGGGAGCTGATGGAGGACTACCTGCGGCAGTTCCGGCTCGGCCCCTACACCCAGAGCATGGCCTGGCTGGACTGCGGCAGTGGCGCCGACGGGCTGGACCGCGACTGGGAACTGGGGCCGAACGGCGCGCACGGCCTGAGCGAGCAGGAGCGGGACGCGGTGCGGTTCCGGGTGGCGCAGGGCATCACCGGCCGCCCGGGAAGGGTCCCGAAGGGATGGCAGCGGTGGGCGGAGGAGGCGTTCCACCCGCCGCAGCCGTGGCGGGAACTGCTGGGCGCGGCGGTCCGCTCGGCCGTGTCCGGTCCCGGGGTGGGCGAGGACTACACCTACGGCCGACCGTCACGGCGTTCGGCCGGGATGCCCCGCGTCATCCTGCCGAGCCTGCGGCGCAAGCCGCCCCGGGTGTCCGTGGTCATCGACACCTCCGGCTCGGTGAGTGACGCCGAACTGGGCAGCGCGCTGCTGGAGGTCGCGGCGATTGCCCGGGCTGTGGGCGGACGTCGGGATCTGATCACCGTGCTGCCGTGCGACGCGGTGGCCCAGGGCGTGCACCCGCTGTGCCGCGCCGAGGGAATTCCGCTGGTGGGCGGCGGGGGTACGGATCTGCGGACGGGCTTCGCCAAGGCGCTCCGGGCGCAGCCGCGGCCCGACGTCATCGTGGTGCTGACGGATGGTCAGACGCGCTGGCCGGACGCGCGCCCACCGTGCCGGACGGTGGTGGGACTGTTCGACCGGCGGCAGAAGGGCCAGTCCTGGGACGAGGACGATCCCCACTATGTGCCGGACTCGCCGCCCGAGTGGGCCCGCGTGGTCACCATCGGCGCGCCGACCGCATCTCGCTGACCGGCGCCGACCGCTCGCCGACCGCCTGCCGCCGACCGCATCCCGCCAACCGCCGCTCGCCTGCCGCCTGCCGAACGATCGGGCCGCCCGCTGAGCGGCGGCAGCTCCGCACCGCGGCGAGTCGCTCACTACGTCGTGCGACCGCCCGCGCTCCAGCGGCCGAGGACGGGTTCGCCCAGGCGGCGGGCGGCCCAGCACAGGGTCTGGTCGCGGTCGGCGAACAGCAGGTCGCGGGAGGAGTAGTGGCCCAGGTCCGCGGAGATGCTCGCGGACAGGTCGCAGGAGGAGCGGCTCCCCGGGCTCCCCGGGCTCTCCGGGCTCTCCGGACAGGCCCGGGTCGCCCCGTCCCAGTCCACGGCGGTGCGGGAGAGGGCCTCGAACATGGTCTCGCCACCGGAGTTGGTGAAGCCGCCCCCGGGGGCCGTGCTCAACTCCGGCAGGCTGCCGAAGAGTTCGGACGCCGGCAGCCAGCCGCCGTCGAGCTGGAACTCCGGCCAGGCGAGCACCACGTGGTCGGGCACCAGGAACCGCAGCCGGGGGAAGCGCGGATACCAGAAGGCGCCGTCCACCAGCAGGCCCCGTACCCGGGTCGGCACGCCCGAGGCCCGGGCCACCGCTTCCAGTACCGCCAGGCGCTGGCTGCAGGAGCCGCGCCCGCGCCGCAGGGTCTCCGACACCGGCCGCCGGTCGTCGAGCGAGTACACCGGCCGGATCTCCGCCACGATGGTCTGGTGGGCGGCCTGCAGCAGTGCGAGCGGTCCGGGCCCGGCGGCGGCCGGCTCATGGGCGCGCACCTGCTCCAGCAGGTGGCGGACCCGCGGGTGCTGCCAGTCCAGGATGCCCGTGGGCGCGGTCCCGCCCGGCACCGGACGGACGGCGCCCGCCACGGCCTTCGCCTCCGCCTTCGCCCCCGCCGCTGCCGCTGTCGGGGCGCGGTGGGCACGGGGGCGCCTCTGTTGCAGCAGTGAACTGGTCATGGTCACCAGTCTGCGGGATCGGGATACGGACAAGCGGCCGGCGACAGCACATTGACCAGTGGTCAATACCAGTTCCCGCCGGCTAGCTCGAAGGACCGGCGAAGAAGGGGTCGGTCGGCAGGGTGGACGGGCCGGCCGCCGGGGCGGCCGTGGACCACTCGCCGGACAGCACCCGCCCCCCGCGGCGGTCCTTGGACAGCGACAGCCGCGACACGATCCGGTAGCGGTCGCCGCGGTAGAGCGAGTGGGCGAACTCCACCACCCGGCCCGCCTCGTCCTCGGTCACCCGCTCGAACAGCAGCGCGGGGAAGTGCACCGGGACGTCCAGCAGCGCGGCCTCGTCCTCGTCGGTGACGGTGGGCTCGATGGTCTGCACCGCCTCGCTGACGCCGACTCCGTACCGGCTCTCCAGCAGGTCGTAGAAGGAGTGCTGCTCCAGGTCGGCCGCGGTCAGGCCGGGGACCAGGCCCTCGGGCAGGAACAGGGTGTCGACCGACATCCGCAGCTGGTCCACCAGCCGCAGCCTGGTGATCCGCAGCACCGGCGCGGCGGGGGAGAGCCGCAGCCTGCGGCCGACCCTGGCTCCCGCGCTGATGGTCCTGAAGTCGACGGTGCGGCTGGACCAGGTGCCGTCGACCCCGGCCACGGTGTGCCGGGAGGGGGCGGTCTGGGCCAGGTCCTGGGCGATCTTGGGCTGGGCGACGAACATGCCCTGGCCGTGCCGCCGCACCAGCAGGCCGTCCCTGACCAGGTCGTCGACCGCCCCGCGCAGGGTGGGACGGGACACGCCCAGCTCGGCGCAGAGCCTGCGTTCGGACGGGATGGCCTGGCCGAAGTCCAGGGTCTCGACGAGGTCGAGCAGGTACTCGCGGATGCGTTCCCGCTTCGAGAAGGCTGCTTGACGTTCGTCGTTCACCTGACGGCTCCTTGGTTGTCCGGACGTCGCCCATGCTGCACCAGTGGGAAACCACTGGTCAAGGTCTGGTGCAACTGGTCAATAAACTGGTAAACATCTTCTCGGTCGGCCGGCCTCCCTCTGCAGTCTCCCGCAGCCCTTTGCAGCCGCTGCAGCATCCTCCCCTGTGAAAGAGGTCCCTCGTGAGAAGAGCTCTGTCCGCAGCGACCCTGGTCACCGCCCTGTGCCTGCTCTCCGGCGGCTGTACGTCGGTGAACGACGACGCCCCGAAGGCGGGCGCCGGCAGCGCCGACACCACCCCGGTCACCATCACCTTCTGGCATGCGTTCACCGACGACCGCGAGGTCAGCGCAGTGAACGCGGTGCTGGCCCAGTTCCACGCCAAGTACCCCTACATCACCGTCAAGAGCGTCAAGGGCCAGACCGACGACAAGATCAACCAGGCGATCCGCGGCGGCACCGCCCCCGATGTCGCGGCCTCCTTCAACGCGGCGAACGTCGGCGGCTGGTGCTCCTCGGGCGCGTTCCAGGACCTGACCCCGGACCTGACCGCCGACCATGTCGACCTGAGCCGGATACCGAAGGCGGTGCAGGCGTACACCGCCTTCGGCGGCAAGCGCTGCACCATGCCGTGGCTGGCCGACACCTTCGGGCTCTACTACAACAGGAAGCTGTTCACGGCGGCCGGGATCAGCGCCCCGCCGAAGACCATGACCGAGCTCGCCGCCGACGCCGTCAAGCTGACCACGTACAACACCGACGGCTCGATCAGGACGGCCGGCTTCATGCCCTGGTTCGGCGGCTACGAGATGCTCACCGAGCACCTGGTGCCCAGCTGGGGCGGTAAGTGGCTGAAGCCGGACGGCAGTTCCGACACCGCCACCGATCCCGCCTTCGCCCAGGCGCTGACCTGGCAGAAGAACCTGGTGGACGCGATGGGCGCGGACAAGCTGAGGAAGTTCACGGCCGGGATGGCACCGGAGCAGTCCGCGCAGATGGCCTTTGAGAACGGCACCCTGGCGATGATGGTGGACGGCGAGTGGCGCACCGCCTTCATCAAGGGCGACAAGTCGACGGTGGACTACGGGACCGCGCCGATGCCGGTCGCCGACAACAAGCCCGAGCTGTACGGATCGGGCTTCGTCGGCGGCAATGTGATGGGCATCCCGCGCGGCAGCAAGCACCCGGACGCCGCCTGGAAGCTGGTGGAGTTCCTCACCACCGACACCACCGCCGTGGTCACCCTGGCCGACGCGGTCGGCAACGTCCCCACCACGCTGCCGGCGCTGCACTCGCCCGAGCTGCAACTGTCCAAGGACCCGAAGTTCGCCCCGTTCCTCGAGGTCTTCGGCAACCCGCTCACCTCCAGCGCCCCCGCCTCCGCCGACGGCGGCGCGTACCTCACCAACTTCGGCCCGTTCGCCCAGAAGTGGCAGGACGGCAAGGTCCCGGACCTGCAGGCGGGTCTGGCCGCGATCGACCAGCAGAACGACGCCACGCTCAAGCTCGGCCAGTGACCCGGAGCGCCGCGATGACCCCCGCGTCCCCCGCGCCCACACCCCCCGCCCGCACAGCCCCCGCCCCCACATCCCCCGCGCTGCGGGCCAAGCGGCGGCGGCACCGGCTCCGGGTGCTGCTGTTCCTGTCGCCCTGGCTGGTCGGCTTCGCCGTCTTCCTGCTCTATCCGCTGGGCACCACGGTCTACCTGTCCTTCACCAACTCCAACATGATCTCCCCGGCCCAGTGGGTCGGCTTGCGCAACTACCGCTTCATGTTCGGCGAGGACCCGTTCGTCTGGCAGTCGATCCGCAACACCGGCTGGCTGGTGGTGATCATGGTTCCGGCGCAGGTGCTGTTCGCGCTCGGGGTGGCCATGCTGACGGCCCGTCTGAAGTCCGGCGCGGGGGTCTTCCGTACCCTGTTCTACCTGCCCGCGCTGGCTCCGCCGGTGGCCGCGACGGTGGCCTTCGTCTGTATGTTCAACCCGGCGACCGGTCCGGTGAACCAGGTCCTGCGGCTGCTCGGCATCGACGGACCGCTGTGGTTCAACGCCGACGCCTGGTCGAAGCCCGCGCTCACCCTGCTGGCGCTGTGGGGCAGCGGCAGCGCCATGGTGATCTTCCTGGCCGCCCTGCTGGACGTCCCGGCCGAGCTGTACGAGGCCGCCGCGCTGGACGGGGCCAACCCCTGGCAGCGGTTCCGCTGGGTCACCCTGCCGACCATCTCCCCGGTGCTGATGTTCTCCATGGTCACCGGGGTGATCGCGGCGCTGCAGTACTTCACCCAGGCGATGGTCGCCGCGCAGACCGCCGGAGGCACCCGCAACGAGGTGTCCTTCGGCTACCCGGGCGGCAGTTCGCTCACCTTCTCGCAGTGGATCTACGCCACCGGGTTCACCCAGTTCCACATGGGCTACGCCTGCGCCCTCGCGGTGGTCCTGTTCGCGGTGTCCATGCTGTTCACGGTGCTGCTGCTGCGCCGTGCGTCCGGTTTCACCCCGCAGGAGGCAGCCGCATGACCGTACTCTCCCCGACCGGCGGGCTCCGGGCCCGCCGCCGGCCGTCCGGGCCGGTCTCCGCGCACCGGGCCGCCGTGGACCGGGCCCGCCGCCGCAGGCTGCTGATCTGGGTCGCCGACCACACGCTGGCGCTGGCGCTGGTGGCCGCCTTCGCCGGGCCGCTGCTGTTCATCCTGCTGACCTCGCTGATGACGGACCAGCAGTCGATGTCCTCGCAGCTCTGGCCGCAGCACTGGCAGTGGTCCAACTACGCCGAGGTGTTCCGCCGCGCGCCCATGCTGACCTGGATCGCCAACACCGTGGTCTACGCGGTCGCGGCGACCCTGGCCATGCTGCTGTCCAGCGTCCCGGTCGCGTACGCGCTGGCCCGGTTCCGGTTCAGGGGGCGCAACGCCGCCTTCCTCGCGGTGGTCACCATGATGATGCTGCCGCCGCAGGTGCTGGTCATCCCGATGTACATCATGTGGGCCAGGCTCGGCCTGACCGGCAGCATCTGGCCGCTGGTCATCCCGTCCCTGTTCGGGGACGCCTTCTCCATCTTCCTGCTGCGCCAGTTCCTGCTCACCATTCCCGAGGAGTACCTGGACGCGGCCCGGATGGACGGCTGCGGCGAGGTCCGGGTGCTGTTCCGGGTGGTGCTGCCGATGATGCGCCCGGCCATCGCCGCGGTGGCGCTGTTCCAGTTCTTCTCGGCCTGGAACGACTACTACGGCCCGCTGATCTACACCGGGGAGACGCCCGCCCACTGGACCCTCGCGGTCGGCCTGGCCAGCTTCAAATCGGCCCAGGCGGTGGAGTGGAACCTCACCATGGCCGCCACCGTGGTGGCGATGGCCCCGGTGATCATCGTCTTCTTCTTCGCGCAGAAAGCCTTCATCGAGGGCGTCACACTGACAGGAGTCAAAGGTTGAAGCTCGTTGTCGTCGGTGGCGGATCCACCTACACCCCGGAACTCGCCGACGGGTTCGCCCGGCTCCGGGACACCCTGCCGGTGGACGAGCTGGTGCTGGTCGATCCGGACCAGGAGCGCCTCGACCTGGTCGGCGGTGTGGCCGCCCGGATCTTCGCCAGGCAGGGGCACCCGGGCACTGTCAGCACCGGCACCGATCTGGACGCTCATCTTGACGGTGCGTCAGCAGTGCTGCTGCAGCTGCGGATCGGCGGCCAGGCGGCCCGTCACACCGATGAGACCGTGCCGCTGGGCTGCGGCTGCATCGGCCAGGAGACCACCGGGGCGGGCGGTCTGGCCAAGGCGCTGCGCACCGTCCCGACCGTGCTGGACATCGCCGAGCGGATCGCCGAACGGGCCCCCGACGCCTGGATCGTCGACTTCACCAACCCGGTCGGCATCGTCACCCGGGCGCTGCTCGACGCGGGCCACCGGGCGGTCGGGCTCTGCAATGTCGCCAAGGGCTTCCAGCACACCTTCGGCGAGTGGTTCGGCGTCGATCCGGAGCGGGTGGAGCTGGACCACATCGGCCTGAACCACCTCACCTGGGAGCGCGGGGTGCGGATCGGCGGGGTGGACATGATGCCCAGGATCCTGGACGAGTACGGCGAGGCGCTGGCCGCGCGGGTCAGGATCCCGTTGGAGCTGATGCGCAGGCACGGCGTCGTGCCCTCCTACTACCTGCGCTTCTACTACGCCCATGACGCGGTGCTGGCCGAGCAGTTGGCCGAGGGGTCGCGGGCCGAGCAGGTCGCGGAGATCGAGCGGCAACTGTTCGGCCTCTACGCCGACCCGGCCCTGGACACCAAGCCCGCGCTGCTGGAGCGGCGCGGTGGCGCGTACTACTCGGAGGCGGCGATCTCGCTGGTGGCCGGACTGCTCGGGGACACCGGGGAGGCCGAGGGGGAGGTCCAGGTGGCCAATGTCCGCAACCACGGCACCATGCCGTTCCTCGCCGACGACGCGGTGATCGAGGTGCCCTGCCGGATCGGCGCGGACGGGGCGGTGCCGCTGCCGGTGGCACCGGTGGACCCGTTGCAGGCCGGGCTGATCGCGCATGTCAGCGCCTACGAGGAACTGGCGGTCCGGGCGGCGCTGCACGGCGGCCTGGGCCGGGTCGAGGACGCGCTGCTGGCGCACCCGCTGATCGGGCAGACCGATACGGCGCGGCGGTTGGCCGCCGAACTGGTCGCGGTGAACCGGGACTTCCTGCCCTGGGCGCGGAAATGAGCCTGGAGGGAAGGGAGTTCAGCCCACCGCCGGGTATGCCGCCAGCGGGCTGCCGCCGGCGGGTCGGGCCAGCCCGACGCTGCCGTCCAGCAGCACCGGGGCGACGCCCGGGGCCGCGCCCCGGTCGGCCCCGGTCCTGGTGTCCAGGACCACCGGGCCGCTGCTGGTGGTCCCGTAGGCCGCGCCGTGCCAGAGGGCGGTGAGCGCCGGGACCGGCCCGGTGCCGCCGGCGGCCGGGTCGGGGAGCTGCCAGTGCTGCTTTCCGGTGCTCGCGTCCAGGCCGTAGAGGTGGTTGCCGCTGCTGTCCTGGCCCTGGCAGACCAGCATGGCGGCGCCGTCGTAGCGGCAGCCCGCCAGGTTCTGGCCGGCGTTGGGCAGCGCGGTCTGCTTGCCGCTGTCGGCGTCGACCAGGTACGAGAAGCCGGTGGCGCCGTTGTAGCTGCCGCCGACCACGGTGACCTGTCCTGGCCCGGCGGCGCCGATGGCCACCTCGGGGCCGGTGTCCAGTTCCTTCCACTTCTGGCTCCCGTCGGAGAGGGCCAGGCCGAGCACGCTGCGCTCGGCCCCGGCCTGGTCCACCGAGGGGTTCCTGGCGGCGGTGCCGACCACCGCGTCGTCGGTGACCGCGTCGGCGGCGAAGCCGTCCTTGTGCCAGACGGTGCGATGGGACATCAGGTCGATGCCGAAGCCGACCCCGACGTGGTCCCGGTCGGTCAGCGACACCACGGCGGTATTGCCGTGGAAGCCGACGACCCCGACCGCCAGGCCGTCCGCGGCGGCGTCGTGGTCGGTGTCCTGGCCGGAGGCCCAGGCCGGGATGTCGGTGACCTGCGCGGTCCAGACCGCCTGCCGGGTGGAGGTGTCGACCGCGACCAGTTCCACCCCGGTCCCGGCCGGGGTGCTGCCCTTGGCCGGGACGGTGACCAGGAAGGCGTCCAGCACCAGGCTCAGGGTGCTGTCGCCGACCGCCGCGACCAGCGGGGCGCGGACGGATCCGGCGCCGCTCACGGCGCCCGGCAGCGGGTCCTTCGCGTCGACCGTGGCCAGCACCTTTCCGGTACGGGTGTCCACCACCCGCAGGCTGTCGCCGTCCGCCACATAGGCGTCCACGCCGACCAGCGCCACGGCTCCGGACGCGGGGGGCAGCGGCAGCGCCACCGGGACCCTGCCGAAGCGCAGCGGCGGGTCGTAGCTCTTCACGGACGGATCGGCCGGGGTCGCGGCGACGAAGCCGCTGGACGGGGTGGCCCCGGCCCCGCCGTGGCCGCTGCCGCCCCCGCCGCAGCCGCTCGCCAGCAGCAGCACGGCCAGGGCGCCCGCTGCTCCCGCGTACGTCCTGCCGCGCCGCCGTGCCCGCATCCGTGATTCCCCCGCCAGGAGTGTGTTCGAGGTGTATTCGAGAACATGTTCGAGCAGAAATGTGTTCGAGGGTGGTGGACCCTCACCGGATCTTACGAGGAAGGACCTCCGCAGTTCAGCTGATTGAACGCCGGTCGACAGCTGCTTCGGCGTTCCCGCCTGCGCGATCGTCGCTCTCGGTTCTAGGGTGGCCTGCGAAGACCCGCAGTGAAGACCCGCAGTGCGGACCCACAGTGAGGGAGAACGCGGCCATGGCCCAGCGTGTGCGCGGAGTGATCGCCCCGGGCAAGGGGGAGCCGGTCCGGATCGAGACCGTCCTGGTCCCCGACCCGGGCCCCGGCGAGGCCGTGGTGAAGGTGCAGGCCTGCGGGGTCTGCCACACCGACCTGCACTACCGCGAGGGCGGTATCAACGACGAGTTCCCGTTCCTGCTCGGCCATGAGGCCGCCGGGATCGTGGAGTCGGTCGGCGCGGGCGTCACCGAGGTGGCCCCCGGCGACTTCGTGATCCTCAACTGGCGCGCGGTCTGCGGCCAGTGCCGCGCCTGTCGGCGCGGACGGCCGCAGTACTGCTTCAACACCCACAACGCCAAGCAGCGGATGACCCTGGAGGACGGGACCGAGCTGTCGCCGGCGCTGGGCATCGGCGCCTTCGCCGAGAAGACCCTGGTCGCGGCGGGCCAGTGCACCAAGGTGGACCCGGCCGCCTCCCCGGCCGCGGCCGGACTGCTCGGCTGCGGGGTGATGGCGGGACTGGGCGCGGCGGTCAACACCGGCGGCGTCTCCCGCGGCGACAGCGTGGCCGTGATCGGCTGCGGCGGGGTCGGCAACGCGGCGATCATGGGCTCCCGGCTGGCCGGGGCGGCCCGGATCATCGCCGTCGACATCGACGACGACAAGCTCGCCACCGCGCTCCGGCTGGGCGCCACCCACACCGTCAACTCCCGCTCCACCGACCCGGTCGAGGCGATCCGCGAGCTGACCGGCGGCCATGGCGCGGACGTGGTGGTCGAGGCGGTCGGCCGTCCGGAGACCTACCGGCAGGCCTTCTACGCCCGCGACCTGGCCGGCACGGTGGTCCTGGTCGGCGTCCCCACCCCGGAGATGACGTTGGAGCTGCCGCTGCTGGACGTGTTCGGGCGCGGCGGCTCGCTGAAGTCCTCCTGGTACGGCGACTGCCTGCCCTCGCGGGACTTCCCGATGCTGATCGACCTCTATCTGCAGGGGCGGCTCGACCTGGACGCCTTCGTCTCCGAGACGATCGGCCTGGAGGACGTGGAGGCGGCGTTCGCCCGGATGAACCGGGGCGAGGTGCTGCGCTCGGTGGTGCTGTTCTGACGGTCGTCACGAGGCCGCCGACGCGGCGTCGTGCGCGCCTTCCCTGATGCGCCGGGCCCGCTCGGCATAGTGGATAGTGCCCGGATATGTCCGAATCCGGGCACTATCAGGGAAGGGCGTGCGACCACCCGTGCCATCCGTGCCATCCGTGCCACCCGTGCCAGCCGGCGACGAACAGGACTTCCCCGTCGACCGCGTCGTCTTCGGCCTCGGCACGGCGGCCGTGATCGGGGTGGTGGCCTGGGGCGCCTTCGGCAAGGACTCCCTGGAGAGCGCCTCCACCAGCGGCCTGAACTGGGTGCTGCACAACTTCGGCTGGCTGTTCGTGGTCGCCGCCGACGTCTTCCTGGTGCTCTGCGTGCTGCTCGCGTTCAGCCGCTACGGCCGGATCCGGCTCGGCGCGGACGAGGACGAGCCCGAGTTCACCACCCTGGCCTGGGTGGCCATGATGTTCAGCGCCGGCATGGGCATCGGCCTGATGTTCTACGGGGTCGGCGAGCCGCTGCAGCACTACGCCGCGCCCCCGCCTGGCACCGGGGTGAAACCGCTGACCCCGGCCGCCGCGCAGACCGCGCTGCAGTACTCGCTGTTCCACTGGACCCTGCAGCCCTGGGCCATCTACGGGGTCGGCGGCCTGGCCCTGGCCTACGCGACCTTCCGCAAGGGACGCGGCAACCGGATCAGCTCCGCCTTCGTCCCGCTGCTCGGCGAGCGCGGCGCCAAGGGCTGGCCGGGGCGGGCGATCGACCTGCTCGCGGTCTTCGCCACCGTCTTCGGCTCGGCGACCAGCCTGGGCCTCGGGGCGCTCCAGGTGGCGCAGGGCCTGGGGGTGATCGCCAGCGTCAAGGACTCGCAGTCGACCCAGCTGGTCATCATCGGCGCGCTGACCGCCGCGTTCGTGCTCTCCGCCTTCTCCGGGGTGCACCGCGGTATCAAATGGCTGAGCACGGCGAATGTGGTGCTGGCCGCGGTGATCATGGTCTTTGTCTTTGTGCTCGGCCCCACCATCTACGTGCTGGACGCCATCCCGGCCACCCTCGGCGGCTACCTCAGCGACCTGGTCACCATGTCCACCCGGACCGGGGCCTTCACCGACGAGAGCTGGCTCGGCGCGTGGACCATCTTCTACTGGGCCTGGTGGCTGTCCTGGGCGCCCTTCGTGGGCACCTTCATCGCCAGGATCTCCCGCGGCCGGACCATCCGTCAGTTCCTGCTCGGCGTGCTGCTGGTGCCCAGCGGCGGCACGGTCCTGTGGTTCTGCGTGATGGGCGGCAGCGCGATCCGGCTGGACGCCACCGGCGCCGCGAAGCTGGTGGACACCGCGACCGGCTCCGGCGGCGCCGAGGCGGCGCTGTTCGGACTGCTCAAGGCGCTGCCGCTGGGATCGGTCAGCTGCGTGGTCGCGGTGCTGCTGGTGATGACCTACTTCATCACCAGCGCGGACTCGGCCTCGCTGGTGCTCGGCTCGCTCTCGCAGGGCGGCGCGCTGCACCCGCGTACCTGGCTGGTCGTCAGCTGGGGTGTGCTGATGGGCGCGGTCGCCGCGGTGCTGCTGGTGGCCGGCGGGCTGCAGGCGCTGCAGCGGGCCACCATCCTGGTCGCGCTGCCGTTCGTGCTGGTGATGCTGGCGCTCTGCTGGGCGCTGCTGAAGGACCTCAGGACCGACCCCGCCGCCGCCCCCTCCCGGCTGCACACCCACCCGCAGGGCCTCGCCGCGGCGATCCGCGCGGCGGTGGGGGAGGCCATGGCGGGCAAGCAGTAACCCCCGGAGCCGAACCCCGGACCGGGCTCAGAGCGCCGGGCCGGTCACCGCCGCCGCCGCGGTTGCCGCCGCCGCCTCGGCCGGGAACCTGGGCATCGGGATCGGCAGCTGCCGGGCCAGCGCCGGGTACGGCGTGGAGATCAGCGTGTAGTCCTCGCCCAGGGTCCGCACGGTGATCTCCGTCGGCTCCTGACCCAGCGCCAACTGCATAGCCGCCCAAGGGAAGTTGACCCCGCACCGGGACAGCTGGTGCAGCCCGCCGGAGGGCCTGGTGTTGATGTCGAGCAGCATCGGCACGCCCTTGTGGTGCCGGAACTGAACATTCGTCAGATAGGCCAGGCCGAAGGTCTCCACCAGCAGCACGGTCGGCTCCAGGTAGGCCGGGTCGAGGGTGAACCCGCGCCGCCGGCCCTCCTTGCTGCGCCCGATCGCCGCGCGCAGCCGCCCGTCCGGGCCGGCCAGGCAGTCCACCGAGACCTCGGGGCCGGCCAGGTGCGGCATCACCAGCCAGTCCACCGGGCGCTCCCGCTCGTCCCGCTCCAGCGCGCGCACCACGTCGTCCAGCGGGACCTGCCAGCTGGGCGCCCCGGCCAGTCTGGAGAGCGAGAACGGCTTGCGCGACAGCATCCGGAAGCCCTCGCCGCCCGCGCCGGTGACCGGCTTGAGGCAGGGCGTCCCGCCGTCCGCCTCGATCCGCTCCACCGCGTCCAGCAGCTCGGCCGCGTCCTGCACCCGCCACCACGGAGGCACCGGCAGCCCTGCCGCTGCCAGCTTCTCGTAGGCCGTCGCCTTGTCGTCGAACAGCTCGATCGCCGCCGAGGGCGGGCTCAGCACGGTCGTGCCCACCGCGGCGAAGTCCGCGCGGCGGGCGGCGACGGCCTGCTGGTGCAGCCGGGGGAGGAACAGCGTGATGCCCTGCCGCGTGCAGTAGTCCAGCGCGAACTCGACGTACGCCGCGGGAGAGAGCCGTTCGGGTTCCAGCGAGGAGACGTCCGCGGCCCGCAGCACCGGCGAGTCCGCGTCGACATGCGTCGCGTGGACCTCCAGTTCGACGTCGTCCCGGTTCTCTCTCAGCAGGCCGATGAAGAAGGCGTTCTCGGCGTAGGTGCGGTTCAGCCAGATGCGCAGCGGGTGGTTCACGCGGTGTCTCCAGGACGAAGGCCGGCAGGGCAGGGAAGGGCTTCGTGGCGACACTGGTTCACGGTGCCCGCGTCTTCGCGGGCACCGTGGCCGTGGTCGAGTGCGACCGCACGTGCGCAGGGGCGGGGATACCTGGACAGCGGGGGGTCGTGGGCGTATCAGATCACGTCGCGGGGTGGTTGCGCGAGTGGGAGTTTCGTCATCCTTCGCTACGTCATGCGTTGTTAACACGACCCGCCGGAGATGAGCCGGAGGTCAGCCCTGTTCCTGGGCGAAGTCCTCCTCCCAGAACTCGGCCGAACCCCGTTCCGAAACCACGGTTCCGCCGTGCAGTTCGTGTTCCCGGCCGCGCAGTTCGACCCGTCGGATCTTGCCCGAGACGGTCTTCGGCAGTTCCGCGAACTCGACCCGGCGGACCCGCTTGTACGGGGCCAGCCGCTCCCGGGCGAAGGCCAGCACCGAGCGCGCGGTGGCCGCGTCGGGCCGGTGGCCGGGGGCGAGCACCAGGTACGCCTTGGGCACCGAGAGCCGGACCGGGTCGGGGGAGGGGACGACCGCCGCCTCGGCCACCGCCGGGTGCTCGACCAGGACGCTCTCCAGCTCGAACGGCGAGATCCGGTAGTCGCTGGACTTGAACACGTCGTCGGTGCGGCCGACGTAGGTCACATAGCCGTCGGCGTCCCGGAAGGCCACGTCACCGGTGTGGTAGAAACCGCCGGCGGTGGCCTCGGCCTGGCGGGCCGGGTCGTCCTGGTAGCCGGTCATCAGCCCCAGCGGATCGCTGTCCAGCGGCAGGCACAGCTCGCCCTCGGCGCCCGGGTCGGTCACGACCGCGCCGGTCAGCGGGTCGACCAGGGCGATCTGGTAGCCCGGCAGCGGCAGGCCCATCGAACCCGGCTTCACCGGCAGCCCCGGCGGGTTGCCGATCTGCGCGGTGGTCTCGGTCTGGCCGAAACCGTCCCGCAGCAGCACGCCCCAGGCGTCCCTGACCCGCTCGATGACCTCGGGGTTGAGCGGCTCGCCCGCCCCGACCAGCTCCCGCAGCGGCAGCTTCCACCGGGTCAGGTCCTCCAGCACCAGCATCCGCCACACCGTCGGCGGCGCGCAGAAGGAGCTGACCCCGTGCCGCACCATCGCGTCCAGCAGCGGACGCGCCGCGAAGCGCGGCTGATTGACGATCAGGATCTCCGCCCCGGCGTTCCAGGGCGCGAAGAAGTTGCTCCAGGCGTGCTTGGCCCAACCGGGTGAGGAGACATTGAGGTGGACGTCGCCCGGGCGCAGCCCGATCCAGTACATCGTCGAGAGGTGTCCGACCGGGTACGAGCGGTGGGTGTGCTGCACCAGCTTGGGACGGCTGGTGGTGCCGGAGGTGAAGTAGAGCAGCAGCGGGTCCTCGGCCAGGGTCTCCCCGCGCGGCCGGAAACCACCCTGGTGGGCGTACGCGTCGGCGAAGTCCAGCCAGCCGGCGGTCGGCGCGCCCACGGCGATCCGGGTCCAGTCGCCGTCGATGCCCTCGAAGCGCCCGGCCAGGGCGCTCTGCGCGACCACGTGCCGGACCGAGCCGCGCTCGACCCGGTCGGCCAGGTCGTCGTGGGAGAGCAGGGTGCTGGCCGGGATCACCACCGCGCCGAGCTTGATCGCCGCGAGCATGGTCTCCCACAGCTCGACCTGGTTGCCGAGCAGCAGCAGCACGTGGTCGCCGCGGCGCACACCGAGGGCGTCGAGCCAGCCGGCCACCCGGTCGGAGCGCCGGCTCAGCTCGGCGAAGGTCAGCGCGGTCTCGGCCAGCGGCCGGCCCTCGGCGTCCAGGTCCACCACCCGGAGCCCGACCGCCTGGTTGCCGGCCGCCTCGCGGTCGAACCAGTCCAGCGCCCAGTTGAACCGCGCCGAGCGCGGCCGGGGGAAGGCCCGGGCGCCGTCGAGGTCCCCGCGGTGCTCCAGCAGGTGGTCCCGGGCGGCCTTGAACTCCTCGTAGGCACTGGGCTCGGTCACGGCGCTCTCCTCCCGGACGGCGCCTCGTCGCACCGCCACGCGGCACGCTCGCAGCGCGGCGCCCCGCGGGTCAAGTCCCTCAGGGTCCGTCCGGCCGGACAGACCCTAGGCCGGGGGCAGTTCGTCCAGGCCCTCGCCGACCAGCTTGGCCAGCCGGTCCAGCGCGGCGTCCGCGCCCTCGGCGTCGGACGCCAGCACGACCTCCTCGCCGCCCTCCGCGCCCAGGCCGAGCAGCGCCAGCATCGAGGCGGCGTTCACCGGGGCGCCGCCGGCCTTGGCGATGGTCACCGGGACGCCGACGGCACTGGCCGCGCGGACGAAGACGGAGGCGGGACGGGCGTGCAGGCCCTCGGGCCAGCCAATGGTGACGCGGCGTTCAGCCATGGTGCGATGCCTTTCGGACGGCGCCTTTCGGACGGCGCGGAAGGACGGGCCGGGGCCCTGCGCCCACCTTGCCCCGCCCCGCAGCCGCCCGCACCCGGAGCCGCCCGCACCCCGGCGTCGTACTGTGACCAGGTGACCGACACGCAGGACACCGCACCCGGTGCGAGCCCGAGCTACCCCTCCCACTGGGAGGCGGACATCCTGCTGCGCGACGGCGGCACCGCCCGGATCCGCCCGCTCACCCCGGACGACGCGGGCCGGCTGGTCGCCTTCTACACCGATGTCTCGGACCAGTCGAAGTACTACCGCTTCTTCGCCCCCTACCCCCGGCTCTCCGACCGCGACGTCCGCCGGTTCACCCACCACGACTACGTCAACCGGGTCGGCCTGGCGGTCCTGGTCCGCGACGAGATCATCGCCACGGTGCGGTTCGACCGGATCGACGGGACCGGCCGTCCCAGCGAGGACAGCACCGACGCCGAGGTGGCGTTCCTGGTCCAGGACGCGCACCAGGGCCGCGGGGTCGCCTCCGCGCTGCTGGAGCACATCGCCGCGGTCGCCCGCGAGCGCGGCATCCGCCGCTTCATCGCCGAGGTGCTGCCGGACAACCGGAAGATGGGCAAGGTCTTCACCGACGCCGGCTACACCCAGCACCGCAGCTTCGCCGACGGGGTGGCGCACTTCGAGCTGGACCTGGAGCCCACCGAGCAGTCCCTCGCGGTGATGCGCGCCCGCGAGCACCGGGCCGAGGCGCAGTCCACCCAGCGGCTGCTGGCCCCCGGCTCGGTCGCGGTGGTCGGCGCCGGACGCGACCCGCGCGGCGTCGGCCGCAGCGTCCTGCGCAATCTGCTCGCGGCCGGGTTCACCGGCCGGATCCAGGCGGTCAACCGCAACGCGGGGGAGCTCACCGAGTTGGACGGGGTACCGCTGCGGGCGAGCCTCGGCGAGCTGCCGCACCCGGTCGACCTGGCCGTGGTCGCCGTGCCCTCGGCGCAGGTCCCGGCCGTGGTCGCGGAGTGCGGCGCGCACGGGGTGCAGGGCCTGGTGGTGGTCACGGCCGGCTACGCCGAGACCGGCATCGAGGGACGGGCCCGGCAGCGCGACCTGGTCCGGCAGGCCCGGGCGGCCGGGATGCGGGTGATCGGCCCCAACGCCTTCGGCCTGCTCAACACCGACCCCGCGGTCCGGCTGAACGCCTCGCTCTCGCCGCAGCTGCCGGCCGCCGGGCCGCTGGGGGTGTTCAGCCAGTCCGGCGCGATCGGCGCGGCGCTGCTGGAGGCCGCGCACCGGCGCGGCCTCGGACTGTCCAGCTTCGCCTCGGCCGGCAACCGCGCCGACGTCTCCGGCAACGACCTGCTCCAGTACTGGGAGGAGGACCCGGCCACCCGGGTGGTGCTGCTCTACCTGGAGTCCTTCGGCAACCCGCGCAAGTTCAGCCGGATCGCCCGCAGGGTCGCCGCGGCCAAGCCGGTGGTGGTGATCAAGGGCGGCCGGCACACCGGCAGCATCCCGGCCGGCCATGCCGCCGCGCTCACCCGGATCGACGACCGCACCGTGGACACCCTGTTCCAGCAGGCCGGGGTGCTGCGGGTGGACACCATCACCGAGCTCTACGACGCCGCCGACCTGCTGGCCCACCAGCCGCTGCCGCCGGGCGACCGGATCGCCATCGTCGGCAACTCCGACTCGCTCGGCCTGCTCACCCATGACGCCGCGCTCAGCGCCGGCCTGCGACCGCTGCTGCCGCACGACCTGACCACCAGCGCCACCCCGGAGGACTTCAGCGGCGGCCTCAGTGCCGCGATCGACCGCCCGGACAGCGACACGGTGATCGCCGTGGTCATCCCCCCGATCGGCGCGGGCGCGCTGCCGCACTTCCCCGGCTCCGGCCTGCTCTCCGCGTCCGCCTCGGCCTCCGCCGGCGCGGACGCCCCGGCCGGGGCCGACGGCGGCGGGGAGCCGTTCGCGCCGTTCGCCGAGGCGCTGGGCGCGGCGGCGGAACGGGCCAACGCGGCGGGCAAACCGCTGCTGCTGATCCATCTCGCCCTGCCCGACCTGGCCGCCCGGCTCACCGCCCGGGTCCCCGCCTACCCCCGCCCCGAACGCGCGGTACGGGCCCTCGCCCACGCCACCCGGCACGCGGCCTGGCGCCGCGACAACGCCGAGGCCGGGCGGATCCCCGAGCTCGACGGCATCGCCGAGGGCCCGGCCCGCCGCCAGGTGGCGTCCGCCCTCGCCGCCGCCCCCGAAGTGACCCTGGACGAGGCGGCGGCAGCCGCCCTGCTCGCCCACTACGGCATCGCCCTGCAGCGGACCCTGCCCGCCGCCGACCGGGCCGCCGCCGTGCTGGCCGCCCGCACCCTCGGCTACCCGGTCGCGCTCAAGGCGACCAGCCCCAGCCTGCGGCACCGGCCCGACCTGGGCTCGGTCCGGCTGGACCTCACCAGCGAGGCCGAGCTGCTGCGGGCGCACCAGGAGACCACCGCGCTGCTCGGCCCGGACGCCCGCCTGGTGGTCCAGCCGATGGCCCCGCGCGGGGTGGACACCACCGTCTCCGCGACGGTCGACCCCGCCGTCGGCGCGATCCTCTCCTTCGGCCTGGCCGGGGCCGCCTCCGAGCTGCTGGGCGACCTGGCGCACCGGCTGATCCCGGCCACCGACCGCGATGTGGCCGGACTGGTCCGGGAGATCAGGGCCGCGCCGCTGCTCTTCGGCTGGCGCGGCGCGGAGCCGGTGGACACCGGCGCGCTGGAGGAACTGCTGCTGCGGGTGTCCCAGCTGGTCGACGACATCCCCGAGGTCGCCGCGGTGTCGCTGGAACCCGTGGTGGTCGCCCCGCACGGCCTGGCCGTCCTCGGCGCGACCGTCCGGCTGGCCCACCTCCCGGCCCGCACCGACCTCGGCCCCCGCGCCCTCGGCTGACCGCGACCGTCAGGACGCGCGCGGGGAACCGTGCGGGGAACGGTGGCGCACGCTGTCACCGGTACGTGCCAGGATGGAGTCATGGCGAAGACCGGTATGACCACCACCCAGGGGCTGCGCTCCGCGATCGAGCGCAGCGGCTACTACCCGACCCTCGTCATCGAAGCGGTCGAGTCCGCTGTCGGGGCCGAGCCCGTCTCCGCCTTCATGGTCCATCAGGAGACCACCTTCGACGCCAACGAGGTGCGCCGGCACGTCACCGTGCTGGTCCTCACCGAGGGCCGCTTCATCGTCAGCCACACCGACGAGCAGGGCGCCGACGACAGCTCGCCGGTGCCGTACGCGACCACCTCCACCGAGAGCGTGCGGATCGACCGGATCTCGTCGGTCGTGGTCAGCCGGGTGGTCGCCAACCCGGAGACGTACACCCGGGGCCAGCTGCCGCGCGAGGTGGTGCTGACCATCGGCTGGGGCGCGGTGTCCCGGATCGACCTGGAGCCCGCCGCCTGCGGCGACCCCAACTGCGAGGCGGACCACGGCTACACCGGCTCCTCCACCGCCGACGACCTGTCGCTGCGGGTCAGCGAGGCCGGGGACGGCCCGGAGACCGTCCAGCAGGCGCTGACCTTCGCGCACGCGCTGTCCGAGGCCACGGTGGCGGCCGGGGCCTGACCCCGCCCGTGCTGCACCGCCGTGTCCCCCCGCCGCCTCCAGTGAAGACCCCATGACACTCCCCATCGTGCTCGATCCTGCCGCCGCGCCCGCCCCGGCGTACGGCAGCGCCGCCCTCTCCGACCTGCTGCCCGCGGTGGCCCGCGGCCTCGGCATGACCTCGGCGGACCTGCCGGAACTGCCGCCGACCGGTCTGGTGCTGCCGCCCGCGGACCGGGTCTGCGTCTTCCTGGTGGACGGCCTTGGCTGGGAGCTGCTGCGCGCGCACCCGGCCGAGGCGCCGTTCCTCAACTCGCTGCTCCCGAGCTCGCTCGGCGGCAGCGGCCTGCCGATCACCGCGGGCTTTCCGGCCACCACCGCGAGCAGCCTGGCCTCGGTGGGCACCGGACTGCCGCCGGGGCGGCACGGCCTGGCCGGGTACACCGTGCGGATGCCGGGCGAGCGGCGGCTGATGAACCAGCTCCGCTGGCAGCCGCATGTCAACCCGCGCAGCTGGCAGCCCTACCCGACCGTGTTCCGGCTGGCCGAACGCGCCGGTGTGGCGACCTATCAGGTGTCCTCGCCCAAGTTCGAGTACACCCCGCTCACCGAGGTGGCGCTCTCCGGCGGCAGCTTCCTCGGCCGCCTCCCCGGCGAGGAGCGGATGGATCTCGCCGCCGACCGGCTGGCCAGTGCCGACCGCAGCCTGGTCTACACGTACTACAGCGAGCTGGACGGCATGGGGCACCGCTACGGGGTGGACTCCGATGCCTGGCGCGGCCAGCTGATGATGGTGGACCGGCTGGCCCAGCGCCTCGCCGACCAGCTCCCGCCCCGCTCCGCGCTCTACGTCACCGCCGACCACGGCATGATCGACATCGCCCCGGAGGACCGGGTCGACTTCGACGAGGACGCCGAACTGCGGGCCGGGGTGCTGCTGCTCGGCGGCGAGGGCCGGGCCCGGCACGTCTACGCCGTGGACGGCGCCGCCCAGGACGTGTTCACGGTCTGGAGCGAGGTCCTCGGCGAGCAGATGTGGATCGCCACCCGGGACCAGGCGATCGAGGCCGGCTGGTTCGGCCCCGAGGTCGACCCGCGGGTGTACGAGCGGATCGGCGACGTGGTCGCCGCCGCCAAGGAGGACATGGCGGTGATCGCCACCCGGCGCGAACCGGGCGAGTCGGCGATGGTCGGCCTGCACGGCTCGATGACCCCGGTGGAGCAGCTGGTCCCGCTGCTCGAAGTCCGCCGCTGATCCGCAACCCCGTCCAACTCCCTGTCCCCGCTTGAAAGGTACGCGCGCATCTCATGGCTGAGCTGGTCTTCTTCTCCGGGACGATGGACTGCGGAAAGTCCACCCTCGCCCTCCAGATGGACCACAACCACAGCGCGCGGGGTCGGCAGGGGCTGATCTTCACCCGCGACGACCGGGCCGGCGCGGCCACCCTCTCCAGCCGGCTGGGCCTGGCCACCCGGGCGGTCGAGGTCGGCGACGGCCTGGACTTCCACGCCCATGTGGTGGCCGAGCTGTCGGCGGGCGGTCGCTGCGACTACCTGATCTGCGACGAGGCCCAGTTCTTCACCACCGAGCAGGTGGACCAGCTGGCCCGGGTCGTCGACGACCTGGGCGTGGACGTCTTCACCTTCGGCATCACCACCGACTTCCGCACCCGGCTGTTCCCCGGCTCCCAGCGGCTGATCGAGCTCGCCGACCGGGTCGAGGTGCTGCAGGTCCAGGCGCTCTGCTGGTGCGGCGCCCGGGCCACCCACAACGCCCGCACGGTCGGCGGGGTGATGGTGGTCGAGGGAGCGCAGGTGGTGGTCGGCGACGTGGCCGCGGAGAAGGCCGGCGCGGAGAAGGAGGAGCAGGACGACGTGGTCGGCTACGAGGTGCTGTGCCGCAGGCACCACCGGCGCCGGATGACGGCGGCCAGCTCGGGGGCCGGCGCCCTCTCTCCGGACGTGCTCCCCTTCGAGGCCCAGAAGTTCGAGGCCCAGAAGACCGGCTGACGCACCGTCAGCTCATCCGGACGATGCCGAACGGCCCGCCCTCCGGGTCCCGCAGCAGCGCGGTCCGGCCGTACGGGGTGTCGGCCGGGGGCTGTTCCACGCTGCCGCCGAGGCCGGGGGCCCGCGCGGCCACCTCGTCCACCGAGCCGACCGCGAACAGGATCCGCCAGCGCGGCCGGTCGTCCAGCTGCGGCACCTGTCGGATTCCGGCCACCCGGCGCCCGCCCACGGTGAGCACCACCATGTCCTGGTTCCGCTCCACCCTGGCCGAGTCCGAGCGGACCGCGGCGGAGCCGAACACCCCCTCGTAGAAGTTCCCGGCGCGGCGTGCGCCGGTGGTCGCCAGCTCGCTCCAGGCGACCGCGCCCGGCTGGTGCTGCAGCGCCCATCCGGGGTGCTCACGGGCCTCCCAGATGCCGAAGACGGCCCCGTCCAGGTCCGCGGCCAGGGCCAGCCGTCCGGCCTTCTCGGAGTCCAGCGGTCCCAGCGCCATCGTTCCGCCGTTGGCCCGGACCCGGTGGGCCGCCTCGTCGGCGCTGTCGGCGGCGAAGTAGGTGATCCAGTCCACCGGCATCCCGGTCCCGGCCTCCATCACGCCGATCCCGGCCACCGGCAGGCCGCCCACCACGGCCCGCAGATACGGGCCCAGCTCCTGCGTCCCGGGGATGAAGTCCCAGCCGAGCAGCGAGCCGTAGAAGCGCTCGGCGGTGCCGAGGTCGCGGGCGGTCAGGCTCACCCAGCAGGGCGTCCCCTGGGCATGCCGCGGTCCTGGGGCGGACACAGGGCCTCCCTGGGTGTCGGAGAGCTGTCGGAGTACTCAGCCGATGCTGCCATCAACCTCCGTCCCGCGCACCGGCTACCGCGCGACACGACAGAATGACCTCCATGGACACAGCCACTCTGATCAGCCCCGGCCAGCTGGCCACCGCCCTGGCCGGGCCGCGTCCGCCCGCCGTCCTCGACGTCCGCTGGCAGCTCGGCGGCCCGCCCGGCGCTGAGGAGTACGCCAAGGGGCACATCCCCGGCGCGCACTACATCGACATGAACGCCGACCTCGCCGCCGCCGCGGGGCCGGCCGGCCGGCACCCGCTGCCGGACCCGGAGGTGCTCGGCGCGGCCCTGCGCCGGGCCGGGGTGGACGCCGACCGCGAGGTGGTGGTCCATGACGCGGGCGGCGCCGCCGCGGCGGCCCGCGCCTGGTGGCTGCTGGGCTGGGCCGGGCACCGGCGGGTGCGGGTGCTCGACGGCGGCCTGGCCGCCTGGACCGCCGCTGGGCTGCCGCTGGAGCAGCGGGCCCCGGCCGCCGAGCAGGGCGGCTTCGTCCCGGCCCCGGGCGCGCTGCCGACCCTGGACGCCGACCAGGCCGCCGCGCTGGCCAGGACCGGACTGCTGCTCGACGCCCGCGCGGGTGAGCGCTACCGGGGCGAGGTCGAGCCGATCGACCCCAGGGCCGGCCACATCCCGGGCGCGGTCAGCGCCCCGACCATGGACAACCTCCGGCCGGACGGGCGCTTCCGGCCCGCGGCGGAGCTCGCCGAGCGCTTCGCCGCGCTCGGGGTGAAGCCCGGTGCGGAGCAGCTCGGCGTCTACTGCGGCTCCGGGGTGACCGCGGCGCACGAGCTGCTGGCGCTGCACCTGGCCGGGATCGACGGCGGGGCGCTCTACCCGGGCTCCTGGAGCGAGTGGTCCGGGCAGCCCGACCGCCCGGCCGCGACCGGCCCCGACCGGGGCTGAGACGCGGGTGAGGGGCCGCCCGACCGGGGCGGCCCCTCACCTCACTGGCTGTGCCTATTCCTGCTTCTTGCGCCTGGTACCGAACACGATCTCGTCCCAACTGGGCACCGCGGCGCGGCGTCCGGGCCGTACGCCGTCGGCCTCGGCCTGCCGGTCGGTGCTGCCGATCAGCCGGTCCCGGTGCGGCGCGGTGGCCCGCGGCATCAGGATGTCCGCGTACGCGGAGCCCGCGCCGACGGCGGCGGCCGGGGGTTCGGCCTGCTCGGCGGCCAGGTCCGGTTCCTCCGCGGGCGGCGCCGACGGCTGCGGCGGTACGTCCAGCAGGCTGGTCAGCGACTCACGGGCCTCCGCCGCGGGCACGGCGGGGGGCTCGGCCGGGCGTTCGGGCGTCCGGTCGGGAGTCAGGCGGTCGGGCGAGAGGCGGTCGGGGGCGACCCGGTCCACCGTCATCCGGTCGACGGCCATCCGGTCCACCCCGGCGCCGGGCACGGCCGGACGGGTCGGGGGCCGCTCGGGGGCCATCGGGCGCATGCCCATCCCCCGGTCGGCTCCGGGCAGCCGGGCGATCCGCGGCACGAACGGGAAGGTCGGCTCCTCCTCGACCCGCTGCGGGCTCTCGCCGATCAGCGAGCGCGCCTCGTCGTCCAGCGGCTGCACCAGCCGGCGCGGCGGGTCGTAGGTCCAACGGGCCTGCTGCGGCTGGCCGCCGACCCGGAACAGCAGCACGATCTCCCAGGTGTTGTCCTCGCGGCGCCAGGAGTCCCAGCTGTCGCTGTCCTTCTCGGCGCCGCGCAGCAGCAGCCGTTCGGCCACCGCGTCACCGAGCTGGGGACCGGTGCTCTCGCCCTGGCGGCGCACCGAGGTCTTGCGGGCGCGCTCGGCCATGAAGGCGCGCTCGGCCAGCACCGGGCCCTCGAAGCGGCGGACCCGCTCGACCGAGATCCCGGCGAGCTGGGCGACCTCCTCGGCGCTGGCGCCTGCCCTGATCCGGGCCTGGATGTCGCGCGGACGGAGGTGGCTCTCGACGTCGATCTGCCCCAGCCGGGGGCGGTCGCCGCGCACGGCGGCGCGCAGCCGCTCATCAATCGGAAGGAAGTATTCCGTCGAGTCGGCGGCCTTGAGCACCAGTCGTGAGCCGTCATTGCTGACAGCCACGACACGCAGTTCGGGCACGGTTACCTCCCGGGTGGTGCCTGCCGACGTCACCTGCGTCGCTGCTCCCGTAACGAGTGTGGCCTGCCGACGGGCGGCGGACCACAACATTGCAGAGTTACCCGGTGCGTCGGCCCCTATCCGCGACTCACCGTTTTGGGACGGTAATCATTTTGTTCGTGCTGGTCGTGAGAACGGCACGCCGAGATGGCCCGCAGTCGGGCTCCACGAACAGTACTCCATTCGTGGCATCCGGGTGGTGCGGCTCGCGGCTCAAGTCTCCCCTGAATCACTGGATTCTCAAGGGTCGCCACTCCGATGGCGGACCACCGACCGGCGGACGGTGATCATCTTCACACCTTCTGCCTGGCTGGAACCTCTCGCTCCCTCGAACGGTCGTACCTCGTGTAAGAGGGAAAAAAGACTGTATAGAGGGGCATTGATGGAGGATCTGGACCAGGCAGGCCGAACATCCAAGCGTAGGTCGCTCGATCTCAGCCTGATCCAGGTCCTGGCGAGCGCGCTCGCGGCGGTGGTCGCGGCGATCCTCGCCTCGGAACTCGGGGTGTACGGGACGATCGCCGGCGCCGCCGTGGTGAGCATCGGGGCGACCATCGGCGGGGCGGTCTTCCAGCACCTCTTCCGGCGCACCGGCGAGCAGATCCGCAGCCGGGTCCCGGCGGCCACCGCCCCGTCGTCGCCACCGGGCGAGTCGGTCGGCACCTATCGGAGCAGCAGCCGGATCCGGCCCAAGGGGTGGAAGAGCTACGCCCTGATCGTCGGACTGGTGTTCGCCCTGGCCATGGGCGCGGTGACGGTGGTGGAGCTGGTCGCGGGCAAACCGCTGGCGGCCGTGGTCAGAAACGAGCCAGGCAGCGGCACCTCCTGGGGCGGCTCGGCCGGCGGAGGGGCCGCGGACCCGGCCCGGACGCCGGATCCCGGCCGGTCCGGCGGCTCGTCCGTACCCGACCCGAGCGGCACGCCGGGGGCGGGCGCGGGGGCGGGCAGCGGGACCACCGCGCCCCCGTCCGCCCCGTCGAGCGCCAGTACCGCGCCGGAGCCCACCGCGACCGGGACCGGCGCGACGCCGACCCCGTCCGCGAGCGCCGGGAGCACGGCCCCCGCGAGCCCGCCGCCCAGCCCCTGAACCCGACGGGACGTCAGGACCCGAGCACCCGGCGCAGGTAGTCGTTGCCGAACCGGCGCTCCGGGTCGACCTTGTCCCGCAGCGCGGTGAACTCGCCGAAGTGCGGGTACACCCCGGCCAGGTACTCGGCGTCGCGGGTGTGCAGCTTGCCCCAGTGCGGGCGGCCCTGATGCGCCGTCATGATCTGCTCCACCTCGGTGAAGTAGCCCTGGTCCGCGGTCCCCCGGTAGAGGTGCACCGCGATGTACGCGGTGTCCCGCTCGTTGGCGGTGGACATCCAGAGGTCGTCGGCGGGGGCGACCCGCACCTCGACCGGGAAGCTGATCCGCCAGTCGGAGCGCTCCACCAGGGCCTTCAGCTCGCGCAGCACCGTGGTCGCGGCCTCCCGCGGCACCGCGTACTCCATCTCGACGAAGCGCACCCGGCGCGGGCTGGTGAAGACCTTGTAGGAGGTGTCGGTGTAGGTGCGCTCGGACCAGGCCTTGCTGGCGATCTTCGCGATACCGGGGATCGCGGCCGGGACCCGCCGCCCGATCCGGCAGGCGCCCTCCCAGACGGTGTTCGACAGGAACTCGTCGTCCAGCCACTTGCGGAACGGCGGCAGCGGCGCGGCCGGGCCCTCGCTGCGGTTGTTGCGCTTGGTGGAGCAGCCGTCGGTGTGCGGGAACCAGTAGAACTCGAAGTGCTCGTTCTCGGTCGCCAGCTCCTCGAACCGCCCGACCACCTCGTCGAAGGGCATCGGCTTCTCGTGCGCGGTGAGCCGGAAGGCCGGCTCCACCCCGAAGGTGATCGCGCTGACCACGCCCAGCGCGCCCAGGCCGAGCCGGGCGCCGGCGAACAGCTCGGCGTTCTCGGTCGGCGAGCACCGGGTCACCGTGCCGTCGGCGAGCACGATCTCCAGCGCCCTGATCTGCGCGGCCGTGGAGCCGGAGCTGCGTCCGGTGCCGTGGGTGCCGGTGCTGGTCGCCCCGGCGACGGTCTGCACCATGATGTCGCCCATATTGGTCAGCGCCAGCCCGGCATGCTCCAGCAGCAGGTTCAGCTTCTCCAGCGGCAGGCCGGACTCGACGGTGACGGTGCCGCCCTTGTGGTCGATCTCCCGGATCGCGGTCAGCCGGTCCGGCCGCACCAGCAGGCCGTCGGTCGCGGCGATCGCGGTGAAGGAGTGCGCGCTGCCGACCGCCTTCACCGGCAGGCCGTCCTCGGCCGCGCCCCGTATCGCCGCGGCCAGCTCCTCGACGGTGGCCGGGGCGACGCTGCGGCGCGGCCGGGCGGTCTGGTTGCCCGCCCAGTTGCTCCAGAGCACCGGACCGCCGGTGCTACCCGGGTTGGTGCTGCCACTGGTCGTCGTCGACATCTGCACGCTCCTGCTGCTGTTCCGGTGCCGACCTGAGCCGACGTGACCCGAGGAACGCCGCGACCGCGGAGAAGCAGCCCGCGCCCACTGTCACCCAGTAGCCCGACGCCGCCCCCGCACCGTCCACCACCCAGCCCGCCGCCGAGGAGCCGAGGGCCACGCCGACGGCGAGGCCCGTGGTGGTCCAGGTCATCCCCTCGGTGAGCTTGGAGGCGGGGACGATCCGTTCCACCAGCCCCATGGTGGTGACCATGGTGGGGGAGATGGACAGCCCGGCGACGAACAGTGCCGCCGCCAGGGCCACGAGGTTCTTCACGAATAGGAGGGGCAGCATACTCACCGCCATGGTGAGGATCCCCAGCAGGAACCTCCTGGACAGCGGCCCGCGCAGGTTCAGGGTGCCGAAGACCAGCCCGGCGGCGCAGGACCCCAGGGCGTAGACGGACAGCACCACACTGGACAGCGCCTTGTGGTGCAGGTGGTCGGCGAAGGCCACGGTCACCACGTCCACCGAGCCGAAGATGGCGCCCACCCCGACGAAGGTCAGCACCAGCACCCACAGCCCGGGGGTGCGCAGCGCCGACGCGGGGGTGCGCTGGGCCCGGGAGTGCAGCGGCGGCTCGGTCCGCCGCTGGGTGGCGAACAGCAGCACGCCGAGGGCCAGCAGCGCGGTCGCGACCAGCGGTCCGGCCTCGGGGAACACCGCGGTGCAGAGCCCGATCGAGAGGATCGGGCCGATGATGAAGATGACCTCGTCCACCACCGACTCGAAGGAGTAGGCGGTGTGCAGCAGCGGCGAGCCCCGGTAGAGCAGCGCCCAGCGGGCCCGCACCAGCGAGCCCATGCTCGGCATGCAGCCGGCCACCGAGGCGGACACGAACAGGGTCCAGGCGGGCGCGTCGAAGCGGGCGCAGAGCAGCAGCACCCCCATCGCCGCCACGGTGATCCCGGTGGCGGGCAGGATCACCCGGGTCTGCCCGAAGCGGTCGACCAGCCGGGACACCTGCGGGCCGAGCCCGGCGGCGGACAGGGCCAGGGTCGCCGACACGGCGCCGGCCAGGCCGTAGTCGCTGCGCAGGGTCGACAGCATGGTGACGATGCCGATGCCGGTCATCGAGAGCGGCATCCGGGAGACGAAGCCGGCGGCTGAGAAGGCCAGGCTCCCGGGGGCGGCGAAGATCCGGCGGTAGGTGGACAGCACGGGTCACTCCGTAAGGGATGTCAATAACTTTCACAGCTTACGGGCAGGGTCAATCAGTTTCCCGTCCACCCGGTGGTGGCAGGATCGGACCCATGTCCGACGCACCCACCAGACCGTACGAAGCCCTGCTGCTGCTCTCCTTCGGCGGCCCCGAGGGCCCCGAGGACGTGGTGCCCTTCCTGGAGAACGTCACCCGGGGGCGCGGCATCCCGCGCGAACGGCTGGCCGAGGTCGGGCAGCACTACTTCCGGTTCGGCGGAGTCAGCCCGATCAACGCCCAGAACCGGGTGCTGCTGGACGCCCTGCGCAAGGACCTCGCCGAGCAGGGGATCGACCTGCCGGTCTACTGGGGCAACCGGAACTGGGCCCCGTACCTGGTCGACACCCTGCGCGAGCTCGCCGCGGACGGCCACCGCCGGGTGCTGGTGCTGGCGACCAGCGCCTACGCCAACTACTCCGGCTGCCGGCAGTACCGGGAGAACCTGGCCGCCGCGCTGACCCAGCTGCGCGAGGAGGGGGCGCCGGGCGCGGCCGGGCTGCGGCTGGACAAGCTGCGGCACTTCTACAACCACCCCGGCTTCGTCCGGCCGATGGTCGACCACACTCTGGCCGCGCTGGCCGAACTGCCCGAGGGCGTGCGGGACGGCGCGCGGCTGGCGTTCACCACCCACTCGATCCCCAGTGCGCTGGCGGACACCTCGGGCGCCCCCGGGGATCCGGCCCGAGGCAGGCCCGGCGGGGCGTATGTGGCGCAGCACCTGGAGACCGCCCGGCTGGTCGCCGAGGCCGTCGCCGAGGCGACCGGGGTCGCCGGGCGGCCCTGGGAGCTGGTCTACCAGAGCCGCAGCGGCTCCCCGCAGACACCCTGGCTGGAGCCGGACATCGGCGACCACCTGGCCGCCGTGCACGCCGCTGGGGCCCCGGCGGTGGTGATGGTGCCGATCGGCTTCGTCTCCGACCACATGGAGGTCGTCTACGACCTCGACACCCAGGCGAAGGAGCAGGCGGAGGCGCTCGGCCTGCCGGTCTCCCGGGCCCGTACGGTCGGCGCGGACCCGCGCTTCGCCGCGGCCGTGCGCGACCTGGTGCTCGAACGCGCCGCGAGCGCACGCGGTGAGCGCCCGGAGCGCTGCGCGCTCGGCGCGCTGGGCCCCAGCCACGACCTCTGCCCCACCGACTGCTGCCCCGCTGCCCGATCGGCCCTGCCGGCCGCCGCCGGCGAAGACTGGAAGGACCAGCCGTGACCGAACCCACCGCAGAGCTGACCGCCGAACTCCTCGACCTCGCGCTGGAGGCCGCCCGCCGGGCCGGCGCCCTGCTCCGCGACGGCCGTCCGGCCGACCTCGGGGTGGCCGCGACCAAGTCCAGCTCGGTCGACGTGGTCACCGAGATGGACCTGGCCGCCGAGAAGCTGATCACCGAGCTGATCATGAGCCGCCGTCCGGACGACGGCCTGCTCGGCGAGGAGGGCGCGGCCAGCACCGGCCGCAGCGGGGTGCGCTGGGTGATCGACCCGCTGGACGGGACCGTCAACTACCTCTACGGGCTGCCCACCTGGTGCGTCAGCATCGCCGCCGAACTGGACGGGGAGACCCTGGTCGGGGTGGTCGAGGTGCCGCCGCGGGCCGAGACCCTGCACGCCGTCCGCGGCGCCGGCGCCTTTCTGAACGGGCGTCAACTGCGGCGCGGCCCGGCGCCCGAGATGGCGCAGGCACTGATCGGCACCGGCTTCGGCTACCTCCGCGAGCGCCGGGTGCGGCAGGCGGCCGTGGCGCGCGAGCTGATCCCGAGGTTCCGCGACATCCGCCGCGCGGGCTCCGGCGCGATCGACCTCTGCGATGTCGCGATCGGCCGCCTGGACGGCTTCTACGAGCGCGGCCTGCACCCCTGGGACCACGCGGCCGGCGTCCTGGTCGTCACCGAGGCGGGCGCGCTCGCCGGCGGCCGTCCCGGCGCCCCGGCCTCGGACGAGCTGACCGTGGCCGCCCCCGCAGGCCTGTTCGAACTGCTGCAGCAGGCCCTGGAGGAACTGGGCGCCTGGCACGACTGAGGGCGCGGCCGGAGCAGGCCCGAAAAGGCCCCGGAGAAAAGGCCCGGACACCAGGACGCCCCGGACGGGTCCTGCTGTCCGGGGCATCGCGCTGATCAGAGGTAGGGGCGAGGGTAGGTGTGAGGGTGGGTGACGGGGTGGCGTCCGGCCCGGGCAGGGCTCAGGCGGCGTGGGCTTCCGGCTGCGACACCGAGATGCCGTGATCCGAGGCGAGTCGGTGCAGGTCGTCGAGTTCGGACTGCTCCACCTCGGCCAGGAAGTCGTCCCCCGACTCCTGGGCGCGGTGCAGGTCCATCTCGGCGTTCCTTATGCGCTGAAGGATGCCGGCGGTGAAGGCGTCCATGAGGCAAGACCCCCTTGCTCTTGTTTCGTTCGACCCCGGGCGGGAGCCCGGTGCGGACGGTCGCACGGAACGGGCGGGTGCGAGCTCGCGTTGCGGCGCAAGCGTGATCGCGGGTGTACAGAGCGTCCTCCCCACGCCCGCAGCGCGGGAAACCTCGGCAATCCTGGTAATTCCATCCAGGTTTCCAGCGCCCCGCGCACGCCTGCTTACTGCTGCTTTACCGGCCGAGGAGGCAGGATGGAGCCACGTGAACGGTGTCCCAGCAGGGATGCCGCACGGGTGTACTCCTGAAAGGACCACTGCGTTGCGGGTACTTGTGGTCGAGGACGAGCAGTTGCTCGCCGATGCCGTCGCCACCGGCCTCCGGCGTGAGGCCATGGCAGTGGATGTGGTCTACGACGGCCAGGCCGCCCTGGACCGGGTGGCGGTGAACGACTACGACGTGGTCGTGCTCGACCGCGACCTCCCCCTGGTCCACGGCGACGACGTGTGCCGGAAGATCGTCGAGGAGGGCCTGGCCACCCGGGTGCTGATGCTGACCGCCTCCGGCGACATCAGCGACCGGGTCGAGGGCCTGGAGCTCGGGGCGGACGACTACCTGCCCAAGCCGTTCGCCTTCAGCGAACTCGTCGCCCGGGTGCGCGCCCTCGGCCGGCGGGCCACCACCCCGCTGCCGCCGGTGCTGGAGCGGGCCGGGATCAGCCTGGACCCGGGCCGCCGCGAGGTGCTCCGGGACGGCAAGCCGGTCGCCCTCGCCCCCAAGGAGTTCGCGGTGCTCGAGGTGCTGCTGCGCTCCAACGGCGGAGTGGTGTCGGCCGAGCAGCTGCTGGAGAAGGCCTGGGACGAGCACACCGACCCGTTCACCAATGTGGTCCGGGTCACCGTGATGACGCTGCGCCGCAAGCTGGGCGAGCCGCCGGTGATCATCACCGTGCCCGGCTCGGGCTACCGGATCTGAGACCGTGGCCGCATCCGACCCCCACCCCGACTCCGACTCCGGCGCGGACTCCGGCGCCGACTACGAGCCGCATTCCTCGCTGCTGCCGTTCCGGCCGACCCTGCGGATCCGGCTGACCATGTTCTACGGCGGGATGTTCCTGCTGGCCGGGCTGATCCTGGTGCTGGTGATGTACGTCTGGGTGGACCAGGCGTTCAACCTGGCCACCCAGGTCCCGAAGATCACCGTGGGCAGCGGGGTCACCGCCGAGGTCGGCGGGATCCCGCTGACCGGGGACCAGTTCGACGCCTACATCACCGCGTACCAGCAGCAGCACACCAGCGCCGCCCTGCACACCCTGGTGCTCAAGTCGACCAGCGCCCTGATAGCCCTGCTGATCCTGGCCGTCGCCTTCGGCTACGCCATGGCCGGCCGGGTGCTCAGCCCGCTCGGCCGGATCACCCGCACCGCCCGCCAGGTGGTCAGCTCCGACATGCACCGCAGGATCAAGCTGGACGGCCCGGACGACGAGCTCAAGGAGCTGGCCGACACCTTCGACGAGATGCTGGAGCGGCTCGACCGCTCGTTCGAGTCGCAGCGCAAGTTCGTCGCCAACGCCTCGCACGAGCTGCGCACCCCGCTGGCGATCAACCGCACCGTGCTGGAAGTGCAGCTCGCGGACCCGGCCGCGTCCGAGGAACTGCAGCAGCTGGGCAAGACCCTGCTGGCCACCAACAAGCGCAGCGAGCAGCTGGTCGAGGGCCTGCTGCTGCTGGCCCGCAGCGAGAACGAGCTGACCGACCGCCGCCCGGTGGACCTGGCCGAGGTGGCCAGGCAGGCGCTGGAGCAGACCAGGGCCGAGGCGAACGCCCAGGGGGTGCGGCTGACCAGCGTGCTCGAGCCGGCCGTGGTGGCCGGGAACGGGGTGCTGCTGGAGCGGATCGCGCTCAACCTGATCCAGAACGCGGTGCGCTACAACCAGCCCGAGGACGGCTGGGTCGAGGTCTCGGTCGGGATGGTGGACGGGGCCGGGGAACTGGTCGTCTCCAACACCGGCCCGATGGTGCCCGGTTATGAGTTGGAGCACATCTTCGAGCCGTTCCGGCGGGTGAAGGGCAAGGAGCGGACCCGCAGCGACCAGGGCGTGGGCCTCGGACTGTCCATCGTCCGCTCGGTCACCCGCGCGCACGGAGGCGTCATCGAGGCCTCCCCCCGCCCCGAGGGCGGCCTCACCATGCGGGTGCGCATCCCCGCAGGGTGAGCCGCGCCGTTCCTTATGCGGTTCTCACCTGTGACGACAGCTCTTGCCAGCAGTCGCGTTCACAACCTACGGTGGCGTAACCTACGGAGGCGTAGGTGAATGCCGTACCGAGAGTTGGATGCCGTGACCATCGCCCCCTCCCGCACTTCCGGCTCCGCCACGTGGAGCGACGCTCAGCTCATCCACGCGCTGGAGGAGGTCGTCGAGCGCGAGCTCAACCGCCACCTCGGCGTCGCCAAGGAGTGGATGCCGCACGACTACGTGCCGTGGAGCCGGGGCCGGGACTTCGACGGGCTGATGGGCGGCACCGCCTGGGCCGTGGACCAGTCGCCGGTCACCGAGATCGGCCGGATCTCGCTGGTGGTCAACCTGCTCACCGAGGACAACCTCCCCAGCTACCACCACGAGATCGCCACCATGTTCGGCCGCGACGGCGCCTGGGGCACCTGGGTGCACCAGTGGACCGCCGAGGAGGGCCGGCACGCCATCGTGATGCGGGACTACCTGCTGACCACCCGGGCGGTCGACCCGGTGGCGCTGGAGCGGGCCCGGATGACGCACATGGCGGAGGGCTTCGAGTCGGACAACAACCACTCGATGCTGCACTCGGTGGCCTATGTCGCCTTCCAGGAACTGGCCACCCGGATCTCGCACCGCAACACCGGCCACAACTCCGGCGACCCGGTCTGCGACCGGATGCTGGCCCGGATCGCCACCGACGAGAACCTGCACATGGTCTTCTACCGGAACATGCTGAAGGCCGCCCTGGAGATCGCCCCGGACCAGGCCATGCGCGCCGTCGCGGACGTGGTGACCGGCTTCCGGATGCCGGGCCACGGGATGCCCGGCTTCGAGCGCGCCGCCGCCCAGATGGCCATCGGCGGGATCTACAACCTGCGGATCCACCACGACGACGTGCTGCAGCCGGTGCTGCGCAACCTCAAGGTGATGGACGTCTCCGGGCTCGGTCCGGACGGCCTGCAGGCCCAGCAGGAGCTGGGGATGTACCTGGCCGGACTGGACGCCCAGGCGACCCGCTTCGACGAGCGCAGGGCGGCCCTGCTGGCCCGCCGCGCCGCCGCCGCGGAGCAGCGCGCGAACAGCTGAGCCATAGATTCCTTCCGGCTATGTACCGGTAAGTCTGGACTTTTCAGAACTGTGACTAACGTCACAAATCACGCGTTCCGTCGATCGGTTCCGGTCGACGGCCCCGGGCGGCCCTCTGCTTTTCGGTCACGCAGTGTCGTCCGCGGCTGCGGATGAGGGTCCCGCCCTGTTCCTGTGGTTTCCTTGGGGTGCTTGGGGTCGAGGTGCGCCCCCGGGCAGGTTTCCCATGGTCATGATCACGGTAAGTAGCCAGGGAAGCCGCATCACGGCCGGCCCGCTCAGCGCGCCCGAACGTACCCGCGATCACCCCTTTGGGGGTCGGTACGGGTGTCGATTGAGTAACAGGGCTTGAAGTAAGGCAAAATCTCGCCCTCGGGTCGGGCACAAGTCCGGCTTCCCGCGCGTTACCTGCGCTGGAGATACCCGCAGACACCCGAAGGGGGCCCGCGACATGGCTACTGACTACGACACCCCGCGCAAGACCGATGACGACCTCAACGAGGACAGCATCGAGGAACTGAAGGCCCGAAGGAACGAGAAGTCGACCAGCTCGGTCGACGTCGACGAATTCGAAGCGGCCGAAGGCCTCGAGCTGCCCGGGGCGGACCTCAGCAATGAGGAGCTCTCCGTCCGGGTGCTGCCCCGTCAGGCCGACGAGTTCACCTGCATGAGCTGCTTCCTGGTGCACCACCGGAGCCAGCTGGCGAGTGAGAAGAACGGCAACCCGATCTGCCGGGACTGCGCGGCCTGACGCGTTTCGGGGTAGGGAGGTCCTTATGAGGCCGTTCCGACAGCGAGACAACGACGAGTCGAAGAACGGCGGCCGACCGGTCGCCGACGCAGCACCGGCCGACGGCACCGCGGACGAACTCGCCCGCATCGCCGCCGAGCTGGAGGCATGGGACGGATCCGCTCCGGCGGACTCCGTCCCTCAGGGCGAGCGGGGCCGCAGGATGGCCTCGCTCGCAGGCGCTCTCAAGGGCAGTCTGGGCGCCGGCTGGACCAAGGGTGCCTCCCTGGTGGGAAGCACCACCAAGGACGGCGCCCTGCGCCTTGTGGACCGCCTGACGGAGGCGGTCCCGCGCATCCCGGTCCGCGACCTGCGCACGCTGCGCGCCCAGCACCCGGGCGCGCGGGTCGCCGAGGACCTCGCGGACAACATCACTTCGGGCGCCGTGAAGGCGTCCGCCTCCGTGGGCGCCGGCGTCGGCGCCGCGGCCATGCTCCCGGTCCCGCCGGCGATGGCGGTGGAGATCGCCGGTGAGCTGCTGGCCGTCGCCGCGATCGAGATCAAGATGATCGCCGAGCTCTACGAGGTCTACGGCCAGCCGGTCGGCGGCAGCGTGTCCCAGCGCACCGGCGCGTACCTGTCGGTCTGGTCGCAGCGGCGCGGGCTCGACCTGTCCAAGCCGACCACGCTGGTGGCCCTGGGCGCGGGCAAGGAGCTCCGGCAGCAGCTGCGCAAGCGGCTGACCCGCAGCGGGCTGCGCAAACTGCCGTCGCTGACGCCGATGATGGTGGGCGCGGTGGCCGGCGCCGTGGTCAACCGCAGGGACACCGCGAAGCTGGCCCAGGAGATCCGCCGCGACCTGCGCGGCCGCCCCCCGGCCGAGCCGGGCTACTGGGCGGCGGCGGCCCCGGCCAGGGCGGTCGAGGGCGGCCGGGCCAAGGGCAGGACGATCAAGGGCGAGGCGGTGAAGGGCGAGGCGGTGGAGGGCTAGGCCGCCAGTAGGCCCTGCCTGGCCGTCTCCAGCGCGGCGGCCAGCCCCTCCGGGTCACGGGTCGACAGGTAGAGGTAGGGCGTCGGGTCCTGCGGGTCGGTCACCTCCACCTTCAGCGCGGTGGGGATGTAGGCCCGCAGCAGCATGAACGCCCGGGCGTCCGCCTTGCGGGTGCGCCAGAGGAAGGCCTCGGCGCGGTCCAGCGGCTCGGCCGCCCCCAGCGCCTCGACCGGGATCCGGGCGTCGCCGGCCACCAGCAGCCCCTGCACCACCCGGATCCGGACCGAACCGTAGGAACTCAGCAGGACCGCGCCGACGGCCGCGCCGGCCATCAGCGCCAGCAGCCCAGGCACCGCCCCGAACAGGTAGAAGATGAGCCCGAATGACAGCCCGCTGCCCGCGGGGAACAGCCACCAGGTGAGCGGAGCCGTGAGGCGTTCGTCGTACATGGCTCCCATTGTCCGCGCGCTCCGCGGCGGCCCCGCACAGGGGTCGCCGGTTCGGCCTCCGCGCGTGAAGTTCTGTAATGTCCGGTCCGTGACCACGCACTCCGCCCGCCCCTCGCTGACCCCGCCGCCGGACGCCTCCGCCCCGGTCCGGCACCCCGAGGCCCCGGCGCCGGGGACGCTGATCGACCCGCACTACGAGCACTGCTTCGGCTGCGGTCCGCAGCAGCCGCACGGGCTGCACCTGGCCGCCACGGCCGGCCCCGGGGTCGAGGTGTTCGCCGAGTTCACGGTGGGGCAGGCGCACCAGGGCGGCCCGGGACTGGCCCACGGCGGGGTGCTGGTCGCGGCGATGGACGACGCGCTGGGGACGCTGAACTGGCTGCTGCACACCGCCTCGGTGACCGCGCGGCTGGAGACGGACTTCGTCCGCCCGGTGCCGGTCGGCGCGACCCTGTCGATCCACACCTGGGTCGAGGCGGTCGCCGGGCGGAAGATCTACTGCCGGGGCGAGGGCCGGCTCGAAGGCCCGGACGGGCCGCTCGCGATATCGGCGTACGCGCTCTTCGTCCAGGTGGAACTGGACCACTTCACCACCCACGGCCGTCCCGAGGACATCAAGGCGGCCATGGAGAACCCCGACCTCTTCAAGCGTGCCCGTGCCTTCGAGGTGAATCCCTAGTGACTGCCAACCATCCCGTCGACGTCCTGCTGCGGCGACTGGATCCGGAACTCCCCGCTCCGCGCTACGCCCACCCGGGCGACGCCGGGGCCGACCTGCTGACCACGGTGGACGCCGTTCTGGAGCCCGGTGAGCGGGCCGTGCTGCCGACCGGCGTGGCCATCGCGCTGCCGGACGGCTACGCCGCCTTCGTCCACCCGCGCTCCGGACTCGCCGCCCGCTGCGGTCTCGCCCTGGTGAATGCCCCAGGAACGGTGGATGCCGGGTACCGTGGTGAGATCAAGGTGATCGTCGTCAACCTCGACCCGCGCGAGCGGGTGGTCTTCCACCGCGGGGACCGGATCGCCCAGCTGGTCGTCCAGCGGGTCGAGAAGGTCCGTTTCCACGAGGTGGCGGAACTTCCGGGGTCGGCGCGTGCCATCGGTGGCTTCGGGTCGACGGGCGGCCATGCCGCGGTTAGCATTCCGGCGGCCGGGCAGGAAATCTCTTCGGTACCCGACCGGGAAGGACAGTGACCGTGTTCCGTCGTCGCGCCAAGAGCGAGGACGCTGTCGACCAGTTCGAGGGCTCGGAAGCCCTTGAGGACAGCGAGGACATCGCAGGTGTGGACTCCGTGGAGGAGGACGACGCCGAGGACGACCGGGTGGGGCTTCCGCCCGCGCCGCGTCCTGACGGCCCCTGGGACTCCACCGAGGTGGAGGACGCCGCGGAGGGCCGGGTGGACCTGGGCGGTCTGCTGGTGCCCGGTGTCGAGGGCATGGAGCTGAGGGTGGAGGTGGCCGGCGACTCCATCGTCGCGGCGACCCTGGTCCTCGGCAGCAGTGCCATTCAGCTGCAGGCCTTCGCCGCCCCCAAGTCCGAGGGCATCTGGGGCGAGGTCAGGGACGAGATCGCCTCCGGGATCACCGAGCAGGGCGGCATCGTCGAGACCGAGGAGGGCCCGCTGGGCTGGGGCCTGGTGGCCCAGGTCCCGGTGGCGCTCCCGGACGGCGCCCGCGGTGAGCAGGTGGTGCGCTTCGTCGGCTGCGACGGGCCGCGCTGGTTCCTGCGCGGGGTGATCTCCGGCCAGGCCGCGGTGCAGCCGGAGTCCGCCGGGGTCCTCGAGCAGGTGTTCCGGGAGACCGTGGTGGTCCGCGGCGAAACGCCGATGGCGCCCCGCGACCCGATCGTGCTGAAGCTCCCCGAGGACGCCCAGATGGTCGCGGACGGGATGCCGCAGCAGCAGTCGGCCCCGCCCGAGAACCGTTTCAGCGGCGACCCGATGAACCCGTTCGAGCGCGGTCCCGAGATCACCGAGGTCCGCTGAGGTCCGGTTCGGATCCTTCGCAGTCGTAGCAAGCAGACAGGCCCCCTTTGCGGGGGCCTGTCTGCTTTGGTGCGGGGCCCAAACGGAAGACCTCCTCCAGGTTCCCCAAGATCCCTTGATTACCCGGCGGTCGCCGTCCATGCTGTGCTGATCACACCTGGTCTAGACCATGTGCCGGGCCGGGTGCGGGATGCCGGGTGTCCAGTCGCGGGGGAGCAGCGTGGCCGCAACGATCGTCAGGACCGAGCCGTCGGGGCGGCCGGTGCGCAGACCGCCGCGCCGGCTGCCCCCGCCGCTCCGGCGCTCGGCGCAGCACGGCCTGGTGCTCACCGCCGCCGCGCTGACCGTGCTGCTGGCCGGGACGGTGCTGTCCGCGCTCGCCGCGCTGGCCGGGTTCGCGGTGGACGCGGGGACGGTCGACCGGGTCTCGGCCCAGCCGGAGGCCCAGGTTCAGTTCACCGCGACCTACGCGGCGCCGGGCCTGGCGGTGGCGGACCGGGACATCCGGGCCGCCGTCGCCCGCAGCTTCGGCCCGGTGTCCCAGCACACCTACCTGGGGCTGGTCGGGCAGACGCCGCTGGTGCTGGCCGGAACCGAGACCGCGCCGGTCCTGCTGCACCCGGTCGCCGTGCAGGGCGCGGCGGCCCACGGCGTGCTGGTCACCGGCAGCTGGCCGGCCGGTGCCGGGGACGCCCCCCGCGACGCCTTCCTGCGGCTGCCGGCCGTCCCGCCGGGCACCGGGGGCACGGCGGCCGGCGCCGGGCCGGTGGTGGACGCGGCCGTCCCGCAGCAGCTGGCGCTGCGGCTGCGGCTCAGGCCGGGCTCGGTGCTCCGGCTGACCGACTCCTACGAACACCGGGTCACGGTCCGGGTCAGCGGCGTTTTCCGCCCGTCCGACGGCGAGCCGGGCTTCTGGGACGGGGCCGCGGGAAACCCCACCGACGCACCGGCCCTGCTGGTGCTCGCCCCCGGCCCGCTGAACGGCACCGCCGCGTTCGACCAGCAGATCGCGGCGCTCTGGAACACCGTCCCCGACTTCTCCCGGCTCCGGGCCGGGGACCTGCCCGGGCTGGCGCAGCGGGTGACCACGCTGACCACCAGCGACACCAGCCGCTCGGTGTTCCACGGCGCCGATCCGGCGCTGCCGCTGGTGACCGTCAACTCCTCGCTGCCGTCGATCCTGGACCGGCTCGGCGGGTCCGTGGTGGTGGCACGGTCCGCGCTCTACCTGCCGGCCGCGCTGCTGGCCGTACTCGCGCTCACCACCCTGGTGCTGACCGCGCGTCAGCTCGCGGCACACCGGCAGAACGAGCTGGTGCTGCAGCAGACCAGGGGGGCCGGCGGCGGCCGGCTGCTGCGTGCCGCCGGTCTGGAGTGGCTCGTCATCGTGCTGCCGACGGCGGTGGCCGCGCCGTTCCTGGCGGCGCCGCTGCTGCACGGGCTGCACGGCGCCGGGGTGCTCCAGGGGCCGCTGCCGGGCAGCACCCTGCGGGCGGAGGCCTGGGGCGCGGTGGCGCTGGCGGTGCTGGTGCACGGCGCGGCCGCGCTGCTGCCGGTGCTGCGCGCGGTGACCGGACGCGACATCACCGCCAGGCTCAGGGCGCGCGGTGCCAGGGCCGCCGCCGCGCAGCAGTTCGGCGCGGACCTGGCGCTGCTGGCCGTGGCCGTCCTCGGTTATCTGCAACTGCGGCACTACCGCTCCACGGTGACCCTGGCCGGGACCGTGGACCCGGTGCTGGTGCTGGTCCCGGTGGTCGCGGTCGGGGCGGCCTCGGTGCTGCTGCTCCGGCTGCTGCCGCTGGCCTCGCGGCTGCTGGACGCCTTCGGCCGACGCAGCCGGGGCCTGGTGCTGCCGCTGGCGGGCTGGCAGATCAGCCGGCGCTCCGGCCGGAACGCGGGCCCGGTGGTGCTGATGTGCCTGGCGGTGACCGTGGGCGCGCTCGCCACCACCGCGCTGGCCTGCCTGGACGCGCTGGCCCAGGACCAGGCCGAGTTCACCGTCGGCGCCGCCGCCGCGGTCCGCCCGGCGACCGGCGCCCCCGGCTATCCGGACCAGTCGCTGCACGCACGGCTGCAGGCGCTGCCCGGGGTGACCGGGGTGAACCCGGTGACCCTGAACCAGGCCACGTCCTCGGGGGACAGCACGGCGGTCGGCCTGATCGGCATCGACACCACGGCCACCGCGCCCGGCCGCCCCGCCCCGCCGCTGCCGACCCTGCGCCAGGACCTGGCCGGACCGCACTACGCCGCCGACATCGCCGCCCTGGCCAAGGGCATCCCGCCCGGCGGGCTGCCGCTGCCGGGCCGCCCGGCCGGGATCGACCTGGACCTCGCGGTGACCTCCTCGGCCGTCGGCGGCGGGGTCTCCGCGCCCACGCTGACCCTCACCGTGGTCGACGCGGACGGGCAGACCGACCGGATCACCGCCGTGCCGGACCGCCTCGACGGCACCCGGCGGACCCTGCGGCTGACCCTGCCGGGCGGGGCCCGCAGCGCCTACCCGCTGACGCTGGCCGGGATCGCCCTGACACCGGCCGCCGACCAGCCCTCGGCCAGGTTCGGGCTGACCGTCTACCGGATCGGCGGCGACGGCTGGGCCGACGCGCTGCCGGCCGGGAACCTCTGGTTCGACCGCACCGGCGGGCCCGGCCAGGCCGCGCGGGCCGCCGCCGCCAAGGCCGCCGACTGCGTCACCGTGCCGCCGCCCGGCAGCAATGAGCCGGCGGCCTACCCCTCGGCCGTGTGCGATCTGGACGGGGGCGCGGGCGCGGGGGCGCCGCTGCTGCGGGCCGAGGTGGCCAGCGGTCCGCCGGGGCAGCGGACCCAGGGGGAGGGGATCGTGCTGGTCCCGGCCCCGTCCGGCTCCAGCGGCGAGGTGAAGCCGGTTCCGGTGCTCGCCGACGACTCCTTCGTCGCCCAGACCCACCTCCGGGTCGGCGACCTGATCAAGATCGGCGTCGGCCTCGACGACTCCGGCCTCGAGCAGGACGTCGACGTGCAGGTGGTCGGCACGGTCCACGCGATTCCCGGCGTCGGCACACTGCAGGCCAACCTGCTGGTCGACCAGCGGGCGCTGGCCGCCGCCGAACTGGCCGGGAACATCCCGCCCCAGCGCCCCGGCCTCTGGTGGCTGGCCGGCACCGAGCCCGCCGCCGACGCGGCCGCGGTGGCCCGGGACCCGATGCTGGGCACGGCGGTCACCACGGACCAGGCCGCTGCGCAGCAGCGCGCCGACCCGTTCCGTTTCGGCATGCGGGAGGTGCTGGCGCTGTGCCGGCTGCTGGCCCCGGCGTTCGCGGTGATCGGCTTCACCGTGCACGTGGTGATCACCACCCGCGAGCGGCGGCGCGAGTTCGCCCTGCTCCGGGCGATGGGGACGCGCAGCAGGCGGCTGGCGACCCTGCTCTGGCTGGAGCAGATCGGGGTGACCCTGTTCGCGGTGCTGCCCGGCGCCCTGCTCGGGGTCGGCCTGGCCGCGGTGATCCTGCCGCTGGTCACCGTGGACGACGCGGGGGCCCGGCCGTACCCCCCGCTGCGGATCGACGTGCCCTGGCTGTGGGTGGCGCTGACCGCGCTGGCCACCGCCGGGGCGATCTGCCTGGTGGTGATGACCCTCTCCCGGCTGCTCGCCCGGGTTGACCTGGTCCGGACGCTGCGGGCCGGGGAGGACTCATGACCGGGGCGACACGGCTGCTGCGACGCGAGGCGCGGGGGGACCTGCCGCTGCTGGTCTGCCTGGCCGTCCTGGTCGCGGTCCTGGCCGGGCTGGGCGCGGCCGGTCCGGTGGCGCTGGCCGGCCGGGAGGACAGCGCGCTGCGGGACCGGCTGGCCACCGCCGTGCACGCCGGGCCGCTGCTGTCGGTGACCACGGTCCAGGGCGCCTTCGACGACCCGGTGCTGCAGGCCAGGGCGCATCCGGTGCTCAGTCAGACCGGGCCCGGGGGAGCGCTGGTGGCCGGCACGGCGACCGTCCCCGACGGGTCGTCGGTCCGGGTGGACCGGACCGTGGTGACCTTTCCGCTGCTGAAGGTGGCACTGCCGCAGATCACCGTGAACCGGATCAGCAGCACCGCGCTGACACCGCATCACATCAGTGACGCGGCGGCGCACCTGCGCTATGTCTCCGGCGGCCCGCCGGACGACCGCGCCCCGGCCGGGACCGCGCCGGGCATCGCCATCTCCGAGGCCGCCGCCAAGCTCACCGGCCTGACCGTGGGCCGGCGGATCACGGCCGTGGAGATCCCCGTGCTCGGGGTGGTCAACACCACCCACTTCACCGTCTCCGGGATCTTCCGGCCGATCCACCCCGACGACGACTTCTGGCGGGACCAGCCCACCCTGGACCAGCCGCAGTCCTTCCCAGACGGGACCAGGGCCGGCGGCTTCAACGCGTCGATCCAGGGCCTGGTCGGCGCGGCTGCCGCGGCCACTATGAAGGACGACTCGATCACCCTGCCCACCATCACCTGGGAACTGGGCCTCACCCTCGGGCACGACACGGTGCGCCAGTCCGCCGGGGTGCTGAGCGCGCTGCAGGCCTTTCCGACCGACCTGACCGCGAGCCTGTGCGGCTCCTCGGACTCGATGGGCCGGGAGCAGTGCGAGATGGGTGACGACAAGGTGAGCGCCTACCAGGTGGGCGACCGGTTCACCCCGCTGCTCAGCGCCTTCACCGCCGAGGACGAGCAGACCCGCGAGCTGGCCTCCTACGCGGTGGCCTCGCTGCTGGCGGTCGGCCTGGTGACGGTGCTGGTCGCGGTGCGGCTGCTGCTGCGCCGACGTGCCGGCCACCTCGCCCTGCAGCGCTCGCGCGGGGCCTCCACCGCCGGTCTGGTGCTGCTGCGCAGCGCGAGCACCACCCCGGTGGTGCTGGCCGCCGGGGCGCTGGGCTGGCTGCTCGGGCTGCGCCTCGCCCCGGCCGGGACCAGCGGCTCGCCGCAGCCGCTGATCGCCCTGCTCGGCACCGGGGCGGCGGCGCTGATGGTCCCGCTGCTGACCTGGCAGGCGGTGCGGGAGCCCGCAGCCGTCCGCGATCCGCGCCGGATCCGCCGGCGCCGGGGCCGCCGCACGGTGCTGGAGCTGACCGCGCTGCTGCTGGCCGGGGCCGGGACGGTCGCGCTGCGGGCCCGCGGCAGCGGCGGCGGGAACGGGGTGGACGTCCAACTCAGCCTGGTGCCGGTGCTGTTCGCGATGGCGGCGGTACTGGTGCTGGTCCGGGTCTACCCGCTGCTGCTGCGGCTGCTCGCGGCCCAGGCCGGGCGCGGCGGCGGAGTGGTCGCCTTCGTCGGCCTGCGCCGGGCCGGGCAGGACGCCCCGGCGACCGGCCTGGCCCTGTTCGTCCTGGTGATCACCCTGGGCACGGCCGTGTTCGGAGGGCTGGTCACCCGCTCGGTCGCGGACGGCGCGGCGGTCGGCGCGGCCTGGTCGGCCGGCGGCGACGCCTCGGTGCTGCAGAGCGGCAACGTGGCGGCCAAACCGGTGCCCGAGACCGCGGGCAGCCCGGTCCGGGCGACCGTGGCCGAGCAGCGGCGCGGCGTCCGGCTGGTCGGCGACACCAACGGCGCGACCTATCCGGGGGTGGCCCTGGTCACCGTGGACATCGGCCGGCTGGCCGCCGCCGAACCGGGATCCCCGCTGGTCCGAGCCCTGTCCGCGCTGGACCGGGACCCGCCGGTGCGCACCGGCGCCTTCGACGAACGGATCCCGGTGCTGGCCGACGCCTCCTTCTACGCGCAGGAGTCGCAGGAGACCCTCACCGCCGTGGTCGACGCCGCGGTGACCGGTACCCGGCAGCTGCATGTGAAGCCGACCGGCGTCCTGGACACCGCGGCCCTCACCGACCCGGCCCTCGGCCCGATCACCGGCGGGCTGCCGCCGGGAACCCGGGTCCTGGTCGCCTCCTCCGCCGCCGACCGGGTGCTGCCGAACCAGCTGACCGGGGCCACCGCCCTGCTGGTCTACGCCCGCCCCGGCGCCGACCCGGAGGCCGCCGCGGCCTCGGCTGCCGATGCACTGGGACCGCTGGCCTCGGTCCGGGTGCGGGCGACCCGGCTGGCCGAGCTGCGCGACGACGGGCTGGCCCGGCTGGTGAGCAGCTCCTACGCGGTCTGCACCCTGCTGGCGGCGCTGTTCGGCCTGCTCGCGGTCGCCCTGGAACTGGTGCTGACCGCCCGTGAGCGCAGCCGCACCAGCTCCTACCTGCGCACCCTCGGCCTGGGCGGCCGGTCGGCGGCCTGGCTGCAGATCGTCCAGCTGCTGCCGCTGGCGGTGGCCGCCGCGGTCGGCGGCGGGCTGGTCGGGGTGCTCGAACCGCAGGTGCTGGGACCGGCGCTGAGTATCCGTCAGTTCACCGGCGGCCCCGGCGACCCGGCCCTGCGCGCCGACTACCGGACCACCCTGCTGCTCGGCCTGTGCTTGGCGCTGCTGGTCCTGGGGGCCGCGGCGGTGGAGAGTACGGTGGCCCGGGCACGTCGCCTGGGCGCGGTGCTCAGGCTGGGGGAGGTGTGACCAGGATGAGCAAAAACCATACCGGTTTCAGCAACTGCACGACAGAATTGGCCGTCGCCCACCCTTCGTCCACAGCCGTACCGAGCCCAGGGGGAACCCCGTGACCGGCAAGAACCTCACGACCGAGGGTCCCGACCTGGCCGAGCTGCGCCGCCGGGCCGCCGCGGCGGGCGTGCCCGAGCGGGAGGAGGGCCTGATCGTCTGCGAGAACCTGGTCCGGATCTACCAGACCGAGGGGGTCGAGGTGCAGGCCCTGCAGGGGCTGGACCTGGCCGTCGCCAAGGGCGAGATGGTCGCGGTGATCGGCGCCTCCGGCTCCGGCAAGTCCACCCTGCTCGGCATCCTCTCCGGCCAGGACGTCCCCACCGCCGGGTCGGCCGAGGTGGCCGGGCACGACCTGCTGGGGATGAAGCGCCGGGACCGGCTCGCCTACCGGCGCGGCACTGTGGGCTTCGTCTGGCAGCAGACCGCCCGCAACCTGCTGCCCTACCTGACCGCGGCCGAGAACGTGATGCTGCCGATGAGCTACACCGGGGTCAAGCGCGGCCGGCGGCGGGCCCGGGCCGAGGAACTGCTCGACCTGCTCGGGGTCGCGCACTGCCGTGACCGGGGCCCGGGCGAGATATCCGGCGGCGAGCAGCAGCGGGTCGCCATCGCGGTGGCCAACGCCAATGAGCCCCGGGTGCTGTTCGCCGACGAGCCGACCGGCGAGCTGGACACCGCCACCAGCGAGGAGATCTTCGCCGCGCTGCGCCGGGCCAACCAGGACCTGGGCGTCACCGTGGTCGTGGTCACCCATGACGCCCTGGTCTCCGAGCAGGTCCAGCGAACGGTGCGGATCCGCAACGGCCGCACCTCCACCGAGGTGCTGCGCAGCGTCACCACCGGCGACGACGGGGTGGAGGAGCTGACCGCGGAGGAGTACGCGGTGCTGGACCGCAACGGACGGCTGCAGCTGCCGTCCGAGTTCACCGAGCGGCTGCACATGCGCAAGCGGGTGCGACTGGCGCTGGAGGCCGATCACATCGGAGTATGGCCGGACGCGGCGGCCCAGCAGGCCAGGGCCGACGCGGACACGAGTGGTAACGAGAGCGAGGGGGAGCGATGAGCAGCAGCACCGAACCGCAGGGCGCCACCGCCGTGGCCGAGCCCGGGGCGCCGATGGTGGAGGTCCAGGACCTGCACAAGACCTTCGGCAGCGGCTCCACCGCCGTGCACGCCCTGCGCGGGGTGTCCTTCACCGCCCGGCGCGGGGAGCTGACCGCGCTCAAGGGCCGGTCCGGGTCCGGCAAGACCACCCTGCTCAACCTGGTCGGCGGCCTGGACCGGCCCAGCTCGGGCCGGATCGTGGTGGACGGGCGCACCCTCGCCGACTCCGACGGCGAGGAACTGGGCGAGGACGGCCTGCTGGCCCTGCGCCGGGACCGGATCGGCTTTGTGTTCCAGTCCTTCGGCCTGATCCCGATCCTCACCGCCGCCGAGAACGTCGGCGTCCCGATGCGGCTGAAGCGCACCCCGCCGCGTGAGCGCGAGGAGCGGGTACGGGAGCTGCTCGGCCTGGTCGGCCTCGGCGACCACGTCAACCAGCGCCCGGGCGAGCTCTCCGGCGGCCAGCAGCAGCGGGTGGCCATCGCCCGCGCGCTGGCCAACCAGCCGGCCCTGATCATCGCCGACGAGCCGACCGGGCAGCTGGACTCGGACACCGGCCGCGCCATCATGCAGCTGCTGCGCGCGGTTGTGCGCAGCGAGGGCGTCACCGCCCTGGTCGCCACGCACGACCCCGCGCTGATGGAACTGGCCGACCGGGTGCTGGACCTCAGGGACGGTCAGATCGTCGAAGAGCACTGAGCTCTTTGCAGAGCACTGATCTCGGTAAGGAGCGCCGTTCTCGTCGTGGAACAGTGACCTCAGACGCCGGCCACGACCCGGTGGTCGGCGGTGAAGGGCCTGCCCGCGACGAGTTCGGAGCTGCGCCCGTCCGGGCCGACCGGCAGGTCGCCGATCAGGGTGACCCGGTGCAGCCGCCGCTCCACGTCCAGGTGCTCCAGGTCGCGCGGGGCGAGGTGGGCGGTGGCCCGGTTGTCCCAGAAGGCCACGTGCCCGGCCTCCCAGCGGAGCCGGACGGTGTACTCGGGGCGGGTGATCTCGGCGTAGAGCAGGTCCAGGATCTGCTTGCTCTCGCTGGGGGTGACGTCGACGATGTGGCTGGTGAAGCCGGGGTTGACGAACAGCGCCCGCTCCCCGGTCTCCGGGTGCACCCGGACCACCGGGTGGATCGCGACCAGCAGGTTGTCGTTGATCCGCTTGGCGTACTCGCTGTCGCCGGCCACCCGGCCGCTGCCGCCGTAGCGGTGCTCGGCGCGCAGGGTGTCCACAAAGGCGCGGACCGGGGCGGACAGGCCCTGGTAGGCAGCGACCAGGTTGGTCCAGGTGGTGTCGCCGCCGACCTCGGGCACCCGCTCGGCCCGCAGGATCGACCCGGCCGGCGGGTTCACCGCGGCGGTCACATCGGTGTGCCAGCCGTCGAAGTAGCTGTACTGGCGCTTGCGGTACTCCTCGCGGAAGCCCTTGCCGTAGCGCTCCTCGAAGCGGGTCGGGTCGATGGTGAAGATCTCCGGGTGGTCCTCCGGCGGGGTGTCGTCGTGCGGGTGGGCGTAGGTCAGCTCGCCGAACTGCCGGGCGAAGGCGATCTGCGCGGCGTGGTCCAGCTGCTGGCCCCGGAAGAACACCACCTTGTGGCGCTGCAGGGCCTCCCTGATCTGCTGGACCTCGCCCTCGGCGAGCGGCTGGGCGAGGTCGACTCCGTTGATGTCGGCCCCAATGTGGCCGGCGACCTGGCGGACGGTCAGAGCCATGGTGTTTCCCCTTCTGCTGCGGCGGCTTACTGGTTGACGGAGGTGTAGCGGTTGGCCGGGCGGTCCAGCCCGTAGTGCTCGCGCAGGGTGCGCCCGGTGTACTCGTGGCGGAAGAGGCCGCGCTCGCGCAGCATCGGGACCACATGCTCGGCGAAGAGCTCCAGGCCCTCGGGCAGGATCGGCGGCATGATGTTGAAGCCGTCGGCCGCGCCCCGGGTGAACCACTGCTCGATGTGGTCGGCGACCTGCTCGGGGGTGCCAGCCAGCACCTGGTGTCCGCGTCCCCCGCCCAGCCTGCCCACGAGTTGACGTAGCGTCAGCCCGTCCCGTTCGGCCAGGTCGCGGACCAGGGTGAAGCGGCTCTTGGCCCCGTTGATCGCGTCCAGCGGGGGCAGCGGCGGCAGCGGGGCGTCCAGCGGGTGCCGGCTGAGGTCCACGCCGAGCAGCACCGAGAGGGTGCCGATGGCCCGGGCCGGGTTGATCAGCTCGTCCAGTTCCTGGTCCAGCGCCTTGGCCTCGGCCTCGGTGGAGCCGAGCACCGGGACGATGCCGGGCAGCACCACGATCCCCTCCGGATCGCGGCCGAGCGCGGCGGCCCGGCGCTTGAGGTCGCCGTAGAACTCCTGGCCCTCCTCCAGCGTCTGCTGGGCGGTGAACACCGCCTCGGCGTTGGCGGCGGCGAAGCCCCGGCCGTCCGCCGAACTGCCGGCCTGGACCAGCAGTGGGTGGCCCTGCGGGCCGCGCGGGATGTTCAGCGGGCCGAGCACCTGGAAGTGCTCGCCGCTGTGGTTGATCTCGTGCAGCTTGGCCGGGTCGGTGAGCCGCCCGCTCGCGCGGTCCAGCAGCAGCGCGTCGTCCTCCCAGCTGTCCCAGAGCGCCCGCACCACCTCCAGGTACTCGGTGGCCCGCTGGTAGCGGACCGCGTGCTCCTGGTTGGCGCTGCGGTTGAAGTTCCGGGCGGCCCGGTCGCCGGCCGAGGTGACGATGTTCCAGCCGGCCCGGCCGCCGCTGAGGTGGTCCAGCGAGGCGAACTGCCGGGCCAGGTTGTAGGGCTCGGTGAAGCCGGTGGAGACGGTGCCGATCAGTCCGATCCGCTCGGTGCCGACGGCGAGTGCGGACAGCAGGGTGAACGGCTCGAAGTGCCCGATCCAGGCGTTGGCCCGGGCCGGATCCGGCCCCTCGACCCCGTCCGCGAGGAACACCGAGTCGAACGCCGCCGCCTCGGCGGTGGCGGCGAGCCGCTGGAAGTGGGCCAGCGAGGAGAGGTTCGCCGGGTCGGTGCGCGGATGGCGCCAGGCGGCCTCGTGGTGGCCGACGCCCATCAGGAACAGGTTGAGATGCAGTTGCCTGCGGTGTGAAGGCATGCGGAAGCACTCCGGGTTCAGTGGAGGTGACGGCCTGTCATATCCCGGAGCGGTCACGGGAGGAGAGCGGGCAGGAGGGATTAACAGCCGAGGCCGGCGAAGTGGTGCAGTCGGAAGGCGTTCACCGGGTGCCGGCCTGCGGCCTCCCGGATCGTCGCCCTCCGCTGTGCGTCCATAACCAGAGTCTGCTGCTCGCGGGCGCCGTCAACAACGTTTTCTGACGCGGTGGAAGTAACTGCGGAGCCCGCCGCGGCGGTTACGCCGACCGGGCGGTCCGCAGCGACATCGGGTCCCGGTGCACGGCGGCCAGGACCGGCGCGCCGGCCGCGACCGCGAGCGCGTCCGGGCCGAAGGAGCCGGCCCGGACCAGCTGCGCCACCGGCTGCCGGGTCCTGGCGGCCACCTCCTCGTGCAGCACCGACAGCAGCTCCGGCAGGTAGAGGGTGACCGCCTCGGTCAGCACCAGGACGTCCGGGCTGATCATGTCCAGCAGCAGTGCCACCGCCGGGGCGATCAGCCGCAGCCGGGTCCGGCACAGGTCCAGGGCCCGCTCGTCCCCCTGCACCGCCGTGTCCAGCAGCAGCCGCAGTTCGGGGCGCGGGACGATCCCCCCGGCGACGGCGTGCTCCAGCACCGCGCGGTCGGAGACGGTGGCCTGCAGGCACCCGGTCCCGCCGCAGGGGCAGGGGGTGCTGGAGCCCGGCACCGGCAGATGGGCGATGCCGCCCGCGCCGTTGCGCCGTCCCCGCAGCAGCGTGCCGCCGGCGGTGATGGCCGCGTCCACCACATTGCCGACGAAGAGGTGCACCAGGTCGCCGTCCCGGCCCGCCCCGAACAGCAGTTCGGCCTGGGCCAGGGCGCGGGCGTGGCTGTCCACATGGATCGGCAGCCGGGTCGCCGACCGCAGCGCCTGCCGCAGCGGCACGTCGCGCCAGCCGAGCGCGCTGTTCTCGACCAGGATCCCGGACTCCGGATCCACCCAGCCGCCGGTGACCACGCCCAGGCCGAGCACCGAGCGCCCGCCGGCGTGCCGGTGCAGGAAGCCCGGCAGCTTCGCCGCGATGTCCTGCAGCACCGCCGCCGGGGTCAGCCGCCGCGGGGCCTGCTCCTGGGCCACCACCCGTCCGCGCAGGTCGGTGAGCGAGAAGGTCAGCTGCGGGATCGCGATGTGCACCCCGGCGGCCAGGTGGTGCGCGGTGTCGATGTCCAGCGGGATCCGCGGACGTCCCGGCCGGGGCGCGGACGGCGGGTCCCTGGGCTCGTAGACCAGGCCGAGCGCCAGCAGTTCGGCGGCGTGCCGGGAGACGGCCGCCGGGCTGAGGCCGGTCTCCCTGCTGATCGCGGTGCGGGCCAGCGGGCCCCGGCGCAGGGCGGCCCGCAGCACGGCCGCCGCCCCGTCGGGCTGCTCCGGCACGGGCGGCGGTGCGGGGGTGGCGATGAGCGCGAGCGGCATCGGCTTTGTCCTCGGTCGACGGAGTGCGGAGCGGCGAGCGGCTACCGGACGCCGGGACAGGTCGAGGAGGTGGTCATGCGCCGATCGTCGCAAGGCCGTTCGGGACGGTCAATGGACGTGTGTTACGGCGGCATGGCATTCGTGCGAAGCGGTTCGCGGCGCTTTCCCACGGCGGTTTCTCACGGCGGTTTTACAGGGTGGCGGACTACTGTCCGAAGTGCGGCCTCGACCCGACCGTCGGGGCCGACCAATCGTGGGAGCCCCCCGCCCGCTCCGGGCGGGGGGCTCCGTCTCCAGGAGGCCGGTCGCCGCTACCAGATCGCCGGCTTGCGGTGCGCCCACGGGTGCACCCGCTCCAGCTGGGCGGACAGCGAGATCAGGGTGGCCTCGTCGCCGTAGCGACCGCCCAGCATCACCCCGATCGGCAGCCCGGCCTCGTTCCAGTGCAGCGGCAGGCTGACCGAGGGCTGGCCGGTGGCGTTGTAGAGGGCGGCGAACGGGGTGAAGGCGGCGAGGTTGTCGAACTCCTGCGCCGGGTCCGCGTCGTCGCGCAGGGCCCCGACCAGGGCCGGGGGCTGGGCCAGGGTGGGGCTGAGGATCACGTCGAAGTCCTGCTGCAGGGCCGCCACCAGCGACCCGACCACCCGGAAGGCATAGAGGGCGTTGGCGAAGTCGGGGCCCGACACCGACGCCCCGCGGGCCCGCAGGTGCCGGGTCAGCGGCATCAGCAGCGATTCGTCCGGCACCGGCCGCTGCGCCGCCATCACCGCCCACACCTGCTCGAACACCAGCCGCAGGGTGTCGTCGGCCGGGAGCTCCAGCGCCTGCGGGTGGTGGCCCAGCGAGGACAGCAGGTCGGCGGTCTTCTCGGTCGCGGTGACGCAGTCCGGGTGCACGCTGATGCCGGGGACGGTCGGGGCGGTCAGCACCGCGATCCGCAGGCTGGTCGGCTCACGGTCCACCTGGTCCAGGAAGGTCTCCCCGGCCGGCAGCGGGGGAGCGCTGAAGGAGTCGCCCGGCATGGGCCCGGCCAGCACGTCCAGCAGCGCTGCCGCGTCCGCCACGGTGCGGGCCATCGGGCCGTTGGTGCTGAGCCCGCTGATGTCGTAGAGGGTGGGGCCGCTGCTGACCCGGCCCCGGCTGGGCTTGATCCCGAACAGGCCGCAGACCGAGGACGGGATCCGGATCGACCCGCCGCCGTCGCTGCCCTGGGCCAGCGGCGCCAGGCCGGAGGCCACCGCCGCGCCGGCCCCGCCGCTGGAGCCCCCGGCCGAGTAGTCCAGGTCCCAGGGGGTCCTGGCGGGCGGCGCGACCTGGTTCTCGGTGTAGCAGGGCAGTCCGAACTCCGGGGTGTTGGTCTTGCCGAGCAGCACCGTGCCGGCCTGGCGCAGCCGGGTGACGATGTGGTCGTCGGTGTCCGGGACGTACTCGGCGAAGGCGGCCGAGCCCTGGGTGGCGCGCACCCCGGCCACGAAGTTCAGGTCTTTGACCGGCACCGGGACCCCGTGCAGCGGCGACAGCGGCCGGTCCTCGCCCAGCGCCGCCTCGGCCTGCCTGGCCTGCTCCCTGGCGGTCTCCGGGGTGACCGTGACATAGGCGCCGACGGAGGCGTTCAACCGGTCGATCCGGTCCAGGTAGTGGTCGGTCAGCTCGACCGGGGAGAGCTTCCCGGTGCTGATCAACTCACCCTGTTCCAGTGCGGTCAGGTCGTGGAGCTGCGTCATTGCAATTCCCCTCAGGTCGTGGTGGTGTCGATCCTCGCACCGGGGGCGAGGCTGGCACAGGGGGCGTCAGGATGCCGTCAAACTTGCCGCGCGACCCGTGCTGAGCTGGGGGTTCCGGGGCCTCGTTCCCGTACGCTCGTGCCGGGACGAGGAGCGAGGGCTGACATGCGCGGAAGGCTGCGGATCTATCTGGGTGCGGCCCCCGGGGTGGGCAAGACCTGCGCCATGCTCGGCGAGGCCCACCGGCGCCGGCAGCGCGGCGCCGACCTGGTCGTCGGTTATGTCGAGGACCACGGCCGGGAGTACACCGCCGGGCTGGTGTCCGGCCTGGAGGTGCTGCCCAGGCGGACGCTGGAGTACCGCGGCTCCGAGTTCACCGAGCTGGACGTGGACGCCGTGCTGGCCCGCCGCCCGGCCGTGGTCCTGGTCGACGAACTGGCCCACAGCAACGTCCCCGGGTCGCGCAACGCCAAGCGCTGGCAGGACGTCCAGGAACTGCTGGACGCCGGGATCGACGTGATCTCCACCGTCAACATCCAGCACCTGGAGTCACTCTCCGACGTGGTCGAGGGGATCACCGGGGTCCGCCAGCAGGAGACCCTCCCGGACGAGGTGGTCCGCAGGGCCGAGCAGATCGAGCTGGTCGACATGGCCCCCGAGGCGCTGCGGCGCCGGCTCGCCCACGGCAATGTCTACGCCCCGGAGAAGGTCGACGCGGCGCTCTCCAACTACTTCCGCCCCGGCAACCTCACCGCCCTGCGCGAGCTGGCCCTGCTCTGGACCGCCGACCGGGTGGACGAGTACCTGCAGCGCTACCGGGCCGACAACCGGATCAGGGGCACCTGGCAGGCCCGCGAGCGGATCGTGGTCGGCCTCACCGGCGGCCCCGAGGGCCGGACCCTGATCCGCCGGGCCGCCAGGATCGCCGCCAAGGGCTCCGGCAGCGAGATCCTGGCCGTCTACGTCGCCAGGAGCGACGGCCTCACCGGGGCCTCGCCGGAGGAGCTGACCGTGCAGCGGGCCCTGGTCGAGGACCTCGGCGGCAGCTTCCACTCGGTGCTCGGCGACAACGCCGCCGGGTCGCTGCTGGACTTCGCCCGGGGCGTCAACGCCACCCAGATCGTGCTGGGCAGCAGCCGCCGCAAGCCCTGGCAGTGGATCCTCGGCCCCGGCGTCGGCGCCACCGTGGCCCGCGACTCCGCGGACATCGACGTGCACATCGTCACCCATGAGCATGTCGCCAAGGGCCGGGTCCGGCCGATCCGGCGGATCGCCCGGCTCGGGCCCGCCCGTACCGCGGCGGGGTGGCTGCTCGGCGTGGCCGGGCCGCTGCTGCTCACCTGGGTGCTCGGCGGCACCCGCAGCGGCAGCACCGACATGCTGCTCTACCTCGGCCTGACCGTGGCCGCGGCGCTGACCGGCGGGCTGTTCCCGGCGCTGGCCTCGGCGCTGATCGGCTCGGTGCTGATCAACTGGTACTTCACCCCGCCGCTGCACACCCTCACCGTCGCCGACCCGCAGAACATCGTGGCGATCGGGGTCTTCCTGGCGGTGGCGCTCGCGGTCGCCTACGTGGTCGACCTGGCCGCCTCGCGCACCGCCGAGGCGGCCCGCAGCCGGGCCGAGGCGGAGACCCTGAGCTTTCTGGCCGGCAGCGTGCTGAGCGGCGAACAGGCCCTGCCCGCGCTGCTGGAGCGGGTCCGCGAGACCTTCCAGATGGAGTCGGTGGCGCTGCTGGAGCGCAGCGAGGACTTCGGCCCGTGGAACTGCGCCGGAGCGGTCGGCCCGGCCCCGGTGGCCCGTCCCGAGGACGCGGACGTGGACGTCCCGGTCGGCGAGCGGCTGGCGCTGGCGCTGTCGGGACGGGTGCTGCCGGCCGGCGACCGCCGGGTGCTGGGCGCCTTTGCGGCGCAGGCGGCGGTGCTGCTGGACCGGCGCAGGCTGGGCGAGGAGGCCGCCGAGGCCCGGCGGCTGGCCGAGGGCAACCGGATCCGCACCGCGCTGCTGGCGGCGGTCTCGCACGACCTGCGGACCCCGCTGGCGGGCATCAAGGCCTCGGTCTCCTCGCTGCGCGCCGAGGACATCAGCTGGAGCCCGGCGGACGAGGCGGAACTGCTGGCCGGGATCGAGGACGGCGCCGACCGGCTTGACCACCTGATCGGCAACCTGCTGGACATGAGCCGGCTGCAGACCGGCGCCGTGGTCCCGCTGGTCCGCGAGTTCGACCTGGACGAGGTGGTCCCGATGGCCCTGCGCGGGGTCCCGGTCGGCTCGGTGCGGCTGGACGTCCCGGAGCGGCTGCCGATGGTCCAGGGCGATCCCGGGCTGCTGGAACGGGCGCTGGCCAATGTGGTCGAGAACGCCGTGAAGTACCAGGGCGGCGAGCGCAAGGTGCTGGTCTCCGCCAGCCTGCTCCGGCTGCGCGACCAGCCCGAACGGCTGGAGCTGCGGGTCGCCGACCACGGCCCCGGCATCCCGGACGAGGCCAAGGACCGGGTGTTCGAACCGTTCCAGCGCTACGGCGACGCCCCCAGGGGCGCCGGGGTCGGCCTCGGCCTGGCCGTGGCCAGGGGCTTCGTCGAGGCCATGGGCGGCAGCCTGACCGCCGAGGACACCCCCGGCGGCGGCGTCACCATGGTGTTCACCCTTCCCTGCACGCTCTCCCTGACGAAGGACGGTCCCGCATGACCAGGGTCCTGGTGGTCGACGACGAACCGCAGATCGTCCGCGCGCTGGTGATCAACCTGCGGGCGCGCGGCTACGAGGTCGACGCCGCCCACGACGGCGCCTCCGCGCTGGAACTCGCCGCCGCCCGGCACCCGGACGTGGTGCTGCTCGACCTCGGCCTGCCGGACATGGACGGCACCCAGGTGATCAGGGGGCTGCGCGGCTGGACCAAGATCCCGGTGATCGTGCTGTCCGCCCGGCACGCCTCCGACGAGAAGGTCGAGGCCCTGGACGCCGGCGCCGACGACTACGTCACCAAGCCGTTCGGCATGGACGAGCTGCTGGCCCGGCTGCGCGCCGCGGTGCGCAGGGGAGCCCCGGTCGGCAGCGAGCCGGACGAGGCCGTGGTCAGCACCGACACCTTCACCGTCGACCTGGTCGCCAAGCGGGTCCAGCGCGAGGGCGCCGACGTCAGGCTCACCCCCACCGAATGGCACCTGCTGGAGGTGCTGGTCCGCAACGCGGGCCGGCTGGTCAGCCAGAAGCAGCTGCTCCAGGAGGTCTGGGGACCGGCCTACGGCACCGAGACCAACTACCTCCGGGTCTACATGGCGCAGCTCCGCCGCAAGCTGGAGGCCGATCCGGCGAACCCCCGCTACTTCATCACCGAACCCGGTATGGGCTACCGATTCGAACAGCGATTGCCGGGGGTCGGGAGCGGTACCCTTCGGTCATGAGTAGTGGTGACGTCCGCAGTGACCAGCAGCAGGGGGGCCGGTTCCGCCGCATGCTGAACCGCCTGGCGGCGAGCAGCGAGGAACTCCAGGCCGAAGAGCTCCGCCAGGACGCGGTGGAGGCCGGCTGCACCCCCATCGCCTCCTGCCAGGACCGCCAGGAGGTCACCGTGACCGGCACCCTGCGCGCCGTCACCCTGCGGCCGAGGGCCGGCGTGCCGGCGCTGGAGGCCGAGCTCTTCGACGGAACCGACGCCCTGGACGTGGTCTGGCTGGGCCGTCGCTCCATCGTCGGGATAGAGCCGGGCCGCCGCCTGGTCGCCCACGGCCGCATCAGCCACGCGCGGGGCCGCCGGGTGCTCTTCAACCCCCGGTACGAGCTGCGCCCCGTCGGATCGGAGTAGCACCACGTGAGCCACAGTCTCAAGTCGGCCGGGAAGGCTGAGAAGCCCGAGGTCGACACCTCGCTGATCGACGCCTTCGGCGGGGTACGGGGCATGGTCGACATGACCGTCCCCGGTTTCGTCTTCGTGCTGCTCTACACCATCACCAAGGACCTGGCCCTGTCGTCCTGGTCCGCCGTCGGCATCACCGTGCTGCTGGCGCTGATCCGGCTGGCCCGCCGGGAGACGCTGAAGCACGCCTTCGGCGGGGTGCTCGGGGTGGGCATCGGGGCGTTCGTCGCGATGAAGTCCGGCAAGGCCGAGGACTTCTACCTGCCGTCGATGATCTACGGCGTGGTGCTCGGCCTGGTCTACCTGGTCTCGGTGCTGGTGCGCTGGCCGCTGATCGGGATGATGCTCGGCCCGATCCTGGGCGAGAACATGACCTGGCGCACCCAGAACCCGGGCCGGCTGGCCGCCTACACCAAGGCCACCTGGGTCTGGATCGCGCTGTTCGCGCTGCGCGCGGCGATCCTCTTCCCGCTGTACTGGGCCCACAAGGTCACCTGGCTGGGTGTCGCCAAGATCGGCCTGGGCGTCCCGCCGTGGCTGATCGCGATCTACCTGTCCTGGCTGATCCTGTCCAAGGCGCCGCCGCCGATCAAGGTCCTCCAGGAGGAGGAGCCGGCGGAGCCGGAGCTCCCGGTCCCCACCGAGGCCGAGCACCGCTAGACGTGGCACCACCGGACACGGAGCCGGACACGGACGAGGGGCCCGTGACCGTCCTGGTCGCGGGCCCCTCGTCCGTTTGCGTCCGTTCCGGCTACTGCTCGGGCTCGCCGGCCAGCAGGGCCTCCAGCTCGCTCTCGCGCTCGGCCGTCGCCACGAACAGCAGCTCGTCGCCGCCCTCCAGGCTGTCGCTGCCGCTGGGCACCAGCACCCGGCCCTCGCGGATGATGGTGACCAGGGCGGTGTCCTCGGGCCACTGGACGTCGCTGACCCGGGTGCCGACGGCGGTCGCCGTGTCGGACAGGGTGATCTCGACCAGGTTGGCGTCGCCCTGGCTGAAGCGCATCAGCCGGACCACGTCGCCGACGCTCACCGCCTCCTCGACCAGCGCCGACATCAGCCGCGGGGTGGAGACGGCCACGTCCACGCCCCAGGCCTCGTTGAACAGCCACTCGTTGCGCGGGTTGTTCACCCGGGCGACCACCCGCGGCACGCCGTACTCGGTCTTCGCCAGCAGCGAGACCACCAGGTTGACCTTGTCGTCCCCGGTCGCCGCGATGACCACGTTGCAGCGCTGCAGCGCCGCCTCGTCCAGCGCGGTGATCTCGCAGGCGTCCGCCAGCAGCCACTCGGCCTGCGGCACCCGCTCCACCGAGATGGACTTGGGGTTCTTGTCCACGAGGAGCACCTCGTGGCCGTTCTCCAGCAGCTCGCCCGCGATGGATCGTCCCACCGCACCGGCCCCGGCAATGGCTACCCGCATCAGTGTTCCTCCGGGCCCTTCGCGAATACGGCCTCGACGGCCTCGAGGTCGGCGATGCGCATCATCATGTGCACCAGGTCGCCCTCCTGCAGCACGGTCTCCGCGGTGGGCAGGGTGCCCACGCCGAGCCGGCTGATGAAGGCGACGCGTACGTTCGCGGCCTGCTCCAGCCTGGAGAGGCGCAGGCCGATCCAGGCGGGGGCCACCGGGACCTCGGCGAGCTGGACCGCGCCGCTGGGGTCCTGCCAGTTGGGCTCGGCGCCGCTGGGCAGCAGCCGGCGCAGCATCTGGTCGGCGGTCCAGCGGACCGTGGCGACGGTGGAGATGCCCAGGCGCTGGTAGACCTCGGCCCGGCGGGGGTCGTAGATCCGGGCCGCGACGTTCTCGACACCGAAGTTCTCCCGGGCCACCCGGGCCGCGATGATGTTGGAGTTGTCGCCGCTGCTGACCGCGGCGAAGGCTCCGGCCTCTTCGATACCGGCTTCGCGGAGCGTGTCCTGGTCGAATCCCACTCCGGTCACCCGCTGACCGGTGAAGCCCGAACCGAGACGGCGGAACGCCGTGGGGTCCTGGTCGACGACGGCGACCGAGTGACCCTGCTTCTCGAGGGTGCGCGCGAGAGCAGAGCCCACGCGACCGCAACCCATGATGACGATGTGCACGCCCGTCCTTCCGGTGTGATGTCCCGGTTCGAATCCTGGCACCCGTTCGAACGGTGCCCGCACCAGGGTCGCACCCCGGCACGTCGATGACACAACCCCGTTACCCCGGCAGACGGGGGTGCCACACCCGCTGACACCCGGTGAACTCCCAGGGAACGGGGAAGCCCGGGTAAGAGCAGGCGACCCAACTCACACCCGGTCGATATCAATCAGCAACCTTACGGTGTCCGAATGGAGTGCTTCATCCGCCTGCGCCCGGTCATCTTCCTTGGTAATCATGGGGAATCGGCTGATTTTCCTTCGATTGGCCCCTTGCGGATCCTTTGATTCCGGGGTCCCGTTCGGGCCGTGCCGGGAGTGACCGGGCGACGCAGTACGGAGGGGCGTTAAGAGCGCGTCAAACACAGGCTCTACGATCCTCGTCGTGTCCAAACTCACCGACGTGCCCAAGCGGATCCTGATCGGCCGCGCCCTCCAGAGCGACAAGCTGGGTGAGACGCTGCTGCCGAAGCGGATCGCCCTGCCCGTCTTCGCCTCCGACGCACTCTCCTCGGTGGCGTACGCGCCCGAGCAGATCTTCCTGGCGCTGGCTGTCGCCGGTATCACCACCATCCACTTCTCCTGGTGGGTCGGCGGGGTGGTCGCGCTGGTGATGCTGGTGGTCGTGGCGTCGTACCGGCAGAACGTGCACGCCTACCCCAGCGGCGGCGGCGACTACGAGGTCGCCACGGTCAACCTGGGCGGCAACGCCGGGCTCACCGTGGCGGCGGCGCTGATGGTGGACTACGTGCTCACCGTCGCGGTGTCCACCACCTCGGGTGTCGCCAACGTGGTCTCGGCGGTGCCCTCGCTGCACGGGCACGAGACGGTCATCTCGGTGGCCCTGGTGATCGTCCTGATGGGGATGAACCTGCGCGGGGTCCGCGAGTCGGGCTCGGCCTTCGCCGTCCCCACCTACGGGTTCATGATCGGCATTTTCAGCCTGATGGGCTACGCGGCGATCCGGCACTACGGCTTCGGCACCGACATGCACGCGGCCAGCTACAAGTTCAACCTGGTCGCCGCGCCCGGGCACACCGACGTCGCCGGGATCGCGCTGGTGTTCCTGCTGCTCAAGACCTTCTCCTCGGGCTGTGCCGCGCTCACCGGGGTCGAGGCGATCAGCAACGGCGTCCCGGCCTTCCAGAAGCCCAAGAGCAAGAACGCCGCCACCACGCTGCTGATGATGGCGCTGATCGCGGTGGTGATGCTGGTCGGCATCATCTGGATGGGCAACCTGACCGGGCTGAAGATGTCCGAGAACACCAGCCAGCTGCTCGGCGCACCCGCCAACTACCACCAGAAGACCGCGCTGGCGCAGATCAGCGCCGCCGTCTTCAGCAACTTCACCCCGGGCTTCTACTTCATCGCCGCGGCCACCGGCCTGATCCTGGTGCTGGCCGCCAACACCGCCTTCAACGGCTTCCCGGTGCTCGGCTCGATCCTGGCCCAGGACCGCTACCTGCCGCGCCAGCTGCACACCCGCGGCGACCGGCTGGCGTTCTCCAACGGCATCATCATGCTGGCCGGCGTCGCCATCGTCTTCATCATCGGCTACGGGGCCGACCCCAACCGGCTGATCCAGCTCTACATCATCGGCGTCTTCGTCTCCTTCAACATGAGCCAGACCGGCATGATCCGGCACTGGACCCGGCTGCTGAAGACCGAGACCGACCCGGCGGTGCGCCGCCGGATGATGCGCAGCCGGGTGATCAACAGCATCGGCCTGTGCATGACCGCCTGTGTGCTGGTGGTGGTGCTGGCCACCAAGTTCATGTCAGGCGCCTGGATGTCCTGCCTGCTGATGGTGGTCTTCTTCATCATGATGAAGGCGATCAGGAAGCACTACGACCGGGTCTCCGCCGAGCTGGTCGCCGCCGAGGAGCGTCCGGACGAGGACCTGCTGCCGTCCAAGGTCCACTCCGTGGTGCTGGTCTCCAAGCTGCACAAGCCCACCCTGCGCGCCCTGGCCTACGCCAAGCTCTCCCGCTCCGCGCACACCTCCACGCTGGAGGCGCTCACCGTCGACGTGGACCCGGCCGACACCGCCGCGCTGAAGGCGGACTGGGAGCGGAGGGGCATCGAGATCCCGCTGAAGGTGCTGCACTCGCCCTACCGCGAGGTCACCCGCCCGGTGGTGGACTACGTCCGGCAGCTGCGCAAGGACAGCCCGCGCGCGGTGGTCACCGTCTACATCCCGGAGTACGTGGTCGGGCACTGGTACGAGCAGCTGCTGCACAACCAGAGCGCGCTGCGGCTCAAGGGGCGGCTGCTGTTCACGCCTGGAGTCATGGTGACCTCGGTACCCTGGCAGCTGGAGTCCTCCGAGCGCCGCCGCAAGCCGGTCGAGTGGAACGCCCCCGGGCAGATCCGCCGTGGAGACCTCCGCCGTGTGCAGAAGCGCACGGCCGCCCCGGAGCAGGGCGGCACCGCGACCGAAAGCAAGGACAGCAAAGCGTGACACCCCCCGGCAGTACCCCCGTCGACACCGAAGCCCCCTCCCTGGTCGGGCAGCGGTACGAGGTCGAGGTGGGCCCGGTCGCCCACGGCGGCCACTGCGTGGCCCGGCACGAGGGCCGGGTGCTGTTCGTCCGGCACGCGCTGCCCGGTGAGCGGGTCGTCGCCGAGGTGACCGACGGCACCGGGTCCTCGCGCTTCCTGCGCGCCGACGCGGTGGAGGTGCTGCAGCCCTCCAAGGACCGGGTGCAGCCGCCGTGCCGGTTCTCCGGTCCGGGGAAGTGCGGCGGCTGCGACTGGCAGCACGCCACGCCCGGCGCGCAGCGCAAGCTCAAGGTGCAGGTGCTGACCGAGCAGCTGCGCCAGCTGGCCAAGCTCAGCCCGGCCGAGGCGGCCTGGGACGGCAGTGTGGAGCCGGTCGGCGGCAAGCTGCCCGCGGGCACCGTCCCGCGCTGGCGGACCCGGGTGCAGTACGCGGTGGACCCGATGACCGGGGAGCCCGGGCTGCGCCGGCACCGCTCGCACGACGTGCAGCGGATCGACGGCTGCCTGATCGCCGCGCCCGGCGTGGCCGAGCTGGGCGTGGAGACCCGCGACTGGGACGGCATGGCCACGGTCGAGGCGATCGCCTCCAGCGGCTCCTCCGACCGCCAGGTGATCCTGACCCCGCGCGGGGACTCCCGGCTGCCGATCGTGGAGCTGGACCGGCCGGTCTCGGTGATGCGGATCGACGGCCACGGCGGCCTGCACAAGGTGCACGGACGCTCCTTCGTCCGCGAGCGCGCGGCCGGCCGCACCTGGCGGGTCAGCGACGGCGGCTTCTGGCAGATCCACCCCGAGGCCCCGGACCTGCTGGTCTCGGCGGTGCTCGAGGGCCTGGACCCGCAGGAGGGCGAGAACGCGCTGGACCTGTACTGCGGGGTCGGCCTGTTCGCCGGGGCGCTGGCGGACCAGCTGGGCGAGGACGGCGCGGTGCTCGGCATCGAGTCCTCCAAGCAGTCGGTGGCGGACGCCCGGCACAACCTCTCCGACCTGATCGGCGACGGCCGGGTGCGGATCGAGTGCGACAAGGTCGAGCGGCTGCTGCCGCGCACCGGGATCACCGAGACCGATCTGGTGGTGCTCGACCCGCCGCGCGCCGGCGCGGGCCGGGAGACCGTGCGCCATCTGGCCGGGCTCAGCCCGCGCCGGATCGCCTATGTGGCCTGCGACCCGGCCGCACTGGCCCGTGACCTGGCCTTCTTCGCCGACGCCGGCTACCGCCCGATCAGCCTGCGGGCCTTCGACCTGTTCCCGATGACGCAGCACTTCGAGTGCGTGGCGATCCTGGAGCCGATGGGGCTTGCGCGCTAGCGGAATCGCGCTAGCTTGGAAGTATGACGAAGAAGCAGCTGAACGTCAGGGTGGACGCCACCACGGCGGAGATAGCCCGCGCCAGGGCGGAACAGGAGGGGATCAGCATGAACCAGTACATCGAGAAGCTGGTCCAGCAGGACATGGGCGAGACCGGCCGGTCCTTCGTGGACGCGGCGGCGCAGTTCATGAAGGAGTACGAGGCAGCCTTCCTCGCCGAGTTCGGCGAGCACGAGGCGGCGGGCCAGCGCCGTTGAACGTTGAGATCGACCTGTCCTGGCTGCTCATGGTCGCCGAGCAGTACACCCCTGGCGACCCCAGGGTCACCGACTACGGCTCGCTGGTCGCGGCGGTGACCCGGCACCAGGCCCAGATCTTCGACGTGCTGGTCTACCCCGAGCCCGAGGACCGGGCGGCGGCGCTGATGCACCAGCTGATCCGGGTGCCCGCGCTGGAACGCAACAACGAGCTGTTCGCCACCGCCGTCGCCTTCGCCTACCTGGTCTCCGGCGGCGCCAACGTGGCCACCAGCACCCGGGAGATGCGCAGCCTGGCCCGGGCCCTGCGCGAGGGCAGGATCGGCGTCGAGGCCGCGGCCGAGCGGCTGGCCGGCTGGATCGTCGACCAGCTCCCCGACGGCGAGGACGAGGACGGCGGCGACGGCGGGCCCGGCGGCGCGGAGGACGAGGAATCGTAGCGGTGCTGCAGGACATCGTGGAGTACCTCGCCTGCCCGCACTGCGGCCTCGGTCTGACGACCGCTCAGGACGGTCGCGCGCTGCGCTGCGCGACCAGGCACAGCTTCGACGTCGCCCGGCAGGGCTATGCCAGCCTGCTGCCCGGTGACGCGCACACCGGCACCGGCGACACCGCCGCCATGGTCGCCGCCCGCGAGGCCTTCCTCGGCGCGGGCCACTACGCGCCGATCGTCGCCGCGCTGGCCGCCGCCGCCCCGGCCGGTGCCGGTGCCGACTGCGTGGTCGACCTCGGTGCGGGCACCGGCCACTACCTGGCCGCGGTGCTGGACGCGCTGCCGAAGGCGCACGGCATCGCCCTGGACATCTCCAAGTTCGCGCTGCGCCGCGCCGCCCGGGCCCACCCCCGGGCCGGGGCCGTGGTCTGCGACGCCTGGCGCCCGCTGCCGCTCCGGGACGGGGCCGCCGACCTGGTGCTGAACGTCTTCGCCCCGCGCAACGGACCCGAGATCCGACGGGTGCTCAGGCCGGGCGGCACCCTGCTGGTGGTCTCCCCGACGCCCCGTCACCTGGCCGAACTGGTCGGCGACCTCGGCCTGCTCGGGGTGGACGACCGCAAGGAGCAGCGGCTGGCCGCGACGCTCGGCCCGTACCTGGAGTCCGCCGGGAGCAGCGAGCACAGCTTCCCGATGCTGCTGGACCACGCGGCGGTGCGGACCGTGGTCGGAATGGGCCCCAGCGCCTGGCACACCGATCCGGACGCGCTGGCGGAGCGGATGGCCGCGCTGCCCGACCCGGTGCCGGTGACCGCGTCGGTCACCCTGACCGCCTTCACTCGTTGACCGGGGTGTGAGCTCACCGCCCTTACGCCGTGCCACCGTCAGCGAACTGCGCCTGGTGGCGTTCAAGTCCCACGTCGGCACCGTGCTGCCGCTGGCCCCGGTCACCCTGCTCCGGGGCGCCTCGGGCACCGGGAAGTCCAATGTGCTGGACGGGCTCGCGGTGCTGTCCGGGCTGGCCGGCGGGGCCGAGCTGGCCGAGGCGTCGGCGGGGGTGCGCGGCGGCCTGGCCGGCTGCGTCCCGTACGGCAGGCAGGGGTTCAGGATCGGCTGCACGGTGGAGACCCCGCAGGGCGCGACGGTGCGGCTGGAGGTGGCGGTACGGACCGACGGCGGAGCACGGATCGTCGCCGAACGGATCACCGAGAGCCGCGGCGGGGAACCGGAGCAGGTGCTGCTCTCCACCGGCGCGGAGGACCGGGTCCGCGGCCGGTTGAACGCCGCCTGGCACAGCGACGGCCGCCAGGGCGACATCCGGGCGCCGCTGGCCTCCGGCAGCCTGCTGGCCGCGCAGCTGCCGCTGCGGATCGCCGGGGCCACCGCCGGTGAGCGGCGGGTGCTCGCGGCCGTCGAGGGGCTGCTCACCGCGCTGCGCGAGGTCTTCCCGGTGGACCCGGTGCCGGCCCTGATGCGCGGCTGGGTGCCGGTCGGGGACGACGCCAGGCTGCGCAGCACCGGGGAGAACCTGTCGGCCGTGCTGGCCAGGATCCAGGGGGAGTGCCGGATCCGCTACGGCCGCCTGGTGCAGGCGGTGCGGGCGGCGAGCCCGTACCCGGTCCGGGATCTGGGGGTGCTCCGCGGGCGCGGCGACGACGGCGTGGAACGGGTGGTCGCCGCCCTCTGGGAGACCGAGCAGGGCTGCACCGGAGCGGCGCTGATGAGTGGCGGGCTGCTCCGGATGCTCGCCTTCGCCACGGTGCTGCTGACCGGTCCCGGCGTGCTGCAGATGGAGTCGGCCGAGGTCCCGGACGCGGAGCGGCTGCTCACGGTGCTGGCCGAGGACCTGGACCCGGGGCTGCTCGGCCTGGCGGTGGAGGTGGCGGCCCGCGGGCACGTCCGGGTGCTGGCGACGGCACCGGCGGGCGGCGCGGGCGGCAGCGGGGGCGTGCCGGAGGGGGTGCGGGTGGTCGGCTGCCGCCGGGACCCGGCCACCGGGTCCAGCGTTCTCGGCCTTCCCGGCGTTTTCAAGGTTCCCGAGCACGGCAGAATGGGCGGATGAGCACTGATCAGCACCTCGATGTGCCCGGGCTGCAACAGCGGCTGCGCGAGTTCGCGGCGGCCCGGGACTGGGGGCAGTACCACACGCCCAAGAACCTGGTGGCGGCGCTGAGCGTGGAGGCGTCCGAACTGCTGGAGATCTTCCAGTGGCTGACGCCGGAACAGGCGGCGGCGGTGATGGAGGAGCCGGCCCGGGCACACCGGGTGGAGGACGAGGTGGCCGACGTCCTGGCCTATCTGCTGCAGTTCTGCTCGGTGCTGGGGGTGGATCCGCTGGCGGCGCTGGCGGCCAAGATCGAACGCAATGAGCACCGCTTCCCGGCGGGCGCGACCCCGCCCCTGGACGGCGTCTGAAGCGGTCTGCCTCACCCTTCAGAGCCCTTTTTCACTCGTCCGGGTGGCCGAGTTGTGCACACCCCCCGAGTTGTCCACAGGCCGCGGCCGACCGCGCCGACCTGGCCCGGAGCTGTTCCACGCTGGTCCTCTGACGGGCAGTCCGCCCGCAGGGGAGGACGAGCGGGGGAGTACCGGGATGGACGCTCTGAGGCTGATCAGGTCGACCAGGCACGGCCTGGCCGAGGCGCGCAGTGTGGCGCAGGTGCTGGCCGAGGCATGGCAGGCGTGCGCGCTGGTCGAGGCCGTGGCCATGGTGATGGCGCTGGAACTGACCGAACCGGCCGCCATGTCCGCGCTGGACGGAGCCGGCTGCGGCGGCGCGGAGATCGCCAGAGCGGTGGCCGAGGCGGCCGGCCATGCCGCCGCTTGTGTGGGCCGACCCCCGGACGACGGGGCCGGCCCGAGCCGGGCGGAACGGCTGACCGTGCTGGCCGGCCTGCCCGGGACCGCCCGCGAGCTGCGGGCGCTGGTCCAGGAGACGGCCGAGGCGCTGATCGTCCTCGCCTGCGGGGCGGCCGAGCAGGAGCTCTACTGGCGCTGCATCGACTCGGTGGACGCCGCCGCCGAGTGCCAGGACCTGGCCACCCAACTGCTCCGGGTGGTCGACCCGGCCTGCCGGGAACTGCGGCCCCCGGGCGAGTGGCAGACCGCGGGTGAGCCGGAGCCCGACTCCGCCCCGGATACCGAATCAGGGCCGGATACCGAATCAGCGCCGGAGACCGGCCCCGGGAGCGAGTCGTGACCGGAGCCGCCGCTACGAGGGTCCGGCGTGCGGCGGCGGTGCCTGGAGGTCGGCGTCGAGCCGTACCAGGTCGGCGTTCAGCGCCGCGAGCATCTGTTCCATCTGCGCGAGCAGGCTCTGCGGGGCGGCGGGCTGCGGGGCGGCGGGCTGCGGGGCGGCGGGCTGGGGGGAGAGCAGGCTCGGCCCCTCCGGTACGACGGATGCCTCGGACATGGTGGACGCGCCCCTCCTGGGTGCTGCGGACGGGTCCGGCGGGTTGTACCGGTCCCGAGCAGGCAAACGAGCCGCGCCCCGGCCCGGTCACCGTCCGTCACACCGACGGGGGACGGGCCCGGTCAACCGTCACCGGGCCGACTCCAGCCGCCGATCGCGGGTTCGAACCGGCTGCACCGGTCCGGAGCCGGGCGGTGGCGGCGGCCACAGCACCGGGGCGGCGCCCCCGGTGCGATATCCGCACCGGAAGCACCGCCCCTGACGGTGTCCCCACCGAATCAGTTGTGCGCGTGCAGCTCGGCGTTGAGGCCGCCCCAGGAGCCGCTGCGGGCGATGACCTCGACCGCGCCGCTCTGCGAGTTGCGGCGGAACAGCAGGTTGTCCTGGCCGGACAGCTCCACGGCCTTGGCGACCTTGCCGTCCGGCAGGGTGACCCGGGTCCCCGCGGTCACATAGAGGCCGGCCTCGACCACGCAGTCGTTGCCCAACGAGATCCCGATGCCCGCGTTGGCGCCCAGCAGGCAGCGCTCGCCGACCGACACGGTCTGCTTGCCGCCGCCGGACAGGGTCCCCATGATCGAGGAGCCGCCGCCGATGTCGCTGTGGTCGCCCACCACCACACCGGCCGAGATCCGGCCCTCCACCATCGAGGTGCCCAGGGTGCCGGCGTTGAAGTTGACGAAGCCCTCGTGCATGACCGTGGTGCCCACCGCGAGGTGCGCGCCGAGGCGCACCCGGTCGGCGTGCGCGATCCGCACCCCGCCGGGCGCGACGTAGTCGGTCATCCGGGGGAACTTGTCGATGCCGTAGACGGCCAGCTGCCCGCCCTCGGCGCGGACCGCCAGGCGTGCTGCCTCGACGCCGTCCACCGGCACCGGGCCGATGCTGGTCCAGGCGACATTGGCGAGCAGCCCGAAGATGCCCTCCAGGCTCTGCCCGTGCGGCCGGACCAGACGGTGGCTCAGCAGGTGCAGCCGCAGGTAGACGTCATGGGTGTCCAGCGGCTTGTCGTCCAGCGAGGCGATGGCCGTGCGCACCGCGACGACCTCCACCCCGCGCCGCGGGTCCGTACGCAGCGCGGCGGCGGCGCCCGGGCCCAGCGCGGCGACGGCCTCGTCCGCGGACAGGCGCACGGTCCCGGCCGGGCCGGGCGCGTCGGTCAGCTCGGGAGCGGGGAACCAGGTGTCCAGCACGGTGCCGTCGGCGGCGATGGTGGCCAGACCTGCGGCGACAGCGCCGCGGAGGGAGGAGGGTGCGGTTTCGTTCGTCACCCCCGTACGGTACCCATTCGCCTCCTCGGCCGCCGAACCGTACCGGGGTGCGGACACCGCGCCGGCGCTGACCGGATCCGTCCGCCGCGGGACCCGATCGGGCCTGGTTCCACGGTGCTGATCAGCGCAGACTCATATCCATGAGCCGAGCACTGATTGTCATCGACGTCCAGGAGTCCTTCCGCGCCCGCACCGAGGAGTGGGCCGCGAGCTACAACCCGAAGATCGCCGAGCCGGTCAACCGCCTGGTCGCGCTCGCCCGGGACGCCGGGGACACGGTGGTCTGGGTGCTGCATTCCGAGCCCGGCACGGACACGGTGTTCGACCCTGCCCTCGGCCAGGTCCGGCTGCTGGCGGAGCTCGACCACCAGGACGGCGACCTGCTGGTCCACAAGACCTCGCACAACGCCTTCACCACCACCAACCTGCAGCAGCAGCTCACCGAGCGCGGTGTCACCGAGCTGGTGACCTGCGGCATCCGTACCGAGCAGTGCGTGGAGACCACCACCAGGGTCGGCAGCGACCTCGGCTACCAGGTCACCTTCGTCTCCGACGCCACCTCCACCAGCCCGATCACCCGTGACGGCGTCACCCTCACCGCCGAGGAGATCGTCCGGCGCACCGAGTTCGTCCTCGCCGACCGCTTCGCCACCGTCAGCACCGTCGCCGAACTCGAGGCGCAGGCGGAGCGCCGGGCCGCCGAGCGGGGATGACGGCGGCACCATGAGCCGCATCCTCTTCCTGCTGGTGCCCGGTGTGCACCTGCTCGACCTCGCCGGGCCCGCGCAGGTCTTCTCCACCGCCGCCGACTTCGGCCACGACTACACCCTCGGCTATGTCGCCGAGCAGCCGGTCGTGCCCAGCGCCCAGGGCGTCCCGCTGCAGGCCGACACCAGCTGGCCGGAGCTGGGTCCTGACGACCTGCTGCTGGTCCCGGGCTGGCGCTCACCGGCCCGGGAGCTGGAGTCCAAGCTCGGCCCGGACACCCTGCGTCGCGTGCGCGAGCACCATGCCGCGGGCGGCACGGTCGCCAGCGTCTGCGCGGGAGCGGACGCCCTCGGCCGGGCCGGGCTGCTCGACGGCCGCCGCTGCACCACCCACCACGACTTCCAGGACCTGCTGGCCGCCCGCTACCGGCGGGCGACCGTGGTCCGCGACGTGCTGTTCACCCTGGACGACCGGGTGGTCACCTCCGCCGGGATCGCCAGCGGCATCGACCTCGCCCTCTACCTGGTCGCCCAGCGCCACGGCCCGGCCGCCGCCGCCCAGATCGCCCGCGACATGGTCGTCTACGCCCGCCGCAACGGCCATGAGCAGCAGCACAGCGCGATGCTGCGGCACCGCTCGCACCTGGACGACACGGTGCACCGGGCCCAGGACGTGATCGACGCCCGCTACGACGCCCGGCTCCCGCTCGGCGACCTCGCCGCGTCGGTCGGCGTCAGCGAACGGACCCTCACCCGGGTGTTCACCCGCGCCACCGGCCTCACCCCGCTGCGCTACCAGCAGACCCTGCGCCTGGAACGGGCCGAACACCTGATCGCCCACGGCAGCACCGTCGAGCACGCCGCCCGCACCGTCGGCTTCGAGGACCCCCGCATGCTCCGCCGCCTCCGCTCCAGGCCGTCCGAGCAGCTCACGACCGGTTCCTGAGGGCTGTCCGGCCGGGCGTATCGGGAGGACAATGGGCGGGCGACATCTCCGTGCTGCCGCGGCTCCGGTCCTCCGGTCCGCGGGCGGCCCGCCGGCGACTGCGGCATCGCGGGTGTCGGGAGGTCGACCATGCGCAAAGTAGCCGACTGCCGGGACCATCCGAGCGTCTCCGGCTGCACCCTCACCATCGCCGGTGAGGAGGACGAGGTCATCCGCGCCGCCGCCGAGCACGCCGTCTCGGTGCACGAGCACGCCGACTCTCCGGAACTGCGCGAGATGATCCGCACCTCGCTGAAGAACGAGGAGGTACCCCAGCACGCCTGAACCCCGGGCAAACGCCTGCGGCCTCCGCCGCTCCCTCCGGGTAAACCACGTGTGCGGAAGCCGCAGGTCAGGCGATACTCGGTCGCGTGTTCCTGACGATCAGCACCTCCGGCGCCCCTGACCGCCCCGCTACCGACCTGGGCTTCCTGCTGCACAAGCACCCGGGCAGGGCCCAGTCGTTCCCCACCTCCCACGGCCTCGCCCATGTGTTCTACCCCGAGGCGACAGAGGAGCGGTGCACGGCCGCGCTGCTGCTGGAGATCGACCCGATCGCCCTGGTCCGGCGCGGGCGCGGCAAGGGCCGCGGCGGGTCTCCCGACTTTGCGCTGGCCCAGTACGTCAACGACCGCCCCTACGCGGCGTCCTCGCTGCTCGCGGTCGCGCTGAGCACGGTGTTCAAGAGCGCCATGAAGGGCCGCTGCGACAAGCGCCCGGAGCTGGCCGAGGCCGCGCTGCCGCTGGTGGTCAGCGTCCCGGCGCTGCCGGCCAGGGCCGGCCAGGACGGCGGCGCCGACCTGGTCCGCCGGCTGTTCGAGCCGCTGGGCTGGCAGGTGGAGGCCGAGCCGGTCCCGCTGGACCCGCGGTTCCCCGAGTGGGGCGACTCCCGTTATGTCGGCCTCACCCTGACCGGGACGCTGCGGCTGGCCGACGCGCTCAGCCAGCTCTACATCCTGCTGCCGGTGCTGGACGACGCCAAGCACTACTGGGTCTCCCCGGACGAGGTCGACAAGCTGCTGCGGGCCGGAGGTGTGTCGCGAAGCGACTCGGACAAGGGTGGTGGTGGGCGACGGGAGGGCGGCTGGCTCGGGACGCATCCTGAGCTGGCGCTGATCACCCGGCGGTACCTGGCCCGGCGCTGGTCGCTGGCTCGCAGTGCGATGGAGCAGCTGGAGCTGGCCCGGCTGGCCGAGGCCGACGACCGCGAGGTGGAGGAGATCGACAACGCCGTCCCGGAGGTGGAGACCGAGGCGGAGGCCGCCGAGGAGAAGCCGACCCCGCTCGCGGTGCAGCGCCGCAGCGCGATCGTCGAGGTGCTGCGCGCCGCCGGGGCGACCCGGGTGGTGGACCTGGGCTGCGGCGAGGGCAGCCTGGTCGGCGCGCTGCTGAAGGAGCCGCGGATCACCGAGGTGCTCGGCGTGGACGTGTCCTCGCGGGCGCTGGGCATCGCCGCCCGGCGGCTGCACCTGGACCGGATGTCGGAGCGCCAGGCCGCCCGGGTCCGGCTGGTCCAGGGCGCCCTGACCTACACCGACGCCCGGCTGACCGGCTACGACGCCGCGGTGCTCTCCGAGGTGATCGAGCATGTCGACCCGCCCCGGCTGCCGGCCCTGGAGTACGCCGTGTTCGGCTCGGCGCGCCCCGGCACGGTCGTGGTGACCACGCCCAACGTGGAGTACAACGTCCGCTGGGAGTCGCTGCCGGCCGGGCACGTCCGCCATGCCGACCACCGCTTCGAGTGGGACCGGGCCCAGTTCCGGGCCTGGGCCGAGCAGGTCGCCGCCGGCTACGGCTACACCGTCGGCTTCGCGCCGGTCGGCCCGGACGACCCCGAGGTCGGCCCGCCCACCCAGCTCGCCACCTTCACCCGCACCGCCGTTCCCGCAGCACAGGAATCCGCAGCACAGGAAGCAGTCACCCGATGAGCGACGACACCGAGACCCCGAGCCGCAGGCTGCCCGTCCCCGACCTGTCCCTGGTCGTGCTGGTCGGCAGCACCGGCTCCGGCAAGTCCAGCTTCGCCGCGCGCCACTTCCTCCCCACCCAGGTGGTCTCCTCGGACGTCTGCCGCGGCCTGGTCTCGGACGACCCCAACGACCAGGCGGCCACCAGGGACGCCTTCGACCTGCTGCACTACATCGCCGGCAAGCGCCTCGCGGCCGGCCGGCTCACCGTCGTGGACGCCACCAACGTCCAGCCCGAGGCCCGGCGGTCGCTGGTGAACCTGGCCCGCGAGTACGACGTGCTGCCGGTCGCCATCGTGCTGGACGTCCCGCCGCAGGTCTGCGCCGAGCGCAACGCGCTGCGCCCGGACCGGGCCGGCCTCAGCCCGCATGTGATCCAGCGTCAGCAGCGGGAGCTGCGCCGCTCGATGAAGTTCCTGGAGCGCGAGGGCTTCCGCAAGGTCCACGTACTGCGCGGGGTGGCCGAGGTCGAGGCCGCGGAGATCGTGGAGGAGAAGCGCTACAACGACCTGCGCCACCTCACCGGGCCCTTCGACATCATCGGCGACATCCACGGCTGCCGCTCCGAGCTGGTCACCCTGCTGGGCCGGCTCGGCTACACGGTCGCCCTGGACGCCGGGGGCCGCGCCGTCGACGCGGCGCACCCGGACGGCCGCACCGCGGTGTTCGTCGGCGACCTGGTCGACCGCGGCCCGGACACCCCGGGCGTGCTGCGCCTGGTGATGGGCATGGTCGCGGCCGGGAACGCGCTGTGCGTGCCCGGCAACCACGAGAACAAGCTCGGCCGGGCGCTGTCCGGGCGCAAGGTGACGGTCAGTCACGGCCTGAAGGAGTCGCTGGACCAGCTCGCCGCCGAGCCGGCCGAGTTCAGCACCGAGGTCAGGAGCTTCATCGACGCCCTGGTCAGCCACTACCTGCTGGACGACGGCAAGCTCGTGGTCTGCCACGCCGGCCTGCCCGAGAAGTACCACGGCCGCACCTCGGGCCGGGTCCGCTCGCACGCCCTCTACGGCGACACCACCGGCGAGACCGACGAGTACGGCCTGCCCGTCCGCTACCCGTGGGCCGAGGAGTACCGGGGCCGCGCCCTGGTCGTCTACGGCCACACCCCGACCCCGACCGCGAGCTTCGTCAACAACACCATCTGCCTGGACACCGGCTGCGTCTTCGGCGGGACGATGACCGCGCTGCGCTACCCCGAGCGCGAGCTGGTCCAGGTCGAGGCCGAGCAGGTCTGGTACGAGCCGGTCCGGCCGCTGATCACCGACGCCCCGGGCGCCCGCGAGGGCAGGCCGCTGGCGCTGTCGGACGTCCAGGGCCGCCGGATCGTGGAGACCGTCAACCACGGCCGGGTGGCCGTGAAGGAGGAGAACGCCGCCGCCGCGCTGGAGGTGATGAGCCGCTTCGCGCTGGACCCGCGGCTGCTCGCCTACCTGCCGCCGACCATGGCCCCGGTCTCGACCTCGCGCCGCGAGGGCTATCTGGAGCACCCGGAGGAGGCCTTCGCCGGCTACCTCGCCGACGGCGTGCGCCAGGTGGTCTGCGAGGAGAAGCACATGGGCTCGCGAGCCGTGGTGCTGCTCGGCCGCGACGCGGAGGGCGCCGCGCTGGAGAAGCGTTTCGGCGTCTCCACCGGCGGTGCGATCTGGACCCGTACCGGGCGCGCGTTCCTCGACGACGGGGCGCTGACCGGCGCGATCCTGGACCGGCTGCGCGCCGCGGCCCTCGCCAGTGGCCTGTTCGACGAGCTCGACAGCGACTGGCTGCTGCTGGACGCCGAGCTGCTGCCGTGGTCGCTCAAGGCCGTCGGCCTGCTCAAGCGGCAGTACGCCGCGGTCGGCGCGGCGGCCCGGGCGGCGCTGCCCGCCGCCCTCGCCGCGCTGGAGGCGGCCGGGGCCCGTGACGTGGACGTGGCCGAGCTGACCGCCCGTCAGTCGGCCCGCTACGCGGACGCCTCGGCCTTCACCGACGCCTACCGCCGCTACTGCTGGCCGGTGGACGGCCTGGACGGGATCAGGCTGGCCCCGTTCCAGATCCTCGCCGCCGAGGGCGCCAACCTCGCCGTCCGTCCGCACGACCAGCACCTCGCCTGGATCGACGCGCTGGTCGACGCGGATCCGCAGCTGCTCGGGCGCACCGGCCGGATGCTGGTCGACACCGCCGACGAGCAGTCCGTCGCCGCCGCCACCGCCTGGTGGGAGGAGCTGACCGGAGCGGGCGGCGAGGGCATGGTGGTCAAGCCGCTGGCCTCGCTGGTGCGCCCGGAGGGCGGCCGGCTGGTGCAGCCGGGGGTGAAGGTCCGCGGCCGGGAGTACCTGCGGATCATCTACGGCCCGGACTACACCCTGCCGGCCAACCTGGACCGGCTGCGCTCGCGCACGCTGGGCCACAAGCGCTCGCTGGCGCTGCGCGAGTACGCCCTCGGCCTGGAGGCCCTGGACCGCCTCGCCGGGAGCGAGCCGCTGTGGCGGGTGCACGAGGCGGTGTTCGCCGTGCTGGCCCTGGAGTCGGAGCCGGTCGATCCCCGACTCTGAGTATCCAGTGCATAAACATGTCCCTCATCGTATATAGTTGCTGGATCCACGCTTGCCACTGTTCACCCAGGAGCCCGACATGGCCTTCAATCTGCGGCACCGGCACTTCCTGAAGGAGGTCGACCTCACTCCCCAGGAGTTCCGCTTCCTGCTCGACCTGTCGGCCCAGCTGAAGGCCGCCAAGTACGCGGGCACCGAGCAGCCCCGGCTGCGCGGGCGGAACATCGCGCTGGTCTTCGAGAAGGGCTCCACCCGGACCCGGTGTGCCTTCGAGGTCGCCGCGGCCGACCAGGGCGCGCACACCACCTACCTCGATCCCAGCGGGTCGCACCTGGGGGCCAAGGAGTCGGTCAAGGACACCGCGCGGGTCCTCGGCCGGATGTTCGACGGCATCCAGTACCGGGGCCACGGCCAGGAGATCGTGGAGGAGCTGGCCGCCCATGCCGGGGTCCCGGTCTGGAACGGCCTGACCGACGAGTGGCACCCCACCCAGATGCTGGCCGACATCCTCACCGTCCAAGAGCACAGCACCAAGCCGCTGACCGGGATCGCCCTGGCCTACCTCGGCGACGCCCGCAGCAACATGGGCAACTCGCTGCTGGTCACCGGGGCCCTGCTGGGCATGGACATCCGGATCGTCGCGCCGCGGCAGCTGTGGCCCGCCGCCGGGGTCCAGGCCCAGGCGCAGGCCCTGGCGGCCCGGACCGGCGCGCGGATCACCCTGACCGAGGACGTCGCGGCGGGCGTGGCCGGCGCGGACTTCCTCTACACCGACGTCTGGGTCTCGATGGGCGAGCCCAAGGAGGTGTGGACCGAGCGGATCGAGCTGCTCACCCCGTACCAGGTCTCCATGGACACGGTCCGGGCCACCGGCAACCCGGCGGTGAAGTTCCTGCACTGCCTGCCGGCCTTCCACGACCTCGGCACCGAGGTCGCCAGACAGCTGCACGCCAGCACCGGGCTGAGTGAGCTGGAGGTCACCGACGAGCTGTTCGAGTCCGAGCACTCGGTGGTCTTCGACCAGGCCGAGAACCGGCTGCACACCATCAAGGCGATCATGGTCGCCACCCTCGGCGACTGAAATCTCCCAAGGGATCTGTTGAGGGCTCAGCTGCCTGCCGGAGCCTGGATCTCGGGGTGGTCGCCGGTCGCGCCGTCGATCAGCTCGCGCAGGATGTCGAGGTGCCCGGCGTGCCGGGCCACCTCCTCCACCATGTGCACCAGCACCCAGCGCATCGACACCGTCCGTCCGGCCCAGGAGGTGCCGGTGGTGTCCAGGTCGGTCTCCTGGATCGCCAGGTCCGCGGCGGCGCGGGCGCGGGCGTAGAAGGCGAGCAGGTCGGCGGTGCTCTCCTCCGGCTCCACCCGCAGGTCGGCGTCGGGGTCGGTCTCGTAGCGCGCGTCCAGCGCGTCGATCCTGGCCTCGGTCGGCCGCCCGAAGGTCTGGCAGAACCAGCCGTACTCGACTGCGGCCAGGTGCTTCAGCAGCCCGAGCATGCTGGTCCCGGACGGGGTCATCGGGCGGCGCAGCTGCCCGTCGTCCAGCCCCTCCAGCTTCCACCGCACCACGTCGCGGTGCCGGTCGAGCGCGCTGTAGAGGATCTCCTTCTCGCTGCCGGTCGACGGCACGGTACGAATCATGGTCGGAACCTAGCAGGGGGGTCCGACAACGGCCCGTCGTCGCCCGGTGGCCGGCTGTGGCCCCCGTGCGCCCGAGCCCCGTGCGCCTGGCCCCCGCGCGACCGGATCCGGGTCGCCGCCCGGCCGCGCACCCTGCGGGTCAGCGCGGAGGCCCCGGCGGCCAGGAACACGAAGTTGTAGGCGATCTGCACGACCACCACCAGCCGGGCCTCCTGCCCGGACGGGTGGATGTCGCCGTAGCCGATCGTCGCCAGGGTGACCACGGTGAAGTACAGCGCGTCGGTGCGGGTGTCCAACCCGCTGAACTGCCCGTCCCTGGACAGCCCCAGGTAGGCGGTGGCGAAGACCACCAGGGACAGGCAGATCAGCAGCACGATGACCACGCCCGGCCGGCCCCGGTCGGACTCCGCCAGCACCAGCCGCACCTGCCGCAGCAGCAGCGCGGCCAGCAGGGCCAGCGCGCACAGGAAGACCACCCAGCTCAGCGCCGGGCGGTGCGGCCCGAAGATCTCCAGCGGCAGGGTGAAGTAGCCGGCCAGCAGCAAGGCGACGCCGCCCAGCACCGGCAGCCAGACCCACTGTCCGCGCAGCCCGGAACCGGGCATCTTGAACCGGGGAGAATCCATACGCCCAGCCTGAGCCCCACCCCGCGTCCCTCCCCGAACCGACGCGCCGGAACCCGGGGGAGCGGTCGCAGCGAAGTTAGTCGTTCGCCCCATCCTGAGCTGCGTGGACTGGATTGGGTGAGACAGCCATAGCCTCAGTGTCCCGTCTCACCCAGTGGGGTTCCGGTAGTTCTCGCGGAAACGACGCTAGACCGCTCAGGTGGCCCCTGAACTGGGGTGATCTCGGGGAATCGTGCGATGGCGGGGGCGGCTCGGTAGCGTCACACTCGCGATCGACTGCTACAAGGTTGGCGGCTACGACTGGGAGACGTGGAACGGGCTGTCGCACGGGGCGATGAACCTGATGATGCTGCTGTCCGGGCCTGCGCGCCCGGACATGGCCCGGGACTGCGGGCGGGCGGTACGGGACCTGCGGACATCACGCCGCGCGAGGGCGGGATGCGCGAGGTGCTCCAGCAGCAGGTAGCCGAGGGGCTGCTGATGTCCGTGCTCACCGTCGGGCGGCACCACCTGGTCGGGCCGAGGAGTGGCCGGACGAGGACGTCGGCAAGCTGCTGCGAGAGTAGATCGGCATGGACCGCATCCGCGCCGCGCGCGCCGGGGCCACCGTGCGGCTGCCGAAGGGCCACGGGCACCTGCGGCTGCTGGAGGGCTCTTACACCTACATACGGCAGTTCGCGCCGAGGGGGTTTGAGGCGGCGCGGTTCGCCGGCGACACCGACGCCAGGCCGCTGATCGAGGCGCTTGAGATCCTGCGCGAGCTGAACGCCACCGGCGCCCGCATCGTGCCCACCGGTGCCCCGACGCTGTTAGAGCCTGTTTCAGAAGTGGATCAGGTGACGCGTAGGCTTCCGAGGGGCCAGCCGAAGGGGGTGGCGCGGGACTCGGAGGCGGCATGGCGGCTTGGGGGAAGGCTCAGGAATCCGACGGAGA
>NZ_JBHEZX010000023.1:0-131564 GCF_042511045.1 Streptacidiphilus alkalitolerans
GTGGTGTACGAGGTGTCGGTCTCGTTCCCGTTCGCGTCGAACGCGGCAGTGGGACGCCCGTAGGCGTCGTAGACGGTGGCGGACTTGGTCTTGTAGGTGAACGCACCCCCGCTGTACCCGGTCGCGTCCTGCTCGACCGAGTCGTCGCCCAACGTGGGCGCGGCCTGCGGCCAGGTGAAGGAGGCGGGCTGGGGCCAGGTGGCCGCCAGGGTCGGGTTGTCGTAGAACGTCCGGGTGTCCGACACCACGTCAGTGGCCTTGTTCAGACCCGTCGGCGCGGTCAGCGCGTTGACCTGCGCCGCAGTCGGGACACTGGAACCACCCGGGGAGGTGCCGCCGCAGGGCTTGTCGTCGGTCTCCGTCTCGGCCACCAGCCCGACCAGGTTCAACGCCGTGTTCGCCGGGGCGTACACGGTCCGGGTGCAGGTCGCCTGCGAGGACCCGGTACCGACCAGGCCCAGGTCACCGTGGGAGAAGGAGTACAACTCCATCCCGAACGTCGGCGAACTCGGGTCGGTGTCGAAGCTGCTGTCGGACTCGGTGGTGCGCCAGATCGTGGGCGAGGTGTCCGTCAGCGCCTGCCGGCTCCACGTCTCCACCTGCCCCACCGCGTTCGCGGTCAACGGCGGCAGCCCGCTGCGGGTGCGGCTCAGCGTGGCCGGGGAGACCCAGTACGAGTTGATGCTCGAATGGTCGACCGGCCCGCCGTCGTAGGTGTAGGTCGCCGACTCCAGCGGATTCCCCGCCAACTGGTCACTGTCGGTGTGCTTACCGCCCTGCGAGTCCGTCAGGGAGACCGACCTGTTGGAGGTGGAGGAGAGCCAGTCCCCGTCCATGCCCCGGTAGTACCAGCTCTCCGACTCCGTCAGCGGATCCGTGCCCTGACCGGTCCGGGTCTGCACATCCCCGAAACCGCGCCACTGCCCGTAGGTACGGTACTTCGCCTGCACCAACTCGTTGTCGTCGTAGTGCCACGCACCCCCACCGACGTACTTGTACCCGGTGAACAGCCCCGCCGACCCGCCCGAGGGATCCGACTGCGACACCGACTGCACCACGTACTTGTTGAACCAGTCCGTATAGGGGGCTCCGTTGGTCGCCCACACCACCGGGAAGCACGACAGCGTGTTCGTCGAGGGGGTCAGCGAGGCGACACCGGCCGCGGTGCAGGGGTTGTTCAGCTCGTACTTGACGCTGATCACACTGCCGGTCTCGGTGGTGACCGCCCCGATCCGGTACCGGTTCAACGGCCCCAGCCCCGCCCCGACACCGGTGGTGAAGTTCACCCGGTTCGCCAGCATCGTCGGCGTGAACGAGACCTGCGGCAGCGTCACGGCCGGGCCGCCCGCGGTGGTGTCGTCACCGGTGTGGGTGATCGTGTTCAGCCACAGCGTCGAGGTGTTGAACGTCCCCGTCGTCGGAATCAACTGCCCCAGCGCCCACGAGTCGACCGTGTTGTACTTCGTCCCGTTCCACTGCTCCGTCTCGATCTTCGTCAACCGCAACGTCGAGAAGAACGCAGGCCCGTAACTCGTACAGGTCGCCCCCTGCGCGCAGACCAGGTCGAACGGCACATCGGGCCAGTTCGGGGCGTTGGTCGCGTTCAACGGGTCGCAGGTGCCCGACACACAGCGCTCACCGGCGGTCAGGACCACCTTCTCCGGCACCGTCCCGTAGGCGTTGCCGGCCGTGAAGCCGTAGTCGATGTGGTCCAGGTGCGAGTCCCGAATGTAGGGGACGTTGGTGTGCGCGCCGTTGTCCTCGGCGTAGTAGTTGGTGTCCTGCCCGTAGTAGTACGACATCGCACTGCCGCGCAGGTCGGTGACGTAGTCCAGGTGCCACCGGTAGGCCATCGTGCACACCGAGGAGGTGAACCCCGAGGCGGAGTAGCACGGGTCACCCGGGTTGGCGGAGTACACCGGCTCGTAGTCCACCGACTTGGTGGTGGGCTTGCCCGAAGTCCAGCCCGGCAGCTGGTTGCGGCCGAACTGGTAGACGGTGCCGGAGCGGTCGGTGACAGTCCAGTAGTCCGTGTTGTACGTGCCGGAGCCGTTGTTGCTGCCGGTCACGTGCTTGACCACGTCGCCGTTGTCGCTCGCCGGCTTCCACGTCCCCCCGGTGCCCTTGGTCGCGTCCCAGATCAGCTGGGTGCTGGACCCGTTCAGCGACAGCGTCAGCAACGGCCCGTCGTAGCACATGTCACCGGTCTTGTCCGCCGCCGGCAGCGTCACCCCCTCCGGATCGTCCCCGCAGGTCACAAACGACTGCTCGATGAAGGAGTCACCCATCGACCACCCGTCCCCGATCCACGAGGACTGCGACTGGGTGGAAGCGGTCTGCCCGTCCACACTGCCCGAGTCGTACGACAGGCCCAGGCTGGGAGCCAGGGCCGAGACCGCCGGCGGGACCGTGATCGGGTAGGAGTAGTCGAAGGAACCCGACGACCCGCCAGACGTCCACGAACCCGAGGGCTTGAGCGAGGTCGCACCGTACTGGCCACCGGCACCGCCACCGTCGCCGGAGGACACCGACGCCGTCGCCGCGATCACCATGGCGCCGCTCTGCGCAGCGGGGGCCACTGTCGCGGACAGCGGCTTCACCACCGCCCCGAGGGTCACGGTGGCGGACAGGGACTTCGCCGACGCGTCATTGGACGTCGCCAGCGGCGTCTGCACCCGGCACGCCGCCACCTGAGGAGTCGTCAGGGAGCAGGCCGGGAGGCTGACCAGGTGCAGACGTGAGGCGTAGTCACCGCCGTAGGCCTGGGCGAAGGAGGAGTAGTCCACCCCCACCCGCACCGCACCACGCCCCGCACCCGACGGCGTCACCTGGGCAAGGACCCCGCTGACACCGACAGCGGCAGCCGCGCTATGGGCCAGCACCTTCACGCCCAGTGAGGACGGGCCGCTGTAGGCGCCCTTCTTGTCCGGGACCGCCTGCCCCCACACCGGGCTACCAGCCGTATGCCCCTTCGCCGCCGCCTGCTTCAACGGCACCGTCCCGGCCGAAGACGCCGGAAAACGCGTCGCAGCCGCAGTCGCGGTGTAATTCTTCGGCCGCTTCGGCGCAACTGCCGCCTTGGATTTGACCTCCGTCACCGGAACCGGATGACCCAACGCCGGCTTCGGCGCCACACCCGCCACCGCCACCGCAGGAGCAGCCAACGCAGTGGAGGAGATCCCGAGTTGGGCAATCAACGCCGCCGCAACAAGCAACGCGACCCGCACCCACACCAACCGGTGCCCACTCCACCAAAGCCTGGCCTTCACCACTGCCCCCTGCGTCCCGATGACCATCTCGCGAGCGTTGATCACGCGAACCGTAGCAGTCACGGGAATTTGCCAGAGGGGAATCCGGAAAACAGCCTCCGAGCATAATTCGCCCATACCTTGAATTTACCCGGCAAAGGATCCCACCGGCAGCAACCCAATCTCATCCGGAACGACTCGGTCCAGATCGAGAATTCCGACATAACTCCCCCGCAGCGGAGCCGCGCACTCGGCGCCGAGGACGAAAAGCCCAGCTTCTTCATGGTCACGTACCATTTGCGATATCCCTCCCCAGTCAATCGGCAAAGATTTAGCCAAGACTCGACGACGAAAGTCATGAATCCGACTATTGGCCCGTCGTTCCGTATCCAGATCGATCCACAGGGCTTCGGGCTCGGCAATACTCACGAACACGAGGGCGACCTGCGCCCCGGCTCGGGCCGATAGGAACAAAAAGGGCAATGACGATACAACGACGTTTGCACGCGCACGGTAGAGGGGTGACGGCGCTGCTCGCCGCCGCTCTCGCCGCGGCTACGCTCACCGCCACCGCGCCCACAGCTGTGGCCGCAGCCGCCGACAAGGCCACGGCCCCCGCAGCAGCACCCGCAGGGCTGCTGTCCGCGCAGCAGGCCGCCGCGCGCGCGAAGTCCACCGGCAAGCCGGTCGAGGTCACCTCACTGACCTCGCAGACCTCACTGACCCAGGCAAACCCGAACGGCACCCTGACCCTGACCGAGTCGGCCGTCCCCACCCGCGTGCGCCAGCACGGGAAGTGGACGAACCTGGACGCCACCCTCAGGACCAACCCCGACGGCACCCTGTCCCCCGCCGCCTCCCTGAACCAGGTCGTCCTGTCCGGAGGCGGCACCACCCCCCTCGCCTCCCTCTACACCGGCGGCCAGGGCATCTCCCTGACCCTGCCCGTCACCCTCCCCCACCCCACCCTGTCCGGACCCAGCGCCCTCTACACCGACGTCCTGCCCGGCATCGACCTGACGGTGACCGTCCAGACCGACGGCGCCGTCAGCGACGTCTTCACCGTCCGCACCCCCACAGCCGCCCGCAACCCCCAACTCACCACCCTCCTCACCACCCGCACCACCACCACCCCCGGACTGAAGGTCCAGTCCGACACCACCGGCAACCTCGCCGTCACCGACACCGCCGGCCACCCCCTCTACACCGCACCCGCCCCCCGCGCCTGGGACTCCAGCACGCCACCGGCCGCAGCCGAATTCACCTCCACCAGCGGCAGCCTGACGACTCATCAGCCGATCACCGCAGCTCCCCGCGTCAACGCCGCCGCACAGGCCCCCAGCTCCACCTTCCACGCCCCCGGCCGCAGTGCGCACGTCGCACAGCTGAAGGTCCACACCGGTTCGGGCGCGATCGTGCTGGACGCGCCCAGCGCGCTGCTGACCGGTCCGGACACCACCTGGCCGGTCTACCTGGACCCCACCCTGTCACCGGAGTACGGCAACACCGGCTGGTCCAGCCCCGGTGCGGGAGTCGCCAGCGACAGCTACTGGAAGAAGAGCGTCTCCTACACCGGCGACACCGAAGTCGGCAACAGCGGCGACGTGCAGGGGGAGGCAATGAGCATCTTCGACTTCCCCATCGACCTCACGACCCTGCGCGGCGCCACGATCTACGCCGCCACCTTCGGCATCAAGGAGGACCACTCCTGGGCCTGCCCGACCTCCGGCCACAACCAGACCGTCAACATCTACGCCCCCACACAGGTCCTGACTTCCGCCAACGCCACCTGGAACGCCTGGGTCAACAACCTCGGCAGCAGCGTCGACTCGCACTCCTTCGCGCTGGGCTACAACTCCAGCTGCCCCGCCAACAGCACCCCGCCCTTCGTCGTCAAAACCCAGATCAACAACGACATCAACGGCGCCACTCCCAAATCCACCCAGACCCTGGTCCTGCGGGCGGCCGACCACAGCGACAACTACGCCTTCAAGCAGTTCGACCCCAAGACCGCCCAACTGACCGTCACCTACGACCAGACCCCCAAAACCCCCAGCGGCCTGTACACCTCGCCGGCCACGCACTGCTCCGGCACCACCCTGGGCGACACCGCGGTCGCGCTCTACGCGCCGGTGTCCACCGTCACCAAGGCCCATCTGACCACGACGTTCCACCTGTACAAGACCAGTGACACCGCCAAGACCAACCTGCTGACCACGGCCAACGGCATCGCCTCCGACACCTACGGCGGAGCCTCCGGGCAGGTCGCCGTGCTGACGCCCAGTGAGGCGTTCTACAAGGCGCAGGCCGCCGGTGCGGCCACCTCGTTCAGCTGGATCGCACAGACCACCGACGGCACGCTGACCTCCGCCTGGTCCGCCCCGTGCACCTTCGGCTGGGACCCGACCCAGCCCGGTGCGCCGACCATCACCCCGAACCCCACCCCGCCCACCGACACGGTGACCTGCCCCACCCTCGACGTCCCGGCCGGATCGGTGCAGGCCGTCGGTTCGACCTGCTCGTTCAACCTCGCCCCGCCCACCGGCGGCAGCACCGTGTCCGGGTACATCTACCAGGTCAACCAGGACCCCCCGCAGACGGTGTCGGCCAGCGCGGGCGCCACCGTCAGCGTGCGGCTGGAGCGGCTGGTCAACACCCTGACCGTCAGCGCCCTCTCCCCCGGCGGCAACCTCGGCTCACCGGTCACCGCCTGGTTCGACGGAAGCCCCCTCAACCCGGCCGCCAAGGACGGCGACCTGACCGGTGACGGTTTCCCCGACCTGATCGTGCCCGGGAACGCCAGCACCGCACTGCCCCCGGGCCTGTGGCTGGCCGGCGGCAGCGCCAACGGCACCGTCGCCCCCAACGGCACCAACATCGGCGCCAACGGCCTGGGCCTGGGCACCACCGTGAGCCCGGCCGACTGGAACGGCGCACAGGCCGTCAGCGGCGACTTCTGCGGCTACGGCGAGCAGGACGTGCTGGCCTACTTCCCCACCGGTGCCAACGCCGGCGGCGGGAGCGTGGTCTGCAACGACGGCAGCAACGGGTCGCTGACCACGGGCGATCCCACCGACCCCGGGTCCGGCTCCGCACCGTTCACGATCAGCGCTGGGTCCTTCGAGGACGCGTCCGGCAACACCGCCACCCAGATCGCCGCGGCCGGCAACACCAGCGGCCAGAACACCGGGATCCCCGACGTCCTGGCCACGGTCAACAACCAACTGGTGCTGTTCTACACGCAGACCCCCAACGGCTACACCGGCGACGCGGCATTCGACCCGATGTGCCAGGACGGCGGCTGCTTCGCGCTCAGTGCGCTGAACACCCCCGACGGCACCCAGGACTGGAACAGCTGGACCATCGCCACCGCGCAGCTCTCCTCGGGGACGGCGCTGTACCTGTGGAAGCCCACCACCGGTGAACTGGACCTGTGGACCGGCCTGACCCTGTCCGCCACGACCGGCACCACCCTGACGACCGCCGGCCAGTACACCATCGACTCGTCCGGATGGAACACCGGAACCAACCGGATCCTGCGGGCCGCCGACTTCAACGGCAACGGCGTTCCCGACCTGTGGGCCACCGACCCCGCCACCGGCAGCACCACTGCCTACCTCCCCGCCGCCCTGGCCGACCACCCGGTCGTCACCACCACCGCGCCGTCCACCCCCAGTACGGCCACCCACGCCTGGCAGCTCAACGACTACGGCGCCGACGCCACCGCCCCCACCACCGCAGCCGATGACACCAGCGGCACCCCGTTGAACCTCACCGGCACCTCGGGGGTCAGTGCCAACACCGGCGACCCCTTCAGCCCGGACGTGGCCCTGACGGCAGCCGACCACGACACCCTGGCCACCAGCGCCAAGGCCATCGACCTGACCAAGGACTTCACCGTCTCCGCCTGGGCCGATCCGACCGCGTACGGCGCCGTCGTGTCCCAGGACGGGACGGCCGACTCCGGCCTGCGCCTGCTGGCCACCAGCGGCGGCTGGAAGTTCAGCCTCAACACCGGTGCCGGCACCGCCGCGACCTTCGACGACGTGACCGGCGGCAGCGTCCAACTCGGCTCCTGGACGCACCTGACCGCCAGCTACAACCACACCACCAAGACCATGAGCCTGTACGTCCACGACGTCCTGGTGGCCACCGGCACCCACACCGCCCCGGCCACGGGGGCCGGCGGAGGCTTCCGGGTCGGCGCCGACCAGATCGGCAGCACGGTGACGGACTACGTCACCGGCCGACTGGCCCAGGTCAAGACCTGGTCCGCGGCTGCGCTGCCGCCGGCCCAGCCCTACACTCCGGCGAGCTACCACCAGTCCATCACCGCCACCCGGGTGCTCGACACCCGCACGGCCACCGGCCCCGGCGTGACCAACACGAGCCCCAAGGCTCCGGTGGGCGCGAGCAGCATCGCCGGAGGCACCACCACCGCCCTGCAGATCAGCGGCCTGACCGTGGCACCCGTCAGCGGCACCACCACCAGGATCCCCAACTCGGTCACCGCCGTGGCGATCGACGTCACCGTGACCGCCCAGTCCGGCAGCGGATTCGTCACCACGTACGCCGACGGCACCCAGCACCCGCTGACCTCGTCCACCAACTACACCGCGAACAACACCACCACCGGGTACCAGATCGTCCCGGTCGGCGCCGACGGAAGGATCGACCTCTACAACGCCGCGAGCAGCAGCACCACCGTCGCCCTGGTCGTGGACCTCACCGGCTACTTCACCAGTGACGCCGGCCTGGTCGGTGACCAGACCTACACCCCGCTGCCGGTCGCGTCGCGCGCCCTGGACACCCGCACCAGCGTGGCCAACACCAACCTCCACGCCACCGGCCTGGTCGCCGCCAGCACCTCCTTCACGCTCCAGGTCACCGGTACGAACGGCGTCCCCGCGACGGCCACCGCGGTCGCGCTCAACCTGACCGCCGCGGGCCAGACCGGCAACGGCTACCTGAGCGTCTACCCCACCGGCACCACCGCGCCGACGCTCACCAGCCTCAGCTACACCGCCGCGAACACCATCGGCCTCGCCTCAACGGACGCCGACGTCCCCCTCAGCAGCAGCGGCAGCATCACCATCTTCAACCACAGCAGCACCGCCGACGTCATCGTCGACATCGCCGGCTACTACACCACGGACACCAACGGCCAGAAGTTCCACACCGTCAACCCCACCCGGATGGTGGACACCCGCAACGGGACCGGTACCAACGCGGTGGCACCGGTGCCCAGCCTGGGCACCTACGTCAGCACCGCGGCGAGCACCCAGCAGATCACCACCGTGACCACACCCACCCTGGTCGCCATGCTCACCGTGACCGACAACGCCCAGAACGGCAACGCCGTCGCCTATCCCACCGGGGGCACCCAGCCCAGCACCTCCAACCTCAACTGGGACACCAGCACGAACATGGCCAATCTCGCGCTCCTTCCCACCGGCACCACCGACCAGTTCTCCGTCTACAACCACAGCAGTGGAACGATCGACCTGGTCGTCGACTGCAGCGGCTACTTCGCCTGACCCCTAGCTCAAGGACGGCCACGGCGGGCACGGTCACGTGCCCGCCGTGGCCGTCCTCCGGGGACGGGGCCGCTCCGGTCAGACGCGGATGCGTGCGGCGAGGACCGCGATGTCGTCGTCGGGCGCGGCCGGGGCGACGGTGGCCAGGACCTGGTCGAGCAGGTCCTCCAGGGGCTCGCCCCCGGGCAGCCGGCGCAGGCGGGTGAGCCTGGCCAGGGAGTCGTCGATGTCCTCGGTGCGCCGCTCGACCAGGCCGTCGGTGTAGAGCAGCAGCACCTGCTCGGGATCCAGTGAGTAGACCACCGCCTGGTAGTCGCCGAGACCCGTCCCCAGCGGGGGCCCGGTGGGCACCGCCAGCAGCTGCGCCGGGCCGTCCGGGCGCAGCAGGGTGGGCGGCAGGTGGCCGGCGCTGGCGAAGGTGCAGCGGTGGCGGGCCGGCTCCACCAGGGCGAGCAGGCAGGTGGCCGGACGGGTGGCGTCGCTCTGCGAGGTGAGGTGGTCCAGCTGCCGCAGGATCCGGTGCGGCGGCAGGTCGGTGGCCGCGACGTAGCGCAGCAGCGTGCGGTAGGCGTTCATGTCCACGGCCGCCTCCACCCCGTGGCCCATGACGTCGCCGATGACCAGCAGCGTGCGGCCGAAGGACAGCCGGATGGTCTCGAACCAGTCGCCGCCCACCATCGCGGACATCCCGCACGGGAGGTAGCGGGAGGCCAGTTCCAGGTTGGCGTGCGGGCTGCCGGGCTCGGCCAGCAGCGCCCGCTGCAGCTCCATGGTCAGGTCCTGCGCCAGTGCGTGGCGGCGCGCGTTGTCGATGCTCCGGGCGGCCCGGTCGGCGACCGCCTGGACCGTGACGGTGTCGTCCTCGTCGAAGGGGGTGCCCTGCGCGGACCTGAGCAGGGACAGCACGCCGATGAGCCGGCCCCTGGCCCGCAGCGGGACGACGAGCACCGACCCGGAGCCGGCTCCGGCCCCGGCCTCGCAGGAGGCGTGCTGCTCGGGCCGGGCGCCCTGCCCGTCCGCACCGCCGGGACGCTGGTGGCCCAGGAAGACCTGGCCGCTCTCCAGGCACTGCGAGGTCGGGCAGCCGGACCGGTGCCGCACCCACCCGCCGGGCGGTACCGGGTCGGCCAGTCGGCGGCGAAGCGCGGGGACCGCCTCCAGGGCGGTGCGCCGGGCCCGCAGCGGACCGGATCCGAGGGTGAGCCCGGTCGGCAGCGCCTCGGGCGGCAGGATCTCCACGCTCGCCAGGTCCGCGAACCGCGGCACGGCGAACCGTGCCAGCTCCGCGCAGGTGGCCTCCAGGTCCAGGCTGGTGCCGATCCCCTCGGCGGCCTCGTCCAGCAGCGCCAGCCGGGCCCGGTCGGCCAGCAGGGCACGCAGGGCGACGGCACCGGCGGAGCCGGGCGCCGGCAGCGCCTCGGCCTCGCCCGGGTCGGTGCCCGGTCCTTCGGAACGCACCCACGCCTCCATGGTCCCGCCCCCGCCCCCCGGCAGGGCAATCATCCGGCCCCGCGCACCCGCGCGCACGCGGGCGGGCTGTGAGCTTGCCGACACCGCGAAATGCTATGCCGCCGGACGGACAGCACGGGCCCTGCCAGCCGCTCCATTGCACACACGCCTCCTGAACAACGCGTGTCCGGCGGGCAACAACCACGGTGGTGATACGTGCAGGAAATGTCCCCGAAGGAGCAGAACCGCGCACAGGCTATGGTGATCGCCTGAGTCTGATGGGGAGAGAGCATGAAGAGGCACGAGCGGCTCAACGCGATCCTGGACCTGCTGGCGACCGGCGGCACCCTGGACGTGGACGATGTCGCCCAGGAGCTCTCGGCCTCGGCGGCGACCATCCGGCGCGACCTGGACCACCTGGCGCAGCAGCAGCTGCTCACCCGCACCCACGGCGGCGCGGTCGCCAACGCGACCTCCTACGACCTGCCGCTGCGCTACAAGACCGCCCGCCGCGCCGGGGAGAAGCAGCGCATCGGCGCGGCTGCGGCGGCGCTGGTGCCGGCCGGCGCGGTGGTCGGCCTGAACGGCGGCACCACCACCACCGAGGTCGCCCGCGCCCTGGCGATCCGCGCGGACCTGCAGACCGAGGGGACGGACGCGCAGATCACCCTGGTCACCAACGCCCTCAACATCGCCGCGGAACTGACGGTGCGCCCGCATGTGAAGATCGTCGTCACCGGGGGCGTGGCCAGGCCGCAGTCCTATGAGCTGACCGGGTCGCTGGCCAATGGCGTGCTGGAGCAACTCGCCCTGGACATCGTGGTGCTGGGTGTGGACGCGGTCAATGTGGACCTGGGCGCCAGTGCGCACCACGAGGGCGAGGCGACCATCAACCGGCTGATGGTCAGCCGGGCGGAGCTGGTCGTCGTGGTGGCGGACTCCAGCAAGCTGGACCGCCGGGCGTTCGCCCGGATCTGCCCGCTGAGCGAGGTGGACGTCCTGGTCACCGACACGGCCGCGAGCGCCGAGACGGTCCAGGCCTTCGAGGCCGCCCGGATCAAGGTGATCCGGGCCTGACCCCGGCGCGGTCGCCCGCGTCCACCGCGCGCCACGCGTACAGGCCCGCGCCCAGGCACCCCGCGGTGTCGCCGAGTCGGGCCCGGACCAGGGCCGGCCGCCGCTGGAACGGCAGCCGCGGGTCCAGCCGGGAGCGGACCGCCGACAGCAGCAGTTCGTCCGCCTCGGCGAGGCCGCCGCCGACCACGATCAGCTCGGGCGCGAGCAGGGTGGCCGCCGCGGCGAACGACACGGCCAGGGCCTCGGCGGCGTCCTCCCAGACCGCGCGGGCGTCCGGGTCGCCCCGGACCAGCAGCTGTGCCACCCCGCGGGCCCCGTCGACCTCCCGGCCGGACCGGGCGGTGAACCTGGCCGCGACCGCCGCCGCGGAGGCCAGCGTCTCCAGGCAGCCGCGGTTGCCGCAGCCGCAGGCCGGACCGTCCGGAGCGACCACGAGATGGCCGATCTCACCGGCGTGGCCGCCCGCCGACAGCGGCGTCCCGTCCTGGACCAGGGCGCCGGCGATCCCGGTGCCGATGGCGACGAAGAGCACGTCACGGACCCCTCGGGCGGCGCCGAGCACGGCCTCGGCGAAGCCGCCCGCCCGGACATCATGACCGAGCGTCACCGGCAGCCCGCAGCGGGCCTCCAGCAGCTCGGCCAGCGGGAGGTCCCGCCAGCCGAGGTTGGCCGAGTAGACCGCGCGGGCGGTGGCCTCGCTGACGATGCCGGGGACCACCACGCCCGCCCTACGGACCGTCAGCCCCCGCTCGCCGGCCCGGTCCCGCAGTTCCCGCAGGGCGTCGGCGATGCTGCGCAGCACCGCGTCCGGGCCGTCCGCGCGCGGGGTTCGGAAGCGCATGGTCGCCTGCGCGCGCATCTCCCGGTCCAGCAGCGCGCCCTTCATGCCGGTCCCGCCGACGTCCAGGGCGATCACGCACGCGTCGGCGCCGTCGCTCGGCCGCACGCTCAGTGCTCCAGGACCACGGACCGGGTCAGGTTGCGCGGCCGGTCCGGGTCGTAGCCGCGGGACTCGGCGATGGCCACGGCCAGCCGCTGGGCCCGGATCAGGTCGGCCAGCGGGTCCAGGTCCCCGGCCGCGTCCTGCGATCCGGCCGCCAGCCGGCCGCCGACCCGGTCGATGTCGCCGGCCAGCCCCTCGGGCAGGGCGCCGAAGACCCAGGCCACCCGGCCGGGGCCGGTGATGCTGATCGGGCCGTGCCGGTACTCCATCGCCGGGTACGCCTCGGTCCAGGCGCCCGCTGCCTCACGCATCTTCAGACCCGCCTCCAGGGCGAGTCCGTAGGTCCAGTCGGTGCCGAGGAAGGTGAACTGCTCGGCGCCGACCAGGTCGGCGGGCAGCGGCTGGGTCACGGCGCGCTCGGCGTCCTGCGCGGCCTGGGCCACGGTGCGCAGCCCGATCGGGCGGCTGCCCTCCCGCTCCAGATGGGCCCGGAGCAGTGCCAGCGCGGTGGTGGCGAAGCGGGTCTGCACCACCGACTCCTCGTCGGCGAAGTCCAGCACCGCGACCGCGTCGGCCAGCCCCATCACCGGTGTGGCGGGGTCCGCGCTGATGGCGCCGGTCGGCACGGTGCCCTGCACCCGGCCCAGCAGGTCAAGCACCTCGGTGGTGGTGCCGGAGCGGGTGATCGCCAGGATCCGGTCGTAGCGGCGCCCGCGGGGGAACTCGGAGGCGGCGAAGGCGTCGGTCTCGCCGTGGCCGCTGTTCTCGCGCAGCGCCGCGTAGGACTGGGCCATGAACCAGGAGGTGCCGCAGCCCACCACCGCGACGCGCTCGCCGCGGCGCGGCAGTGCGGCGGTGTGCGCCGGGAGGGTCTCGGCCGCCTGCCGCCAGCAGACGGGCTGGGAGGCGATCTCGACGGAGGTACGGGAGCCCCGGGCGGGGGCGGGGGTGGCGGCGGACATGCGGTGACTCCTCAAGTCGGGGAAACGGAAGGGACGTTGGCCGGGCGGCCGAGCTGCGGGACCGCGCTCAGCGGTGCAGCAGCCGCAGCAGCCGGGAGACCTCGGCGGCGACCGCGGCGCGGGCGGGTCCGAGGTACTTCCGGGTGTCGACCAGGTCCGGGTCCTCGGCGAGCCGGGCCCGGACCTCGGCGGTGAAGGCCGCGTTGAGATGGGTGGCGATGTTTATCTTGGTCATCCCCGCGCCGACCGCCCGGACCAGGTCGGCGTCGGCCACCCCGGACGAGCCGTGCAGCACCAGCGGCACCGGCACCGCCCGGTGCAGGGCGGCGATCAGGCCGAAGTCCAGTGCGGCGTCGCGGGTCAGCATGGCGTGCGAGCTGCCCACCGCCACGGCCAGCGCGTCCACGCCGGTGCCGGCCACGAAGCGGGCCGCCTCGTCCGGCTCGGTCCGGGCGCCGGGTGCGTGCACACCGTCCTTGCCGCCCACCTCGCCGAGCTCGGCCTCCACCCAGACACCGGCCGCGTGGCAGTGCTCCACCACTGCCGCCGTCGCCGCCACGTTCTCGGCGTAGTCCAGCGCGGAGGCGTCGAACATGACCGAGGAGAAGCCGAGTTCGACGCTCTCGTGGACCAGGTCGACCGAGGTGGCGTGGTCCAGGTGCACCGACACCGGCACCCGGGCGGCCCCGGCCAGGGCCAGCACCGCCGCGCCGATCGGGGCGAGTCCGCCGTGGTAGCGGACCGCGTTCTCGCTGATCTGCAGGATCACCGGGAGTCCGGCGTCCTCCGCCCCGGCGACGATGCCCTGCGCGTGCTCCAGCTGGATGACGTTGAACGCGCCGACGCCGCGGACGGCGGCCGACGCGGGCGCCACAACGGCGCCGCTTCCTATCAGGGGCATGGTGATTCCTTCAGATTCCTTCGTGGACGGCTCGGACGGACACCAGCGGCAGCAGCCGCCGGTAGGCGGCGGCGTCGAAGCCGCCGGCCAGCGGGGACAGCACCGCCGCCGCGGACAGGGCCACCGCCCGGCGCAGCCGTTCCGGCCACGGGGTGCCGGCGACCAGGCCCGCGGTCAGCGCCGCCACCGCCGCATCGCCCGCCCCGGTGGGGTTGCCTGCGATCCGCTCCGGCGGACGGGCCTGCCAGCTGCCCTCAGGGGTGCAGGCGAGCAGACCGGCCGGGCCCAGCGACGCGACCACCGCCCGCGCCCCGGCGGCGCGCAGCGCGAGGGCTCCGGCGAGCGGGTCCCCGGTGCCGGTGGCCCGCTCCAGTTCCGCGGCATTGGGCTTGACCAGGGCGGGCCCGGCCGCCAGCGAGTCGCTCAGTGCCGCGCCGTCCGCGTCCAGGACCACCGGGACGCCGTGGATCCGGGCCAGGCCGATCAGCACGCCGTAGGCGTCGCGGGGCACCCCCAGCGGCAGGCTGCCGGAGAGGACCACGGCGGACGCGGTCGGGGCGAGCTCCCGGTACAGGTCCAGGAAGCCGCGCCACTCCGTGGCGGACACCACCGGGCCGGGCTCCAGGAAGATCGTGGTGTCGCCCTCGGCCTCCTCGACCACGGCGACGGTGCGGCGGCTCTCCTGCTCGATGGTGAGCAGCTGTTCGCGCAGCCCCGCCGCGGCCAGGTCCGCACGCACCGTCAGGCCGTTGCGGCCCCCGGCCAGGCCGGTGATCACGGTCGGCCGGCCCAGTGCGTCCAGCACCCGGGAGACGTTGACGCCCTTGCCGCCAGCGCGCTGCGCCGCGGTGCGCACCCGGTTGCTGCCGCGCCGCTGGATGCGGTCCAGCTGGTAGGTCACGTCGAGGGCCGCGTTGAGGGTGACGGTGAGGATCACTGGCCTTCCCGATGACCGGGTCGCGCCACGGCGAAGTGATTGAACATGCGCTATTGATACTCCAAAAGAGCAATAATATGCAACCAATGGAGCATGGCCCTTGCTCGACCGGGAGAACAACAAAGCCCGTGGGCCCCGAGCGGCGGCTCGGGGCCCACGGGACGGTGGCGTCGACCAGGAGGGGGATTGCCTGGCCGCGCCGGTCTGTGACTCCCACCTGTTTTGTTCAACGGTCAACCATCCTGGCGAATTCCCATGGCGCCGTGGCCGAGAAAAACGCTTGGACTCCGTTGCCGCCATCACGGGAGACTGCGGTTTCCGCCCCCACACCCCTGGGGCGAACTCGCGTACGACGACACAGGATTGTCATGAAAACGCCTGAATCGCGCGGGGCGTCGTCGGACCGGGGCCCGGTCCTCCTCGCACTGCGGTACTACGGACGGGAGCTGACCCGGCTCCGGCGGCTGACCGGGCCCGGGATGCTGCTGCCGGCCGTCGGCAACATCGGTATCAACTACATCGCGCCGCTCATCGTCGCGAAACTCGTCGGCCGGATCGCCGGCGACTCCGCCGTCACCATCGGCACGACCCTGCCCTACGTCCTCGCCTTCGGCGGCGTGCTGCTGCTCGCGGAGGCGCTGTGGCGGATCGGGCTGCACTGCCTGAACCGCCTGGACGCGCTCGGCATCGAGCAGTTGTATGTGATCGGCATGGACCAGCTGTTCGCCAAGGACACCGCGTTCTTCCACGACAACTTCGCCGGTTCGCTGACCAAACGGGTGCTCAGTTTCGCCTCCCGCTTCGAGGACTTCGTCGACACCCTGACCTTCTCGGTGGTGGGCAGCCTGGTGCCGCTGGTGTTCGGGTCGGTGGTGCTGTGGACCTACGAACCGCTGCTCGTGGTCGGGCTGCTGGCGATGATCACGCTGACCGCGCTGTGCGTGGTGCCGCTGATCCGCCGCCGGCAGGCGCTGGTCGACCAGCGCGAGGAGGCCATCGCCCGGGTGTCCGGCCATGTCGCCGACAGCCTGATGAACATGGACACGGTCCAGGCGTTCGCGGCCGAGGAGCACGAGGCGGCCGAGCACCGCTCCCGGGTCGCCGAGTCGCGGCGGCTCTCGCTGCGCTCCTGGGACTACGGCAACCTGCGCATCGACACCCTGGTGGCGCCGCTGTCCGTGCTCACCAACGCGCTCGGGCTGCTGCTCGCGGTCGCCCTCGGCGGGGGCAGGCACGGGGTGGAGGCGGTGGTGGTCGCCTTCACCTACTACTCCAACGCCACCCGGATCATGTTTGAGTTCAACCAGATCTACCGCCGCCTGGAGAGCTCGATGACGGAGGCCGCGCAGTTCACCGAACTGCTGCTGACACCGCCGACCGTGGTGGATCCGGCGACGCCGGAGCCGCTGCTGTCGCGGGCCGCCGACGTCCGCTTCGAGCGGGTGAGCTTCACCCACGCCGGCGCGCGACCGCTGTTCGAGGGCCTGGAGCTGGCCGTGCCCAGCGGGTCGAAGATCGGCCTGGTCGGACGGTCCGGCGGCGGCAAGACCACGCTCACCCGGCTGCTGCTGCGGATGACGGACATCGACGCCGGCCGGATCCTGATCGGTGGTCAGGACATCAGCCGGCTGCGCCAGGCCGACCTGCGCAGCCTGATCGCCTATGTGCCGCAGGAGCCGGCTATGTTCCACCGCAGCCTGCGGGACAACATCGCCTTCGCCCGGCCGGACGCCACCGACGCCGAGATCCGCCGCGCGGCCGAGGCGGCGCACGTCAAGGAGTTCGCCGAGGCGCTGCCGGACGGCTTCGACACCATGGTCGGCGAGCGCGGCGTCAAGCTCTCCGGCGGACAGCGCCAGCGGGTGGCGCTGGCCCGGGCGATCCTCCGGGACGCACCGATCCTGCTGCTGGACGAGGCGACCAGCGCGCTGGACTCCGAGAGCGAGGTCCTGGTCCAGCAGGCGCTGTGGCGGCTGATGGAGGGACGGACCGCGCTGGTGGTGGCGCACCGGCTGAGCACCGTCGCCACCATGGACCAGTTGGTGGTCCTCGACCGCGGCCGGATCGTCGAACAGGGGACGCACCAGGAACTGCTGGCCTCGCACGGCGCCTACGCCACCCTGTGGCAGCACCAGTCCGGCGGATTCCTGGACGACACCGCGGCGTGACCGACGGCACCCGCGTCGCTGGTGCGTCCGGCGGCGTCGGGGGCAGATCATGTCAGCATGGAAGCGACTCGGGTGCCGCTGTTCGGCAGGGCGCGGGAGACCTGGGACGACCTCTGGGACCGGTTCAGCGCGTCCGATCCCGGGCTGATCCGGCTGACCAGCGGGCTGACCACGGTCGGCGCGGTGGTGGCGACCCTGGCCGTGCTGGCGGCGCTGCACACGGCCGTGCCGATGCTGGTGGTCGGCGCGCTGTGCGCGATGGTCGCGTCCTTCGCGATCAGCGACCCGGGCCCGCGCGAGCAGGCGGTCACCCTGGCCCTGGGCGTGCCGACCGCCTTCGCCGTGATCAGCTGCGGCGCCCTGCTGGCGCGCTACCGGGTGGCCGCCGACCTGCTGTTCCTGCTGCTGATCTTCGCCGCGGTCTACGTCCGCCGCTACGGTCCGCGCGGCACCGGGCTCGGGCTGATCGCCTTTCAGCTGTTCTTCGTGTCGCAGTTCGCCCATGTCACCCCGTCCATGCTGCCGCAGCTGTACGGGGTGCTCGGGATCGCCTTCGGCGTGGCGGCGGTGGTCCGCTTCGGCCTGGTCCGGGCGACCCCGGAACGCACCCTGGGCCGACTGCGGCGGGCGTTCCGGGCCCGGCTGGCCGACCTGGTCGACGCGCTGGAGGCCGCCGCCGAGGCCGCGCCGGGGACCCCCGGCGCCGACCGGGCCGCGGAGGACCTGCGCCGACGGACCGGTCGGCTGCACGCCTGCGCGCTGATGATCCAGGCCCGGCTGGAGAGCGGCCTGCCCGACGCGCACGCCGCCTCGCTGCTGCAGCGCCGGATCGCCGAGGCGGAGATCGCCGCCGAGCGGCTCGGCATCCTGCTGCTGCGGGTGCTCCGGCCGCAGCAGCGCGGGGGCCAGCACGACGGGGGCCAGGACAACGCGGTCACCCTCGGCCTGTACCTGCCGGAGCTGCTGCCCGGTGCCAAGGCGACCGACCCCGGTCTTGAGGCCCTGGTCGCCGAGTTGCACAGCCTGCGCTTCCTGGTCGCCCGGTCGACCTCGGAAGCACGGGACGCCGGTTTCACCGCGGTGCGCGACCGGCTGCTCGACTACCGCGACGACCAGCGGATCCCGGAGGTCAGCGACCAGGTCAGGGACGTCTACCGGGCGATCGGGGACCTCGCCCGCGCCATGCTGGGCCTGCGGCTGGCCTTCGGCGCCGAGCCCGAGGCCGCCGACACCCCGGCCGACAGCCCGGAGGGCGCCCGTACCCGCGAGGAGCTGGGTGTGGAGGACCTGCTGCTGGGCGCCGAGGACGAGGACGCTCCCCCGCAGACCGGTCTCGACCGGCCGACCACCCGGGCGGCCTGGCAGGTCACCACCGGCTCGGCGCTGGCCGTCCTCGGCGGCGAGCTGCTGTCCAGCCAGCGCTGGTACTGGGCGGTGCTGACCTGCTGGGTGGTGTTCCTGAACACCTCCTCCATCGGCGAGATCCTGGTCAAGGGCTACCGCCGACTGCTCGGCACGGTGGTCGGCGTGCTGGCCGGGGTCGGCCTGGCCGCGCTGGTCGGCAACGACACCTGGACCGCGTTCACCCTGGTGATCCTGTGCATCTTCGGCATGTTCTTCACCGCGCCGCTGTCCTACACGCTGATGTCCTTCTTCGTCACCGCGATGATCGGGCTGCTCTACACCCTGCTGCACACCTACAGCGAGGCCGTGCTGGTGCTGCGGATCGAGGAGACGGCGCTCGGCGCGGCCTGCGGGCTGGTCGCCGCCGTCCTGGTGCTCCCGGTGCACACCCGGCGGCGTACGGACGAGCAGCTGGTGACCGTGCTGCTGCGGCTGCGGCAGTCGGTGACCCTGTCGGTGGCCCAGCTCGCCGGGGCCCCGGCCGCCGACCTGCTGGACGCCACCCGCGACCTCGACACGGCCCTTGATGCCTTCCGGTCGTCGATCCAGCCGCTGACGCACCCGGCCAGCCCGCTGCGCGACCGGCGCCGCCGGGCCCGTTATGTGCTGGGGATCCTGGAGACCTGCGCCTTCCACTCGCGCAGCCTGGCCGCCACCGCCGGGCTGCTCCCGGACACCCTGCTCCCGGACGCCCTGGGCGTCAGGGCCGACCCCCGGCTGGCCGACGCCGGACGGCGGCTGGCCCGCAACCTCGACACCCTGGTCGCCTTCCTGCGCGAGGGCGACCGCGGGCTGCCGCCGCTGGAGCCGGGCCCGAGCGTGTCCGCCCTGGTCCGCGCCGCGCCCGGGGCCGGCCCCGACCGGACGGTCGCGCTTCGGGTGCTGCGGCATCTGCAGCGGCTGGACGAGGGCGTGCTCGCCCTGGCCCGCCCGCTCGGCCTGCCCGCCGGGCCGGACCCCGAGCCCGCAGGGCCCGTCACCGGCACTGACTGAGGCTCAGACCGGCCGGACCGCACAGTCGAATTCGAACGCGAGCGCGGGTCTGCAGGCGTCGTAGTCCGCTGTTGTTCGACATAATCGCAGCATGGCTACTGACAACGGACCCTCCGCCTCCTACCCGGTCGTCGCTCCGCGCGGCGACCTGGACACGGACACCCTGGGCCCGCTGACCACCGAGCTCGACGCCGCCGCCGCGCGGCACCCGGTGGTGATCCTGGACGCGAGCGGCATCACCTTCAGCGACTCCTCGTTCCTGCGCCTGGTCCTGCTCACCCACCGGCGCACCGAGCTGCGGATCGCCGCCGCGCCCCCGGCGGTGGCCCGGCTGTTCCAGCTGATCAGCGTGGATGCGATGCTGCACCTCTACCCCACCCTCGACGCCGCCCGCGCCGCATAGGCTGTCCGAGGACAGCCAGGGGACGAGTACGGAGGCGGGGACCGTGGAGGAGCCGACGGCGGAGCCGCGCAGCGCGCTCGACCCGCTGATGCTGCGGACCCCGTGGGCGGAGACCGTGCTCGGCCCGGTCCGGGCGTGGCCCGCCGAGCTGCGGGCCGCCGTGGGCGTGTGCCTGAACTCGCCGTTCCCGATGCTGATCATGTGGGGCCCGGACCTGGCGATGGTCTACAACGACGCCTTCGTACCGATCCTGGGGGCCAAGCACCCGGCGCTGGGCCTGCCCTGCGCCGAGGTGTGGGCCGACGCCTGGCCGGTGGTCGGCGACATGATCACCCGCGTGATGGAGCGCGGCGAGTCGACCTACCACGAGAACCTGCCGCTGCTGCTGCAACGGCACGGCTTCGACGAGACGGTGTACTTCACCTTCGCCTACAGCGCGATCCCGCAGGACGACGGGACCGTGGGCGGGGTGTTCACCGTGGTCACCGAGACCACGCCGCAGGTGCTGGGCACCCGCCGGCTGCGGACCCTGCGCGAACTGGGCCAGGCCCGTTCGGCCCGGATCGCAGACGCGGAGCAGGCCTGCGCCGCCGCGACGGCCGTCCTCGCCGCGCACCGCGAGGACGTGCCCTTCGGCGTGGTCTACCTGCTCGACCGGGACGGCGGCACGGCCCGGGCGGTGTCCTGCTTCGGCCTCGCCGGGCCGCCGCAGCTGCCGTGGCTGCCGTCGACCGTGGCCATGGCCGCGGACGGCCCGGCCGACGAGGCCGAGTGGATCCGGCAGGCCCTGACCGCCCCCGGCCCGCGGACCCGTACCGGCCTCGCCCGCGTCGCCCCCGCGCCGGTGCTGCCGGGGGCCGCGGCGGCCGGCCCCGCGCCGGTGGACACGGCGGTGGCGCTGCCGCTCTCCGCCACCGGCAGCGACCACTCCTACGGCGCGGTCGTCCTCGGCACCAGTCCCTACCTCGCCCTGGACGACTCCTACCAGGAGTACCTGAGCCTGGCGGCCGACCACCTCACCGCCGCGATCAGCGACGCCCGGGCCCGGGCCGCCCAGCTGCGCCGGTCCGAGGAACTGGCCGAACTGGACCGGGCCAAGACCAAGTTCTTCACCAGCGTCAGCCATGAACTGCGCACCCCGCTGACCCTGATCGCAGGACCGGCCGCCGACGCCCTGGCCGACGAGCTGCACCCGCTGGCACCCGCCCAGCGCCGCCGTCTGGAGGTGGTCCACCGCAACGCGGGACGGCTGCGGCGGCTGGTGGACACCCTGCTCGACTTCAGCCGGATCGAGGACGGCCGGCTGCGCGGCGAACCCGTTCCGGTGGACCTGGCCACGCTGACCCGCGGCATCGCCCAGTCCTTCGCCCCGGCGGTGGAGCGCGCGCGGCTGCGGTTCACCGTCGACTGCCCCGACGACTCCCCCGCTGTGCTGATCGACCCGGGCATGTGGGAGCGGATCGTGCTGAACCTGCTCTCCAACGCGGTCAAGTTCACCCTCGACGGCGAGATCCGGCTCGGCCTGCGGTTCACCGGCGCGGAGGTCGAGCTCACGGTGGCCGACACCGGCATCGGCATCGACCCCGCCGAACTGCCGCACGTCTTCGAGCGCTTCCGCCAGGTCCGCGGGACCGGCGGACGGTCCCACGAGGGCTCAGGCATCGGCCTGGCCCTGGTCAGCGAACTGGCCTCGCTGCACGGCGGCACGGCCGAGGCGGCCCGGCGGCCGGACCGGGGCACCACGCTGACCGTCCGGCTGCCGGCCCGTCCGGCCCCGCAGCCCGCCTCGCCGGGGTTCAGCCACAGCGTGGTGCAGGACTACGTCGCCGAGGCGCTGCAGTGGAGCCCGGCCACCGCGGCGGCGGACCCGGACGCGCCGGCCGCAGCCACCGGGGCCGACCGGGTCCTGGTCGCCGAGGACAACGCCGACCTGCGGAGCTACCTGGCGGCCCTGCTGGCGCCCGAGTACGCGGTCACCCCGGCCGCCGACGGCCGGGAGGCCCTGCGGCTGGCCCGGGAGCTGCGGCCGGACCTGGTACTGGCCGACGTGATGATGCCGGGCCTGGACGGCTTCGCCCTGCTCCGGGCGCTGCGGGCGGACCCCGCCACCGCCCGTACCCCGGTGGTGCTGCTGTCCGCCCGGGCCGGCCAGGAGGCCGCGGCCGAGGGCCTGGCGGCCGGCGCCGACGACTACCTCGCCAAGCCGTTCTCCTCGGCGGACCTGCTGGCCCGGGTCCGTTCCAACCTGGACCTGGCCCGGCTGCGCAACCATGAGTCCGCCTGGCGCACCGCCCTGGTCAACGCGATGCAGGACGGCTTCTTCGTGGCCCGGCCCGATCTGTCGGTGATCGAGGTCAACGACGGGTTCACCCGGCTGCTGGGCTACGACGCCGCGCAGCTGCCCTGGCCGGTCCCGCACCCCTGGTGGCCCACCCGCGAGCAGGACCCGGAGGCGTACGCCCTGGTCGAGGCCGCCGTGAAGCTGGTACGCAGCCAGGGGCACGGGCGCTTCGTGCTGCCGCTGCGGCATCGGGACGGGCGGCGGCTGTGGGTCGACGCGGCCCTGGACTCGCTGCGCGACCACCGCGGCACCGGGCGGCTCCTGGTCGGCACCCTGCGCGACGTCACCGTCGCCCACCTGGCCGCCGAACGCGACGCCGCCGTCTCCCGGCTGACCGGGCGGCTGGCCGGGATCGACGACAGCGCCGCCGTACTGGCCGTGGGCCTGGCCGAACTGCGGGACTACTGGCAGGCCGAACGGGTCACCGTGCTGCGCGGCCAGGACACCGGCGCGGATCCGGGCGGCAGCGCCCCGCCCGATACCCGCGAGCTGGTGACCGGGGCCGACGCACCGCTGTTCGACGGGTCGGAACAGGCGGTGCTCCGGCTGGAGTTCGACCGGCCGCGCCCGTTCACGGTCGCCGACCGCACCCTGATGATCCAGCTCACCGGCCACCTCCAGCGGGCCCTGGGCCGGGCCCGGGCCAATGACGAGCAGCGCCGGGTCGCCCTCGCCCTGCAGCGGGCCATCCTGGGCCCGGCCGACCTGCCGCCGGGATTCGCGGTCCGCTACGAGCCGGCCGGGTCGGCCCTGGAGGTCGGCGGCGACTGGTACGACGTGCTGGAACTCCCGGGCCACCGCTACGGGGTCGTCGTCGGCGACGTGGTCGGCCGCGGCCTGCCGGCCGCCGCCACCATGGGCCAGCTGCGCAGCGCCGCACGGGCCCTGCTGCTGGAGAACAACGGGCCCGCCCGGGTGCTGGAGGCCCTGGACCGCTTCGCCGACCTGCTGCCGGGAGCCTTCTGCACCACCGTGTTCTGCGCCGTCGTCGACCCCGCCGCCGGGTCCGTGCGCTACAGCAGCGCCGGGCACCTGCCCGCCCTGCTCGCCCGCCCGGACGGCGGCGTGCGGCGGCTGGACGGCGCGCAGTCGGTGCCGCTGGCCGTCACCCCCGGCAGCGAACGGCCGGAGACCAGCGCCACCCTGCCGGCCGGCGCGCATCTGCTGCTCTACACCGACGGGCTGGTCGAACGCCGGCACGAGGTCATCGACACCGGCATCGAACGCGCCGAGGCGGCGCTGGCGGGCGAGCTGCCCGCCACCCCCGACGCCGTCGTGGACCACCTCTGCGCCGTGCTGCTGGACCAGGGCCGGCACGAGGACGACGTGGCCCTGCTGATCTACCGTCAGGCCTGGTCGTCGGGGCGGTAGGGGGTCGCGGTGTCGAGGAAGAAGACGTCGATGCTCTGGACCGCCGCGATGAAGTCGTCGAGGTTGACCGGCTTGGTGATGTAGGCGTTGGAGTGGCTGCGGTAGGCGTCGGAGACGTCGTCAGGGGCTCCCGAGGTGGTCAGCACCACCACCGGGATGGCCTTGAGGTCGTCGTCGTTCTTCAGCACCGCGAGCAGCTCGCGGCCGTTCATCCGCGGCATGTTCAGGTCCAGCACGATCAGGTCGGGGGCGCGGCGGGACGGGTCGCGCAGGTACTCCAGGGCGGCGATGCCGTCGTCCACCTGGGAGACGGTGCGGGCGGCGCCGCGCTGCAGCAGCGCCTCCTGGATCAGCATGGCGTCGGCCGCGTCGTCCTCGACCAGCAGGATGTCGTACGGGCGGGGTGCTGCGAGGGCGGCCATCTGTGCTCCAGTCGTGGGTGCGGTGCGGGACGGGTACCTGACGAGGGGTCCGACCGTGGCTGCCACCCTAGGCCACGGATGATCGGGCCGACAACACAGGTTGTCACACCTGCTGGTCGGTGACCTCGGCGGCGAACAGGACCACGTCGTCGCTCTGCTCGGCGCCGAACACCCGGAGCAGGTGCTCGCAGAGCGCGTCCGGGCCCGCGGTCTCCTGGCCGGCCGCCGTCCTGAGCTCTTCCAGACTGGTCGTCAGATCCTTGTCCCGGGTCTCGATCAGGCCGTCGGTGACCAGCAGCAGACGGGTCCCCGCGGTGATCCGGACTTCGGCCGAAGGGGGCTGCGGCAGACCCATCCCCAGCATCGGCCCGTGCTCGTGCACGAAAGACCCCTCGCCCAGCGGGTCCAGCAGCAGCGGCGGGAGGTGTCCGGCGTTGGCGACGCTGAGGCCGGTGCGGTCGGGATCGACCAGGACGATGCAGACGGTGGCGGTCCAGCCCGGCCACTCGCGGTCCAGCAGGGCGTCCAGCCGCTCCAGCACGGTCCGCGGGGGGTGCCCCTCATGGGCGTACAGGCGCAGGGCGTGCCGCAGTTCGCCCATGACCACGGCGGCCTGCAGCGAGTGGCCGACCACGTCGCCCACCGCGAGCAGCAGTCCGGCGGGGGTCTCGATCGCCTCGTAGAAGTCGCCCCCGATCTCATTGCCGCGGGTGGCGGGCAGGTAGCGCATGGCCAGCCGGATCCGGTCCGGCTCGGGCAGCGAGCGGGGCAGCAGGGCGCGCTGCAGGGTCACCGAGAGCGTGTGCTCCTCGGTGTAGCTGCGCAGCGCCTCCAGGGCCAGGGCGCTGGCCTGGGTGAACTGGGAGACCAGGTCGCGGTCCTCCTCGCTGGTCTCGGCGTCGGTGTGGAGGGCGACGCACACCGGCGGCCGTCCGCGCTTGGTGCGGGCCGCCACCACGGTCACCTCCGCGCCGCCCGGCGCCGGGCTCCGGACGTCGTTGCGGGCCAGCAGGTCGGCCCACTCCTGGACGCCGTACCGGGCGCTGCCGACGCCGACCCCGGCCCCCAGGGCCGCCACCGCGAGGCTGTCCAACAGGGCCGGGGGGGCCGGTCGGACCACGGCTCGGCCGTCCTCGTCCCAGTGGGTGAGCTGCACGGTGTCGGTGTCCGGGGGCTGGGTGACCACCAGTGCGGGCGCCTGCAGCAGGGTGCGGGCGCCGCGGGCGACCGCTGCGGCCAGTTCCGTCGGATCGACCGCCCGGTACACGTCCAGGGTGGCGCGGTTCAGCGTGTCCAGGCGCCGGGCCAACTGCTCGGCCCGCATCCGGGCCCGGCTGTAGCGCAGCGCGGAGGTGACGGTGGCCAGCAGCTCGCTGGGAGCGATCGGCTCGGTCAGGTAGGCGTCCGCGCCCCGGTAGAGGCCCTGGGTGCGGTCGGAGGTGGCGATGGCGATGGCGGACACATGGATCACCGGCACCCCGGCGGTGCGCGGGTCGGACTTGATCCGCTCGCTGACCTCGAAGCCGCTGAGGTCCGGCAGCCGTACGTCCACGATCGCCAGCTCGGGTCGCGGGGTCGCGCCGGGGGCCAGCAGCGCGAGGCCGCCGAGACCGTCGCCCGCCTCCAGCACGGTGTGCCCGGCCCGCTGCAGCCAGTTGGCCAGGATGTACCGGTTGGTGGGGTTGTCGTCGATGACCAGGACCACGGCGGGCCGGTCCTCGACCGGCCGGTCCGCGACCGGATCGGGCTGGCTCATCGTCAACTCCTTGCTCGGGGCTGTTGTTTCAGGGCGTCGGCCAGGCGGCGGGCGGTGGCCCCGTGCTTGGACAGCACGGCGCGGGCGTGGGTGAGCCGGCTGTGGTCCTGCTCGTCCGGGTCGGCCGCGGTGATCACCACCACCGGGACGGTGCGCAGCTCCGGGTCGGCGGCCAGCTGGGCCAGCACGGCGTAGCCGTCGGTGCCGGGCATCTGCAGGTCCAGCACCACGCCCTGCGGGCGCTCGCGCCGGACCGCCGCCAGCACCAGTGCGCCGTCGTGCACCGGGACCACCCGCTCGGCGATGCCGTCCAGCAGCGGACGGAACAGTTCGTGGAACACCGGGTCGTCGTCCACCGCGACCAGGCAGGGGATCCGCTGGACCGCCCCGTCCTCGCCGTCCGGCGGCGGAAGCCGCAGGGTGACCTCGGTGCCCCGGCCCGGGGTGCTGTTCAGGGTGAGGGTGCCGCCCATGAGTTCGGCCAGCCGGCGGGCGTAGGGCAGGCCGAGGCCGGTGCCCGGACGCTTGACCTGGTTCTCGCCCGGCACCTGGTAGAACTCCTCGAACACCCGCTCCTGCTGGTCCGCCGGGATGCCGATCCCGGTGTCGCTGACCCGGAACACCACCACGCCCCCGGCCTCCTGCTCCACCTCGAGCCGGACCTCGCCGGCCCGGGTGAACTTCAGGGCGTTGGACAGCAGATTGCGCAGGATCCGGGTCAGCAGCACCTCGTCGGTCAGCAGCAGCGCGGGCTCCACCACCTCGGGGACGATCACGGCCACGGCGTCGCCCTGCGGAGCGGTGCCGAGCATGATCCCGCGCAGCTGGGTGAGCAGCGCGGCCAGGTCGACCCGGGCCGGCCGCGGCTCAAGCCGCCCGGCCTCGGCCTTGGCCACGTCCAGGAGTTCGTCGACCAGGGCCAGCAGCATGCTGCCCGAGGAGCTGATCAGCCCGACCTGCCGCCGCTGTTCGGCGCTGAGCGGAGCCGAGGCCGGGTCCAGCATCAGCCGGCTCAGCCCGACCACCGAGTTGAGCGGGGTGCGCAGCTCATGGCTGACGTTGGACCAGAAACGGGTCTTGGACTCGCTCGCCTCCCGCAGCAGCCGGCTCTTGTCCTCCAGCTCCGCGTAGAGGGCGACCACGCCGCGGTTGGTCTCCTCCAGCTCCGTGGACAGCTCGGTGTAGAGGGCGAGGACGCCCTGGTTGGTCTCCTCCAGCTCCAGGTTCAGCCGCTGCAGTTCCTCGCGCTGGGAGCGGGCCTCCTCCAGCGAGGCCATCAGGTCGCGGGTCTGCGCACGCAGGTCCTCGGTGGTGCTGGTCTCGGCCGCGCCCGCCACGCGCAGGTTCGCGCGGACGGACTCGGCGAAGCCCGGGGGCGTCGCCGTACGGGCCGGGATCGGGCATTCCACGGTGATCCCGCCGCCCTCGGACCCGTTCCCCCGGGACTCGCCGACCTGCGGGAACAGCCGCCGGACGGCGGCCAGGGACTCGGCGCTCGGGCCGCGCCCGTCGTCCCAGTCCAGGGCGACCACCAGGGTCCGGGGGTGCTCGTCGGCCAGGGTGAAGCGCGCGGTCATCGGCTCGGGGCGGAGCAGGTCGCGGCCGAGTTCGCTCAGCACGGTGGCCAGCCGGACCTGGTCCTGCCGCTCGAGGCCCACCGCCTCGGCGGCGGTCCGGCCGTAGCGGCGCAGCGCGAAGACGTCCCGCTCGCTGTGCACGGTGGTGGTCAGCAGGGTCTCCGCGGCGCGGGGGGACGGTGTCGGCATAGTGCTCACCACTGTCCTCGGGCGACCACCACAGCGGCGTCGTCCCGATGGGTACCGGCGTGTCGCAGGAGCTGGGCCGCGATGACGACCGGGGGGTGCTGGAGCAGGCCCGGCAGGTCGCGGGGGCTCCAGCGCTCGCTCAGCCCGTCGGAGTGCAGCACCAGCGCGCCGTCGCGCGGCAGCGGGTGCTCGAAGGTGCGCAGGGTGCGCATCTGGTGGCCCACGATGCCCGGGGAGGAGACCAGCGTGGCGCGGGTGTCGGCGCTGATCAGGGCGGCGGCGATATTGCCGATGCCGCAGAACAGCAGGCGTTCGCGCTCGGGTTCGATCCGGGCCACGGCCACCACCGCGCCTCGGGTGCCGCGCAGGGCGCGGTGGATCTCCTGCACGGCGTCCTCCGGGCTGCGGGCACGGCCGGTGCGGAAAGCCTGCGCGGCGGCCTGACCGGCCAGGGCGGCCATCGGCCCGTGGCCGAGACCGTCGCACAGCATCACCAGCACCGCGGAGCCGTCATCGTCCAGCCGGGTGCTCCAGGCGTCGCCGCAGACCTGCTCGCCGGCCATCGGACGGGTCAGTCCGGCCACGCCGGACCGGCCCCGCGGACCGCCGTCCGCGCCGGTCCGCGACCAGAACCCGGCGGCCAGCACGGTCCCCCGCCCGGGCAGCGAGTAGATGTCGAAGGTGTCGGCGAGCCGCCCGACCGCGCCGAGGCCGATGCCCAGGGTGCCGGTCGAGGAGTTGCCGTCGCGCATCGCCTCGGCCACGTCGGCGATGCCGGGGCCCTGGTCCAGGGCGACGACCTCCACGCCCGCCCGGAGCGGGGTGCGCAGCACCCGCAGCAGCAGCGCGCCGTCCCGGGCGTGCTTGTCCAGATTGGTGGCGACCTCCGACACGGCCAGGGCCACCTCGGCGCAGCGGTCCTCGTCGAGGCCGGTCCGCCGGGCCAGCGCCGCCGCCGCGCCGCGCGCCGCGGTGAGCTCGTCCCGGAACCAGGCCACGTCCTCGCTGTCCACCAGTGAGGTGGTCACCTGGCCCACTTGGTGATGCTGACCGTGGTGCCGCGGCCGACCTCGGTGTCGAGGTCGAACTCGTCCACCAGGCGGCGAGAGCCGCTCAGGCCGAGGCCGAGGCCGGTGCCCGAGGTCCAGCCGTCGGTCAGGGCCAGGTCCAGGTCCGGAATGCCGGGGCCCCGGTCCTCGAAGACGACCCGGACCCCTCGGCGCAGCCCGTTCTCGACCGTGTCGAGCCGCATCGTGCCGCCGCCGCCGTAGATCAGGGTGTTCCGGGCCAGTTCGCTGGCGGCGGTCACCAGTTTCGTCTGGTCCACCAGCGACAGCCGGCACTCCTGAGCCGCCGCCCGCACCGCGGAACGGGCCAGCACCACGTCCGCGTTCGTGGCGATGGCGGTGAGCTGCCCGGAGACGGTCACCACGGCCTCGAAGCCGGCGCGTCGCCCGTGGACGTCTCCCGCGCCCGTTCGAGCAGCCGCAGGCCCTTCTCCAGGGTCAGTGCCGTGCGCACACCGCCCAGTGAGAGCCCCAGCTCGACCAGGGTGATCGCCACGGCCGGACGCATCCCCACCACGACGGTCTCGGCATCCAGCATCCTGGAGATCGAGGCGATCGTCGCCAGCATCCGGCCCACGAAGGAGTCGACGATCTCCACGGCGGTGATGTCGATCACCACCCCGTGCGCCTCGGAGTCCACCACCCGTGCGGCCAGGTCGTCCTGGAGGTACAGCACGGCCTGGTCGTCCAGATCGGTCTGGATGGACACCAGCAGGACGTCGCCGATCTGCAGGATCGGTACCCGCTCGCTCACTTGATGCCACCGGCCCTGCTGTCGGCGGCGGTCAGGGTGATCCCGGAGCGCCGGAGTGCGTGCCGCAGGGCGTCGGCGAGGGTGGCCTTGGTGGCGATGTCGCCGAAGTCGATGCCCAGCGCCACGATGGTCTGGGCGATCTGCGGGCGGATGCCGGAAATGGTGCATTCGGCGCCCATCAGGCGCGCGGCCACCACGGTCTTCAGCAGGTGCTGCGCGACCTGGGTGTCCACCGCCGGGACCCCGGTGATGTCGATGATGGCCTGCTCGGAACCGGTGTCGATCAGGGCCTGGAGCATCTTCTCCATCACCACCATGGTCCGCGCAGAGTCCAGGGTGCCGACCAGGGGGACGCCGATCACCCCGTCCCACAGCTTGACCACCGGGGTGGACAGCTCGAGCAGCTGCTCGGCCTGGGCGCCGATCAGCTCCTCCCGGGCGCGGGCGTAGGTCTCCATGGTGAACAGGCCCAGGTCGTCCAGCAGCGAGGACAGCTGCAGATAGGCCCGCAGGTCGCCCGCACCCCCGTCCTGCGACAGCACCGGCTCCAGGGCCCGCTTCAGCGCGAACACGCTGACCGCGGTCTCGGTCGGGCTGAAGCCCTGCCGGGCCCGGGTCCGCGAGAGCTCCGCCAGCAGGGCGCGGACCTCGGCGAACTCATCTCCGTGGGCGTCCAGGCCGGAGCCGAGACCGACCAGGAGCGCGGCGTAGAGCTCGCGCAGCTCGCTCTCGACCTCACCCCGGCTGACCCGGCCGCCCAGGGTGGAGGCGACCTGCTCCAGCCACCGGGAGGCGACGTCGTCCCCGGCCGACGACAGCAGCTCGACCAACCGTTCGGTGTTTCCAGCATCAACCATGACGTCTCCGTAAGGTGTGAGGACTCTGCGGCAGTGGTCCCCACTCCGCCCGCGAAGCGTATGCCACCTGGCAGGGCTCCGAGCTACACGCCGGAGCGCGGGGGTGCCTCCTCGGCGGGGAAGGCAGCCAGAGCCAGGTCCGTGCTGTCGTGGAGCGGGGTGGCCAGGCTGATGCCGGTCAGGTCGAGCAGACGCCGCACCGGCTCGGAGGGAGCGGCCAGCAGCAGCTGTCCCTCGTGGCGGAGCAGCGCGGACCGCGCCCGCAGCACGCTGTTCAGGCCGGAGGAGTCCATGAACGGCACCAGTGCCAGGTCCAGCACGATGAAGCGCCGGCCCTGCAGCGTCAGCGCGGCCAACTGGTGCTGCAGCACGGCGGCGGTGTCGCCGTCGAGCTGGCCGCTGATGGCCACCACCGCGCGGTCCGTGCCATGGACGGTGGTACTGACGGTCAGGACATCGGGCTCGGAGGGCATGGCCCACCTCCATCGGATCGAGGACAGCACTTTCCGACTGCCCCGAAAGATCCGTTGCACACCTCCGGACCGGTCCGGTCCTACCGACGCCGCCCAACGGGCTACAGGTCCGCGTCCCAGTAGTCGATGCCGGTCAGCCGCACGTCCAGGCCCTGGGCGCGGCGTCCGCCGTCGCGGAAGTAGTGCTCGGCGAAGCCGTCGGCGACGATCTGGGCGAGTTCGTTCTCCGAGGCCCCGGCCTCGCCGGCTTCGAACAGCCGGGCGGCGTAGGAGGCCGGCAGGTGCTGGGTGATCCGGCGCAGCCGCCCCTCGTCGGTGGTGCCGGCCGGGGCGTCGTAGCCGAAGGTGGCACGGGTCTCGATGGTGATGCCGGTGCTGGTGGCGGCGCGCTGGGTGGCGCGTCTGCGCACCAGCGGCTGCCAGCGGCGGCGCACCTCGGCGTCCAGCCTGGCCGCGACCGCCGCGGGAGGGGTCCGCCGCTGGCCGGTCAGATAGCGCTCGACGGTGCGCTGGGAGACGCCCAGCAGCGCGGCCACCGCCCGGGTGCCGCCGTGCTGCTTGACCAGGAACTTCGCCCGGGCCTGGGTGCTGACCGGCGGTTTGCGGGTGAACTGGGCCTCGATCGCCCGCTGCAGGCCGTCGCTGATCTTTCCCATGATGGTGCGTCTACTCCCCGTCCAGGAAGGCGTCGTGTCCGCCGCCCTTGATGTGGCGGGCGGGGTTGTGGCCCTGGTCCATCAGCGGCACCGCCCAGCCCAGCAGCGCCTGGGTGCCCTCGTGCTTGACCATCCCCGGGGAGACCCCGAGCCGGAACCCTCCCGGCAGCGGCTTGCCATCGGCGGCGTGCGGCAGGAAGTCGAGCGGGGAGGGCCCGGCGGAGGGGTAGACGGCGCAGTCGGAGAGCACCGCGATCGGGTACAGGTCCGCCTTCAGCGCCAGGGCCATGATCTTCCGGTGCATATTGACCCGCGCCGAGGCGATCACCGCGGCCCTGATGTCCGGACGCCAGCTCGGACGGCGCAGCGCCGGCCAGGGCTCACCGGGCTTGTGCTTGGCGCCCTGGGGGCGCTCGCGCAGCTTGCCGATGCCGCCCTTGACGGTGGCCTTGATCGCGGAGAGCACCGCCGCCTGGCCCGGATCGACCTGCTTGTGGCCCTCCATCGCGGCCAGGAACTGAGGCGGCGTCAACTCCGCGGTCACCCCGAGTTCGGCCATGGTGGCCACATAGGCGTCCCGCAGCCGCTTGTACCAGGGGTCCAGATAGGGGCCGTTGTCGAAGCGGGGTACGGTCCCCAGGAACTCCAGCGCCCGCTGCCGCCGCTCGTCCTCCAGCACGCCCTCCAGGCCGAGCCGCTGCAGCTGCTCCAGCTCGCCGGACTCCCACGCGGCGGCCGGGACCCGGGCTCCGTGCTCGCGGACCAGGGCGTGCAGCTGCTCCTCGGTGGGCCGCAGCCAGCCCTCGATCGGCTCCAACCGGACCGGCAGGCCCAGGAGTCGGACCAGCTCATGGGCGTAGCCGACGGTCGGCGTGGTGTACCAGGCGGGGCCGGCCGGGGTGCTGCCGTGCGGGGTGAACGGGGACGGCAGCCGGGGGTCGAGGGCGACCTCGGAGAGGTCGATCAGCCAGGACCCCGGCAGGTCCTTGTCGAAGCGCGGCGCCTGCACCAGGACCGCCTCGCCCAGCCCGACCCGCAGCCGGTTGGCCGCGGCGGCGAAGGCCATATTGACGTCGATGCCCACCGCCCAGGGGCGGGCGCACTCGGCGTCGCTGAGCGTCTCCGGGTCGCGGACCCACTCGAACGCCTCCTCGTCCAGCACCTCGTCCGGGCCCTGGCCGCGACCGACCGCGAGCGGGTGCTCGTCCGGGGGCTCGGGCGGGGCCGGGTCGACCGCGACCACCAGCGACCCGGGCAGCCCGCCCGAGCGCCAACCGCCGTCGGGGCCCTGGACGGCACGGGTCGGCGGGCGCAGCGCGCTCATCAGCTCGCTGCCGCACACCGCGGGCGAACCCAGCGGGGTGAGCACCCGGGTCGCGTAGTCGGTCAGCAGCTTGGCGACGTCCGGGGCGGGCAGCGTCCCGGCGTCCTCACCCCAGGCCCGGGCGTCCAGGGCGTCCCAGGGCAGCAGCGCCAGCTGCACGCAGACCCGGCGACCGCCGTCCACCGGGCGGTAGATCCGGGCCCAGGGGCCGAAGCCGCGCTTGGTCAGCTTCCATCCGGCCTTGGCCAGCTGCTTGATCACCGGATGGTTCTCCGGCAGTCGCAGGGCCCGCCGGTCCTCCAGCCGCTCCGGCAGGCCCAGGCGCTCCAGCGCCGTGGCGGTCAGCACGACCAGCGGGTCGCCGTCCTTGCCGGAGGCATGCAGCCGCGGCGTGCCGATGCGGGCCTGGTCCACCGTCCAAGCCACCAGGGCGGGAACGGTGGCCGCCGGGCAGTCCAGCACCAACCCGCCCTCGCCGTAGGCACAGCCGTCGCCGTCCAGCACCAGCAGCGGCCCGTTCGCGAACCGCGGATCCCGGTCCGGGCGCTGCTGCGCGGAGCGGGACGGGACGGCCCGGGCGGGGGTGGCGGCCTTGCGCGGCACGGTCTCGGCGCGGGGGGCGGGGGCAGGCGCGGGCGTCGGTGCCGGGGCCGGGGCCGGTGCCGGGAAGCGGGTGGCCAGGCCGTCCAGCAGTTGCCGGTACGCCTCCAGCCGTTCGCCCGCCGGCTCCGCGCGTCCGGCCTCCCAGGCCTGGATGCTCGGGACCCGCACGCCGAGGGCCTGGGCGACGGCGGCCTCGGTCAGCCCGGCGGCCTCGCGCAGCCGGACCCGCTCGGCGGGCACGGGCAGTACGGTTCCGGCCGCGACGGCGGCCAGCAGCGCCGCGACCGCGTCCAGCGGCGAAGCCGGGCTCCGGTCAGGCATTCCGGCCCCCGGCGGCTCCCAGCGTCTGCGTGTCCATGGCCCGAATCTATCCCAAGGGAACAGGGCGACATGCGCGGACCAGCACCCCCTGCGGCGTGTCTCAGCCGTGCTGCTCGAAGGCGGTTTCGATCGCCCGCCGGTCGGCGCCGCGGGCCAGCAGCAGGCGCAGCAGGACCCGGGACTTGTAGGGGTCGAGCAGACCGGCGTTGATGAGCCCTCGGCCCAGCAGGTCGGTCTCCGAACCGGTCGCGCCGTAGGTGTGCCGCAGCACCGAGCCGCTGCCGGTCCGGGAGGCCAGGACCACCGGCATCCGCGCGGCCAGGTCGCCCAACGGGTCGGCGAGCACGGCGGGGACGTGGCCGACGCCGAAGCCGGCCACGACCAGCCCCTGCGCGGTCCCGGCGACGGCGGTGAGCCCCTCGGCGTCGTCGTCCAAGGTGACGGTGTGCAGCGCCACCCGCACCACCGGCGACGGCTCCAACGACCCGAGCGGCAGCGGCTGATGACGCAGCGGGGTGGTGAGCAGCCGGACCCGGCCCTCGATGACCTGGCCGATCGGACCGGCGTTCGGCGAGGCGAAGGTGGCCGTGCTGGTGCTGTGCGTCTTCCGCACCCAGCGGGCGGCGTGGATCTCGTCGTTGAAGGCGACCAGCGCGCCCAGCCCACGCGCGGCGGGCGAGGCGGCGGTACGGGCGGCGGCGAGCAGGTTCGCCGGACCGTCAGGCCCGGCCAGGGTCGGATTGCGCATCGCCCCGGTCAGCACGAACGGCTCGGGGTGCGGCCACAGCAGGTCCACCAGGAAGGCGGTCTCCTCCAGCGTGTCCGTGCCCTGGGTGACCACCACCCCGCGGGCCCCGGCGGCGACGGCCGCCGACGCCGCCTCGACCAGGGCCGTGATCTGAGCGAACGTCAGATTGGCGCTGCCCACGGCGTCGACGTCGTGCACCTCCAGCGGCACACCCAGCGTGCCCAGGGCCGGAACCGCGCGGGTCAGGTCCGCCCCGCTCAACCGGGCGACCACCGGCCCGCCCGCACCGTCCCTGGCCTGCCCCGCCATCGCGATCGTGCCGCCCAGCGTGAACAACGCGACACCCGGCATCAGGACCTCCGGTCAGACGGCGTCGGGGCCGCGCTCGCCGGTGCGGACCCGGACCACGGTCTCGACCGGGACGGACCACACCTTGCCGTCGCCGATCTTGCCGGTGTGGGCGGCGCTGACGATCGCCTCCAGCACCTGGTCGGCCGCCTCGTCCTCGACCACGACCTCTATCCGGACCTTGGGCACCAGGTCGATCCGGTACTCGGCGCCGCGGTAGACCTCGGTGTGGCCGCGCTGGCGGCCGTAGCCGCTGGCCTCGGTGACGGTGAGTCCGTTGACGCCCAGCTCGTGCAGGGCCTCCTTCACCGTGTCGAGGCGGAACGGCTTGATGACGGCGGTGATCAGCTTCATGGCGCGACAGACTCGTTCCGGTGAGCGGTGTGGGCGGCGGACCCGGCGAGGGCGCCTTGGTGGATGACGCCGTGATCGTATGCGGTCTCGGCGTGTTCGGCGAGATCCAGGCCGGAGAGCTCGTGTTCGGCGGGCGCCCGGAAGCCCACGAAGCGGTCGATCAGCTTGCCCAGCCCGTAGCTGACGGCGAACGCGTACGCCCCGGTGGCCAGCACCGCGACCCCTTGCCGCCACAGCTGGCCCAGGCCGCCGCCGTGCAGCAGGCCCTCGGGGCCGCCGGTCATCACGCTGGTCGCGAAGACCCCGATCAGCACGGTTCCGGCGATGCCCGCGACCAGGTGCACGCCGACCACGTCCAGTGAGTCGTCATAACCGAGCCTGAACTTCCAGGACACCGCGTAGGAGCAGAGCACCCCGGCGACCAGGCCGATCACCAGCGCGCCGAGCAGGTCCACCGAGCCGCAGGACGGGGTGATGGCGACCATCCCGGCCACCGCGCCGGACACCGCGCCCAGGGTGGTGGGGTGGCCGTCGCGGAACTTCTCCACCACCAGCCAGCCCAGCAGACCGGTGCAGGCAGCCGCCTGGGTGTTCAGCAGCGCGGCGGCGGCCAGCCCGTTGGCGCCGAGGGCCGAGCCGGCGTTGAAGCCGAACCAGCCGAACCAGAGCAGTCCGGCCCCGAGCAGCACCAGCGGCAGGTTGTGCGGACGCATCGCCTCCCGGCGGAAGCCCAGCCGCGGGCCGAGGACCAGCGCCAGGGCGAGCCCGGACGCGCCGGAGTTGACCTCGACCACCGTTCCGCCGGCGAAGTCCAGGGCATGCAGCCGCGCGGCGATCCAGCCGTCCGGGGAGAACACCCAGTGCGCGATCGGCACGTACACCAGCAGCGTCCAGGCGAGCACGAACAGTACCCAGGCGTTGAACCGGGTGCGGTCCGCGATGGCGCCGCTGATCAGGGCGGCGGTGATGATGGCGAAGGTGAGCTGGAAGGTCGCGTAGAGCAGGGTCGGGATGTGCCCGGTCAGCGTCCGCGGGGTGATCCCGCGCATGCCGAGGTGCTCGAAGCCGCCGAGCAGGCCCAGGCCGCCGAGGTCGTGGCCGAAGGCGAGGCTGTATCCGGCGGCCAGCCAGACCACGGTGACCAGGGCGATCGACACAAAGCTCATCATCAGCATGTTGAGCACGCTCTTGGTGCGCACCATGCCGCCGTAGAAGAGGGCGAGCCCCGGTGTCATCAGCAGGACCAGGGCGGTGGCGACCAGCAGCCACGCGGTGTCACCGGCGCTGAGGCCGGAGGACGCGGCGGCGGAGAGCACCGGATCGGAGAGCACCGGGGCGGAGAGGGCGTCGGTCATGGGCGGGTCGGCTTCCTTGTCCCCCGCGTGCCGCGGGGGCGTCGGGAAGGTGCGATCGGTGCAGGCCGGGCGACCTGATGGTCACCCGGCCGTATTACCGGTCGCGAACAGAAGTGTTTCGCCCGCGTTTCGCGTTAACCGGAGATGTCTTCCGTGCGGCATACGTGTTTCGTTTTGCTCACACCTGGGAGGGTCACGCGCTCAGCGCCGCCCTGTCCCCCATGACCACAACCGGGTGCTGCGCCGGGTCCAGCGTCCGCAGCAGGGCCACCATGGCCGCGCTGGGCAGCGAGACGCAGCCGTGGGTCGGGCCGTGGTGGTCGACGTGCAGCCATATGCCGCCGCCCTTGGCATAGCCCTCCGGACGGGTGGGATCCAGCGGCGAGGTGCCGGGTTCGCGGTTGTAGTTGATGGCGATCACGTAGTTGAAGGCCCCGGCCAGCGGTTCGCCGCGGAACCCGGTCCCGGTCACCACGAACCCGGACGAGTGGTGGTACGGGAGTTTCGACCCGGGGTCGGGCCGCAGGCCGCCCGCGTCGGTCAGGGCGAACACCCCGATCGGGGAGCGCAGGTCCGAGTCGTGGTGGTCCTCGGTCCAGCCGTGCAGCGCGTTGTGCGTGGCCCAGCTGCCGTGCGCCTGCCACACCCCGTCGGTGCGCTCGTACAGCACCGCGCTGGAGTCGGGCGAGTTGACGCCCTGACCGGTCACCAGCAGGATCTGGTTCGTATCGGCGGGCACCCGGTGGCCCAGCGTGGCACCGATGCCCGGCGGCAGCGCGGCGGGCACGGGCGCGGAGGCGCCGCCGGACGGGACCCCTCCGGCGAGGTGCGCCGCAGCGGTCGGCGCGGCGGCCGTCGCGGCGGCCGGCGCGGGGCCGACCGCCTGGGCGACGGTACCGCTGCCGGGTTGTGCGCATCCCGCGCACAGGGCGACCACCAGCAGAGCCGGGCAGGCCAGCGCCGCCGTACGCGAAACAATGGAACGGGTGTGCGTCTTCATACCGGCTCAGAACGAGGTCGTGGCCGGCCCAGGTTGAATCGGGCGGATATGACGCTCGTCACACACCAGCGGTACAACCCCGGGCACACGGACTGCGTTGAAGGAGGTTGCTGGGCGGCTCGCGCCAGCGTTCGAACAGCGGAGAAGAAGGGGGCAGGGTGCGCCGGAGCGAGAGGGAAGCCCAGTTCGAGGAGTTCGTGCTGGCACGTTCCCGTTCGCTGCTGCGCCTGTGCTACCTGCTGACCGGCGACACCGGCCTTGCGGAGGACCTCTTGCAGAACGCCCTGGCCAACTGCTTCAGGCACTGGGACCGGGCGCAGTCCCAGGGCAGGGAGGAGGCGTACGTGCGGACCGCGATCGTCAACGCGCACATCGACACCGTCCGCCGGCGCCGGTTCAAGGAGATCATGACCCTGCACCCGCCGGACAGCCACGCTCCCGCGCAGACCCAGGCCGCCGAGGACCGCGACCTGCTGCGCCGGGAGCTGGCGAAACTGGCCCCGCGCACCCGGGCCGCCGTGGTGCTGCGGCACTACGTGGGGCTGAGCGAGCAGGAGTCGGCGCTGACCCTGGGCTGCTCGGTGGGCAACGTCAAAAGGCTCACCTTCCGCGGCCTGGCCCAGCTGCGCACCACGATGGAACCACCGGGGCGCGCGGCGTTCCCGGACCAGGACACCGCCGCGTCCGTGCCGACGTCCCGTCAGGAGGGGTCATGACCGACGCCTTCGAACACGATCTCGAAGAGGCCCTGGCCGCGCTCGCCGACCGGTCCGCGCCGCCCTCGGCGGCCCTGGCCGGCCGGGCCCGCGCCCGCGTCACCGCCCGGCGCCGGCGCCGGGCCGTCGCCGGCACCACAGGCGTCGCGGCCTGCGCCGCGGCACTGCTGACGGTGGCGCTCACCCTGCCCACCGGCTCAGCCCCGTCGGCACCCGTCCCGACCACGGGTCCCGCGGCCTCCTCGTCCGTCCAGCCGCCCGCGACCGGGACCAGCACCCCGCCCGAGACACCCTGGTGGCCGCTGGCCGAGGCCGGCAGCACTGCCCCGCCGCACGCCGTCGTCAGCCTCTGGGACGCCCGGGGGCCGCACAGCGATGTGCGGCAGCTGCACCAGGACTACGTCGGCGGTCAGCTGGTTCTGCTGATCGTCGGCCGCGACTCCGCCGGGCAGGACCGGATGGCCCTGGTCCAGGGCCGGTCGGACGGCCTCGGCGGGCTGTACAGCACCGGCCTGAAGCTGCTCCAGGACCTTCCCCGCCCCAACGACCCCACCGCCCCGCTGGCCCTGGCCTTCGGGTCCGGGACCGCCAGCACCATCGAGGTCCTGGCACCGCCCTGCTCCGGCACCGCCTGGTACTCCTCCGACCGCGACAACAGCCCGCTGGCCCTGCACCGGGACGGAAACCAGATCAGCGCCCTGCTGTCGAAGCAACTGGACTCCGCCGAACTCCCCCACGTCATGACGATCGAGTGCGGCAGCACCACCGGCTCGGCCACCAAGGCGGCCCCGTTCGCCCTCACCCTGCAGTTCGCCGTCCCGGTCACCGACAACGCCACGGTCTACCTCTTCGACACGGACTGACCCCGGCCCACGAGCCGGCGACGATCAGGCGAGTACGCCCGCATCACCGCTGGCGGTTCCGCTGGGCGTACTTCACCGGGTGGGCCACCCAGTAGAAGTTGACGCCGTAGCCCCAGCCGAAGGATTTGGGGGTGAACAGGCGGCGGTCGTTCGGGTTCCAGGCCCGGGAGACGAGGCGGGCGTGGGTGGGCCTGCGCCAGTCGAACGGCAGGCCCGCGATTCTGCCCTGCCCCTCGGGGGGTGTCTGTTCCGGCTCTGCCATGGCGGCCTCCTCGACTTCCGATGATGCTGCACCGGTGCGGTCGGTGCCTACCCCCGCCGAGAGTTCATACCCGGGCCCGGATCACAGCCACCGTTGGGCTGCCTCGACGCTGTCGGCGCCGCTGGTGTTGAAGGCGATCGCGGCGCCCGGCGCATGCTGCCGGATCAGGTTCACCACGTGTTCGAAGAAGGTCAGCAGCGAGTCGGGCTTGCGGATCCCGCCGCCGACCACCACCACGTCCCACTCGCGCGCCGTCAGCGCCGCCACCAGCGTGGACTCGGCCGACTCATCCAGTGTGACCAGGGTCATGGACGCCTCGATGGCGTGCTCGCCGAATCTGGCGAGCTCCCGGTCGAGGACCGCGCGGATGGCGTCCCCGTCCATACCGGGCACGGCGTGCGGGTCGATACCGAGGACAAGAGCGCTGGACATATCCAGCCTGACGAGCAGGGCCGCCTCCTGGTTCCCACCGGGCGCACCCGTCACATCCGAGCTATGAGAGCTTGGTGGCATGAAGCGCACCCAGGAGTTCCTCGCCGTCGACAGCCTGCCCTGGACCGAGGTCGCCGGGGCGCCCGGGGTCTCCGAGCGGTTGCTCAGCGCGGCCCCGTCCGGCGACGGCGCCGAACTGACCCGGCTGGCCCGCTGGGCCCCCGGGCTCGACACCTCCGCCGCGGGCGTGATCCGGCATCAGTACGTCGAGGAAGTGCTGCTGCTGGAGGGCGAGTTGGAGGACCTCACGCTCGGCACGGTGTTCACCGCCGGCCACTACGCCTGCCGGCCCCCGGGCATGCCGCACGGCCCCTACCGCACCGGCCCGGGCTGCGTGATGCTCGAAATCCGCTACCCCGCACGGTAGCGACGGCAAGAGCCAAGGCGAAGACCCGCCCGGACGAGGGGAAGTTCGTCCGGGCGGGCCCGACCTCAGGTCAAGCGCCGGTCTCCCCCGTCAGGGGGTGAGCTCGGCGATTCGGGTGAAGCTGTTCTGAGCAGCCGTCACCACCACCCGCACCTGGGTGGTGCTGACCGCGGTGGCGAACGGGATCCAGCGGTACTGCGCGGTATTGCCGGACACGTCCGCCCGGGTGACCCACTGCGTGCCGTCCCAGGTCTGCACGGTGAAGGCGGTCGGGACGCCGTCGGCGGACGAGGCGAACCCGACACCCCGCAGCGGGACCGCCGCGGGCACGGTGACGGTGAGGGTGTCCGGGTACTGGCTGTCCGTGTCGTCGTTCCAGAAGGTGGCGACGTTGCCGTCGATCGCGTTGGCCGCCGCATAGGTGCGGGTGGCGCCGTCCACCACGTTCGGGGCGTGCTCGCTGGACGCGGAGGCGGTGGTGCCGTCGGGCCAGCGGCCGAACACCGACACCGGCACGGCCGTCGTGGCGACGGTCCCGTCGGGCGCCCGCACCCTGACCGTCAGCGAGTAGTCGCCGCTGGCCGCCGTGCTCGGCACACTGACCCGGAGCGTCGCACGGACGTCGCTGGTGGCCGGGGTGAGCGGGACGGCGGCCGGGGTCGCCGTCGCGGTCCAGCCGCTGGGCAGGGTCGCGCCGACCACGGCCGAACCGGCCTCGGTGGAGCGGCCCTCGACCACCAGGGTGACGTCGCCGCTGCCGCCCGGGGTGATCGGCGCCGGCTGGCTGGCCGTCACCGCGATCCGGGTGAAGGAGGTCTTCGGCGCGGTCACGGTGAAGGTGTAGTCGCCGGACCCGGCGGTGAGGCTGAGCGCCTGGTCGTTCGCCTTCCCCAGGGTGATCCCCGGGTCGGACTGGGCCCCGTGCCCGGCCGCGTAGATGGTCCGCCCGCTCTCCCGCACCGTGGAGGCGGCGCCGCCCAGCAGCGGGACCCGGATCGTCGCGGTCGCGCCGACCGGGACCACCGCGTGGTAGGTGAGCGTGGAACCGTCACGCTGCCAGGAGCTGACCACCGTCCCGCGCGCGGTCTGCTGCTGTCCCGAGGCGGAGGTCAGATCGCCGACGACGCTGGGCGCCAGGGTCAGCGTGCGGTAGCCGGAGCCGGTGCTGCCGGGCTGGATGCCCGCCAGCTGCTGGTAGAACCACTGCCCGATGGAGCCGCCCAGGCCGATGTGGTCCTTGGACGAGGTCCCGTCCGGGGCCGAGGAGTTGGGCCACTTCTCCCAGATGGTGCCGGGGCCCTGGCTGATCATGTAGCCGAAGCTGGGGTAGTCGGTGCGTTCGGCCACCGCGAGCGCGACGTCGTTGCGCCCGTAGTCGCCGAGCGCCTGGAATACGAAGGTGGTGCCGACGAAGCCGGTGGTGAGGTGGTCGTCATGGGCGGTGATGTCCTGCACCAGCTTGTCCGCGGTGGCCTGTTCGTGTCCGGCCGGGACCAGGCCGAGCACCAGCGGCATCGCGTAGGAGAGCTGGGTTCCGGTGCCGTAGACGCCGGTGGCCGGGTCGAAGTAGCGCTGGGTGAAGCCGGTGGCGATCTGGCCGGCCAGGGTGCTGTAGTGGGTGGCGTCGGCGGTGTTGCCGACCACCGCCGCCATCTTCGCCAGCAGAGTGGCGTCCAGGTAGTAGAAGCCGGTCTGGAAGTAGTCGTGCGGGGTGCTGACCGAGGCGACCCAGTCGTCGCCCCAGGAGGTGGGCGAGTTGACCACGATGTGGTCGGCGTCGCTGATCGTGCCCAGGTAGTCGACCCACGCCTTCACGTGCTGGTAGTTGGCGGTGATCGGCTGGGTGCTGCCGTACTGGGTGTAGCTGTCCCAGATGATCTGCGGATACGCCGTGCCCCAGGCCGGGTCGGTGGCCCAGCCGGTGCCGCCGTTGGTCGGCGCCACCGAGGGGATGCTGCCATCCGGGTTGATGCTGGTGACCACGTCGCCGAGCCACTTGTCGTAGAAGGACTGCATGTCGTAGTTGCTCATCGCCTCCACGTCGGAGTCCGCGGCGTCGCCGAGCCAGCCGTGCTTCTCACGGGTGGGGCAGTCCAGCGGGATCGACTGCAGGTCGTTCAGCTGGGTCTGCGCCACCGCGCTCTGGATCGAGTTCAACAGCGGGTTGGAGGAGGTGAACTGACCTGTCGTCAGCACACCGGTGTGCTCCTCCTGCGCGGTGACGGTGACCGCGGCGCCGTCCGGCAGGCCGCTCAGCTCGGCGTAGCGGAAGCCGTTGTAGTTGAAGTGCGGTGCGTAGGTTTCCGTCCCCGAGCCACTGAAGGTGTAGTGGTCGGTCTGCCGGGGCGGGTCGCTCGCGGAGAAGCTGATGTTCGCCGTGGAGACCTGCCCGGACGGGTCGAGGATCTCGCCCTTCTTGATGTCCACGGTGGTCCCGGACGGCTGGGCCGCCGAGATGGTGACCCAGCCGGTGATGTCCTGGCCGAAGTCGTAGACCCGCTGTCCGGAACTGAGGCGGGTCTCCTTCACCGGGGTGAGGGTTTTGACGACCGTGGTCGGCGGGGTGGTGTCGGCCTGCAGCCGGGTGACCGCGGAGTAGCCGGTGGCCGGCTGCGCGCCGTAGACGCCCAACTCGGCCAGCCGGAAGGTGCAACTGGTACCGATGCAGGGCAGTTCGGTGGCGGTGACCCGGACGTAGCGCCCGGTGGCGTCGGTGTCCAGCAGCACCGGCGAGGTACCGGGTGACGGCTGGTCAGCGCCGGTGCGGTCGGCGACCGTGGTGGCGGTGGCGAAGGTGGGGTCGTCGCTGACCTGGACCAGGTAGCGGGCCGGGAACCCGGCGGCGGGGAAGTCACCGGCCGGGTCGTTGGTCGGCCGCGCGGGGAACAGCCGGATCTGCCGCACCTGCTGGTCCGTGCCCAGGTCGGTCTGCACCCACTTGGTGGTGTCGGCGACCGACCCGATCGCCGAGTGGTAGCCCTCGGAGGCGTCGCTGGAACCGTCGACCCCGTCGGTGAGCGCGGCCGGCGACCAGCCGCAGCAGGTGGTGGAGTCCAGCGAGGTCACCGGCTTGCCCTGGGCCAGGCTGACCGGGTGCGCCGCCGGTGCCACCGCGTGCGCGGCGGCCCAGGAGCTGTCGTCGAGACCGGCCGTGTCCCAGTCTGCGACGGCCTTGCGCGCGTCGTAGGTCTCGCCGTAGTAGAAGTCGTCGCCGGTCACCGGCCCTGCGGTGGTCCGCCAGGACGGGTCCGTCCCGAACACCGACCTGGAGCCGTCGGTGTAGGTGACGTCGAGCTGGGCGACAAAGGTCGGCCGACCGCTGAACTGGCCCTTGCCGGCCATGAAGGCGAGGGCGTTGCCGCCCTGCTTCAGCTGCGCGGTGACGTCCAGGTCGCGGTAGAGCACCCGCGAGCTGTAGTCGGTGACCGAGGAGTCGAGCACCTCGCTGGGATCGACCCGCGCGCCGTTCAGATGCGGCTCCACGATGCCCTGCGCCGCGAAGTAGAGCCGGGCCCGGGCGACCGGCTTGGTGACGGAGAAGTCCCCGCGCACCAGGGCGCCGTCGTTCACCTGCAGCCACCAGGCGGACCAGTCGGACGCGTTGAGCAGCCCGGTGTCGAAGGACGACGGGGCCGACCACGGGGAGGCCTGGCCCTGCCGGTTCCAGGTCCGCACCGACCACTGGTAGCTGTGGTCGCTGACCAGGGCGGGCCCGGCGTAGCCGACGTCGGTCGAGTTCTGCGATGCCACCCGGCCCGAGTCCCACACCGCCTTCGCCCCGGAGCGGACCCGGATCTCGTACCCGGTCTGGGTCTCGGCGCGGGCCGCGTCATGCAGGGCCCAGGCCAGGATCGGCCGCGACTCACCGGCGGGCAGGCCGGGACCGTGGCCGTCGACCCGCAGGTCGGTGGGGGCGAGGGCGCTGCCCGAGGCCCCCGGGTGGTGCTGCGGCGCGGCTGCCGCCAGCGCGGGTACGGCGGCGGGGACGGACAGCGCCGCCGCCAGCACGGCGGCGAGCGCGACCGTGCGCGTCCGCCCGCCTCCTCGGATCCTTGGCCATCTCACTGACATGTGTCCTCTCGGTTCGGGCGTGGAGGGACCGGCACTTGGTGGCTGGGTGCTACTTGCCGGCGGCGGTGACCGTGACGGTGTGGGTGCCGGGCCGCACCCCGTGCAGGGTGAGGTAGCCGTCCTGGAGCGTGGCCCCGGATGCGGAGGAGCCCGCGGATCCGACCGCGCCGGCCGCGTTCCAGACGGTCCTGCCGTCCACCCGGACCAGGACGCTCCCGGTGACCGGCACGGCGACGTCCCCGCTGGTCCCCTTGGGGGCGGTGACGGTCAGGCTGAACTGCTGCGCGCCGCTGCCTCGGCTCCAGCTGACCTGCAACGGGCCGTGCGGGGTCGGCAGTTGGCCGCGGGCCCAGGTCACCGAGCCGGGGTGCGGCTGGACGCTCCAGGTGCTGAAGCCGGGTCCGGTCGGGGTGGCGCCGAGCAGGTCGTTGCTCAGGGCCGGGACCACACCGGTGGACCAGCCGTGCGCGGCCGAGGTGTAGGCGCCCTCGTAGAGGGACCCGCCCGCGCCGATGCCCTCCCAGTCGGTGATGCCGGGGCCGTGGCCAGCCATCCACCCGTACAGCCGCTTGATCTCGTCGATCGCGGAGTCGGCCTGGCCGCTGAGGAAGCGGGCCTGGATGTCCGGGTAGGAGGTGAAGGCGTAGACCCGCTGGGTGCCGTCGGAGACCAGGGTGTTGTTGTCCATGAAGGAGTTGCCGTAGGGCAGCGCGGTGTTCTGGGCCAGGTAGTTCAGGGCCGAGGTGGCCTGCGCCTGGTCGGCCACCCCGGCGACCACGGCCAGTCCGTTGCCGTCCTGCGCGTGGCGGACCGGTCCTGACGCGGAGTCGAGGTAGGCACCGGTGGCGCTGTCCCACAGATGGGCGTTGATCGCCGTGCTGACGGTCTGCGCCCGCTGCTGCCAGCGGTCGGCGTCGGCGCCGCGGCCCATCGAACGGGCCATCGCCGAGGCGTCCTTGAGCGCCTGCACATAGAGGGTGTTGTAGTAGGTGACCTCGCCGGTGCGGCCCAGGAAGGCGTAGTCGCCGTAGCCGCCGGTGCCGTTCAGGCCCTTGGACAGCAGGCCGTTGGCGTCGGTGACGCTGGGGTACCAGTCGTCCAGCACCTTCACCAGGTTGGGGTAGTAGGACTGCGCGTAGGCGGTGTCCCCGCTGTAGAGCACGTAGTCCCAGCTGCTGGTGACCCACCACATCGGATAGTCGAACAGCGGCAGGGTGTAGTTGTTGATGGACGCCGGGGGAATCCAGCCGTCGGCGCGCTGGTGGTCCGCCAGGTCGGCCAGCACGTTGCGGGCGGCGACCGCGGTGTCATGGGTGAGGTAGGTGGTGCGGCCGGAGACCGCGATGTCGCCGACATAGGGGTCGCGGTCGCGCTTGGCGCCGTCCTGCAGCACCAGCTTGCCGTCCAGGGTCGGGCTGTCGGCGCCGCGCGGGTCCACGTCACTGGACCGGAAGGTGTCGGTGACCAGCTCATTGGTGTAGGAGGCGTCGTACCAGTACTGGTTGAGCTGGGGGTCCGAGGACTCGAACCAGCCGGTGTAGCTGTCCGGGGTGCCCAGGAAGGCGCTGAAGTCCAGCGAGACCCCGTTGATCCTCACGGTGCCGTAGGGCTGGGCGATCGGTGCGTCCGTGTCCAGGGCGTCCAGGGTGATCTTGAGGTAGCGGAAGCCGTGCAGTCCGTCGGCGCACACCTTGGTGCCGCTCTGGCAGCCCTTGGTGTCGGTCCAGATCTCGCCCTGCTGCGCCACCGCGTGCTGGTCGGTGCCGGGACCGCCGTTGACGTCGGAGCGGGTGAAGTCGGAGCGGTCGCTGAGGTACTGCAGGGTCTCCGAGGTGGCGATCCGCACGCCGGGGCTGTTGGAGGAGGCGCCGGCGAAGCTGATCCTGGGGTAGCCGACCACGACCTTGCCGAAGTCCAGGGTGATGCTCGGCGGCGGTGGGTCGGCCTGGACCAGGCCGGGCCAGATCTCATTGATCCGGGTGTACTCGCCCTTGGGCGTGGACTGGTCCTTGGTCACGGTGATCCGCACCTGCGTGGTGCTCACCGCCGCCGGGAAGGCCACCGCGCGCTGGACGTCGGCATTGCCGGTGACCGTGGCCCGGGTGGTCCAGGCGGACCCGTCCCAGGTCTGCACGGTGAAGTCCTGCGGCACCCCGTCGCTGTTGGACAGCACGGTGATGCCGGGCAGCTTCACCGGCGTCGGGCTGGTGAGCTGGATCCAGGCCGGATAGGTGGCGGCGGAGGCGTCGTTCCAGAAGGTGTCGGTATTGCCGTCGACCGCGTTGCCGGGCACATAGGTGCGCGGCTTGCCGTCATTGCCGTTGTTGCCGTCGTGGAAGGACGAGGCGTCGGCGGTGGTGCCGGCCGGCCAGGCGGGCTTGGGCGCGGGCGCCGGGCGGGTGAGCACGGCGGTCCCGCGGCCGAGGGCCCCGCCGGGGTGGCTCACGTCGCCGGTGGTGGCGACGACCGCGACCGGCTGCACCGAGCGGCTCGACGGCGCCTGGACGTACTGCTTCCAGTCGGGCGAGGACGACCGGTGCAGGGCGGCCGTTGCCGACTGCGCGGAGGCCGGACCGACCACCACGGACATGGTCACCGTGAGCGCGGCGGCGAGCGCCGCCGCCTGGGCGGTACGGACCGCGCGGGGGCGCGGGCGGGGGCGTGGACGGGGGGAGGGCATGGGGGCTCCAGGGGTTCGATCGCAGTAGAACGTTTCAAAACGACAGCCGGAAAACGCTGGGCTCCGGCACTACGGGGTGAGCTCGGCAACCCGGGTGAAATTGCCGTTCTGCGTCTGCGAACCAGTGACGACAAGGCGGACCTGGGTGGTGCTGACCGGGGCGTCGAAGGGGATCCACCGGTCGACCGCGGAGTTCCCGCTCACCTCCGCCCGGGTGGTCCATTCGCTGCCGTCCCAGGTCTGCACCGAGAAGTCGGTGGGCACGCCGTCGACGATCGAGGCGAAGCCGACTCCGTGCAGGGTGACCGGCGACGGCGCGGTCACCGTCAGCGTGTCCGGGAACTGGCCGGGGGTGTCGTCGTTCCAGAAGGTGGCGGGGTCGCCGTCGATGGCGTTGGCCGCGTCATAGGTCCGCTGCTGGCCGTTGAAGACATTCGGCGCGTGCGCGCTGGACGCGGCGGCGGTGCTGCCCTGCGGCCAGCTGCCGAACACCAGCACCGGCGTGCTGAGATGGGCGTTGGCCCGGTCCGCCGTCGCGGTGATGCCGATGGACTGCGGGCCGCTCGCGGCGTCCGCGGGAGCGTGCAGGGTGAGGTCGACCACCGTGTCGGTCGGCCCGTCCCTGGTGTCCAGTGTGAAGCTCGCCGGGTCCGCGGTCCATCCGGCCGGAAGCGTCGCGGTCAGCTTGCCCTTCAGCACCTTGTCGCCCTGGGCGGAGACGGTGACCGGCACCGTCAGGGTGTGTCCGGCCTGCAGCGGAGCGGTGGAGGTGGAGGTCGCCGCCACCGAGAGGGTGGTCGGCACCGCGCCGACGGCCTGGCTGCGGATGGTCGCCCGGGCCGGGACGCCGCGCAGGACCAGATAGCCGTCCTGGAGGTGCGCGCCGTAGCCGGAGCCCTCGCGGCCGTTCCAGACCCGCTTGCCGTTGACGGTCACCAGGGTTGCGGCGCCGAAGGTCGGCACGTCCACCTCGCCGACCGCCGCGGCCGGGGCGTCGAGCTGCTCGGTGAAGGTGCGGCTGCTGACGTCGTGCTGCCAGCCGAGCTTGATGTCGCCGAGCGGTGTCTTCAGCGACCCCTGCGCGTTCTTGAGGTCACCGGGCTGCGGCTTGATCGTGTAACCGCCGCTGACCGAGGCCGGGTTGATGCCGAGGACGTAGAAGGTCAGCGCCGAGGTGGGGCCGGTGGCCCAGCCGTGCGCGGCGCTCATGTAGGCGCCGCCGTAGCCGAACTGCCCGTTGGCGAGGTAGCCCTCCCAGAAGGTACTGCCGGTGCCCAGCGGGGAGTTGAGCATATAGCCCCACTCCCGGCGGATCAGGTCCAGCGCCTGGGTGGTGTCACCGGCCTGCAGGTGGGCCTGGATCTCCATGGAGCCGGGGAAGGTGGCGATCTCGGAGTTCTTCTCCGGGGTCGTCGCCCCGAAGGCGTTCCAGTCGGTGGTGAGCGAGGCGCTGACCCGCTTGGCGCGGTCGCTCGGCGCCAGGCCGAACCAGACGGCGGCCGAGTTGCCGTCCTGCGGGTGCAGGTCACTGGTCGGGTTGTCCCGGTACTCCCCCGCCGCGTCGTCCCAGAGCACGGCGTTGACGCCGGCCTTGACGCTGTCGCCGGCGGCCTTCCAGGCCGTGGCGGACGCCTGGTCGCCCTCGGCGGCGGCAAGCGCGGCGCCGGTCCGCAGCGCCTGGTAGAGCAGGGCGTTGGCCTCGATGTTCTCGCCGCCCTGGTCGCTCCTGGCCCAGTCGGCGGTGCCGGTGACCGACATCAGTCCGTCCGTGCCGACCTTGGCCAGTGAGAAGGCCAGCGCCCGCTTGTAGTTGGACCACTCGCTGTCCAACCACGCCTTGTCGTGCGAGTACTGGTAGTAGTTCGCGGTGCCGATCAGGGTCCAGAGGTGGTAGGTGTCCGAGCCGTAGAAGTTCACCTCCGGTCCGGCGAAGGGGAGTTCACCTGAGGCGGCCTGGTGCTGGTAGAGCGTGGTCAGCGCATTGCGGGTGGGGGTGAGGTCTCCCAGCGAGGCGAACTCGGTGGGCACCGAGACGCCCAGGTCGCCGGGCCAGACCGTGCGGTCCCGCTTGGCGCCGTCGACCAGCACGGTGTCACCCGTGCCGACGGTGCCGCTGTTGTCCCACCCGGAGGCGGGCGGCCCCCAGACCCGGCCGGTGGTCGGGGCGATGGTGTTGGTCTGCACGGTGTAGGCGCCCGCGTACCAGATCCGGTTGAGCAGCGGATCGCTGGAGTAGAAGTAGTTGTCGTAGTCGCGCAGGTTCGCCATGGTCGGCGCGAAGGAGATGTCGAGGCTGACCCTGTCCAGGGAGATCGGCCCGCCGGAGGCGGAGAAGAGCGTGAGGTAGCGGAAGCCGCCGCGCAGCGAGGCCTGCGGCATGGTCCACGTCGCACCCGGGGTGACGTCCGCGTAGATCGCGCCGTCACTGCCGGAGCCGCCGTTGCTGGCGTCGCTGCTGGTGCCGATGTACTGGGAGGACTCGCTGAAGGCCAGGCCCAACCGCTGCCCGCCGGCACTGGCGCCGGTGAAGTGCAGGCTGACCACGCCGCCGACCTCCTTGCCGAAGTCCAGGGTGATCGAGGAGCCGGACCCGGCCCCGGACAGCACCACCGGGCGCCCGTGCAGCAGGGCGCTCGGGCTGCTCACGGTTCCCGTCGTCCGGGTCACCCGGACCGGGGCGACGGTGCGGCTCGCCGGCGCGAGGTTGTAGGCGTCCCAAGGACGGGCCGGGGCAGGGCCGTGGTCGGCGGCACGGCCGGCGGCGTGGCCCGAGGCATCGGCGTTGGCGACGGGCAGCGCGGCCACCGCCAGCCCCACCAGGGCTGCACCGACGCCGAGACGTCGTTTCCGGTCCGAACGGCCAGGTACACGGTGAGGCATCGTCATGTGTGCTTCTCCACAATCCATCTGAAACGTTTCAGTCCGTTTACATGAAGGAAATGTATGAGAGGCCCTTGTGAGGCGTCAATAGGTTGCACCGTTCGTCATGGATCCGGGCCCGGGCCGTCGATAGGATGCCGGGAGGTCCACACAAGGAGGCTTCATGGCGAGCACCATCGGACAGCCGCTGACCCGGGTCCTGCTGTCCGACCAGGTGTACGCACGGGTGCGCGCCCTGATCATCAGCGGTGAGCTCGAACCCGGCGACCGGCTGGTGGAGTCCGAGATCGCCCGGCAGCTCAAGGTGAGTCAGGCGCCGGTCCGCGAGGCGGTGAAGCGCCTGGTGCACGAGGGCCTGGCCCAGCACGCCCCGCGCCGGGGCAGCTTCGTGGCCAAGGTGTCGCCGGACGACGCCTCCGCCGCCCGCGCGGTCCGGCTGGTCATCGAGGAGCTGGCCGCACGCACCGTGGCCGAGCGCACCGCGGCGGTGCAGCCCTCGGCCGAGGCGTGGGACGCGCTGCGGGAACAGGTCGAGGCGATGCGCGAGGCGGCGGCGGAGGGGAACGTCGGACGCTTCCGCGACGCCGACATCTCCTTCCACCGCGCGGTCTGCGAGGCCAGCGGCAATCCGTTCCTGCCGAAGGTCTGGGCGGTGATGGAGCCCAGCCTGCGGGCGCTGCGGGTGGTGTCCGACCCGCTGTTCACCGGCGACTGGGCCGCGATGGCCGAGCAGCACGCCGGCCTGCTGGCCGCGCTGGAGTCGGCAGGACCGGAGGCCGCGGCGGCGCAGTTCGCCGCCCACGCCCGAGGCGACATCCCCGGCCACTGATCCGCCGTCAGGCCTCCGCCGAGACATTGGCGGTGAGCAGCCGGAGCAGCCTCCTGGCCTCGTCGAAGTCCCGGGTGGACAGCCCCATCGCGTCGCCGATGGCCCCCGGCACCTGCGCGGCGCGCTCGCGCAGGTCGCGTCCCTGCTCAGTCAGGCTGACCTGGACCGTGCGCTCGTCCTGCGGCAACCGCTCCCGGCGCACCAGGCCGCTTGCCTCCAGCCGCTTGATCAGCGGGGTGAGCGTGCCGTAGTCGAGCTGCAGCGCGGCGCCGATGTCCTTGATCGGCACGGTTCCGTGCTCCCACAGCACCAGCAGGGCCAGGTACTGGGGGTAGGTCAGCCCCAGCGCCTCCAGCAGCGGCCGGTAGCGGTGGGTGACCGCCCTGGACGCGGCGTAGAGCGCGAAGCAGAGCTGGTCGTCCAGCAGCAGCGAGAACCCGTCCCCGGCCTCGCCGGGTGTGTCAGCAGCCTTCATGGGGCCAGTTTATCCCACGGAGGCGATTACCACTTCAGCACTTAACTTGCGCACGAGGTAATCGTGTCATAGGTTAGTGCTCAGACGGAGAGCCGCCCCGGCTCCCGCTCCGAAGGAGTGAGCCATGACCGAGCACACGCCCGCCGCACCCGTCCTGGAGCAGGCCGCGGCCGAGTTCGCCGCAGCGACCGCCAACCCGCCGTACCTGTTCGACCTCGGTCCCGCCGAGGGCCGCAAGGCCGTCGACGAGGTCCAGTCCGGAGACATCGCCAAGCCCGCGGTCGACGAGGAGTGGACCACCGTCAGCGGCGGCCCCACCGGCAGCGTCCGGGTCCGGATCGTCAGGCCGGCCGGGGCCTCCGGCACGCTGCCGGCGATCCTCTACATCCACGGCGCGGGATGGGTGTTCGGCAATGCCCACACCCACGACCGCCTGGTCCGCGAACTCGCCGTCGGCGCCGGCGCCGCGGTGGTCTTCCCCGAGTACGACCTCTCCCCCGAGGCCCGCTACCCGGTCGCCATCGAGCAGAACTACGCCGTCGCCCGCTGGATCACCACCGACGGCGCCGCCAAGGGCCTGGACGCCGGCCGCGTCGCGGTCGCGGGCGACAGCGTCGGCGGCAACATGGCCGCCGCGCTGACCCTGATGGCCAAGGAGCGCGGCGATGTGCCGCTGGTGCAGCAGGTGCTGTTCTACCCGGTCACCGACGCCAACTTCGACACCGGCTCCTACCGCCAGTTCGCCGAGGGCTACTTCCTGCGCCGCGACGGCATGCAGTGGTTCTGGGACCAATACACCACCGACCCCGCCCAGCGCGCCGAGATCACCGCCAGCCCGCTGCGCGCCAGCACCGAGCAGCTCGCCGGGCTGCCCGCGGCCCTGGTCATCACCGGCGAGGCCGACGTGCTCAGGGACGAGGGCGAGGCCTACGCCGAGAAGCTCCGCCAGGCCGGGGTCGAGGTCACCGCCGTCCGCTACCCGGGCATCATCCACGACTTCGTGATGCTCAACGCCCTGCGCGGAACCCACGCCGCCGAGGCCGCCATCACCAAGGCCGTCACCGTCCTCCGCACCGCCCTCGGCACCGCCTGACACGCACCGCAGCAGCACCTCGGCCCCGCCGGCAGCCGCCGGCGGGGCCGAGGTTTTCCCGTGGCAGGACTGGACCGTCAAATGGCCGTTTCGCGATGGAAAGTCGTCAACGCTAGACCAGATTCGACCGGCGCGCAGAGCATTCCGAAAGAATCGGATTTTCTACATGGGTGGTTGGTGAAATCTTCGGCTTACGTTCCGACGGGCACCTTGGGTGTGCACCTGTCGCTGTAGTGTCCCCCGATAGCGGGGAGCCCCGGTTCGGTCTCTCAAACTTCTGCCGGGGCTCCACCGTCCACGTCCACTCCAAGATCAAGGATGGCCCATGCCCCCCGACCGGAGTGCAGTCCAGCGCCCAAGGGCGTTGCCGGACCGCGCGTTTGACGACCGTAACATGCCGCATCCGGACCCCCTTGAAACCTGGGAACCGCGACAGCGTGTTGACCTGACGGTCATGTGGCGCGCGGGGGCCTTCCTCGCGTTGCTCGTTCTTCCGATCATGCTGATCCGGGGGGTGGCGGCACCGGGCCCGGCAGCTGCTCTCGTGCTGGCCGCGATCGCCGCCGCCAACCGCTCCCACCTGGCCTATCGCCGCACCACCATCCGCTAGGCCGCGCGGTGCCGCCGGCGACGCACGCCGTCGGCGGCGGCACCCGACCGGATCGGAAAACAGCGCACGGATCACCTATTTCGTACAAGGACCGTGCGCGGAGGCTGGGGTGGCGCACAACGAAACCCCCACCCCTCGGAACGAGCATCCCTAGGAAGACACATGACATCGCCGTCTGCGATCTGCTGGCACTGCGGCCAGCCGTACACCCGGCCCAAGACCAACGGCCGCCCCTCGAAGTACTGCACCACCACCTGCCGTTCGGCCGCGTGCCGGGCCCGGGCACGCGGCCGGCACACCCAGAGCGCCGCCGCCGCGGAAGGCCCCACCCCGCGCCAGTACGACCACGCCCTGGGCCTGTTCGCCCAGGACCTCAAACAACTCGCCCTGGACGTCGAGCGGTTGGCGGCCCGTACGGTCGGCGACGACCCCGACCTGCCCCCGCTGGCGCTCCTGGAACAGCTCAACCACACCCAGCACGGCCTGACCGAACTCATGGCCATAGCGGTGCAGCAAACCCGCTTACGCCATCCGAACCTCAGCTGGAAATCCATCGGCGACGCCCTGGAGGTCAGCGCCCCCACCGCGCGCGAACGCTGGTCGAGCAGCCGCACCTGGCGCATGCTGCTCAAGCGCGAGAGCCGGGTCCAGGCCAAACGCCGGGCCGAGTCGGTCTTCGAGCGCCGACCGCCCAGGACTCCCGGGACCGCGCCCGACCCCACCACCCCCAGCACCCCGCAACTGCCGACCGACCCCACCAAGCAGCTCAGCAGCGCCATGTCGCACCTGCAGCGCTCCTCGGCGCACAGCATCCGCGATCTGGCAGAGATCACCCAGGTCTCCCCCTCCTACATCTCCCGGGTACTGTCCGGTGAGCGCCTGCCCACCTGGAGGCTCACCGAGGCGCTTGCCCAGGCCTGCGACTGCGACCCGGCCAATCTCCTGCCGCTGTGGGAGGCCGCCCGCGGACTGCGCCCGCGTCTGCTGCCGCAGAGCGCCGAGGCCGAACTCCACGCCGCGATCAACGGGCTCTACCTGGCGGCGTCCCGCCCCGCCCCCTCCCAGCTGTGTGCGCTGTACCCCAACACCCTGACCACGCAAGGGATCACCGCGCTACTTGACGGGGACACCCCGGACTGGCCCGTGGTGCAGGACGTGGTGGACGCCCTCCACGGCCGCCCGCAGGAGGTGCGCCCGCTGTGGGAGGCGACCAACGCCGCCCGCCGGAACCCCGACGCCCTGACCCCACTCGCCCCCGGCCACGGCCTCCCCACGGCGGGCCCGGCATGACCGGCAACCCGTCCCCCGCCGCACCCGCGCTGCCGCTGGACCTTGAGGCGTTCCTGACCCAATGGCACCAGCCCTTCCTGCGCCTTGCCGCCCAGCACCTGCCCGACCCGGCCGCCGCGGAGCAGGCCGTTCTGCACGCCGCCGCCCTCATCTACTGCCACTGGCCGGACCTCCTGGGCCGGGCCGCCCCGACCCTGGGCGCGTTGGAGATCCTGCAGGACGTACTGGCCGCCTGCCCGCGGCCCGACCCGGCCTCCCCGCTGAGATCCGCCCTGGCCGAACTCGAGGCGCACTCCCCGCTGCAGGCGCACTGCGTGCGGCTGCGCCACCTGGCCGGACTCCCCTACCGCACCGTCGCCCTGACCCTGAACATCGACCAGGGCGCCGCGAAGGCGCACACCTGGGCCGGTCTGCGCTTCCTGGACGCCCGGCTCGCCCGCCCCGTCCGACCGGCACCGGGAACAGCCCTGTGAACAGCATCGAGGAACTCCTCGAGACCGAGGCCCACCGCTGCGCCCGCACCGCCGCCGACCGCAGCACCCGCCTCTTCCTCGACCGACTGACCACCGCCCTGTTCGATCTGCAGCTCCCGGAAGATATGTGGGAATCGTGTTCGACCTATGTTGATTCGGAGTAGGCCATCATCCTGGACGGCATCTCCCGCTTCAGGGCGGCCTCCAGGTCAACGGCTTCGCGGTCGACATCGAGAACTCGGTGATCTGCCCGTCGCTGAGCCCGATCGTGCCCGAGCGTGCACGGCGCTCACTCCCCTGCCCCGACGACGGGCGGCACCGGGAACACGGAGAGGGCGACAGACCAACGGCCATCCCGCCACCCCATCTTTACGCCGTCGCAAACCAGACAGCGCCGGGTGGTGGCCTTGACCATCTGATCCATTCGCCCACGTCCTGAAACGCCTTGGCGTATGTGCTGATCTCTTCCGGTGCCATGACGACCCATGGGCCAGAGCTTCGACTGTGGAGCAGTACACCGGCATGAGCCGGGTCCGCTCATACAGCGGGACGCGGCGATCAGGTCGGCGGCCCGGTCCGGCACTCCGCACGCTGCGCACCACGCCCGAATGTCCGCATCGGACGGGACGGCTCGTGCATTCTCTATGCGGGACGAATTGGAAGGGTGCCAGCCGCAGAGTTGAGCCAGTTGAAGGCCGGACAGCTCTGCGTCCCTCCTGATTCCTCCCAGCCGGTCAGCAATAGCCTTACGTGCCTCTTGGGCACCGGAGAGCGGCGAAGCAGGCATGGTCGCGCGGCCCGGGCCTCTCAGACCACGTAGTCAGCGTGCGGAGTGGCAAGCTCCCAGACCCCGCGTGTTCGTACCGGATGTACTCAGACACCGGCTCGGAAACGATCCGGGCGCGCTGCACCACGACGCCCCGGCCCGTGGTCTCCCCGATCAGCTCGACCCATGACCGCCGCCAGTGGTCTGAGGCAGGGTCCACGTTCCGCCTGCCGGTCTCCGCCAAGTCCTCAGAGCGTCCGTCTCTCGTGCGATGCCGTAGCTGTCGTGCAGCTCAAGATGTACGGCCGATGTCTGGGCCGCCCTCATCAAGTCGGCGACGGTGGGCACGCTCTACGACAACACAAGCCTCTCGGATCAGCGGGATCATGCGGAACGGCACGCGGTAGATGCCTTCGCCTTCGGGACACCCGCGGGGCAGGGCGGCGGCCGTTCACGCGGCACATACCGTTCATGCAGCGCATACTGTACAGCTCAAACTGGACAGTTGAGACTGTTGATATTACCGTGCGGAGCATGAGCGAGAACCCGAGCCCGTCGCCCTCGGCGATCCAGGCGTCACGCGAGGTCCGTGCGGTGATCAGCCGCCTGCGGCGGCGTCTGCTGAACGCCGCCGAGGTGGAGGACCTCACCCTGGGCCAGGCGTCCGTCCTGGCCCGGCTGTCCGACCGGGCCGGTGCCGACCGGGTCGGCGTCACCGCGAGCGAGCTCGCCAGCACCGAGGGGGTGCGGCACCAGTCGATGACCGCGACCGTCACCGCGCTCGCCGCGCTGGGCCTGGTGGAGCGGAGCCCCGACCCGGGCGACGGGCGGCGCCGGCTGATCGCGCTCACCGCCGAGGGCCGCCGCCGGGTCGCGGAAGGGCGGCAGGTCCGGCAGGAATGGCTGGTGGACCAGTTGCAGACCCGGTGCACCGAGGAGGAGCGGCTGACCGTGGTCGCCGCCATGGCCGTACTGCAGCGGCTGACCCATGACTGACGCCAGGGACGCGAGGACAGAGTCCATAGGCACGGCCGACCAGCCCGGTTTCGACCGGCGGCTGCTGCCGCCGATGATGCTGGGCTCGATCCTGAACCCGATCAACTCCACGATCATCGCCGTCGCGCTGGTGCCGATCGGCAACGCCCTGGGCGCGCCGCCCTCGCAGACCGCCTGGCTGGTGTCGGCCCTCTACCTGGCCACCGCGCTCGGGCAGCCGGTCGTGGGTCGACTCATCGACGTCTTCGGGCCGCGCAGGCTCTTCCTGGTCAGCACCAGTCTGGTCGGGGTCGCCGGGGTGATCGGCACCCTGGCGCCGAACCTGGGGGTGCTGATCGCCGCGCGGGTCCTGCTCGGATTCGGCACCTGCGCCGGCTATCCGTCGGCGATGGCGCTGCTGCGCAGCGAGGGCCGGCGCACCGGACGGGACAGCCCCGGCGGGGTGCTGACCGCCCTCGCGGTCACCAACCAGACCATCGCCGTGATCGGCCCGCTGCTGGGCGGACTGCTGATCGGTCTCGGCGGCTGGCGCGCCACCTTCGCGCTGAATGTGCCGCTGGCCGTCGCGGCCGTGCTGCTCGGGCTGCTCCGGCTGCCCGGTTCCGCCGGAACGGGCGAGTCCCCGCAGCGTGGACGCCTGGCCGCCCAGCTCGACCTGCCCGGCATGGGCCTGTTCGCCGCGACGCTGATGTCGCTGCTGCTGTTCCTGATGAACCTTCACCTGCGCGACTGGTACCTGCTGGTGCTCGCCGCGGCGGCGGGAATAGCTTTCGCCGCACGGGAGTTGCGGGCCGGCACCCCCTTCGTCGACCTGCGGGTACTGGGCGGCAACCCGCCGCTGCTGGCCACCTACGGCCGCGCGCTGGTCGCCTATGTCGTCTCCTACGCCTTCCTCTACGGGTTCACCCAGTGGACCGAGGAGGGCTACGGACTCTCGCCCTTCCACGCCGGGCTGGTGCAGATGCCCATGTTCCTGGTGGCGATCGGGGTCTCGGTCCTCTCCGGGCGGCGCCCGGGCGTGCGCGGCAAGCTGCTGGTCGGTGCGGTCGGACAGATCGTCGCCTGCCTGGTGATGCTGACGCTCGCCGGCAGCAGCCCGGTGTGGATGCTGGTGCTGGTCGCCCTGGTCTTCGGCATCCCGCAGGGGCTGAACAGCCTGGCCCTGCAGAACTCGGTCTACTTCCAGGCCGATCCCGAGCGCACCGCCTCCTCGGCCGGGCTGCTGCGCACCTTCGCCTACATCGGCTCGATGGTCGCCTCCTCCACCGCCGCCGCCTCCTTCGGCCCGCGGGTCACCACCGGCGGCATGCACCACCTCGCCTGGGTCATGCTCGCCGCCGGGGCGCTCTTCCTCCTGCTGACCGTCTCCGACCGCACCCTCGGCCGGGCGCCCGGCTCCGCGCCGCTGCCGGGCCGGCTCAGGGCGTGACGCTCAGCACGAGCTTGCCGCGGGTGCGGCGGGCCTCGCCGCGGGAGTGGGCCTCGGCGGCCTGCTCCAGCGGGAACACCTGCTCCACCTCCACCCGCACCTCTCCCGCGTCGATCAGTCCGGCGATCCGGGTCAGCGCCGCCCCCTCCGGCTCGACCAGGAAGGCGCTGGTCCGCAGCCCCCGCGACTGGGCCGCGTGCAGCAGTTCCGGCGAGACGCCGGAGGGGACGGCGACGAGCAGGCCACCGGGGCGCAGCACGTCCAGCGAACGGGTGCTGGTGCGGTCGTGCCGGTCGCCGACCAGGTCGATCACGACGTCGATGTCCTTGGCGGCGTCCTCGAAGGGGACGGCGGTGTAGTCGATCAGCTCGTCGGCGCCCAGCCCGGTGAGCCAGGCATGGCGGGAGGCACTGGCGGTGCCGGTGACATGGGCGCCGAGGTGCTTGGCGAACTGGACGGCGAAGTGTCCGACCCCGCCGCCGGCGGCGTGGATCAGCACCCGCTGGCCCGGCCGCACCCGCGCGGTGTCCACCAGGGCCTGCCAGGCGGTCAGCGCCGCCAGCGGTACGGCGGCGGCCTGCTCATGGCTGAGGCCGGCCGGCTTGCGGGCGAACTGCCGGGCGGGCGCGGCGACGTACTCGGCGTAACCGCCCGCCTCGCGGGGGAACCAGGGCATGCCGAAGACCTCGTCGCCGGGCTCGAGGGTGCTCACCCCGAACCCGGTCTGCTCCACCACCCCGGACACGTCCCAGCCCAGCACGAACGGCGGCTCGCCGAGCACCCCGGCCATGCCGGCCCCGGCCCGGGTCTGCCAGTCGACCGGGTTGATCCCGGCGGCGTGGACCCGCACCAGCACCTCGGTCGGCAGCGGCACCGGCCTGGGCACCTGCTCCACCCGCAGGACCTCAGGACCACCGAGGGTGTGCTGCACCACCGCGCGCATCGAGGACACGTCGACTCCCTTGTACCGTATCCGGCGAAAGGCCGCGTATCGGCCCTTCGTCCGGTGGGCTTGACCGTAGCCCCGGAGGGGTGGTTACCATCAAGGGAACCTACTTCCCATCGGGAAGTATCCAGGTGAGGAGCACCCTTGTGACCATCGGCTGCCGGACCGGTCAGCATGCCCACCACGACGTCTACGCGGCCCAGTGCCCGTGCCGGGCGATGCTGGACCTGCTGGCGAACAAGTGGTCCGCGCTGGCCATCGGCGCCCTGGAGCAGGGGCCGCAGCGGTTCGGGTCAGTGCAGCGGCTGCTGCAGGGCGTCAGCCCCAAGGTCCTCACCCAGACCCTGCGGCGGCTGGAGGATGCCGGCATCGTCGACCGGACCGTCTACCCCGCCGTGCCGCTGCACGTCGAGTACAGCCTGACCGACCTCGGCCGCAGCGCGGCGGTGCCGCTGAGCCTGCTGCGCAGCTGGGTCGAGGAGCACCTGGACGACACCACGGCCGCCACCGACATCGCCGACGCCGCCGCCGACCCACAGGGGACGGCCCCGGTGGCGGCGGGGTAACCGCCGCCACCGGGGCCGTCCGAGGATTCCCGGGACCGAGGGCCCTCGGTCAGGGCAGGGTCCAGGACTGGTTGGACGCTCCGGTGCAGGTCCAGATCTGGACCTGGGTGCCGGGCGTCGTGGACGAGCCCGTGTCGTCCAGGCACTTGCCGGACGCCGGGTTGAGCAGGGCCCCGCCGGCCTGCGGCTGCCAGACCTGGGCGCCGGTGCCGTTGCAGGTGTAGAGGTCGACCAGGGTGCCGTTGGCGGTGCCGGCCGCGTTGACGTCCAGGCACTTGCCCAGGGCCTGCAGAGTGCCGCCGGACACGGTCCACTGCTGGGCGCCGGTGCCGTTGCAGGTGTAGACGTCCACCTTGGTCTTGTCCACGGTGCTGGCTCCCGCCACGTCGAGGCAGAGCCCCGCGTACCCGGTCACCGGACCGGTGGAGCCGGACCCTCCGGTCGAGCCGGCCGGGGAGGTCCAGGACTGGTTCGCGGCGCCGGTGCAGCTGGAGAGGGTGACCTGGGTGCCGGGCGTGGTGGAGGAGTTGGGATCGTTCAGGCACTTTCCGGAGGCCGGGTTCAGCAGCGCGCCGTTGGCCTGCGGCTGCCAGACCTGCGCACCGGTGCCGTTGCAGGTGTAGAGGTCGACCAGGGTGCCGTCGGCCGTCCCGCCCGCCTTGGCGTCCAGGCACTTGCCCGCCGCCTGCACCGTGCCGTTAGACGCCTCGGACCACTCCTGGCCGTTGGTGCCGTTGCAGGTGTAGACCTCGACCTTGGAGCCGTCCGTGTTGTTGTCACCGGCCAGGTCGAGGCAGAGCCCGCCGACCCCGACCAGCGGGGTGGCCGGGACCGCGTCGGCCGGAACCACCGTCCAGAGAACGGTGGTTGAGGCGAGCGCCCCGGCCGCGTCCTGGGCGGTGACGGTGGCGGTGTACGTGCCCGCCGTGGTCGGTGTGCCGGTGATCAGCCCCGCGGCCGAGATCGAGGTGCCCGCGGGCAGCCCGGTCGCGCTGAAGGCGGGGGTCTGGCCGGCGGTGCTGTCGTGCGCCGCCACCTGGACCGACACCGGGGAACCGGCCAGGCCCTCCTGGGTACCGGGGTTGGTGACGGTCAGCGGCTGGCCGAGCTGCGCCGAACCGACGGACAGTGAGCCGGTCAGCGGCAGGTTGGTGTCCGAGTCGCCGACCGAGATGCCGTAGCTGCCGGTGCTGGTGGCCCAGGCGTTGGAGGTGGCGTTGTAGTACTGCAGGTTCTGCTGCGTCAGCGGGAAGCTGACGGTCTGGCTGGCGCCCGGCTGCAGGTTCACCCGGGCGAAGCCCTGCAGCTGGCGCGGGGGTTCGCCGGAGGCCGCCGGCTGGGTGACGTACAGCTGGGCGACGTCGGCGCCGGCCCGCGAGCCGGTGTTGGTGACGGTCGCGGTGACCGTGGCCGCGCCGCCCGCCGACAGCGTGCCCACATGCAGGTTGCTGAAGCCGAAGCTGGTGTAGGACAGGCCGAAACCGAAGGGGAACAGGGGGGTCAGTCCATTGGCGTCGTAGTAGCGGTAGCCGACGTCCACGCCCTCGGAGTACTGCACCGTGCCGTTGGTGCCCGGCCACTGCGCGGCCGTGTGCGCGGGCAGTTGGGACAGCGAGGTCGGGAAGGTCACCGGCAGGTGGCCGGAGGGGTTGCTGTCGCCGAACAGCAGCGAGGCGATGGCCGTGCCGTCGCCCTGCCCCGGGTACCAGCCTTCCAGCACGCCCTTGACCGAGCCGATCCACGGCATGGTCACCGCGGAGCCGGTGTTGAGCACCACGACGGTGTTGGGGTTGGCCGCGGCGACGGCGGAGATCAGCGAGTTCTCCGCGCTCGGCAGGTCGATCCCGCCCAGGTCGCTGCCCTCGCTCTCGAAGTCGCTGACGAAGACCACCGCCGCGCCGGCCGCGGCAGCCGCCGAGGCCGCCGAGCTGGTCGAGGAGCCGTCGTTGTAGCTCACGCTGACGCCGCTGCCGCCGGCCCGCGCGGTGATCCCCTGCAACGGGGTGACCGTGCCGCTGGAGTTGACGGCCGCGCTGCCGCCGCCGGCGCTCTGCGGGGAGCCCGAGGCGTCGGCGCCGATCACCGCGACCGACCGGGTGGCCGATCCGAGCGGCAGCACATTGCCGCTGTTCTTCAGCAGGACCGTTCCCTCCTCGGCCAGTTGCACGGCCGTGCTCTGGTTGGCCGTGCTGGTGGCGGGCTGCGCGGGCGAGCCGGTCGGCGCCTTGTCGAACTGGCCGAAGGCGAACATCTCGGTCAGGATGCCCGTGGTCAGCGAGTTGAGCGTGGCCTGGCTGACCGAGCCGTTGCCGACCGCGGTCTGCAGCGCGCTGCCGTAGAAGCCGTCATTGCCGGGCATGTCCTGGTTCAGACCGGCGTTGGCGGAGGCCGCGGTGGCGTGGGTCGCGCCCCAGTCCGAGGTCACAAAGCCGGTGAAGCCGAACTGCTGGCGCAGCACGGTGTTGAGCAGATACGGGTTCTGGCAGGCGTAGGTGCCGTTGACGGTGCTGTAGGAGCACATCACCGAGGAGGCCGCGCCCTGCTGCACCGAGTCCTGGAACGCGGGCAGGTAGATCTCCTGCATGGCCCGGTTGCTGATCACCGCGTTGTCGGACGGTGTGTTGCGGTTGGTCTCCTGGTTGTACACGGCCAGGTGCTTGACCTGCGCCATCACCCCGGTGGACTGCACCCCGCGGATGTCCGCGGCGCCGAGCTGGCCGTTCAGGTACGGGTCCTCCCCCATCGACTCGAAGGCCCGTCCCCAGCGCGGGTCACGGGTGATGTTGATGGTCGGGCCCAGGTCGACGGTGGTGCCCTTGGCCGCCTCCTCCGCGCCGATGACGCTGCCGTAGGTCTGCTCGGCCGCGGTGTCCCAGGTCGACGCCACATTGACCGGGGCCGGGAGCTGGGTGACACCGGTCATGCCGTCGGCGACCCCGGCCGGACCGTCCTCCAGGTTCATCGCCGGGATGCACAGCGAGCCGATGGCCGGGGTGAAGCCGACGTAGCTGGAACCGCCGGCCCCGGTGGCCAGGGTCACCTTCTGGGCCGTGGTCATCTTCGCCAGCAACTGGGCCACCCGCTGCGGGATCGGCGCGGTGGAGTGCACCCACGGGCACGCGGCGGTGGTCGTTGCGGCGGCGGCTGCCGGGGTCGCTGCCGACGCATCGGCGTTCGCCGCCGGGGCGACCGCGCCGAGGACGCCGGAACCACCGGCGACCAGGGCAAGTGCGGCCATCAGGGTTGTCTGTTTTCTCGTTGATATCCGGAACCTGCGCATGAATGCCCTCCAGGGGTGGTGTGGGACGGGCGCCGCCCGCGGGTGGGCCCGACGGCCCGGTCCGCACGGGCGGCCTCGGTCAACTCGGATCGGTCAACTCGGCAGGATCCACTGCTGGTTGGCGCTGCCTCCGCAGTCCCAGATCTGCAGCCGGGTGCCGTTGGCGGAGCTGTTGCCGGTGGCGTCCAGGCAGCGGCCCGAACCGGTGTTCACCAGTGCGCTGTTGGCGCCGGAGTGCCACTGCTGCGCGGCGGTGCCGTTGCAGTCGTAGAGCTGGACCTTGGTGCCGTTGGCGGTGCCGGCCGCGGTCACGTCCAGGCACTTGCCGAGCGCGCGGACCGTACCGTCGGTGCCCACGGTCCAGGACTGGGCCGCCGTGCCGTTGCAGTCGTAGAGCTGCACCGCCGTGCCGTTGGCGGTCGCGGCGCCCGCGACATCGACGCACTTGCCGCCGAAGCCGGTGATCCGGCCGGTGGGTCCGGTCCCGGTGCCGCCGCCGGTGCCCTGGGTCGCGTTGAAGGAGAAGGAGTTGGTGGCGAGGCCCTGGCCGCCCTGCCAGATCTCGAAGCCCGCCTCGGCGTCGATCAGGTACGCGTTGGCGCCGGTCGTGCCCCGCCCGACCGAGTCGTTGATCATCGCCTTGACGTCGAGGTTGCTGACCGAGGTGGCACCGCCCTGGAGGACGTACGACACGATGTTCCAGGCGGCCTGACGGCCGGTGTAGACGTCCCAATTGTGGCCGCTGATCGTGGCGGTGGCGGTCTTCGACCCGAACGGGGCGACTCCCCCGCGGCTGTTGAGCCAGATCATGATCTCGCTGTCGTCGGGCTGGCCGCCGGTCGTGGGAGCCGAGTTGGTCCACAGGTCGTACGCCACGTCGTACGCGCCGGAGGCCGGCTGCACGGTCGACCAGGAGGAGGTGGCGCTGCCCAGTTTGCTCACCTGGATCGGGAGGTTGCTGCCGGTGGTGCAGGCACCCCAGTGGCAGCCCTTGTAGATCGAGGGATAGGTCGCGGGTGCGCCGCCGGACAGGTTGAAGTCGGCCGTGCTGACCGACCAGGCCGTCCCGGTCGTGGCCGTCACGCACTGCGGCGCGCTGGAGTTCCACTCGTTGTTCTGCAGGGTGTACTCACCGCCCGCCAGGCTCAGCGACCCCTGCGGCTGGCAGTTGACGACGGCCGCGGCGGCGCTCGCGGTTTGGGCAGTGACGACGGTCGGCACGGTCAGCGCGATACAGCTCGCCGCGATGGCCAGGACAGCCCGTAGGCGGCCCGAAAGACTTCGAAACATGAACACAACCCTTCAGGTGGGGGAACACCTCCACAGAGTCCGGGAGCGTTCCAAGCTGTGCTTACGTTGTCGTTGGAGCGCTCCCAGGATGCGTTGGCCGCATCGCTTCTCCGAGGGGGGACAGGGGGTGAAGAGGCCCGCACAAACGGTGACAATCCCGCAATTCGGCAGCTGACAGTCGGTCAGAAGCGGGCTTTCGAGTGCGATTGAACTCGCCCCAGCTTCTGCGGTCAAGGTCTGGACCAATTTTGCGGCGCCTTCCTGACGAAGAGCGAGTCGACGGGTACATGACTTCAAGTCATGAACACATGGGCCACCGGGATACCAGCGGGCTGTTTTCTTGTTCAACCCACTGAACACACAGGTGACCGCACGGGCGGTGGCGGGCCCGGCGCCCTCGTCCCGGGAGCGGGTCTTGACGGGCCTTCTGGTCTAGGCCAATTTATGCATGTACACGCTTGCCGAAGTCTTACCGCGCCCGAAGACCGCGCCCCGAGGACGACCCCCACCTTGTCCGTCCGGCGCGGGCTGCTCCGCCCCCACGAGCACCGGAGTCCGCCATGCCCGAACGCGCCCGTTCCGCACGTCCGCCCCTGGGGTCCGTCCGGGGTGCAACCCGCGGACGCCGCACCGCCGCCACCGCGTCCGTCGCGGCGGCGGTGCTGGTCGCCGGCTCGCTGGCCCTCGCGGCGGCGGAGACCGCCGCCGGCGCCGCCACGGTCAACCTGCTGTCCAACGGCGACTTCGAGACCGGGACCCTGTCCGGCTGGACCTGCTCACCGCTGGACACCGTGGTCGCCTCCCCGGTGCACAGCGGCAGCCATGCCCTCCAGGGCGCGGCGTCCGGGAGCGACACGGCCCAGTGCGCACAGTCCGTCAGCGTGCTGCCGAGCACGACCTACAGCCTGTCGGCCTACGTCCGGGGCGCGTATGTGTACCTCGGAGCGACCGGAACCGGTGTCAGCGCCAGCAGTTGGACGCCGAGCGCGACCGGCTACACCGCGCTCACCACGACCTTCACCACCGGCCCGGCGACGACCTCGGTGCAGGTCTACACCCACGGCTGGTACGGCCAGGGCGCCTTCGACGCGGACGACATCACCCTCAGCGGCCCGTCCGGCCCCAGCACCAGCCCGTCCGCCAGCGCCTCGGCCACGGCCACGGCCACGGCCTCCGCCTCCGCTTCTGCCACAGCCACAGCCACGACCGGCAGCGGCAGCACCGTGCAGGTCAGTACCAGCGCCGGGCTCAAGGCGGCGCTCGCCGCGGCCGTGCCCGGGCAGACCATCCAGCTCGCGGACGGCACCTACACCGGCAACTTCGTCGCCTCCGTCCCCGGGACCGCGCAGAGCCGGATCACCCTGACCGGCTCCTCCGCCGCCGTGCTGACCACCAACACCGGCGGCGGCTACGGACTGCACCTCGACGGGGCCTCGTGCTGGACCGTGCACGGCATCACCCTCGGGCACGCGCAGAAGGGCATCGTGGTCGACTCGGCCAACCACGTGGTCATCGACGGAGTGAACGTCGGGAACCTGACCATGGAAGGGGTGCACTTCCGCAACTCCAGCCAGTACGGCGTGCTGGAAAACTCCACGATCCACGACACCGGCACCCAGGGCGACGGCAAGGGCGAGGGCGTCTACGTCGGAACGGCCAACACCCTCACCGACAACAGCGACTATGTGCAGATCCTCAACAATGTGATCGGCCCGAACATCGGTGCGGAGAACATCGACCTGAAGGAGGGCACAACCGGCGGCCTGGTCTCCGGCAACACCTTCGACGGCAACGGGCTCACCGACAAGAACTTCGACGACTCCTGGGTGGATGTGAAGGGCAACAACTACACCATCCAGAACAACAAGGGCTCACACACCCTCAAGGACGGATTCCAGACCCACAGTCAGGCGGCCGGCTGGGGCTGCGGCACGGTCTTCCACGGCAACACCTCCGACCTGACGGCCGCCACCATCAGCCCCTCCTACGGCATCGATGTCACCGACTACAACGCCGCGACCTGCCCGGTGACGATCACCCCCGACAACACCGCCACCGGCGGCGACGGCCTCGTCAACCCCGGCATCCCAGTAGGCTGACGGGCCGGCCCGCCCCGCTCGGATCCCGTGGTCGGACTCTCCGGCGGTTTGTTCCCGCAAAGCTGTTGGTGCACCGTATGTTTGGCGCATGACACAGGAATCCGATCTCGCCCTGGCGAACCTCCCCGTGGCCGTGGCCGGCGCCACCGGAGAGCAGGGGGGTGCCGCGGCCCGCGCCCTGTTGCGACGGGGACGCCCGGTGCGTGCGCTCACCCGCAGCCCGGGCTCCCCGGCGGCCGACGCGTTACGGGCGCTCGGCGCCGACGTCGTCTGCGCCGACTTCGACGACAGGGCCACGCTGGACGCGGCGCTGGCGGGCGCCGGCACGCTCTTCGCGATGTCGACCCCCTTCGGCACCGACCTCGACGCCGAGATCCGCCAGGGCACCGCCCTGCTGGACGCCGCCGCCGCGGCGGGGGTGCGGCACATCGTGTTCACCTCGGCCGCCAACGCCGACCGGGCCACCGGCGTCCCCCACTTCGACAGCAAGCACCGGATAGAGCGGCATCTCGCCGAGAGCGGTGTGCCGTGGACGGTGATCGGGCCCGCCGTGTTCATGGACAACTACACCACCGAATGGACCCTGCAGTCGCTGCGCAACGGCGTCCTCGCCCTGCCGATGCCCGCCGACAGCCCGCTGCCGCTGATCGCCACGGCGGACATCGGCGCCTTCGCCGCGTTCATCCTCGACCACCCGTCCGAGTTCGCCGGCCGGCGGATCGACATCGCCGGCCAGCTGGTGACGCCCCGTCGGATCGCGGCGGCGATCGCCACGGCGAGCAAGCGGGAGATCACCTACCAGGAAGTTCCGCTGGCCGTGATCGAGGAGTCCTCCGCCGATCTGGCGTCGATGTTCCGCTACTTCCAGGAGACCGGCCTGGAGGTCGACGTCGAGGCCCTGCAGCGCTCCTACCCGCAGGTCGACTGGCACACCATCGACTCCTGGGCCGCCGACCAGACCTGGGACCTCGCCCCCCAGCCGTAGTCAGGCCTTGACCAGATCGCCCAGCGGGCCCCGAGGCAGCGTCACTGCCTGCTCCAGGCGCGGTATTCGCGGCGGACGTAGGCGCGGGCGCTGCCCTCGGCGGTGCCTTCGGCGGCGTCCTCGGGCAGTGGGAGGTCGGCCGCCTCGCCGCCGGTGCCGTGCTTGCGGTCGTACGCCCACAGGTCGCGGGCGGTGCGCTCGGCGTCGGCGACGCACCCCTCGACGTCGTCCCGGCGGCTGGCGAGGCCGACCACCAGCAGGGCCGTGCGGTCGTTCGCAGCGGCGCGCCGCAGCAGGAAGGCGCGCTGCTCGGACGGGGTGAGCCGGTCGGTGAGCGCGTCGAGCATGAGGTCCATGAGCAGCGACAACTCGGTCTGCAGGGCCGGGGCTCCCGCGTACGGCTCCTCCACGGCAGGGGGATCGGCTTCCTGGCTCACGCCTCCCTGCCCTGACGGTCGGTGTCGGCCTGCTCCGCGGTGGCAGCGATCACGAGCGCGTCGTGTTCGACGTCCATCTCTCCCCCATTGTCTGGATCCTGACACCAGGTCTAGCAAATCCGCTGACACCCGCGCATGAATATGGGCATAGAGCCCCACAAACCTGATGTCGGCTCAGCCGTTGCCCGGTTTCCAGCCGGGCAGGTGGAAGGTCTCGGCGAGTTCGGCCGGGGCGGCCTGCCGCCAGGAGTCGACCACGATGTCGCGGAGCTCGTCCGCCCCGTCCAGGGCCGCCAGCCGGGCCCGTACCCAGGAGGAGTTCGCCTCGTGCGGCGGCACCCAGAACTTCTCCGGCTCGGAGGCGATCAGCTCGTACCGGTCCTGCCGGGGGCAGCGCACGGCGAAGGACGTCCCGTCGTCGGGGACGGTGACGAACATCCGGCCGGCGACGTGGAAGGTCGGGTGGTTCCAGAGTTCCTTCTCCACCGTCTGCGGCAGGGACAGGGCGATACGACGGACGTCGTCGGCGTCGAGCACGGGGAACTGCCTTCACTTCGGCGGGCGGGCGGGTGTACCGGCAGCCGAAAGTGTACGGCGCGACACCCCGCCGCACCGCTGACCGACGCCGCGGGCGCACCGGCGCGAATTCAGTGCTGTTCCGGGGGGTCCAGACCCTAGACTCAGCGCCCATGAGCGACCTCAACGATCTTTATGACCTGGACGAGCAGGGCCGCCCGGAGCCTCCGCTCGCGGCGGGCGAGACCGCCACCCTGCTCGGCTTCCTCGACTACCAGCGGGCGACCCTGGCCTGGAAGTGCGCGGGCCTGGACGCGGACGGCCTGGGCAGGACGGTCGCCGCCTCGCCGATGACCCTCGGCGGCATGCTGAAGCACCTCGCCTACGTCGAGGACCACTGGTGCTCCCGGTCGCTGCACGGGCAGGACCCGCAGCCCCCGTGGGACACCGTGGACTGGAAGGCCGACCCCGACTGGGACTGGCACTCCGCCGCCGAGGACACCCCCGAGCAGCTCTCCACGCTCTGGCAGGACGCCGTGGCCCGGTCCCGCTTCCTGGTCGCCCAGGCACTGGCCGACGGCGGCCCGGAGCAGCCGGCCAAGCGTGCCTGGGCCGACGGCCGTGCGCCGAGCCTGCGCTGGATCCTGTGCCATCTGATCGAGGAGTACGCACGGCACAACGGCCATGCCGACCTGCTGCGCGAGTCGGTCGACGGACTCACCGGGGAGTGACCGCGGGTCCTTCAGCGAAGGGCGCGTCGAACAGCTCGAGCTCCGCCGCTCCCGGTACCTCGATCGCGGCCTCACACTCCGCCAGCAGCTCCGGGGAGATCACCGCGGCCCCGGGCTCCTTGTTGCGCAGGCCGACCCGCCTGTGCAGTTCGCTCGACGGCACGTCCAGGTAGCGCAGCTCGACCGCGGCTCCGAGCGACCGTGCCAGCAGCCGCATCTCGTCCCGCTCGGCACGGTCCCAGAATCCGTTCTCCATGATCACCACCGCGCCCCGGGTGAGCAGTTCCTGGGCGTGGATCCACAGGCGTGCCTCGACCCGGTCCCGGGCGTCGCCGTCGAAGCGGTCGAACCCGAGATCCACCATCCACTCGTCGGGGCACAGCCGCACCGCCGACAGTTCCTGCGCCAGCCTCCTCGCCAGCGTGGTCTTCCCCGCGCCCGGAAGCCCGCACACCAGGACCAGCCTCGGACGTTCAACGGCCACGGTCGCTCCCTGTCTCCCGAATCCCACGGATCAACGCTCCACGGAGAGCGATCGTGTCACCGTCCCAGTCCTGGCAGATGGAGCAACTCCCGTTCGCAGTAGGCAATGTGACAGTGACCAAGGTCAACCCCAAGTACCCCAGTGGCATGCACATGCCGGTATAGTGGTACATGGAAGCCCTGCTGTCCCCCCGTACGGCAGGGCTTCCACCGTACGCACCTCAGCCCGCACCGCGCTCAGCGGACCGCTTCGGCTCGCAGGTTCTTGACGAAGGCGCTCAGCGCCGCGTCGGCCAGGGTTTGCGGAAAGCGCCGCACCGCCGCCGTCGGACGCGCGCCCGTGTAGATGTAGTCGACCTGGACGGACACCAGGGTATGCCCGACCAACTCGCCGTAGTAGAGACCGGTGTCCGTCAGTGTGGCCGAACCGACACCGGAGACCAGGGCCAGGTCCTGCCGCAGGGCCGGGAACGGAGTGCCGGTCAGATCCCGTGCGGTCAGGGACACCTGGATGGGGCCGGCCCCCACGCCGCTGCCGAGCCACACCGAATGCGGGCACCGGGCGGTCTCCAGACGCGTCGGCGCGAGCGCGTCCCACGCCGTGGTGTAGGAGACGACACTGAAGACGACGGTCATTCCGGTGGCGATGACCCCCTTGGCCGGCACCTCATAGGTGTGGGTGATGTCGGCGCTGCGGGGCCGGGACCGCTCGGAGGCGTAGTCGCCGTCGAACAGGGTCTGACAGCGGTGCGGGCTGATGGTGTTCGTGGAGTGCTTGCTGTTGGGGACCGTCTTCCGGTCCGTCGGCAACAGGTCCCGAAGGCCGGCGAAGACCCGCTCGGCCGAGGCGTGGTCCAACGCCCGGCCGGGGTCACCCGCGCTGGTCGGAGGCGCGACCGAGGCCGTGGGCCGTGCGGAACCCGTCGGTGCTGCGGACGCCCTCGGCGCAGTGGAGACCTGGGGCACGCCCCGTTCCAGCGGAACGGCGCGTAGCGCGGCCAGACCGGCGCTCCGGTCATGGGCGGAGACGGTGACCGGCGCCAGCAGCCCCGCGACCAGGGCCCCGGCGAGCGCGGCGACGCCGAGACCGGTGCCCACAGCTATGGGCAGGGTCCCCACCGAACGGATCACCACCGGCCGTGCCGCGCCCGACGGCGAGCCCCGCAGCGAGCCCCGCAGCAAGCCCCGCCGCAGACGCCGGGCGAGCAGGACCAGCCCGACCAGCCACGGCAGGGTCGCCACCACAACGGTGCACAGGATCCACATCGGCCGACGCGCCGACTCCTGGAGCAGGTGCAGCGTGCCCCCGTAGCCGGACACGTCCGCCGTGAGGTACTCGACCAGGCCCGCGATCGCCGCGGTGACGAGCCCCGCGTTCAGCGCGGCCGGAACTCCCGCCGGAAGGGACCGGCCTCCGGCCCCGCCCACGTCCCGCGACCGGCCCCGGCCGGTCAGCAGGACGACCGCGGTCGCGCCCCAACCGGCCAGGGCGCAGATCCACCAGCCTCCGAAGACCAGCAGGTACTGGGCGTCCTCGGAGTGGGCGGCTCCGATGCGCAGTTGCCAGGACAGGGTCGAGGCCACCCCTCCGACGCCGGCCGCCGCAGCCACCACCGGCAGGCAGCGACGCGGCAGCGGGTTCAGCGAACGGACCCACCGGGCGCCGACCGGCCGGGGCAGGACGAGGGTGCATCCGACCAGCATCAGCAACGGCACGCCGTACCAGTCGCGCAGATCGCCGGCCCCGGACAGCAGTGTCCGGTTCTCCGCCGCACTCCCCCACCGCTCCTGGGCCACGAGCAGCAGGACCGCCACACCGAGGGCTGTCGTCAGGGCGACGGCCGCGGTGAGCACCGCCGAGACCAGGGCGAGTCTGCGCCGAGCACCGCCGACCGCGGACCCGGCGACACAGGTCGCGAGCCCGGCGGTGAAGACGGCGACTCCCGCCACCGCCAGTCCCCCCAACACCACGCCCACCAGCGCGAGATGACCGGGGAACAGGCTGACACCGCCCACCGGCTGGTTCCCCGGCGCCTGGAGCAGGTAGCCGACGACCAGGCCCAGAACCACCCCGGCCACCGGGCCCCACCAGGTCGGCGCCCTGCCCGCACGGGCAGCGGCCGTCACCCGGCCGACCCAGGCCGGGACGATCACACAGGCCCACAGCAGACCGGCCGAGGCGAACTCCAGGTCGGTCGGCAGCATGGGGTTCGCCCAGTGGGATCCCGACAGGTCCGCCAGCGCGATGTACACGCCCTGATAGGTGAACATGGCGATGAGACTGGTCGCCGCCGAGACCGCGAACCCGCCCTCCCAGTGGTCGGAATCCCCGGAACCACGGCGCCCGCCCGCCTCGGCACGCTGCTCCGGCGGCGGATGAGAGGCGGTCAACTGCTGGATCCGAAAGACCAGTTGGGCCAGATCCAAACCGGCGGGCCCGGACCGGGCCGGCGTCCTGGCCCGGGCGCCGAGCACCTCCCGCAGCGGGCCGTCCGCACCCAGCACCTCGACCGCGAACCGGTCGGCGGCCAGCTCGCGGCGCCGCAGCAGCGCCGCACGCAGGATCAGTACCGCCGCGGACAGGGCGGCCGCAGTCCACAACGAGGCCGTGTAGCGCGACACATGGGCTTCGGGGTGGCCGAAGAGGACCGAACTGATCGAGAGCAGCAGCACCGGGACGTTGAGCCATCCGGCCCACCACACCGAGGCGGCCCAGAGCAGGTCGCGGGAGCGTACATGGGCCAGTTCGTGCAGGACGATCACGTCGAACCGCGCCGGTTCGAGGTAGGCGTGTCCCAGCGGCAGCGCCACCACCGGCCGGGCCAGCGGCACCCCGGTGGTGAACGCCCGGCCGCCGAACCGGCCCGGAGCCACCAGTACCAGTCGGGGTCGCTGACGCCCGGTCAACTGCCAGACGTCGCACCAGATTTCAAAGCGATCGACAGCCCTCTGGGCCGCCGCGGCCGTCGCCGACGACCCGTCCCGAGCGCCGCGGTTCAGCCGGGCACGCATGATCAGCCCGCCGCAGACCATCAGCAGCCAGACGGCGACGACCACCGAGACGGCGCCGACCATCATCGCGACACCGTTCCCGTGGTTGTACGGGGCCTCGCAGTCGACGAAGTGCGGATCGAACGGGTCCGTGACGACGGCGCCGAACACGGGCACGGTGTAGCCGTATCCGGCCAGGCAGGGCAGGCCGGCGGCGAAGTGGCCCAGGTCGCGGGTGGAGAACAGGGCCTGCCCGGCTCCGCCGCCCATGACGGCCAACGCGAAGAAGGTCAGCAGGTAGGTCCACCACAGGTGGGGTGGTGCGGCCACCCGCGCCGCATCAGCAAAGGGCGACCCGGACCGGCGCGCGGGCTCGGGACGGGAGTCGGGATCCGTCAAGGGCGCTGCTGGGGATCGTCGTTCAGCGTCTGCCGCAGCGCGCCGTACAGGGCGTCCGCCAGCATGCCGGCCTCGGCGGCGGTCAGGCCGAGCGTCTCGCCGTGGGCGAGGCAGGCGGCCCGGAGGCGGTCGGCCTGGGCGGCGTCGAGGTTCAACTGCACCTGGGCGACCGGCGTGTCGGTGCTTCGACGGCCCAACCGCCGCAGGGTCCGCCGCTGTTGCCAGCCGGTGAGCGCGGCCGTTCCCAGGACCTGGGCGAAGGCGCCGGTGAGCAGCGGATAGACGATCTCGCTGAGCACCGCCGGGTCGATGCCGGAGGAGACCGAGCCGCCGGCCCATCCGCGGCGGCCCCGGCCGGGGCCCCCACCGTCCGTCCAGCGAGCGGGAATGCGTTCCAGCAGCTCGAGTTGCTCCGGAGCGGCGGAGGCGATCACGGCCCGCGCCAGATCCGCCAGCAGGAGGGTCGACGGCCCCGCGGGAGCCGCGCCGCCGTCCGAATTGCGCGTGTCCTGACTCTGCGTCATACGAATCTCCCCACTCGTCCCGTGATCACCGGAGCACACGGTGCCGTGCTGACATTCCGGCCCTGGTCCGGGCACCATGGGGGACGAGCACGGCGTTCTGGAAAGTTCATGAAGCATAGCGGGCTCCATGAGCGCCGGACGCCGTGCTCGCCGCCGTCACGCCTGCGTGCATGCTGACCTGCGTACTACTTGTACTGCAGGCTCCAGTAGTTGTCGTTCTTCGCCACCGGGGCGGTGATGACCTTCTTCCAGATGATGGTGGTCTTGCTGCAGGTGCCGTTGAGGCTGTACTTCTCGGCGGTGAACTTCTTGGCCGAGTGGAACATCATCAGCCGGGCCCACTTCTTGCCCGACTTCTTCGGGATCGAGTGGACCGCGTAGGTCCACGAGCCGCTCTTGCTCCAGCTCTTGCCCACGGTCACGGCGAAGGAGGTGCTGGCCTTGGCGAAGATGATCCCGGCCTCGGCCGACACGGTGGCCGTCCCGGAGGCGCTGACGGTGGCGGTCTTGGTCTGGTTGTAGGTCGGCAGGATGCTGCCGTTGATCGGCACCCAGGCGCTGTAGAGGTTGGTCGGGACCAGCACGCTGGACTTGTTGATGATGTCGTAGTGGATGCCGGCGTCCGAGCAGATCTGCGGGTGGACGGCGGCCTGGCTGGGGGCGGCGACGGCGACCAGCCCGCCCGTGGCCAGGGTGGTGGCGATGGCTGTGCTCACAAGACGGTGCATACGGTTCCTGTACTCCTGATGATGGAGCAGCCCGTCCGGGACGGGCTGGGTCCGGTGCGTGAACGGCTCGGTTGAGGCCTGCCGGCTCCCCCTGCCAGAACCGGGATTCTCCGAGGCGGGAGCCGGTCACGACAGTGAGTCAATCCATAAACCCATTGCTACACAAGTGAATTGAGGGAAAGTTGAGCAACCCTCAGAAACCGGGCCGGGACGGTCAGGCCGCCGCTTCCAGGGTCAGCAGCGCGGACTTCGCGTCCGGGCCGCCGACGTAGCCGCCGAGCGTGCCGTCGGTGCGCACCACCCGGTGGCAGGGGACGACGACGGGCAGCGGGTTGGTCGCACAGGCCGTGCCGACCGCACGGACCGCCTTCGGGTTGCCGACCAGCCGGGCCACCTGGGCGTAGCTCTGCGTCCGCCCGTAGCCGATCTCGGGCAGATGCCGCTGCACCAGCTGCCGGAAGCCGCTGGACAGCGACAGGTCCAGGGCCAGGTCGAAGGCCGTCCGGGTGCCGGCGAAGTACTGGTCGATCTCGCGGGCGGCCTGGTCCAGACGCTTCGGGGCGCGCAGCAGCCGGGGGCTCAGCCTGCCGGCGAGGGTCTCCAGGACCTTGTCGTGGTCCTCCCGGTCGAAGGCGACCCGGACCAGCCCCCTGGGGGTCGAGGCGAGCAGCAGGCAGCCGACCGGGGTGTCCACGGTCGTATAGGCGACGTCGAGCAGCCCGTCCCGCTCGGCCGCCGCCTCGAGGCGGCGGTGCAGCCGCTCCAGTGCCCCGGAGTCGGCGGGGGCCGGCGCCAGCAGGGCGGAGACCTCCGGCTCGTGTGCGGTGTCGTTCATGGGGTCGCTCCTCTCGCATACGCGTCCGGAAAGGTGGTCCGCAGTGTCTTGACGCCGTCGGCCGCGGCCCTGCGCGCCGCCTCCGGGGTCCCGCCGAGGATCTCGGCGATGTCCTTGTAGGGCAGGCCCGCGAAGTGGTGGTACGCGACGGCCTGCCGCTGCTTGGCCGGAAGCGCCTTGACGGCGTCCCACAGGTCGCGGTCGGGGCCTTCGGGCACACCGACCGCCGACGGCCGCTCGGGCAGGTCCCCGGTCGGGACGGCGCGTCTGCCCTGGGCCCGGATCACGTCGACGGCCTTGCGGTGGGCGATGGTGACCAGCCACGCCTGCACATTGGCGTCCTCCGGCAGGCCGGGGTAGGCGCGCAGCGCGGCGAGGAAGGTCTCCGACCAGGCGTCGTCGGCGTCGTGGACGCCGACGACGGCCCGGCACACGCGCAGCACGGTGTCCCCGTGGTCGGCCACCACCTGCTCGAAAGGCTTCTTCATCGTCCCTTTCCTGCTATCGGCTCCGGCGTTCCGCACAGCTCCGACGGTCAGAACAGCTTGGCGGCCTTCAGCTGCTCCGGCTCCTCCAGTTCCAGCAGGAACTGCTTGCGCTTCAGCCCGCCCGCGTAGCCGGTCAGCTTTCCGCTCTTCCCCACCACCCGGTGGCAGGGGACGATGATGGAGATCGGGTTGTGGCCGTTCGCCTGGCCCACCGCCTGCGCCAGCGCCTTGTCCCCCAGCCGCTCGGCGATCTCCCCGTAGGTCGTGGTCTCGCCGTACGGGATCTCCCGGAGGATGGCCCAGACCTGCTCCTGCAGCGGGTTGCCGTTGGTCGCCGTCGGCAGGTCGAACGCGGTCCGGTCCCCGCCCAGGTACTCCGTCAGCTGGGTCCGCGCGGCTTCGAGCAGGGCGTCGCCCTGGACCTCGACCCTGGTGCCCAGGCTGTCCACCGCCGGCATGTACCAGTGGTGCGGGAAGTAGACGCCCACGACGGCCTCGTCCGAGGCCACCACGGTCACCTCGCCCAGCACGGTGTCGACAAGCGCGTGGCGTGTGTACATGATCCCGGTCCTCTCTGCGTCCCGCATCGTAGCTCTCACCAGGTAGACGCGCGGCGCCCGGAAAATGTGAGGTCCTGGTACCGGTCCTCGGTCGTCGGATTCCCCTCCGCATCCTCGCAGACGCGGTTCCCGGACACGCCGACGGCCGTCGCCCGGCCCGGGGGTGGGGTCAACCTCACCCCCGGGCCGGGGGCCACCACCCTCGTCCGGGGCCGGCGCGGCGGGAGAACCTGGAGGGGGGCGTCCGCAGGGGCGGACGATCCGACCGGCACCAGAGGACACCAGAGGAAGGGCCCTCCCACATGAGCAGCCGCACCCTGACACCCCGTCACAGCCGCCGTTGGGCCGCGCGGGCCGCCGCCGTCGGCCTGGTCGCCGCGATGGCGGCGACGGCCGTTCCCGCGGTCTCGTTCGGCGCCCCGGCGGCGGGCGGCGGGCCCCACAGCACGCCGGTGCGCGGTCTGACCCTGCCGAAACCGACCGGGCCGCACCAGGTCGGCATCGTCGACCTGCATCTGGTCGACGCCGCCAGGCCGAACCCGTGGACGGCGTCGCCGGCCTACCGGGAGCTGATGGCCAGCGTCTACTACCCGGCCCGGGACACTGCCGGCCGGACCCGCGCCGCGCAGTTCCCGGCCGGTACCGCCGCCGCCTTCGACCAGTTGAACGCGGGTGAACTCGGCCTGCCGAGCGGCCTGGTCGACTGGGCCTCCACCCGTACCTGGGCCTACCGGGAGGCGCCCGCCGCCACCGCGCCGCGCGGCGGGTTCCCGGTGCTGCTCTTCTCGCCCGGCGCGGGCGACCCGCGGGGCTGGGACAGCACCGTGGCCGAGGACCTGGCCAGCCGCGGCTTCGTGGTGGTGACCATCGACCCCACCTACGACGCCTCGGGCGTCGAGTTCCCCGGCGGGCGGGTCGAGACGAGCGTGCTGCCGCAGTTGTTCGCCCAGGCGCAGCAGGACGGCACCGTCGGCGACCTGCTGCGGAAGGTGGTGTCCGTGCGCGCCGACGACGCGACCTCGGTGCTGGACGCGCTCGGCCGGATCGCCGCAGGACACGCCCCGGCCGGCGCCGCCCTGCCGGCCGGACTGGCCGGGTCGCTGGACCTGGGCCGGGTCGGCATGTACGGCCAGTCCGCGGGCGGCTCGACCGCCGCGCAGGCGATGTACCAGGACCGCCGGATCAAGGCCGGGATCGACCTGGACGGCATCCTGGAGTACGCGGGCGAGCCCACCCCCGGCGCACCGCTGATGTCCTCGGCCGCGAACGGGATCGACCGGCCGTTCCTGCTGATGGGCAGTCAGAGCGCGGACGGCGAGAGCCTCGCCTCCGACCCGTCCTGGCGTGCCTTCTACGACCACGAGCGGGGCTGGGTGCGGGACGTGACCATGGCCGGCTCGCGCCATGTCTCCTACACCGATGCCGAGAGCCTGGTCCCGCAACTGGCGCGGGCGCTGGGCCCGACGGTCCTGCCTCCGAGCACCGTCACCGACGACGTCGGCACCATCCGTCCGGCGCGGGCCGTCAGCCTGGAGGAGACCTATGTCGCGGCCTTCTTCGACCGCTGGCTGCGCGGCGGCCACGACCCGATTCTTGACGGAACCTCACCTACTTACCCCGAGATGCTCTTCCAGCACTGACGTCGGTTCAGCGGTTGCCATGCTGGAGCGGGAGCGACCCCGAACCCTGACCCCCGCCCACTGACCTCGGAGCGAACCGTGGCCCCTGTCATCGCACTCGCCTGCATCGTCATCGACTGCCAGGACCCGGCGCGGGTGGCCGCGTTCTACCGGGACGCGTCCGGCGGCGAGATCACCCACAGCGACGACGACTCGGCCTGGGTCACCATGTCGGGAACGACCTGGGTCTTCCGCAGAGTCGACGGCTACCGGCCGCCGACCTGGCCCTCGTCGAAAGTGCCGTTGCGGGTCCACATGGACTTCTTCGTGGACGACCTGGAGGCGGCCGAGAAGCAGTTGCAGGCCTACGGGGCCACCACGCCCGAGCACCAGCCGAAGGACCGGGCCCTGGGCCTGCTGGTGATGCTCGACCCGGCCGGCCACCCGTTCTGCCTCGCCACCCGCAGCTGACCCGAGCCGGACCGGACCTACCCGGCGGCGGCGTTCCCGGCCTGGTCGAGCGCCTGATCGAGCGCCTGGTCGAGATCGCTCCAGAGGTCGTCCGGTGCCTCCAGGCCGACGGACAGGCGCAGGAGCCGGTCGCTGATCCCGCAGGCCCTGCGCTGCTCGGGGTCCACGATCTGGTGGCTGATCGAGGCGGGGTGCTGGATCAGCGTGTCGACGCTGCCCAGGCTGACCGCCGGGGTGATCAGCCGCACCGCGGAGATGACCCGGTGCGGATCCCCGTCGACCTCGAACGCGACCAGCGCGCCGCCGGACGCCATCTGGTCGGAAGGGCGGCCCTGCTGGTGGCCCGGGTAGTGCACCGCCCGCACGCCCGGGTGCTCGCGCAGCCGGTCGGCCAGGACGGCGGCGGTGGCACTGGCCGCGCCGATCCGCAGCGGCAGCGTGGACAGGCCGCGCAGCAGCAGGTAGCCGGCCAGCGGGTGCAGCACCCCGCCGGTGGCGAAGCGGATCCGGCGCAGCAGGGCGGCCTGCTCGTCCCCGCAGGCGATCACGCCGCCCATCACGTCGCCGTGGCCGCCGAGGAACTTGGTGGCGCTGTGCAGCACCATGGCGGCGCCCTGGCGGGCGGGCTGCTGCAGCACCGGGGTGGCGAAGGTGTTGTCGACCAGCAGCGGCACGTCCCCGGCCTGGGCGGCGATATCGGCCAGGTCGACCTCGGCCAAGGTGGGGTTGGCGGGGGTCTCCACGAAGACCAGGCCGGTGTCGGGGCGCAGCGCCCGGCGGACGCCTTCCGGGTCGGCCCAGCTGACCTCCGTGCCCAGCAGCCCGGAGCCGAGCAGGTGGTCGGTGGTCCCGTAGAGCGGGCGGATGGCCACCACGTGCCGCCGTCCGCCGCTGAGCACGGCCAGCAGCGCGGCGCTGATCGCGGCCATCCCGCTGGCGAAGGAGACCGCCGCGGGCAGTCCCTCCAGATCGGCCAGAGCGCGTTCAAAGCGTTCGACGGTCGGATTGGAGACGCGGCCGTAGACCGGCAGTCCGCCGTCCCACTCCCCCGAGCCGAAGCCGTCGAGGCGCAGCGCCTCGGCCCTGCTGTCCCGGGAGGGGTAGGTGGTGGACAGGTCGATCGGCGCGGCATGGACGCCGAGATCGGCCAGGTCCTCACGGCCGGCGTGGACGGCCCGGGTACGGATGTCAGCGGGTTTCATGCCCATAGGTTCGAGCAATGTTCAGTGGCGCCACAACGCTTTCGATTATTATTCTGGCTCCATGGGAAACATCGAACTGGATACGGTTGATCTTGAGATCCTGCGGGTGATGCAGAACGATGCCCGGATCAGCAACAAGGACCTCGCCGCCGTGGTCGGCGTCGCCGCGTCGACCTGTCTGGACCGGGTGGCGCGGCTGCGCACCTCCGGAGTGATCACCGGGCAGCGGATCCAGGTCGACGCCGCCAAGCTCGGCCGCCCGCTGGAGGCGTTCCTGTACATCCAGGTCCGCCCGCACCGCCGCCCGCTGGTCGAGCCGTTCGTCGACCACCTGCTGGCCCAGCCCGAGGTGCGCGCGGTCTACCACCTCACCGGGCCCGACGACTTCCTGGCCCATGTGGCCACCGACACCAGCCAGGGCCTGCAGCGGCTGGTGCTGGACCAGCTGACCGTGCGCGACGAGGTGGTCCGGGTGCTCACCAACCTCGTCTTCCAGCACTGGCCCGGCGGCCCACTGCTCCCACCCGGAGCCACCGGGACCGCCGGGACCGCCGGGAACAACGGGAGCACCGGGCGCTGAAGCCCAGGTCCGGCGGCCCCGGGGGCCTACTTCCTCGCCCCGGCGGCGATCAGACCGAAGGCGGTGGCTCCGTCGAGGGACTCGCGGAGGATGTCGGCGTGGCCGGCGTGGCGGGCGGTCTCCTCCACCAGGTGCAGCAGGATCCAGCGGGCCGAGCGCCGCGAATCCGCGGGGAACCAGGGGGCCTCCGGCAGCGGGACGGTCAGGTCCAGGTCGGGCAGGGCGGTGATGATCTCGGTCGTCTCGGCGGCCACCGCGTCGGAGAAGGCCAGCACGTCGTCCACGGTCTCGCCCTCCACCAGCCGGAAGGAGTCGCCCCAGTTCGACTCGTCCCGCTTCAGCAGGGTGGGGCGCCCGGCCAGGGTGCACCTGACCCAGCTGCTCTCCATCTCCGCGCAGTGCTTCACCAGCCCGGCCACCGACAGCGCGCTGACCGTCGGAGCGGCTGCGGCCTCGGCCTCGGTCAGACCCGCCAACGCCCGCCGCAGCGCACCGCGCTGGGCCTCCACGAACTGCAGCAGGGCGTCGCGCTCATCGGTCTCTGCGGCTACCAGCGTGGGCATGGGGACCACCTTCCTCCTCGCTGCGCCCGACCCGTGCGGTCGATCGCGTGGTGCTCACGCTAGCCAGGAAATAGGTCTGTTTCGCTCCTAATCGGCCGTGGCGCGCGGTCCTGCTCCCTCGCTGTGAGTCCGCGCACATTCCGTTGTTCGATTCCCGTAAGCATGTCTAGCCTGCAGGTTCCGCCGTGGGCGGAGCCTGCCGCCGGGACGCCGAGTCCTGTCCACTCGTCGGCGGGACACCGAGCTCCAGTACGGACAGGAGCGGGGGAACCAGGTCAGTTGCCGAGTCCGCGCCCGAACGGGCGTGCGGGTCTCGGCTCGGGGTGAAGCCGCTCCCACCGGGCGGCCGGGCTACCTCAGTCCGAACCCGACAGCTCACCTCGCAGGCGTGACGAGGAACCCTGCCATGTCTCCTTGGATCACCCCCGCGCGCTTCGCCGCGATAGCCGGTGCCGCCGCCGTGGCCGCCGTCCCGCTGGTCGCCGTCCCGGCCCAGGCCGCCACCAGCGTCAGTCAGGACCGGCTCACCCCCAGCTCGATGACCGCCGGCGTCGCCGCCACGGCCTCGCTCACGGTCCACTCCAGCTCCTGCTTCACGGCCAGGACGCTCGGCGTGGGCGTCCGCGACGCGTCCGGCGCCAACCTCGACTTCCCCGGCTCCCGGAGCAACGTCCGGATCTGCCCGGGCGCGGTCTCCCTGACCACCGGCAGCCGGACGCTGCCGGCCGGCAGCTACACCGAGTTCGGCTTCTGGCAGGACAGCAGGGGCGGCTGGCACAACCTGCCCACCCGCACGCTGACGGTGGCTCCCGCCGCGGCCACCGGCCCCAGCACACCGACCCCGACGCCCACACCCAGCGCGCCGTCCTCGGCCCCGCCGGCCTCGCCCGTCCCCGGCACCTCGCTGGCCTGGTCGGACGAGTTCAACAGCCCGATCGCCTGGGGCTCGCGCTGGGTCGGCAGCACCAGCAGCGCGTTCCAGTACGGGAACCACAACCCCAACGACAACAAGCTCGACTGGCTCGACCCGAACGCGGTCCAGGTCGCCAACGGCGTCGCCACCTTCACCGCCGCCCCCTCCGCGCACACCCTGGAGAACGGCAAGCAGGCGTGGACCACCGGCCAGCTCACCACCGAGGGCTCGACCGAGGGCTTCCAGGTCAGGACCGGCGACTACGCCGAGGCCCGGGTCCAGCTGCCGACCGGTTCCGGCGCCTGGCCCGCACTGTGGACCTGGAAGAACGGCAACGGGGAGATCGACTCCTTCGAGTACCACCCCGACAACCCCAACCTGCTGGAACTGACCAACCACGTCAACGCCGCGCACGACTACTACACCGACGCCAAGGCCGTCGGCCCCGGCGACTGGGTGACCATCGGCACGTACTACGGCGCGAAGTCGGTGGACTGGTACGTCAACGGCACCAAGGTCTACTCGGACGGCACCGGCGTCGGCGCCGACTGGTCGGCCTACCTGAACCTGAGCCTGTCGGTCAGCGCCGGCCAGTACCACCCCGGCCCCTCCGGGACCGCCCCGATCACCTTCGCCGCCGACTATCTGCGGGTCTACCGCTGAGCCTTCCCCCACCGCTCAGCTGCTACGGTGTGAAATCGTTCGACTACACCGAGCTACTGAACCATGGGAAAGACATGCGCATCGTCTGCGCTGGTGGCGGGCCCGCCAGCCTGTACTTCTCGATCCTGATGAAGCGGTCCGACCCGGGCCACGACATCACCGTCCTCGAACGGAACCCGGCCGGGTCCACCTACGGGTGGGGCGTGACCTACTGGGGCGATCTGCTCGACCGGCTGCGGGACGGCGATCCCGCGACCGCGCGGGCGATCAGCGAGAACTCGGTGCGCTGGACCGACGGCGTGGCGCACGTCCGGGAGCAGTCCACGACGCACCCCAGCGACGAGGGCTTCGGCATCGGCCGGCAGCGCCTGCTCGACATCCTGGTCGAGCGGGCGACCGACCTGGGCGTCCGGGTCGAGTTCGGCCGGGAGATCACCGACCGCGGCCAGCTCCCGGACGCGGAGCTGGTCGTGGCCGGCGACGGCCTGCACAGCCGGCTCCGGCAGCAGTACCCGGACCGCTTCGGGACCGAGGTCGCGACCGGCCGGAACAAGTTCATCTGGCTGGGCACCAGCAGGGCCTTCGAATCCTTCACCTTCGCCTTCGCCGAGTCGGAGCACGGCTGGATCTGGTTCTACGGCTACCGCTTCAGCAGCGACCGCAGCACCTGCATCGTGGAGTGCTCCCCGGAGACCTGGGCCGGGCTGGGCTTCGACCGGCTGGACGAGAGCGGGACCATGGCGCTGCTGGAGCGGATCTTCGCCCGGCAGCTGGACGGCCACCCGCTGATCAGCAGGCCGGACGGCGGCGGAAGCGCCTCCTGGCTCAGCTTCCGGACGCTGACCAACGCCAGCTGGCACCACGACGGCATCGTGCTGATCGGCGACGCCGCCCACACCACCCACTACTCCGTCGGCGCCGGCACCACACTGGCCCTGGAGGACGCCGTCAGCCTGGCCGGGGCGGTGCGGCGGCACCCCGCGCTCCCGGCCGCGCTGGCCGCCTACGAGGCGGAGCGGAAGTTCGCCATCCTCTCCACCCAGAGCGCGGCCCGCTACAGCGCCCAGTGGTACGAGAACATCCCCCGCTACATGCACCTGAAGCCCCCTCAGCTGTTCTCGCTGCTCGGCCAGCGGCACTCACCGCTGCTGCCCTACGTTCCGCCGCAGATGTACTACTGGGTCAACCAGGCCGCCGAGGAGTTCACCCCGCTGCGGAAGCTGCGGAAGTGGGCGGGGCCCAAGGTGGTGCGGACCCTGGCCGGCCGTCGGCCGGGCACCCCCTGAGCCCGCCCCGTCCCCGTACGCTGCAGTTCTCCGCCGATGGCCGGCGGCGGACGACGATTCCACCGCGATCCCACCCGCTTGGAGCATCCATGCCGGCCGCTGCCCGTACCGCAGGCCTGAAACTGCCGCTGCTGGTCCTGCTGCTGGGAGTGGCCATGGCCGCCGCCGCCTGCGGGGACGGCGGCGGCTCCCCGGCCTCCGCGTCGCCCACCCCGACCGCGCCGCACAGCGCTTCCGCATCACCCGCTTCCACGTCGCCCACGTCCACGTCGCCCACCGCGTCCCCGACCGGCGCGCAGACCCGCAGCGCGGCCAGTGCCTGCGTCGAGCGGACGCTGGCCGGGATGAGCACCGCGCAGCGGGTCGGCCAGCTGTTCATGTCGGCGGTCAGCAGCACCGGGCCGACCGCCGCGCAGCTGCAGGTGCTGCGCCAGGGCCAGGTCGGCTCGGTCATCCTGATGGGGCACACCGAGGCCGGCTCCCGCGCGGTACGGGCCGGGACGGACCGGGTGCAGGCGCTCGCGCCCACCGTCGCGGGCAGCAGGGTCGGCCTGCTGGTCGGCGTGGACCAGGAGGGCGGCCAGATCCAGGTGCTGGGCGGCCCGGGCTTCTCCGCCATGCCGAGCGCCGCCGAGCAGGGCGGCTGGCCGACCGCGCTGCTGCAGGGGCGCGCCGCCACCTGGGGGCGCCAACTGGCCCAGGCCGGGGTCCAGTTGGACCTGGCACCGGTGGTCGACGTGGTGCCGGCCGAGGAGACCTCGGTCAATGAGCCGATCGGCAGACTCGCCCGCGGGTTCGGCAGCACCCCGGGCACGGTCGCCCGGCAGTCCTCGGCCTTTGTGCGCGGCCTGCGGCAGAGCGGCGTGCTCAGCACCCTGAAGCACTTCCCCAGCCTGGGCCATGTCCAGGGCAACACCGACTTCGCGGCGAACGTGGTCGACAACGTGACCGGTCCTGACGGCGACTTCGTGCTGCCGTACCGCTCCGGGATCCAGGCGGGCGCGCAGTTCGTCATGGTGGCCCTGGCCACCTACACCAGGATCGACCCGCGCCACCCGGCGGTCTTCTCGCCGACCGTGGTGCGCGGGCTGCTGCGCGGCACGATCGGGTTCCAGGGCGTGGTGGTCTCCGACGACCTGGGCAACGCCGCCTCGGTGCGGTCGGTCCCGGCCGGGCAGCGGGCCACCGGCTTCCTGGCGGCGGGCGGCGACCTGGTGCTGACGGTCGACCCCGCCACGGTCGGCGCGATGACCGCGGCGGTGCTGGCCGAGGTGAACCGCGACCCGGCGTTCCGCAAGGGCGTGGACGCCAGCGTGCGGCGGGTGCTGACCGCCAAGCTCGCCGCGGGGCTGCTGACCTGCCCGCACTGAGCCCAACAACCCGCTGCGCGCTAGTCGCCGTCGACCGCCAGCCAGCGTTCGACGGCGGCGACGTGGACGGTCGCCGCGGCGGCGGCCAACTGCGGGTCGCGGGCGGCCAGGGCGTCCACGATGGCGGTGTGCTCGCGGTGCACGTCCTCGATCGCCGGCCCGACCCGGGTGCCGCGCAGCAGCCGGACCCGCTGGGTCTGCGTGGAGAGGATCTCCAGCAGCAGCGACAGCACCGGGTTGCCGACCACCAGCGCGATCCTGCGGTGCAGTTCGCAGTCCAGCCGGATGAACTCGTCCAGATTGTCGGCGGCGATGCTCGCGGCCAGGACCTCGCGCAGCGAGGCCACCTCGGCGTCGCTGATCCGGGCCGCAGCGACCGCGGTGGCCTGCGGCTCGACCAGCCGCCGGATCTGCAGCAGCTGCATCGCCGCCTCGCCCTGGGAGACGTCCGCCACGAAGGAGAGGCTCTCCAGCAGCAGATGCGGCTCCAGGCTGGAGACATAGGTGCCGTCGCCCTGCTTGGCCACCAGGATCCGCATCGCGGTCAGCGCCCGTACCGCCTCACGCAGCGAACTGCGGGACAGGCCGAGCTGGACCGCGAGCACCTCCTCCTTGGGCAGGCGTTCGCCCGGCTGCAGCTCGCCGGAGACCAGCATGGCCTTGATCCGGTCGATCGCCTCGTCCGTCAGCGCCACGGCCGTTCCCTTCGCAGATCCTCGTCATCCCGAGCATGATGCACCACCCGTGACAGTCATCAGATGAATGATAGCCCGACCCTGGTGGGCGCTTGCGAGATTGATACTGGCGCGCCTAAAGTCCACATCACTCCCCCCATTCATCGGAGGTTTGTAGGATGCGTCTGCTACGCGTAGGCCCGGTAGGTGCCGAGCGCCCCGCTCTCCTGGACGACCAGGACCGGCTCCGCGACCTGTCGGGGATCACCTCCGACATCGACGGGGCCTTCCTGTCCTCGGGCGGCCCCGAGCGCGCCCGCGCCGCGCTGGCGCACGGCGCCCTGCCGCTGCTCGACCCGGACGGGCTGCGGATCGGCGCCCCGGTCGCCCGGCCCGGCAAGGTCGTCTGCATCGGCCTGAACTACCGCGACCACGCCGAGGAGACCGGCGCCGCCATCCCGCCCCGGCCGGTGGTCTTCATGAAGGACCCGGGCACCGTGGTCGGCCCGCACGACCGGGTGCTGATCCCGCGCAACTCGGTGAAGACCGACTGGGAGGTGGAGCTCGCGGTGGTGATCGGCCGGCGGGCCCGCTACCTGGACTCCCCCGCCGCCGCGCTGGACACCATCGCGGGCTACGCGGTCAGCAACGACGTCTCCGAGCGCGAGTTCCAGCTGGAGTACTCCGGCCAGTGGGACCTGGGCAAGTCCTGCGAGACCTTCAACCCGCTCGGCCCCTGGCTGGTCACCCCGGACCAGGCCGACGACCCGCAGCAGCTGGGCCTGCGGCTGTCCGTCAACGGCGTCCAGCGCCAGGACGGCAACACCAAAAACATGGTCTTCGAGGTGGCCCACCTGATCTGGTACCTGAGCCAGTACCTGGTCCTGGAGCCCGGCGACGTGGTCAACACCGGCACCCCGGCCGGGGTCGCCCTCGGCCTGCCCGGCAACCCCTACCTGCGCTCCGGGGACGTGGTGGAGCTGTCCATCGACGGCCTGGGCACCCAGCGGCAGACCTTCGAACCCGCATGAACGGCATGCCCGGCACGCCAGGCAGGACCGGCAGGATCACCGCCGTCGAGACCTACGACGTCCGCTTCCCCACCTCGCGGGACCTGGACGGCTCCGACGCCATGAACCCGGACCCGGACTACTCCGCCGCCTACCTGGTGCTGCGCACCGACGCCGGCGACGGCCTGGAGGGCCACGGCTTCAGCTTCACCATCGGCCGCGGCAACGAGGTCCAGGTCGCCGCGATCAACGCGCTGCGGGCCCATGTGGTCGGACGGTCCGTCACCGAGCTCTGCGCCGACCCGGCCAGCCTGAACCGCGACCTGGTCGGCGACAGCCAGCTGCGCTGGCTCGGCCCCGAGAAGGGCGTGATGCACATGGCCGTCGGCGCCGTGGTCAACGCCGTCTGGGACCTGGCCGCCAAGCGCGCGGGCAAACCGCTGTGGAGGTTCCTCGCCGATGCCGAGCCCGAGTGGCTGGTCTCCCAGGTCGACTTCCGCTACATCGCCGACGCGCTCAGCCCGGACCAGGCGCTGGAGCTGCTCCGCCGCGGCCGGGCCGGACGCGCCGAGCGCGAGCGGGAGCTGCTGCGCCGCGGCTACCCCGCCTACACCACCTCGCCCGGCTGGCTGGGCTACTCCGACCGGAAGCTGACCCGGCTGGCCCGGGCGGCCCTGGCCGACGGCTTCACCCAGATCAAGCTGAAGGTCGGCGCGGACCTGGCCGACGACATCCGCCGCTGCCGGGCCGCCCGCGCGGCGGTCGGACCCGCCGTACGCATCGCCATCGACGCCAACCAGCGCTGGAACGTCACCGAGGCCATCGCCTGGACCAAGGCCCTGGCCGAGTTCGACCCCTACTGGATCGAGGAGCCCACCAGCCCCGACGACATCCTCGGCCACGCCGCGATCCGGGCCGCGGTCGCCCCGGTCCGGGTGGCCACCGGGGAGCATGTGCAGAACCGCATCGTCTTCAAGCAACTGCTGCAGTCCGGCGCCCTCGACGTGCTGCAGATCGACGCCGCCCGGGTCGGCGGGGTCAACGAGAACCTGGCGATCCTGCTGCTGGCCGCGAAGTTCGGCGTCCCGGTCTGCCCGCACGCGGGCGGGGTGGGACTGTGCGAACTGGTGCAGCACCTCTCGATGTTCGACTACCTCGCGCTGTCCGGCAGCACCGACGACCGCGTCATCGAGTTCGTCGACCATCTGCACGAGCACTTCGTCGAACCGGTGCGGATCCACCGCGGCCACTACCGGGCGCCCCGGGCGCCCGGCTTCTCCGCACAGATGCACCCGGAGTCGATCGCCCGCTACACCTATCCCGACGGCGGCTTCTGGGCCGCCGAACTCGCCCTCACCGCACAGGAGGTCTCCGTATGAGCGACCTGACCGGACTTCGCGCACTCGTCACCGGCGGTGCCTCCGGCATCGGCCTGGCCACCGTGCACCGGCTCACCGAGCGCGGCGCCACCGTCGCCGTGCTCGACCTCGACCCGGGCAACCTGCCGCTGGGCTTCAAGGCCGACGTGGCGGACGACGCCTCGGTGCGCACCGCCGTCGCCGCGGCCGTGGAACAGCTGGGCGGGCTGGACATCCTGGTGAACAACGCCGGCATCGGCGCCATCGGCTCGGTCGAGGACAACCCCGACGACCAGTGGCACCGGGTGCTGGACATCAACCTGCTCGGCATCGTCCGCACCACCCGCGCCGCGCTGCCGCACCTGCGCGCCTCGGAGCATGCCGCGATCGTCAACACCTGCTCCATCGCCGCCACCGCCGGGCTGCCGCAGCGCGCCCTGTACTCGGCCAGCAAGGGCGCGGTGCTGTCGCTGACCCTGGCCATGGCCGCCGACCACGTGCGCGAGGGCATCCGCGTCAACTGCGTCAACCCCGGTACCGTGGACACCCCCTGGGTCGGCCGACTGCTCGACGCCGCCGGCGACCCGGCCGCCGAGCGCGCGGCCCTGAACGCCCGTCAGCCGACCGGCCGACTGGTCAGCGCCGAGGAGGTCGCCGCCGCCATCGCCTACCTGGCGAGCCCGGACGCGGCCTCGGTGACCGGCACCGCCCTGGCCGTCGACGGCGGTATGCAGGGCCTGCGGCTGCGCCCCGTGGAAGGGTGAGCCGGATGCAGACCACCACCCTCGGCCGCGGCAAGGTCCCGGTGACCCGGCTCGCCTTCGGGGCCGCCACCCTGGGCAACCTGTTCACCCCGGTCAGCGACCTGGAGGCGCGCGCCGCGGTGGACGCGGCCTGGGAGGCCGGCGTCCGCAGCTTCGACACCGCCCCGCACTACGGCCTGGGGCTGTCCGAGCACCGCCTCGGCGCGGCGCTGCGCGACCGTCCCCGCGCCGAGTACACCCTCTCCACCAAGGTCGGCCGACTGCTGGAACCGGTCGACCGGGTGGACGGGGACGACCTCGCCAACGGCTTCGCCGTCCCGGCCGCCCGGCGCCGGGTCTGGGACTTCAGCGCCGACGGCGTGCGCCGCAGCATCGAGGACAGCCTCACCCGGCTCGGCCTGGACCGGATCGACATCGCCTATCTGCACGACCCGGACGAGCACGCGGCCCAGGCCCTGGCCGAGGCGTACCCGGCGCTGGAGCGACTGCGCGCCGAGGGCGTGCTGGGCGCGATCGGCGCGGGCATGAACCAGTCCGCGCTGCTCACCCGCTTCGTCCGGGAGACCGACCTGGACGTGGTGCTGCTGGCCGGCCGCTACACCCTGCTGGACCAGGACGGACTGGCCGAGCTGCTGCCCGAGGCGCAGCGGCGCGGGGTGTCGGTGGTGGCCGGCGGGGTGTTCAACTCCGGTCTGCTGGCCGACCCCCGGCCCGGGGCGACCTATGACTACGCCGCCGCCCCGGACGCCCTGCTGCGGCGGGCGCTCGGGATCAAGGCCGTCTGCGAGCGGCACGGGGTGCCGCTGCGGGCCGCCGCGCTGCAGTTCCCGCTCGGCCACCCGGCCGTGGCCGCCGTCCTGGTGGGCCTGCGCAGCGCCGCCGAGGCCGAGGACGCCGCCGATATGACGACCCGTCGGATCCCCGCGGAGCTGTGGTCCGAGCTGCGCGCCGAGGGCCTGCTCGACGCGCGGGTGCCGACCCCGGCCGGGGAGGTCTGATGCGGATCGCACTGTTCATCACCTGCCTCAGCGACAGCCTCTACCCGCAGACCGGGCAGGCCGTGGTCCGGCTGCTGGAGCGGCTCGGGCACACGGTGGAGTTCCCGCAGGGGCAGACCTGCTGCGGGCAGATGCACTTCAACACCGGCTACCGCCCCGAGGCGATGCCGATGGTGCGCCGCTTCGCGGACACCTTCGCCGGCTACGACGCCGTGGTCACCCCCTCGGCCTCCTGCGCGGGAATGGTGCGCGACGGCCACGGCGTCCTCGCCGAGCAGTACGGCGACCCGGCGCTGCGTTCGGCGGTCGGCGAGGTGGCGCCCCGGGTGCACGAGCTGTCCGAGTTCCTGGTCGACGTGCTGGGGGTGACCGACGTGGGCGCCTACTACCCGCACCGGGTCACCTACCACCCCACCTGCCACTCGCTGCGGATGCTGCGAGTGGGCGACAAGCCGCTGCGGCTGCTGCGCGCGGTCAAGGGCATCGACCTGGTCGAACTGCCCGACGCGCAGTCCTGCTGCGGCTTCGGCGGCACCTTCGCGCTGAAGAACGCCGACACCTCGGCGGCGATGCTCGCCGACAAGGCGGCCTGCGTCCGGGGCACCGGGGCCGAGGCGCTGACCGCCGCCGACAACTCCTGCCTGATGCACATCGGCGGCGGACTGTCCCGGCTGCACTCCGGGGTCCGCACCCTGCACCTGGCCGAGATCCTCGCCGCGACCGAGGGAGACCCCGCATGACCACCCCCAACGGCCTGGTCTGGCTGGACACCCCGCCCTTCCCCGAGGCCGCCCGCACCGCCCTCGCCAACGGCCAGCTGCGCCGCAACCTGCGCCACGCCACCGGCACCATCCGGGACAAGCGGCTCACCGTCACCGGCGAGCTGCAGGACTGGGAGCAGCTGCGCGACGCCGGCGCCGCCCTCAAGCGCCGGACCCTGCGTCATCTCGACCTCTACCTGCTGGAGTTGGAGGAGTCGGTGACCCGGGCCGGGGGCACCGTGCACTGGGCCGCCGACGCCGCCGAGGCCAACCGGATCGTCGCCGGGCTGGTCCGGGCCGCCGGTGCGGACGAGGTGGTCAAGGTCAAGTCCATGGCCACCCAGGAGATCGGGCTGAACGAGGCGCTGGCCGAGGCCGGTATCGCCGCCTACGAGACCGACCTGGCCGAGCTGATCGTCCAGCTCGGCGACGACCGCCCGTCGCACATCCTGGTCCCGGCGATCCACCGCAACCGGGCCGAGATCCGGGACATCTTCGAGCGGGAGATGGGCAAGTGGGGCCGCCCGGCCCCGGCCGACCTGACCGACGAACCGCGGGCCCTGGCCGAGGCCGCCCGGCTGCACCTGCGCGAGAAGTTCCTGCGCGCCAGGGTGGCCGTCTCCGGCGCGAACTTCGCCATCGCCGCCACCGGCACCGTGGGCGTGGTCGAGTCCGAGGGCAACGGGCGGATGTGCCTGACCCTGCCGCAGACGCTGATCACCGTGATGGGCATCGAGAAGGTGCTGCCCGACTGGTCCGACCTGGAGGTGTTCCTGCAGCTGCTGCCGCGCAGCTCCACCGGGGAGCGGATGAACCCCTACACCTCCACCTGGACCGGCAGCACCCCCGGCGACGGGCCGCAGGACTTCCACCTGGTGCTGCTGGACAACGGCCGCACCGCCACCCTGGCCGACACCGTCGGCCGCCAGGCGCTGGCCTGCATCCGCTGCTCCGCCTGCCTCAACGTCTGCCCGGTCTACGAACGCACCGGCGGCCACGCCTACGGCTCGGTCTACCCCGGGCCCATCGGCGCGGTGCTCACCCCGCAGCTGGTCGGGGTCGGCAGCGACCCGAACAGCGCGGCGGCCTCGCTGCCGTTCGCCTCCACCCTGTGCGGGGCCTGCTACGACGCCTGCCCGGTGAAGATCAACATCCCGGAGGTGCTCACCCATCTGCGGGCCCAGGTGGTCGAGAGCAAGCGCCGCAGCCGCACCCTGCCCACAGCCGAGGCCCTGGTGATGAAGGCGGCAGCGGCCACCTTCGCCGCCCCGCGCCGGCTCTCCGCCGCGCAGCGCAGCGCCAGGCTCGGCAGCCATCTGCTCGCCCGCAAGGGCCGGATCGGCCGACTGCCGGGACCGCTGCACGGCTGGGCCGACAGCCGGGACACCCCGCAGCCGCCGGCCGAGACCTTCCACGCCTGGTGGCGCCGCACCCATCCTGCTATCGACAAAACTCAAGAGGGGAGCGGGAGTTGAGCGCCCGAGAGAAGATCCTGGCGGACATCCGCGCCGCGCTGGGCGACGTCCCCGCCGCCGAACTGCCCGAGCAGGTCCCGGTCCCGTCCGACTACCTGCGCAGCCACGCCGGTGCGGACGTGCCGGGGCTGTTCGCCGAGCGGGTGGCCGACTACCGGGCCCGGGTGGTCCGGGTCAGCGCGGCCGAGGCCGCCGCCGCCATCGCCGCGCTGCTGGCCGAACGCGAGGTGCGCGAGCTGCTGGTCCCGCCCGGCTTCCCGGAGGAACTGCTGCCGCAGGGGCCGTGGCACCGGCTCGGCGACGAACCGCCGCTGGCGGTGGACGCGCTGGAGCGCGCGGACGGGGTGCTCACCACCGCCGCGCTGGGCATCGCGGTCACCGGCACCGTGGTCCTGGACGCCGGCCCCGGACAGGGCCGACGGGCCCTCACCCTGCTGCCCGACTACCACCTCTGCGTGGTCCGCGAGGACCAGATCGTCGGGGACGTGCCCGAGGCGCTGGCCCGGCTCGACCCGTCCCGGCCGCTGACCTTCGTCTCCGGCCCCTCCGCGACCAGCGACATCGAACTCGACCGGGTGGAGGGCGTGCACGGACCACGCACCCTGCACGTCCTGGTCGTCGCCGACTCCCCCGCTTCGGAGCTGACATGAGAACCGCCCTGCACACCCGGGTGCTGCCGGACCGCATCGCCGACTACGAACAGGCCCACCGCGAGGTCCCGGCGGAGCTGACCGAGGCCATGCGCGAGGCCGGCTGCCACTCCTGGACCATCTGGCGCAGCGGAACCGAGCTGTTCCACCTGATCGACTGCGAGGACTACCCGGCCCTGATCTCCCACCTGGCCACCCTGCCGGTCAACACGGCCTGGCAGCTGCGGATGGCGGAGCTGCTGGAGGTCGTCCACGACTACTCCGACGACGGTGGCGACGCCGCCCTGCCCGTGGTGTGGCAGCTGTGAGCGCGGCGGCTTCGTCGGCGCCGACGGTGGTCGACGCGCACCACCACCTCTGGGATCTGACGGTCCGGGACCAGGACTGGATCACCGGCCCCGAGCTGGCCCCGCTGCGCCGCGGCTTCGCGGTCGAGGAGCTGGAACGCGAAGCCGCGGCGGCCGGGGTCGGCGCCTCGGTGCTGGTGCAGACCGTGACCGTGGCCGAGGAGACCCCGGAGTTCCTGGCCGTCGCCGAACGCAGCGCCCTGGTCGCGGGCGTGGTCGGCTGGACCGACCTGACCGCCCCCGACGTTGCCGACACCCTGGCCCGGCTGCGCGAACTACCGGGCGGGCAGCACCTGGTGGGCATCCGTCACCAGGTCCAGGGCGAGCCCGACCCGCGCTGGCTGCTGCGCCCGGACGTACGCCGCGGCCTGGCCGCGGTGGGCGCGGCCGGCCTGGTCTACGACCTACTGGTGCAGCCGCACCAGCTGCCGGCCGCCACGGAGATCGCCGCGGCCCTGCCGGAGCTGACCTTCGTCCTGAACCACCTCGGCAAGCCCCCGATCAGCTCCGGCGACCGGGCCACCTGGGAGCGCGAAATCCGCGCGCTCGCCGCGCTGCCCAACACCGTCGGCAAGCTCTCCGGGCTGGTCACCGAGGCCGACTGGCCCAGCTGGACCACGGCCGACCTGCGCCCCTACGTCGACACCGCCCTGGAGGCCTTCGGCCCGGACCGGCTGATGTTCGGCACCGACTGGCCGGTCTGCACCCTCGCCGCCTCCTACCGCGAGGTGCTGGACGCCGCCCGGATCCTCACCGCCGCACTCGCCCCGGACGAGGAGGCCGCCGTCTTCGGCGCCACCGCCACCCGCGTCTACCGCCTGCCCGACGCCGGCTGACGGTGCCTCACCCGAGGGCTCCGATTCCCAGCGCCAGCAAGGCCACGAGGAGGGTGAGGGCGCCACCGAACGTCCTGCCCCCGCGCAGGAGGGCCGCGGGCACGGTCGCGCCGTCCATGCGGGCCAGCAGCGCGGCAGCGATGGCGACCAGCAGCGCGAGCAGGAAGGCGGCGACGAGCGCGAGCGCCAGGAGGGCGGCGGTCACTCGTCCACTGCCGGGCGTCGCGCTGGGGTGCAGCTGTGACCTGCGGGGATGAGTTCCCGCAGGCGGGCGGCCAGGGCGGGCCCCGGGCGTACGGCGATCCCGTCGTTGTCGTCCCCGGGGAGGTGGACCACCAGCCGCTCCACCTCGCCGGCCAGTTGGCCCTCGCCCGCCAGTCGGCCCCCCTGCGTCGGCGGTGCACCGGTACCGAAGACACCGCCCATCAGTTCCTGCGGCAGCGGCGGCAGCGAGGGCGCGTACGCACCCAGACCCGGCTGGGCGTACCCGGGGGCAACCGTGTCCAGCCACAGTCCGGCGGTGTGCGTCTCGCCCCGCTGCCGATGGTGCAGATACAGGCAGTAGGCCGAGGTGCTGTCACCGGCGCCCCCGGCGATCTGCCACCAGAACCGGGCACTGTGGGGGTGGCCGGTCAGATAGAGCAGGCAGCCGAAGACCCTGGCTCCCTCGATCTCGCGGTCCGGATCCGCCACCGCCCGGGCACTGTCGGCCGACGCCGCCGAGTCCTGGGTCAGCGCACCGATCTCCGCCGCCGCAGAGCGCGAGTTGACGACCGAGCGCGCCAACAACTCCAATGTGTGCCGGTCGGTGGAAGCCTGGACCGCCCACGACGGGACCGACCCGCCACCCGCACGCCGGCCGGCCACCGTCGCAGCCAGGTCGCGCAGCCCTTGTGCCACATCGGGCGGCGGCGCGGAACTCCGCTCGGCGGGAAAGGCCACCGCGACGATGTCGTCCAGGCCGATGCGCTGCACGGCGCTCACTGCTCCCCCTCCGCCAGCATCTCGTTCGCTGCCCGCAGCACCCGCCGCTCGACCAGTGCCTCCTCGACCTGCGCCATGGCGCTGTGCAGATCCCGATCCACCGTGGACACGGTCACGTCCAGCAGCCACGCGGTATAGCGCGAGCTGAAGCCCATCACCTTGCGCAGCAGGAACACGCCCATCCGACGGTCCCCCAGGTCGGCCATCGCCTTGTACAGACCGACCGGGCTCTGCATCGCCGTCAGGCTCTCGCGGATGGCGGCGAACTCGGCGAAGACGCGGTCGAGCTTCTGCTGCGGATCGTGCTGGACCGGAATGCGCGGCCGGTCGAGCGCCCCCTCCAGGTGCGCGAGCGCACTCCGCAGATCGCGCTCGACAACGCCGCGCTGCGGTACGCCGAGAATCCAGGCGGTGTACGGGAGGTCGTACCCCAGCACTCGACGCAGGATGAGGACATCGAGCTGACGCTCTGTCAACTCGCCGACGCTCTTGAAGAGTTCAACCGGCACAGCCTGCGCCGCAGGCGCGGCGTCCAGGAGCGCGGCATAACCCAGGGCCAGTCGCGCCTCGAAGCGGCCGGGTGTCTGCGCGCTGCGGTGGTCCACAGCCGAGCGCAGCACATGCCAGCAGCGGTCCTGCAGGTTGGCCGCTCGCAGCATCGCCTCCCAGTCGCAGGCGATGTCCGCGAAAACCTCGTGCACCAGCCGGTCCGTGCCGCGCCCGTCGCCGAGCCGGACGTACGCGTAGGCGTGGTAGGGCCGGTGGTGCTGGAGGTAGAAGCCCTCCGCGTCCAGCGACAGACCCGTCGGCTCACCCGTTCCCGCACGAGGGTCGCTCATCGCCCGACCTCCCGGGCGGCCCGCAGCGGCTGGCGCAGTCTGTCGCTTCGGGGACTACTGGTGGTGTTCATCTGGCTCTCTTCACTCAACACAGCGTCAGTTTCCTTTCGCCGAAGACACGGTGTGTCCCAGAACCAGCTAAACGTTTCGCCCCCGGGTTTTACGCACGATCCCGGCGGAAAGTCACCCAGCAGACGAGGCCGGACACAACGGGTCACCAGCTCCCGCCCGGGATACGCACCAGTAACGCTCCCACTACACTCCGCAGCGATGCGGTGGTACAGACCACCGCTGGTAGCTCCCATCCTTCCCGTACGCAGTGTGAGCAGGAGTGGTGCAAGTCACATCAGCATTCCGACAACTCCCGCCGCGAAGGGCACCCGATCCAGTCAGAAGCAAACGCGGGTGGCGATGCGTTCCACCTCGGCCCGGCCCTCGGGGCTCAGCGAGAGCCGTCCACTGCCGAGCGGCTGCCCCGATACGGCCGGGGCGTCGGACACGGCTCAGGCTATGTCCGAGGAGCTTGCGCCGGTACACCCCACCCGGGTTTCCAGGTCGCCGTATCACAGCGAATCGCCGTCGGTTTGGAGTAGCCCTTGTCGGTCCGGAAAACGGTGTAGAAGCAGTACTGCTGCTCCGGCCACAGTCCGCTCACTTGAATTCTCACAGTCTCTGGCTGCGCGTCATCGCGCGTCCCGTAGTGGTACCAGTTCCAGCACTCGCCAGTGGCAGCTGCGGGTTCCTTGTGGTCAATAAAGCCGTCATTGGAACCAGTTTGACCATAAACACCCTCTATCGCGATGGCGCTCTGATAGACAGGTGACGGATTGATCCAGGTCAGCGTGAGGTCAACCCTTCCGGGAAGCTCCTGGCTCGGCGTGAAGGCAAAGCCCGCAAGGGGCGGCGCGGCCAACCCGGATTGCTTCGCCAGTAGGTCGTGTGCGCCGTCGAGGAGGCGCGGGCACGCAATGGCGTCGATGCGATGCTGCTCATCATCGGGACCATCCTTGATCACCGTAAGCACCACAACAATGGCTACGGCCACGCAGATACAGATGATGATGGCCTTTTGGCCCAGTTTCGCAGGTTGCGCCAACCAGTTGATCAAGCCGCCCGCGACGAGGCCAAAGATCAATATGCCGATGTCGAGCCAAGCGGTGGACGTCACCGGATCAGTATCGCCCATACCCCCTGATCACCAAGGGCCCGGTGCACACCATGGCTCTTCAACAGCATCAGGAATTCCACTCCGCCCTGCGGCGGCTGACGGCCGGTCATGGCCGGGATGCCGCCGCTGCGGGAAGTTCGCCCGGTCCCAGGCCCCGTGTCCTGTACCGGGACGGGGCGTGGTCCTGGCTGCCGCCGCAGCCAGGACCACGTCCGTGCCGTCTCCGACCCCCACTTCGAATCGGCTGACTGCGACGAGCCTGCCGGAGCCGCGCAACACCGGGGTAACATCTGGGCAACCGCTGGGAACCACCGGCGCGGGAACCACAGGTGATACGGAGCCGCAGGATGCAGTTCTGCCTACTCGGGCCGCTGGTCGTCCTGGACGGCGCGACCGAGCGACCGGTCAGCGGCTCCAAGCTGCGCGGGCTGCTGGCGGTGCTGCTGCTGCATGCCAACCAGGAGCTGGCCCCGGGCACCCTGCGGCAGCACCTGTGGGGCGACAACGCCCCGGATTCCGCCGACGCCTCGCTGCGCAACCTGATCGCCCGACTGCGCCGGGCGCTGGGTGACGAGGCCGGGTCCCGGCTGCGCACCTCGCCGGGCGGGTACCTGCTGCGGGTGACCGAGGGCGAGCTCGATCTGCAGGTCTTCGCCGACCGGTGCAAGCAGGGCAGGCAGTTGCTGGAGAAGTCCGAATGGGCCGGGGCCGGCGACGTGCTGGCGTCGGCGCTCTCGCTGTGGCGGGGCGACCCGTTCTCCGGCATACCCGACGGTCCCGAGCTGCTGCATGCCCAGGACCAGTGGCTGCGGGAGACCCGGCTGCTGGCCCAGGAGGGCCGGATCGAGGCGGACCTGCAACTCGGCCGCGACCAGGAGCTGATCGCCGAGATCCGCGCCCTGGCCGACGCCCACCCGCTGCGGGAGGGCCTGCACGCGCAGCTGATGCTGGCCCTGCACCGGGCCGGCCGGCAGGCCGAGGCGCTGGAGGTCTTCCAGGTGCTGCGGCGGCGCCTCGTCGACGAACTCGGCGTGGAGCCGGGGCCGCTGGTGCGGCAGGCGCAGCGCGAGGTGCTCGACGCCGAGGAGTCGGCGGGGTCGACCGAGCCGTCGTCGGGGACGGCCAAGCCGGCCCGCGCCGCCGTCCCCCGTCAACTGCCGATCGACATACCCGACTTCACCGGACGCGAGAGCCACCTCCGCCGCCTGCGCGCAGCACTCGCCGCCACCGGCGACGGCGGCACCGTCGCCGTGTCCGCGATCAGCGGAACCGGTGGGATGGGCAAGACCACCCTGGCCGTGCACGCGGCGCACCTGCTGGCCGGGGACTTCCCGGACGGGCAGCTCTTCATCAGCCTGCGCGGCGCCGGCACCGAACCCGTCCCACCGGCCGACGCACTGGCCACCGCCCTGCACAGCCTCGGTGTCGCCGCCGACGCCGTGCCCAGCGACATCGACGCACGGTCCGCGCGCTACCGCACCCTGGTCGCCGACCAGCGGCTGCTGATCGTCCTGGACGACGCCCGGGACAGCGCCCAGGTGCGGCCGTTGCTGCCCGGCACGGGCCGGAGCGCGGTGCTGGTCACCAGCCGCAGCAGGCTGCCGAGCCTGGTCGGGATCGACCGCCTCGACATCGAGGCGCTGGACGACGCCCAGGCCCGTGCCCTGTTCGCCGGCATCGTCGGCTCCGCCCGGGCGGACGCCGAGCCGGAGGCCACCGCCGACCTGCTGCGCTGCTGCGCCGGGCTGCCGCTGGCGGTGCGCATCGCCGGGGCCCGGCTGGCCAACCGTCCCGCGTGGACCATCGCCGACCTGGCCGAGCGGCTGACCGACGAGTACCGGCGGCTGGACCAGCTGCGGGTGGAGGACACCGCGGTCCGGGCCAGCATCGAGGTCAGCTACCGAAGCCTGCCCAGCGGCGCCGCGTCCGGCGAGGGCAGTCCGGCCCGGGCGTTCCGCCTGCTGGGCCTGGCCGGCGGGCCGGACATCAGCCTGCCCGCGGCGGCGGCCCTGCTCGGCGAGCCGCTCGCTGTGGCCGAGCGGACCCTGGCGTACCTGGTCGACAACTGCCTGCTGGACTGCGTCCTCCCCGGCCGCTACCGACTGCACGACCTGCTGCGCGTGTTCGCCGCCGAATGCGCCCTGCGGGAGGAGCCCGAGGAACTGCGCCGCGAGGCGCTCGGCCGACTGGCCCACTGGTACCTCGGCACCCTCGCGGCAGCCGACCGCCTGCTCGTTCCGAAGATCCGGCGGCCGGAGCTGGCGCCGCCGGACCCGGGCCACCAACCGCTGGCGTTCGACAGCTTCAGCGCGGCACTCCAGTGGTGCGACGAGGAACGCGCCAACCTGGTGGCCATGACCGAACAGGCGGTGACCCACGGCCTGCCGGAGTCGGCGGTCCTGCTCGCCTCCTTCAGTTGGGGATACTTCCGGCTCGTTGCCCGGCATCGGGAGTGGCAGGCCAGCAATACCGCCGGGATCGCCTCCGCCCAACTGCTCGGGGACCGTGAGGCCGAGGCCCGGCTGCTCAACTCCCAGGCGGCGCTGCTCTACCAGACCAATCGCCCGGACGAGGCCGAGTCCTGCCTGGTGGCCCTGCTCGCCATCCGCCGGGAACTGGACGACGCGGTGGGCGAGTTGTCCGTGCTGACCAACCTGGCGATCCTCTACATCGACCACCCGGAAAAGGTCGCGCTCTCAGTGGAGTTGGGGCTGCAGGCCCTCGACCTGGCCCGAGCGCTGGATCGGCCGATGGCGGTGACCAATGTGCAGAACAACCTCGGCAGCGCCATGGAGCGGCTCGGGAACTTCACCGAGGCCCTCGGCTGGTACCACGCCAGCCTGGCCTCCGCCATCGAGATAGCGGACCACGACGGCGTGGCCATATCGACAGCCAATGTCGGGGCCGCCCATCTGCACGCCAAGGAGTTCGACCAGGCCGAGGAGTTTCTGCTCCGGGCCCTGCCGCTCACCCGCGCCGTGGGGAACCGGATCACCGAGGCCGAGATCCTGGGCAATCTCGGTCGGCTCCGTACGGCCACCGGCCCGGCCGAGGAAGCCCGCGGCCATCTGGAGCGGGCCAGGGAACTCTGGCAGGCGATGGACGATCCGCAGCAGGCCGAGGAGATCCGGATCCTGATCGATGCCCTCGACGCCCTCGACGACACCGACAACCCGGTCACCTCGGGCGAGGAGCGCGGCTGACCCGCCGGTCGATCTCGAAGGCGACGCTCAACTCGGCGATGCCACGCGGGTCGGCCAGCGAGCGCCCGGTGTGCTCCTCCAGCCGCCGCAGCCGGTGCCGGACGGTGTTCGGATGGCAGAACAGCACCCCGGCCGCCTGGTCGGCCGAGCCGCCGCTGTCGAGCCAGGCGCCGAAGGTGGAGAGCAGCAGCGAGCGCCGCTCCGGCGAGAGCCGGTCCAGGGCGACCAGGACGCTGCGGGCGATATGCCGCATCACCTCCGGTGTGCCGACGGCGGCGACGACGGCCAGGGGGTCGCGGTCGAAGAGGGTGACCCTCCGGCCGTCGAACGCGCCGCGGAGTGCGATCCTCGCCAGTCGCAGCGCGGACGCGGTCTCCCTGAGGTCGTCATAGGGCGGACTGACCCCGACCCGGGCACCGCTGTCTGACCCGAGCACCTCGGCCAGCCGGTCAAGTGCCAATCCCACTCCGGCACCTGACCTTGCGTCAGATCCGGAGTCAGACCCGGAGCCGAACCCCGGCAGTCGCGCGACGCCGACCTCGACGTCGTGCAGCAGCCGCCAGGCCGAGGCCGCCCCGATGCCCCTGAGCGCCGCTTCGGCCTGCGGGAGCGCGTGCCGTCCGATGTCGGGGACCCGCGCCGCGATCACCACATAGGGTCCACGCGCGGGGATCCGCAGGACGTCCGCCGCGTCCCAGAGGTCGGCCTCCGCGAGGCGGCCCTCCAGCAGCGCTTCCAGCAGCGCCGAGCGCTCCTGCTCGCGGCTGAGCAGCTGGGCCGTGATCTCCTCGCGGTAGCCCTCGGCCATGTGCTGGGTGTAGGTGTCCAGCACCAGCCACATCTCCGAGGCGGCCCGCACGGTGACCTCGGCCGGGACCGCGCTGCGGGCGGCCGTGTCGGCCAGTTGCTCCCACAGGAAGCGGGCGGCGACCCGGTACGCCTCCATCACCGCCGTCAGCGGCACGCCCGCTCTGGCGCGCTGCCTGCCGTTCTCGCGCGACTCGGGCGAGTTGAGCGCGGGGACCCGTCCGATCGGCCCGAAGACGAAGTGGATGTTGTCCAGGCAGGTGCGCCGCAGCTCCTCCGCGCTGACCGCCGCGTCCGTGCGGTAGACGGGCACCGCGGCCCGGATCCGGTCGACCAGCGCATCGGCGAGCGGCTCCGCCTGCTGGACCATCCGGGCACCCAGCTCGGCCACCTGCGCCCCGACCCTGTCCTGCGGCTTGTGTTCCACGGACCAATAATAGCCGGGCCCGAACCCCGCCATCCCGGCCTTCATTGTTCTGGCAAACAATGATCGGCCCAACACCGTGTCGGCCGAGACATCGACTCCGGCACGCGCCTCCCGGAAAATACAGGGAGATGCCTCTCCCCCCGAACGGCGGTGCACGATGAGTCTCAACGCTCGTGAGCAGCAGGAGGTCGACGCGGCGAACGCCTCCGGCCGGAAACCGGTGGTGTTCGTCCATGGGCTGTGGATGCTGGCGTCGAGCTGGCAGCCGTGGCGGTCGTTCTTCGAGCAGAACGGTTACGCCACCCTCGCTCCGGGCTGGCCCGACGACCCGGAGACCGTCGCCGAGGCCCGGGAGCACCCGGAGGTCTTCGCCGGCAAGAGCATCAAGCAGGTCACCGACCACGTCGCGGAGGCCGTCGGCGGTCTGACCCAGCAGCCCGCGGTGATCGGCCACTCCTTCGGCGGCCTGATCACCCAGCAGCTGGCCGGACGCGGGCTGGCCGCCGTGTCCGTGCCGATCGACTCCGCCCCGTTCCGGGGTGTGCTGCCGCTGCCGCTGTCGGCGCTGAGGTCGGCCATGCCGGTCCTCGGCAACCCGGCCAACTACCGGCGCGCGGTCAGCCTGACCTACCCTCAGTTCCGCTACTCCTTCGCCAACGCCGTGAGCGAGAGCGAGGCCGAGCGCCTCTACCGGACCTTCCCGGTGGCCGGTTCCGGGGTTCCGCTGTTCCAGGCGGCCACCGCGAACCTCAACCCGGCCACCGAGGCGAAGGCCGATACCGGCAATCCCCGCCGCGGCCCGATGCTGCTCATCACCGGCGAGTCGGACCACATCGCCCCACGGGCGATCGCCGAGGCGTCCTACCGCAAGCAGCGGCGCAACTCCAGCCCCACCGAGCTCCAGGAGATCCCCGGCCGGGGCCACTCCCTGGTCTTCGACAGCGGCTGGCAGGAGGTCGCCGACACCGCCCTCGCCTTCGTCAAACAGCACCACTGACCACGACCGGCCACGACCGAGCGAGGCTCAGAGGCTGGCGTCGGCCGCGAGCAGGTCCTCCAGGCCGACCCGGCGGAAGAACTCGGCGCGGACCCGGTCGGCGACGGCGGAGACCACCTCGCTGCCGTCCCGGCTGGGGTCGACATGCACCCGCAGCGGACGCCGGCCCGCCGGCAGGGCGACCAGACGGACGATGGCCTCGGCGACCTCGGCGACGTCCGCGTCCGGCGGGATGATCGCGGCCAGCCGCTTGTTCACGTCGGCCATCAGCGCCTGGTACTTGTCGTCGTAGGCGGCGGCGCGGTCGGTGTCGGCCGGGGTGCCCGCGTGGGCGAAGTGGTTGGTGCCCGAGGTGAAGGCGCCGGGGACCACGATGGCGGTGTCGATGCCGAAGCGGACCACCTCGGCGGCGTAGCTGACGGCGAGGGCGTCCATCGCGGCCTTGGCGGCGAAGTAGGGTGCCAGGAACGGCGGGCAGCCGCCGCGGGTGCTGGACGATCCGACCCACAGCAGCAGGCCGCTGCCGCGGGCCCGCAGGTGCGGCAGCGCGGCGCGGTTGACCCGCTGGGCGCCGAGCACATTGGTGTCGTAGACCTGGGCGAACTGCTCGGGGGTGAAGGCCTCGGCCGGGCCGAGCACCATGTGCCCGGCGTTGTGGACCACGGTGTCCAGGTGGCCGTGGTCGCGGACGATCACGGCGACGGCCGCGTCGGCGGAGGGCTGCGAGGAGACGTCGAGCTCGACGGCGCGCAGGTCCACGCCGTGCTCCGCGGCGTACTCGGCCAGCTCGGCCACGGCGGGCGCGTTGCGGGCGCCGGTCTCGCGGATGCCGGCGTAGACGGTGTGCCCGGCGCGGGCCAGGGCCCGGGCGGTGAGCGCCCCGAAGCCGCTGGACGCGCCGGTGACCAGGACGACCTGGGGAAGGGTGACAGACATGACGGTTGCCTTTCTCTCGTACGTTCTCTCGTACGTTCGGATCCGGGAGGGGTGGGCGGGCGTCAGATGATGCCGCCGTTGGCGCGCAGGACCTGGCCGTTGACCCAACGGCCGGCCGGGCCGGCCAGGAAGGCGACAACCCCGGCGATGTCCTCGGCGGTGCCCAGGCGCTCCAGCGGCGGCTGGGCGGCGAGGCGGGCCAGGGTCTCCTCGTCCTTGCCCTCGAGGAACAGCTCGGTGGCGGTCGGGCCGGGGGCGACGGCGTTGACGGTGATGTCGCGTCCGCGCACCTCGCGGGCCAGGACCAGCGTCATCGCCTCCACCGCACCCTTGCTGGCGGCGTAGGCGGCGTAGCCGGGGAAGGCCAGGCCGATCACCGAGCTGGAGAAGTTGACCAGGGCGCCACCGGAACGCAGTCGGCGCACGGCCTGCTGGTCGACCACGAAGGTGCCGCGGACATTGGTGCGGTGCAGCTGGTCCAGGACGTCCAGGTCCAGCTGGGCCAGCGGCGCCAGGTCCATCCGGCCCGCGGCGTGGACGACGACGTCGACGCCGCCGAAGGTCTGCTCGACCAGGTCGAACAGGGCGGACACGGCGTTCTCGTCCGCGACGTCGGCCCGGACCGCGATCGCCCGGCCGCCGGCGGCGCGGACCGCCTCGACGGCGGAGTCGGCCGCGGCCTGGTTGCCGGCGAAGGCGATGGCGACGGCGTGGCCGTCGGCGACGAGCCGGTCCACGACCGCCCGCCCGATGCCGCGCGAGCCGCCGGTGACGATGGCGACGCGCTGGGTGGTGGCGGGAGTGGTGACGCTGGCGGGGGTGGTGGTGCTCATGGTGATGCTCCTCATGGGGTGTTCGCGTGAATCAGGGTGTGCGGCATCGCCGTCCGGCGCGCGGGGCGCCGGTCGTGGGTGTCGCCTGCTGTGGTGGTGTGGGCTCGTGGTGTGGGCCGGGGGCGGCGGTCAGTCGGCGGTGTGGTCCGCCAGGGTGCTCAGCCACTGCTGGAGCAGGGCCTGTTCCGGCCCGGTCAGGCCCGGCGGCGGTGTGGAGCGCAGCTGCGCCCCCAGCGTCGCGGCGGTGGCGGCGAGCGCCGTCCCGTCCGTCCCGGCCGCCCCGTCCAGCTCTGCGGCCTCGAAGGTGACCGTGCTGACCAGGGCATCGCGGACCCGCCGGGAGAAGGCCGGGTCCGGGTAGAGCGCGGGACGTGAGATCAGCGACAGCGCGACGCCGGCGTTGGCCGACATCACCATCTGGGCCGCCGTCTGCGGGGAGACCCGCAGCAGGCCGGCGGCGGCGCAGCGCTCACAGACGCCGAGCAGCAGCCGGTGCGCCTCCGCGGCGGCCTCCGGCGGTACGGACAGGCCCGGGGAGTACATCAACCGGTAGTAGTTGGGGTTCTCCAGCGCGAAGCGGATGTGGTTGTCCCATCCGTCCCGCAGGTCCTGCACCGGGTCCACCGAGGGGCGCGCGGCCCGCTTGGAGGCCAGGTACTGCTCGAAGCCGTAGTCCACGACCGCGGAGAGCAGGCCCTCCTTGTCGCCGAACTGCCGGTAGAGCATCGGTGCTCCGACCCCGGCCGCCTCGCAGACCGCCCGGGTGGAGACATCCGCGTCGGCCGACTGCGACAGCAGCTCGGCCGCCGCTTCCAGAATCCGTGTTCTCACGTCCATGGAAACGACAGTAACACTCCTGCAGAAACTTTGCTACTTAAAACCCGTATCGCCGTTACGGTAGAAACGCCTGTGCCCTCCGGACGGGCTGTCCGGAGGGCACAGGCGCCGTACGTGCCTAGCTGGTGGTCACGTCCACGCTGTCGATCGCGACGTTGTAGCCGCTGCTGCTCGGGTTGTGGTTGCCGGTGACCCTGACGCGCAGGGTGTGCGCGCCGTTCGCCAGCACCGGGCTGGTCCAGACGACGCCGGAGGCGTTCCGGGTGGCCGCGTAGTCGTCGACCACGGTCTCGGCGCCGCCGTCCACGGAGACGGCGATCATCTCCTGGTCGACGTCGCGCACGGCGTGCAGCGCGATCCGGGTGCCGGTGAAGGCGAAGGTCGCGGTGGAGCCGGTGGTCTGGCTCCAGTTCGCGGTGCCGTCGTACATGTCCGCGATGCCGTTGGCGAGGCCCCAGCCCGCGCTGTAGGAGAACTGGTCGTTGCCGCTCCCGGTAGCGTTGCCGTCGACGGCCACGGTGGTGGACGTCGACTGGGTCTGCAGCACGTCCGCGCTGTCGAGCGCGACGGTGTTGCCGCTGCTGCTCGGATTGTGGTTGCCGGTCGCGGTGACGGTGAGGGTGTGCGCGCCGTTCGCCAGCACCGGGCTGGTCCAGACGATGCCGGAGGCGTTCCGGGTGGCCGCGTAGTCGTCCAGGGTGACCGGCGCGGAGCCGTCCACCGAGACGGTCATGGTGCCCTGGTCGGTGTCGCGCACCGCGTGCAGCGCGACCTGGCTGCCCTGGAACTGGAACTGCGCGGTGGACCCGGCGGTGTGGGTCCAGTTCGCCGTGCCGGCGTACATGTCGCCGATGCCGGTGGCCACGCCCCAGCCCGCACTGTAGGAGAACTGGTCGATGCCGGCGCCGGTGCTGTTGGCGTCGACCGTGGTGGTCGGCACCGGCGGCGGGGTGGCGGCCACGCCGTTGGGCGACAGGGTGACCGTGTAGGCGTCGGTGCCGGAGAGGACGTTCACCGGGACGCTGATACTGCCGTTGCTCGGCGTCATCACCGTGTCGGTGACGGTGATCGGGGTGACCAACTGGCTCTGGTCCGGGATCCGTTGCACCGTCACATGCACCGTGCCGCCGGACAGCAGCCAGGGGGTCGAGGACAGCCCGTTGACCGCGACCGTGGTGGTGCCGGTCTGGCCGCCGTTGTTGCCGAGCAGCGCGGTGGCGCGTCCCCGGCCCTGGTCCTCGGTGGCGGCGATGGCCATCGCCCCGCTGTTGCTACTGGCCACCTGATTGCCCGTCAGCTGTGCGTAGGCCTGGTAGACCCACCACTGCCCGGAGGGCTGCTGGCCGCTGCCGCTCCCGGTGAGCAGGGAGTCCAGGGTGCCGGCGCCGCAGCAGTCGGTCCAGATGGCGTGGGCGGCGGCGGAGACCCCGGAGACGGCGAGCCGGTCCAGGAACCAGGCCGAGTAGGCCGAGTTCTGCTGCTGCGAGAAGAGGTACTCGTTGATGGTCAGCGGGATCGCGGGCAGGCCGTGGGTGGCCAGCAGGCTGTCGGCGTCCGCCGCGTCGGCGGCCGGGTCGTTGCCGAAGTGCCAGTTGAGCACGCTCGGCAGGGTGCCGTCGGCCTTGGTCTGGCCCAGGAAGCCGTCAAGCCAAGTGTGGTTGTAGCCGCTGTAGGAGGGGCCGACGATGGACGCGGACGGGACCAGGCGGCGGATCTCCCGCACCGCCGTGTCCCACATCTGGTAATACTGCGCGCTGTTGACGCCCCGTTGCCAGAAGCCGGTGCCGTCGGGCTCGTTCCAGATGTCGTAGCTGACCTTCACCCCGGAGGCCTGGACGTCGCCGACCACCTGGTCGATGAAGGCGGTCCAGTTGGCGCAGTTGCCGTTGTCGCACGGGTAGACGGTGTTCGACGGCTGGGTGGTGTCCGCCCCGTACAGGTCGGAGACCAGCAGGTGGTACGTGGCGCCGTAGGGCGCGGCGGTGACCCGCTTGGCCTGGGACAGCGCCGAGTTGATCCGGACCCGGTAGCCGGACCCGGCGGCGTAGCCGTCGCCGATCCAGCCGCCGCCGTCGATCCGGGCCCCGCCGCCGCGGAACAGGGTCGGCTGCAGCGGCTGGAGCAGCGAGTCGGCCGGGCCCGAGCCGTCCTGGGACAGGCCGTAGAGGAAGCCGGAGCCGACGTGGGTGGCCGTGGCCCCCGGCTTGGACAGGTCCACCGACACCGTGCTGTCGGCGGCGCTCGCGTGGGTGGGGGACGCCAGGAACGCGCAGCTCAGCGCGGCGGCGGTGGTCATGGCGAGGAGCGCGGCCCGAAGTCGGCCGGGCAGGCTTGGCACATGCATGAGGACTCCCTGGGATGGACGGGTGGGTCCGGACAGGTGGGTGGTGCTCACGTGCGGTTACTCGGGTTACTTGACCGAGCCGCCGGTGATGCCGGAGGCGATGAACCGCTGGGCGACGACGAGCAGTACGGCCGAGGGAGCACAGGCCAGCACCACGCTGGCCATCACCGGGCTCCACTGTTCGGTCTGCGCGCCGAGGTACTGGTAGATCCCGAGGGTGATCGGGGTGACCTTGTCGGTGGAGGTCAGGGTGAGCGCGAAGAGGAAGTCGCTCCACGCGAACAGGAAGCTGAACAGCCCGGCGGTGATGATGCCGTTGCGGCTGACCGGCACCACGATCGACAGGAAGGTCCGCAGCCGGCCAGCCCCGTCGACCCGGGCCGCCTCGATGATCTCCTTGGGGATGGTCGCCATGAACGACCGCATCAGCAGGATCGAGAACGGGATGCCCAACGAGGCGTCGGCCAGCACCAGCCCCGGCAGCGAGTTGAGCAGGTGCAGCGAGCTGTAGGTCCCGTAGAGGGCGTTGGCGACCACGATGCCCGGGATCATCTGGGTGACCAGGATGACGACGATGATTCCGCCGCGCCCCGGCAGTGGAAACCGGGCCAGCCCGTAGGCCGCAGGGGTGGCCAGCACCAGGCTGATCGCCGTCGCCCCCAGCGCGACGGCCAGGCTGATCAGCAGGTGGCCGCCCTGGTCGGCGATGGCCTGCCGGTAGCCGGACAGGCTCGGGTGGAACGGGAACCAGTCGGTGTTGAACGAGGTGACCCCGCTCTGCAGCGAGGTGTTCACCATCCAGTACACCGGGAACAGCAGCACGCAGAGGATCACCAGGGCCACGACGGTCGACCCCCTGCCGCGCTGCGCTCCGCGCCGCTTGCCGCGCCGGGTTCCGCGCTGCGCGGTCACGGCGCTCACTGCTCGCCCTCCGCCCGGACCGCCTGCCGGTTGAAGCGCAGGTAGACCATGGCGAACACGAGCGACACCAGGATCAGGATGTTTCCCATGGCGGCTCCCTGGCCGAAGAGGAAGGTCTTGAAGGACAGCTGGTAGGACTCCACGGCCAGGGTCTGGCTGCCGTAGGCGGGGCCGCCGCCGGTGACCACCAGGATGATGTCGATGACCTTGACGGTGTAGATGAAGCCGAGCACGACCGCGACGGTGACCACCGGGCGCAGCAGCGGCCAGGTGATGTGCCGGAAGGTGGCGATCCGTCCGGCGCCGTCGATGGCGGCGGCCTCGTAGAGCTCCGGCGGGATCTCCTTGAGCCCGCCGTAGAGGATCACCAGGTTGAACGGGATCCCGACCCAGATGTTGACGATGATCACCGCGAACAGCGCGGTGTGGGAGTCCGAGAGCCAGGGCACGCCGTGCGCGGGGGCCAGCCGGGCCGAGGTGAGCAGCGAATTCACCACGCCGTTGTCCTGGTCCAGCATCCAGCGCCACACCGTCGCCGAGGCCACCATCGGCAGCAGCCAGGGAAGCAGCAGCAGCGCGCGGATCACCCCGCCCAGCGGGAAGCGCCGGGTGAAGAACAGCGCCAGCGCCAGTCCCAGCACGAACTGCCCGACCAGCGAGACCACGGTGAACACCGCGGTGTGCCAGACCAGTTCGCCGAACCGCCCGGAGTGCAGCAGGGCCCGGTAGTTGGCCAGCCCGGCGAACGGCGCCCTGCCGGTGTAGAGGCTGGCGGTGCTGTAGTCCTGGAAGCTCATGACGACGTTCTTGACGATCGGGTAGCCGAAGAAGGCCACCAGGTACACCACCGCTGGTGCGACGAAGGCCCACTGCGCCAGCCGCTCGCGCCGGGCCCGCGTACGCCCGGTCGGCGGCGCCGACGGCTTTGCATCCCTGCCGAGTTGACTATCGGTCAGGTGACTGCGAGTCAGTTCGACGTGGGTCATCGACTGCTACCTCCGTTCCAGAGCAGGAGCCGCCGGAGCTACTGGGCACTGCTCGCGGTCGTCTGCGCCTTGGTCATCGCCTGAAGCGGCGTCGCGGAGCCGGTGAACGCGGACTGCAGCGCCGTCTCGATGGCGGTCTGGATCGCCGGGTACTTGGTGCCGACCTCCGCGGTGCGGGACCGCGCGTTCTCGACCTCGGTCACGAACGGCGCCATCTCCGGTGTGGTCTGCCCGAGTTGCGCGGCGGCCGACTTCAGGGACGGCACCTCGCCGACCTTCTTGGCGTAGGAGAGCTGGTTCTCGCTGTTGTTCATGCAGGCCAGCACCTTCGCGGCGGCCTTCTCCTTGGCCGTGGTGGTGACCGGGACGGTCCACACCTCGCCGCCCAGCGGGACCGTCACCGGGTCGCCCGCCTTGGGCACCGGGATCGGGGCGACCCCGTAGTGCAGCGAGGTGGCCGCGTCCAGGGTCGGGAACTGCCACGGTCCGTTGATCATCATGGCCGCCTTGCCGGCGATGAACTGGTCGTTGACGTCGCTCTGCGCCCAGGTCACCACCGACTTGGACACCGAACCGCTCTTGACCATGCCGGTGAGCTGCTGCAGGGCCTGGACCGAGCCGTTCGCGTCCAGGTGCTGGAGGTCGCCGCCGCTGCCCCAGAAGAACGGCAGGAACTGCCAGGCCCCCTCGCCGTCGTTGTCGGCGGAGAAGGCGAAGCCGTAGTGCTTGGGCGTGGTCAGCTTCGCCGCGTCCGCGGTCAGTTCGGCCCAAGTGGTGGGCGGCTTGAGACCGGCCGCGCCGAGCAGGTCCTTGTTGTAGATCAGCGCGATCGAGTTCACCGCGGGGGCCAGGCCGTAGACCTTGCCCTGGTAGGAGCCCGCGACCAGGATCGACGGGTAGTAGCCGCTCAGGTCGACGCCGGCCGAGTCCAGCGGGGTGAGCGCGCCGGTCTGGGCGATCTGCTGCAGGTTGGGGTTGTCCAGCATCAGCAGGTCGGGCAGCGTGTGCGAGGACAGCTGCTGCAGCACCTTCGGCATCAGCTGCGGGTTCGCCACGCTCTGCTGGGTGACGGTCGCCCCGGCCGCCGCCGCGCAGCTCTTCAGGATCGCGCCGACCGCGCTGTGCTGCGGCTCCGAGGTGAAGTAGTCCATCGCGGTGAGCGCGATCTTCCCGTCCGCCGCGGGCTTGGCCGTGCCGCCGGACCCGCAGGCCGTCAGCGTCAGGGCCATGGCCGCGGTCGTCGCCAGCAGCCAACTGCCGCGCCGGGCCCGGATTCTGCTCACTCTGGTCATCGCTGGCTCTTTCCCGATCATTCGTAGAAACGTTTCGACGAATCAAAGCGCGGCCCCGCCGAGGTGTCAATCATATGTTCCACAACCGTTACCGGCCTGTATCTCCGCAGCACAACGGACCAGGTCCGGCAGCCCAGGCCCTTGACGGGAGTCGCCTCCCGGGGGGATGGTTTCGCTCCATGGGCCAGGCACGTCCTGGATTCATCGAATTATTTCGACGCTAGGAGAACCAGGGCATGACGGTGTTTCGGCAGGACGCGACGAGCCTGGAGTGGCGCAACGCCGAGCAGTTCGTCCGGGTCGAGGTCTGGGGCCCGGACGCGGTCCGGGTCCGCTCCGGCACCGGACGGCTGCTCGACGATCTGCCCGGCGCCCTGCTCGACGCACCGGAGCCGACCCCGGCCCCCGTCATCGAGATCCCGGCCGCTGACGCGATAACGGTGTCCGCCGAGGCCGCCATCGGCGCCCGCAGCGCCGTGCACGGCCCCAGCGCCGTGCTGCGGCACGGGGGGCTGCGGGTGGAGATCTCCCCGGCGGGACTGCTCCGCTTCCTGGACGCCGACGGCGCCGAGCTGCTCGCCGAGCGCCCGGCCCACGTCTGGTGGCCCGGCGCCCGCCACTTCGGCCCGCTCGGCAACGGCCGGCACCGCATCGAGCAGCTGTTCCAGGCCTACGACGGCGAACGGCTCTACGGCCTGGGCCAGCACCAGCACGGGCTGCTCGACCAGAAGGGCGCGGTGATCGACCTGGTCCAGCGCAACACCGAGGTCAGCATCCCGTTCCTGCTCTCCGACCGCGGCTACGGGCTGCTCTGGAACAACCCCGCCGCCGGCACGGTCGAACTGGCCTCCACCGGCACCCGCTGGACCGCGCACCAGGCCCGGCAGATCGACTACTGGTTCACCGCCGGCGGCGGCCCGGCCGGGATCCTCTCCCGCTACGCCGACGCGACCGGGCACAGCCCGGAGCTGCCCGGCTGGGCCACCGGCTTCTGGCAGTCCAAACTGCGCTACCGGACCCAGCAGGAGCTGCTCGACGTGGCCCGCGAGCACCAGCGGCGCGGCCTGCCGCTGTCGGTGATCGTCGCCGACTTCTTCCACTGGCCCGCGATGGGCGACTGGCGCTTCGACGAGGCCGACTGGCCCGACCCCAAGCAGATGGTCGCCGAACTCGACGCCATGGGGGTCAAGCTGATGGTCTCGGTCTGGCCCTCGGTCAACCCGGCCAGCGAGAACTGGCCCGCGCTCAGCGAGCGCGGCCTGCTGGTCGGCAATGAGTCGGGGGCGGCCACCCACACCCGCTGGATCGACAAGCAGTCCGACACCCCGGTCGAGGTCGCCTTCTACGACCCGACCAATCCGCAGGCCAGGGCCTTCGTCTGGGACACGGTCAAGCGCAACTACGCCGACCTGGGCATCAACGTCTTCTGGCTGGACGCCTGCGAGCCGGAGATGGTGCCGATGCACCACGCCAACCTGCGGCTGTGGGCCGGCAACGGCGCCGAGGTCGCCAACCTCTACCCGCGCGAGCACGCCCGCGCCTTCTGGGAGGGGATGACCGCCGACGCGGAGCAGCAGGGCGCGCCCCAGGACGGGCTGACCTTCTGCCGCTCGGCCTGGGCCGGCAGCCAGCGCTACGGCGCGGCGCTGTGGTCCGGCGACATCGGCGTGGACTTCGACGCGCTGCGCCGGCAGATCACCGCCGGACTGAACACCTCGCTGTCCGGGCTGCCCTGGTGGTGCGCCGACATCGGCGGCTTCCACGGCGGCGACCCGGACGACCCGGCCTACCGGGAGGTGATGGTCCGCTGGTTCCAGTTCGGCGCGTTCAGCCCGCTGTTCCGGATGCACGGGCACCGCGAGCCGCGCACCGCGCTGGGGGCCGGCATCAGCGGCGGCCCCAACGAGGTCTGGTCCTACGGTGAGCAGGCCGGCGCGATCATGGCCGACTACCTGGCCCTGCGCGAGCGGCTGCGCCCCTACCTGCGGCAGCAGATGGAGACCGCGGCCAGGACCGGGCTGCCGCCGATGCGGGCGCTGTTCCTGGAGTTCCCCGGGGACCCGGCCGCCTGGGAGGTCGCCGACGCCTACCTGCTCGGGCCCGACCTGCTGGTCGCCCCGGTGCTGGAGGCCGGCGCCACCAGCCGCACGGTGTACCTGCCGGTCGGGGCCCGCTGGACCGACGCCTGGACCGGCGAGCAGTTCGCGGGCGGCACCAGCCCGCTGGTCCGGGCCCCGCTGGAACGCATCCCGCTGTTCCTGCGCGACGACGCCAGCCTGCCGATACTGCCCGCTCGTGTAATTTGACAAGGCCGGAGTCCCGAAGGCCCAGAGTCCCGAAGTTCCCAGAGTTCCAGCGACAAGGTGATGGAGGTGCGGTGGCCGCCAGGTTGGTGGATGTGGCACGGCTGGCCGGAGTGTCGCCCAGCACGGTCTCCTACGTACTGAGCGGCAACCGGCCGATCTCGGAGGAGACCAGGCGCCGGGTCGAGCAGAGCATCGCGGAGCTGGGCTTCCGCCCGCACGCCGGGGCGCGCTCGATCCGCCGGCAGGCGACCAATGTCATCGCCATGGTGCTGCCGATGCTCTCGGACGGGCAGAGCCGGGTGCAGATGCAGTTCGTCTTCGCGGTGGTGCACGCGGCCCGGGCCAAGGGGATGAACCTGCTGCTGCTCACCGCCGAGGACGGCGTCGCCGAGATCAACAACGTGGTCGGCAGCGCCATGGTCGACGGGGTCATCGTGATGGAGGTGCAGCTGCACGACCCGCGGGTGCCGCTCCTCGCCTCGATCGGACGCCCGGCCGTGCTGATCGGCACCCCGGAGGATCCGGGCGACCTGGTCCACGTCGACTTCGACTTCGCCGCGGCGGGGGCGATGTGCGTGCAGCACCTGCACGACCTGGGGCACCGTCACATAGGGTTCCTGGGGCAGTCCGCCGACACCTACGCCCGCGAGGCCGGCTACGCCCTGCGGGCCAGGTCCGGCGCGCTGGACGAGATGGCGGCCCGCGGCGTGCCGCCGGTCTGGAGCCCGGCCGAGGCCAGCCCGGCCGGGGTGGCCGAGGCGATCGAGGACCTCTTCGGGCAGGACCCGGAGCTCTCCGCCTTGGTCGTCTACAACGAGCAGGCGCTGCCGCTGGTGCTGGACCGGCTGGCGCAGCTGGACCGGCGGGTGCCCGGGGACATGTCGCTGGTGGCGATCTGCCCGGACGACCAGGCCGAGCGGCTGCTCCCGGCGGTCTCGGACGTGGCGCTGCCGGCCGCCGAGCTGGGCCGACTGGCCTTCGAGCGGCTGGCCGGGCTGATTGCGGGCGAGACCCCGCCCAGCACCACCCTGCTGGAACCGCAGCTGAACCGCCGGGGCAGCGGCGGCCCGCCCCCGCCCCGGCGGTAGCGGACCGGGTCCGCACGCAGCAGGGCCCCGACCGTTGTGGGGAACGGTCGGGGCCCTGCTGTTCACGGGCTGCTGCGCTCAGTCAGCAGCCGCTGCCACCGGGGATCAGCCGGTGAAGGCAGCCAGGCCGTTCGGGGTGCCCAGGCCGGTCGGACCGTCGTAGCCGGCCTGCGCCTTGCACAGGTACGCCGGCGAGCAGGTGGTGGTCTGACCCGTCGTCACATCGAACAGCGAGCCGGTGTGGGCGTAGAGGTCGGCCGCCGGGTAGCTCGCGGACGGGGCGCCCGCGTCGGCGTAGACCGCGGCGATCAGCGGCGAGGCGACGCTCGTCCCGCCGTAGACCACCCAGCCGGAGGCGCCGTAGGTCTCGTAGACCGCGACACCGGTGGCCGGGTCGGCGACCGCGGAGACGTCGGCGACGGTCCGCTTGGCGCAGCCGGTGTCGGTCTGCCAGGTCGGCTTGGCGTCGTACCGGGAGCAGCCGGAGCCGGCGCCCTCGGTGCTGCTGGTGGACCACACGCTCTCGGTCCAGCCGCGGGTGTTGGAGGCGGTCTTCAGCGAGGTGCCGCCGACCGCGGTGACGTACTTGGACGCCGCCGGGTACTCCACGCCGTAGCCGGAGTCGCCCGAGCTGACGGTGATGGCCACGCCCGGGTGGTTGAAGTAGCTGCTGTCGTACGAGGTGTCGGAGCTGGACTCGGAGCCGCCGTAGCTGTTGGAGACGAACTTGGCGCCGAGCTTCACCGCCTCGTTGACCGAGATGCCGAGGTTCGCCATGGAGGAGCTCGAGGCCTCGACCAGGATGATGTGCGCGTTCGGCGCGATCGCCGAGACCATGTCCAGGTCCAGGGATATCTCCCCGGCCCAGCCGCTGTTGTTGGCGGGCAGCGAGGTGGTGCTGCCGGTCTGGCTGACCTGCTTGAAGCAGCCGCTGGCCACGGTGCAGGCGGGCAGCCCGAACTGGGAGCGGTAGACGGCCATGTCGGCGGCGGCGGCCGGGTCGTTGTAGGCGTCGACGATGGCGACGGTCTGGCCCGCGCCGCCGTTCGCCGGCAGCTTGTAGGCGCTGAGCAGGCTGGAGGGCCCGAAGCCCGAGGGGGTGGCGTCGGGGGTCACACCGAGGGCGTGGATGTGCTCGGTGGTGTTGGTGACCCGAAGGGCGTTGCAGGCCATCTGGCCGGCCTGGTGGACCACCGCGCAGGAGCGCACCCAGGTGGCGCCGCTGTGGGTCGCGACGGCGTCGGCGGGGGCCGCCGCCATCAGCCCGGACGCGGCCAGGGCCGCGGCGCCGAGCAGGGGAAGGACGAGGCGGCGCGAGCCGCGGTGGTTCGTGGTGGTACGCAACGTACTGCCTCCAGGGATGGGGGTGTGCCGGGGGCTCAACTGGTGTACGTCCGCCCAGGGTTGGGTGGGGCCCTGAATGGGGGGTGCCGTTGCCTCCCCGGTCAGGGGTGGCAACTGACGAGTAGGCTAGTGATCTGTCGGTGTTCCGACAAGACCCCGAAGGTAAAAATCCGGACCCCGGTCGTCCGGTGATCAGCGGCGGGTCCGCTCCACGCAAAAAGCGGAATAATACCCACCGTTATTGCATGACTGGAAATGATCCTTTGCACAGTTTCTGAGCAAACCGTGCACATGCCAATCGCCTATGCGTAAGGTTGCCCGTGGTAAGACGCCAATTCGCCGGGAGACTTCCGTGGGCCGACACGCACCAGACCCGTTGCCCAGTCCGACAACCACCCGCACCCATCTGCGGGTGCTGTCGAACCTCCTGGCGAAGCATGCCGCCGATCTCCCCGACGCGACCCTGAGCGACAGCTCGCGCCAGGACGCCATCCGCCTGCTCGCCTGGGCCACTTCGGCCGCGGCGCTGGCCGCGGCGGCGCTCAGCGAGAACGATCCGGACCAGGCGACCCGCTATCGCAGACAGGTGCGCGACACCCTGGCCGAGGCCCATGCCCTGGCTTGGTACCCCGGCGCCTGAGCCGCTGAAACCCCGGCGCGATTTCCGGTCAGCCCGAGCTGTCGTCGAAGCGCAGTCGGGAAGTGATCCGGTAGCGGTCGCCCCGGTAGACGGCATGGGCGAATTCCACGATCCGGCCAGTGGCATCCCTGGTGGTGCGTTCGACCTGGAGGATCGGCGCATACACGGCGACGTCCAGCAGTTCGGCCTGGGCGGGATTGGTGACGGCCGGCTCCAGGGTCTGCACCGCCTCCGCCACCACCACCTGGAAGCGCTCGCGCAGCAGCCGGTAGAAGTTGCCGCGCTCCATGTCCTCCGCGCGCAGCCCGGGGACCAGGTGGGCCGGCAGCTCCAACTCCTCGATGGACATCGGCGCACCGTCCACGTCGCGGACCCGGGTGATCCGCAGCACCGGCTCGTCCGGGCCGAGACCCAGCCGGCCCGCGCGCCCGGGACCGGCCGGTCCCGTGGTGAAGCGGACCACGCGGCTGGTCCAGTCCCCCTCGGCGGGCGGCACCGCCAGACCGCCGGCCACACCGCCGGACATCTCCTGGGTGACCTTGGGCGGACTGGTGAACGTTCCCTTGCCGTGCCGGCGGACGAGCAGGCCGCTGCGGGCGAGTTCGTCCACCGCGGCCCGGACGGTGGGGCGGGACACCCCGAGCTGGGCCGCCAGGTCCCGTTCCGGGGCGAGGCTCGTCCCCGGCCCCGAGCGCTCGATGACCTCCAGCAGGTGGCGGCGCACCAGGTCGCGCTTGACGGTGGGCGGCTTGTGCGCGGACGGTGGACGGCCGTCGGCGGCGTCCCGATCAGTACTGGTCACGGCCCCATCGTCGCAATGATCGAGGGTCCGTGTGCACCCCTTGCCACGAAGGGTGGGTCTTGACACCCGTCGAGGCGCCGGGTCACCTTGGAGTGCTGCCTCCTGCGTGGAGGCAGCCTTCACGTGCGGCCCCCGCGCTTCCTGGCGCGCGGGGGCCGCACGTCGGCGTTTCCGCCCCCTCCGCCCCGCCCCTTGCCCCGCCCGGCCGTTGCCCGGACGGAAGTTGGCGCACCGTCCGACACCGACCCGGTGCGGAATCCGGAAACATCCGTGTGATCTGATGCAAAAGATCTCCGGCCCCGCATGGGCACCGATACCCCTGCGGGATCGTTCACTCAGCATTGGCGCCCCCTACACCTAAGGATCCCGCATGGGCTTTCGACTGCCACGCCCGCGGCGAGCACTACTCGCGGGCGCAGCCGCCGCGGTCCTGCTGGTGGGGGCCGGCAGCTGGACCGCGGCCGCCGCGCACGGCCAGGCCGCAGTGCAGGAGCAGGACCAGGTCCTGCGGCTCCCGGAATCCCCCGGCAGCACGGCCACGGTCGGCATCGACACCGCCTACTTCACCTCCGGCAGCCCCGGCCTGCGCCGGCCCGCGGTACTGCTGGCGCACGGCTTCGGCGGCAGCAAGGACGGCATGCGGGCCGAGGCGGAATCCCTGGCCAGGGACGGCTACGCGGTGATGACCTGGTCCGCGCGCGGCTTCGGGAAGTCCGGGGGCGACATCGGGCTGAACGACCCCACCCGCGAGGTCGCCGACGTCAGCGGACTGATCGACTGGCTGGCCAAGCAGCCCGCGGTCCAGCTGGACGCACCCGGCGACCCCCGGGTCGGCGTCGCCGGGGCCTCGTACGGGGGCGCGATCGCCCTGCTGGCCGCCGGCTACGACAAGCGGGTGGACGCGATCGCGCCCGAGATCACCTACTGGAACCTCTCCGACGCGCTGTTCCCGGACGGGGTCTTCAAGAAGCTGTGGGCCGGGATCTTCTTCACCACCGGCTCGGCCGGCGGCGCCGTCGGCGGCAGCGCCCCGTCCACGGCGGCCGGCAGCGCCGCCGCGGCGGCTGCTCCCGGCGCCGGTGGGAACCAGGCCTGCGGGCGCTTCTCCGCCGAGCTCTGCGCCATGTACCAGCGGGTCGCCGTCAGCGGGGTCCCCGACGCCGCCGCGGAGCAGCTGCTGGCCGCCCGCAGCCCCTCCGCGGTGGCCGGCAGCATCAAGGTGCCGACCCTGCTGCTGCAGGGCCAGACCGACTCGCTGTTCCCGCTGGACCAGGCCGACCAGGCCGCCGCGGCGATCCGCGCCAACGGCGCCCCGGTCTCGGTGGACTGGATCGCCGGCGGCCACGACGGCGGCAACCAGGAGTCGGCCCGGGTCCAGCAGCGGACCGCGGACTGGTTCGCCCGCTACCTCAAGGACGACAAGGGCGTGGACACCGGCCCCGCCTTCCGGGTGAGCCGCAGCGGCGGGGTGAACAGCACCACCGCGACCGTCGCCCTGGACGGCGCCAGTGCGAGCAGCTACCCGGGCCTGGAGGGCACCCCGCGCACGGTCACCCTGTCAGGACCGCCGCAGACCTTCCGCAACCCCGCCGGGGCCGCGCCGCCCGCCGTGTCGGCCGTGCCGGGGCTGGGGTCGCTCGGCGCCCTGTCCGGCCTCGGGGTCGGGTTCTCGCTGGACTTCCCCGGCCAGTCGGCCCAGTTCGTCTCGCAACCGCTCAAGACCGCGCTGCGGATCACCGGTTCGCCCACCGTGCGGATCCACGTCCAGGCGGACACCGACGACGCGGTGCTGTTCGCCAAGCTCTACGACGTGGCGCCGGGCAGCGACCTGGCCGGCACCGGCCAGGTGCTGCCCTCGCAGCTGGTCACCCCGCTGCGGGTGACCGGGGCGAAGGCGGGGGCGGACGTGCTGGTGCACCTGCCGGCCGTGGACCACGAGGTCCCGGCCGGGCACCGGCTGCGGCTGGTGCTGTCCTCGACCGACCTGGCCTACGCCTCCCCGGTGCTGCCCGCCTCCTACACGGTCGGACTGGTCGGCGGCAGCCTGAGCGTGCCCACCGACCCGGCGCTGCGCACGTCCGTGGCGCCGCTGCCGTGGTGGGTCTGGGGCCTGCCGCTGCTGGGCCTGCTGACGGCGGCCGTGCTGCTGCTGACCGGGCGCCGCCGGAGCACCCGGCGGCCCGTCGCCGCGTCCCCCGGCGCTTCCGCCGACGACGCCGGGGTCCCGCTGCGGATCACCGGGCTGAGCAAGCGCTACGCCCGCTCGGCGGACCGCTACGCGGTGCGCGACCTGTCCTTCACGGTCGAACGCGGCCAGGTGCTGGGGCTGCTCGGGCCGAACGGGGCCGGGAAGACCACCACCCTGCGGATGCTGATGGGCCTGATCCGCCCGGACGGCGGCGAGATCCGGGTGTTCGGGCAGGTGGTGCACCCCGGCGCGGCGGTGCTGTCCCGGGTCGGCTCCTTCGTCGAGGGGCCAGGCTTCCTGCCGCACCTCTCCGGCCGGGCCAACCTCGACCTCTACTGGCGCGCCACCGGGCGTCCGGACCAGGACGCGCACCTGGCGGAGGCACTGGCCATCGCCGGACTCGGCGACGCGGTGGAACGCGCGGTGCGCACCTACTCGCAGGGCATGCGGCAGCGGCTGGCCATCGCCCAGGCCATGCTCGGCCTGCCCGACCTGCTGATCCTGGACGAGCCGCTGAACGGCCTGGACCCGCCGCAGATCCGGGAGATGCGCGACGTCATCGTCCGCTACGCGGCGGCCGGACGGACCGTCATCGTGTCCAGCCACCTGCTGGCCGAGGTCGAGCAGACCTGCACCCACCTGGTGGTGATGGACCACGGGCAGCTGGCCCAGGCCGGCCCGGTGGCCGAGATCACCGGCTCCGGCGACAGCCTGCTGGTGGGCACCCCGCTGCCGGTGCCCAGCGGCGTCCTGGACAAGATCGCGGCGCTGCCCGGCATCGCCGCCGCCGAACCGGCCGAGGGCGGGCTGCTGGTCCGCCTCGACGGGGCGACCGCGGCCGAGCTGATGGTCGAGCTGGTCCGCCTGGAGGTCCCGGTGCACAGCCTGGGACCGCACCGCCGCCTCGAGGACGCGTTCCTCACCCTGATCGGAGGGGCTGCCCGATGAGCAGCAGCACGCTGACCGAGTCCACCGGCACCGCCCACGGCTACACCGCCCGGCGCACCCTGCCGCTGCGGGTGGAGGCCGTGCGGCAGCTGCGCCGGCGGCGCACCATGGCGATGGCCGCCCTGGTGGTGCTGCTGCCGCTGATCATCCTGATCGCCTTCGAGGTGGGCGGGAAGCCCGGCGGGGAGAACAACCAGTCCGGCTTCCTGACCGTGGCCACGGCCTCCGGGCCGAACTTCGCGGCGAGCTGCCTGTTCCTGTCCTCGGGCTTCTTCCTGGTGGTGCCGGTGGCGCTGTTCTTCGGCGACACGGTGGCCTCGGAGGCCGGCTGGTCCTCGCTGCGCTACCTGCTCGCCGCCCCGGTGCCGCGGACCCGGCTGCTGCTCAGCAAGCTGACCGTGGCGATGGGGTTCAGCGTGGTGGCGACCCTGCTGGTGCCGCTGGTGGCGCTGGCGGCGGGGACGGCCGCGTACGGCTGGGGCCCGCTGGAGCTGCCGGCCGGGGGCACCCTGTCGGTCGGCGCCTCGGTGACCCGGCTGCTGGTCGCGGTGGCCTACATCATGGTCAGTCAACTGGTCACGGCGGCACTGGCGTTCTGGCTCTCCACGGTGACCGACGCCCCGCTCGGCGCGGTCGGCGGGGCGCTCGGCCTGACCATCCTGGGCAGCATCCTGGGCCAGATCTCGGCGCTGGGCAGTATCCGCGACTTCCTGCCCACCTACTGGGCCTACTCCTGGGTGGACGCGCTGCAGTCGCAGCCGCAGTGGGACGGGATGGCCAAGGGCGCCTCGGTGTCGGTGACCTACGCCCTGGTGCTGTTCGCCCTCGCCTTCCGCCACTTCCGCGGCAAGGACGTGGTCTCCTGAAGGCTGCGCGGCACGTCAGGAGTCGCAGAGGTCGGGCCCGTCCAGCTGGGCCAGGATCCTCTCGGAGACCGTCGCCAGCGCCGCGACCTGGTCGGCGCTGAGGGCGTCGAAGACCAGTCGGCGCACCGTGTCGACATGGCGGGGCGCGGCGGCCTCGATCGCGGCCTGCCCCTCCGGGGTGATGACGATGAAGGCGCCGCGCCCGTCGGCGGGGCACTCCTCCCGGGCTATCAGGCCGCGCTTGGCCATCCGGGCGAGGTGGTGCGACATCCGGCTCTTCTCCCAGTTGAGCTCCCTGGCCAGCTCCAGGATCCGGCGGCGGCCCCCGTCCAGGTCGGTGAGGTGCACCAGCACCTCGTAGTCGGCCAGGGACAGGTCGGACTCCGCCTGCAGGTCGCGGCCGAGCCGCGCGGTCAGCTGGGTCTGCATCCGCAGGAAGGCGCGCCAGGCGCGCTGCTCGGACTCATTGAGCCAGCGCGGTTGCGTGGAGCTGCCAGGGGTGGTGATGTCGTTCATGCAAACACCCTACACGTCTTTGTTGACACATCATCCATATTTGCTAGGCTCTGGGTGACACGTCAACCACTGAGGAGTCCCCCATGGCCGCCACCCTCTCTCCCGACCTCACCGGCACCTACACCATCGACCCCGCGCACAGCCGTATCGGCTTCGTCGCCCGGCACGCGATGGTCACCAAGGTCCGCGGCTCCTTCAACGAGTTCACCGGCGCGATCGTGGTCGACGCCGAGAAGCCCGAGCAGTCCTCGGCCAATCTGGTGATCAAGGTCGACAGCATCGACACCCGCAACGCGGACCGCGACGGGCACCTGCGCAGCAACGACTTCCTCGACCTGGCCACGTACCCGGAGATCGTCTTCGCCTCCACCGGGGTCGAGCTGACCGACGACACCAGCGTCAAGCTCACCGGCAACCTGACCGTCAAGGGCGTCACCCAGTCGATCACCATCGACTTCGACTACGAGGGCGCGGCGACCGACCCCTTCGGCAACCGCCGCCTGGGCTTCGAGGGCTCGCACGTCATCAGCCGCAAGGACTACGGCATCGTTTGGAACGCGCCGCTGGAGACCGGCGGGGTGCTGGTCAGCGACAAGATCACGCTGGAGTTCGAGATCTCGCTGGTCAAGGACGCCTGACCCGCCTCAGCCGTAGACCGCCGCGACATTGTCCCGAGGGGCCGGCCTGCCGTGAGCGGCCGGCCCCTCGGCGAAGGCCGTGAGCAGGTTGGACGTGGCCCGGGTGACCATCGCCCCGGTCCTGGCGTCCATCCCGTGCGCGCCCCAGTCGTCATGGGTGCCGGCCATCAGCCCCTCGACCCAGCGCATCGTCCCCGAGGCGAAGACCCCGGCCCCGCCGGGGACGGTGTAGTAGGCCGAGTCGGAGTGGCTGTGCACGCCGTTGCAGACCAGCGGCGAGTGGGCCAGGATCTCGATCGGCCGCGGCGTCGGCACGCCGGGGGTGACCCGGTCGTACTCCACGCCGACCAGGTGGGCGAAGGTGTCGCCGGTCCGCACCCCGGTCCCGGCGAACAGCCAGTGGTCCGCCGTGTGGACGGTGTAGCGGGCGTCGACCGGGTTGCTCTCGTAGTACACGCCGGTGAGCGAGGACTCGGGGTCGGCGCCGGGGGCCGCCCTGAAGTCGGTGGTGACCTCGGCGCGATCGGTGGCGTAGGCCGGGTCGTCGCGGAAGTCCGATTTGTAGCAGGCGATCTGACGGTCCCCCGCCTGCCAGCGGATCCGCCGGAAGCAGGCGTTGGCGCCGAGGAAGGCGAGGTTGGTGCCCGTGTCCCTGGCCCGGGTCACCGCGGCCCGCTGCCGGGGCGTCCAGTACTCGTCGTGGCCCAGGGACAGCACCGCGCGGGCGCCGTCCAGGGCGTCCGGCTGCCGGTGCACCTCGAGTCCCGTGGTGTAGGCGAGCGGGAGGCCGAGGCGCTCGGCCAGCACCACCAGGGCCCGCTCGTAGACCATGAACTTCTCGGCGCCGCTGTTGTCGTAGGGGCGGTCGAAGGAGACCACCAGCGAACGGCTGCCGTAGCCGCCGTCCCGGCCCTGGTAGAGGTTGGCGCCGCCCCACAGGTTGTACGCCTGCCAGGTGGCGACGCCGTGCATCAGCACGGTCCGGCCCCGGGCGCTCGCGCTGCGCAGCACCATCGGCACATAACGCTGGTGCCCGTGCGAGCCGTCGAGCCGCAGCAGGTAGGCGCCGGGCGGCCAGCCCTCGGTCCGCACGGTCAGCGAGGGGGTCCAAGCGGCGTACGCGGTGCGGGTGGCGCCGGTCCAGCGGGCCGGACCCTGCCGGCGTCCGGGCTGCGGCGCGGAGCGCCAGACCAGTCGGGCCTGCGCGCCGCCGTACCAGCCGACCCGGTAGGCGGAGACGGTGAAGCCGGGGGCGGTGGTGGAGACATGCAGGGCGAAGGACTCGCCGGGGAGCACGCTGATCCGGTCGGTGTACCCCTCGACCGCCTCCGGCGGGCCCTGGGACCTGATCCGCCAGTCGGCGTCGCCGGGGCGCTGCCGCTCGGCCTGTTCGGCGTCGGGGGCACCGGCGGTACGGCCGGCCGCGATGGGATCCGCGGCGGCGCCGCCCGGGCGGCTGCCCGGCCCGGCGGTTGAACTCCCGTCCTCGCTGAGGACCAGGGCACCGACCCCCGCCGCTCCGGCCGCGGCGACGGCTGCGGCCGTCCCCAGGAACCGCCGCCGTTCCATGCGTCCCCGTCCCCGTTGTCCACGTTGTCCACGTTGCCCCGGCCTCGCGATCCGGCCCGGTTGATCTTCGACCCTACCGTTCGCCTGTGTGATTCCTGGAAGCGGCCGACAGGAGGACGGTAAGGAAGCGGGACGCAGACAGCGGCGCCCGCCGGATCACTCCGGCGGGCGCCGCTGTCGCGGAAAGGGGGCGGATCAGGCCTGGTCGGCCTTCTCCAGCGCCGAGCAGCAGGTGTTGACCAGCAGACGGGTCACCACGTACGGGTCGACGTTCGCGTTGGGGCGACGGTCCTCGATGTAGCCCTTCTGCTCCACCTCGACCTGCCACGGGATGCGCACCGAGGCGCCGCGGTCGGAGACGCCGTAGCTGTAGACGTCCCACGGGGCGGTCTCGTGCAGGCCGGTGAGGCGGTCCTGGATGCCGTGCCCGTACTGGTTGACGTGCTCCAGCACCTTCTCCTGGTCGGAGCCGAGCGCCTCGCAGGCGGTGATGATGGCCGGGTAGCCCTCGCGCATCGCCTTGGTGGAGAAGTTGGTGTGGGCGCCCGCGCCGTTCCAGTCACCCTTCACCGGCTTGGCGTCGATGGTGACCGCGACGTCGAACTCCTCGGCGGTGCGGTAGAGCAGCCAGCGGGCCACCCACAGGTGGTCCGAGACGGTCAGCGCGTCGACCGGGCCGATCTGGAACTCCCACTGGCCGGGCATGACCTCGGCGTTGATGCCGCAGAAGGCCAGGCCGGCGGTGAGGCAGCGCTCCATGTGCAGCTCGACGATGTCGCGGCCGAAGACCTCGTCCGCGCCGACACCGCAGTAGTAGCCGCCCTGGGCGGCCGGGTAGCCGTTGACCGGGAAGCCGAAGGGACGGCCGTCCTTGAAGAAGTTGTACTCCTGCTCGATGCCGAAGATGGCCTCCTGCGAGGCGTACTGCTCGGCGATCGGACGGAGCAGCGCACGGGTGTTGGTCTCGTGGGCGCTGCCGTCGATGTTGAAGACCTCACACAGGACGAGGACGTCGTCACCGCCGCGGATCGGGTCCGGACAGGAGAAGACCGGCTTCAGCACGCGGTCCGAGGCGTGGCCCTCGGCCTGGTTGGTGCTCGAGCCATCGAAGCCCCAGGTGGGAAGCTCGGCACCGTCGGCCAGGATCCGCGTCTTCGAACGAAGCTTGGCGGTCGGCTCGGTGCCGTCGATCCAGATGTACTCAGCCTTGAAAGTCACGGGCGGCATTCCTCGCGGTGGGGTGGGAACGATGCGGTCACGCGGTGCGGTGCTCCGCGTCGCTGGGGAGGTCCGCTGTCCTGCTGCCGAGGAGAATCACAGTTCGCAATTTCCCAACTGTTGCCCATGTGTGAACAGGAGGTTAACCGCCCTGATGAGTGCGACAGCTCACATGAACAGATCGTACGAACGCGGTTCAAATCATCTCTTTGACAGTGTCATGGCAGGTCATCGGGCGGCCCCGGGGCAGGTCACGACCGGTCATTCGGTCGCCAGGGAACGTCCACCCGGTCCGATCCGAGCCGCTCGACCTCCGCGGCCCCGGCGCTGGCCGCGGCCAGCCACTCCAGGAACTCCGCCGTCTGCGGCTCGGGCACGCCCACCTCGAAACGGACCCCGGAACCGCTGTACGACACGTCCCTGACGACATGTCCGGCCGCCCTCAGGTCGTTCTCCAGCCGCCCGGCCCGGACGTGGTCGGTGCTCACCGCCAGCAGGGCGACCAGCCGGCGCTCGACCAGCTCGGCCCGGTCCAGCGCCGCCGACACCGCCCCGCCGTACGCGCGGACCAGGCCGCCCGCCCCCAGCAGCACCCCGCCGAAGTAGCGGGTCACCACCGTCGCCGTGTCGGTCAGGCCGCGGCGGCGCAGCACTTCGAGCATCGGCGCGCCCGCCGTCCCGGCCGGTTCGCCGTCGTCGTTGGAGCGCTCGCGGCGCGGCTGATCGCCGATCACAAAGGCGGTGCAGTGGTGCCGCGCGTCCCAGTACTGCTTGCGGACCGCCGCGACGAAGGCCTGCGCCTCGGCCTCGTCCTCGACCCGCAGCAGCGAGCAGAGGAAGCGCGACTTCCTGACCTCGGTCCCATGGACCAGTGGACGGCCGTCGGGCGTGCGGACGGTGAGGCAGGGCGGCTGCTGCGCCGTCATCCAGGTGCTCCGTCCGGCAGGTGCTCCGTCCCGAGGCGTGGAATGCCCACGCCCCCGAACGTATTCTCACCCATTTCACGGGCGCGGCTCATTGCACAGGCTGGGCACAATGCGGCTGAACCACTCGCACCGGAGCGGCCGTCACTACTACGCTCACCGGGCATGACGACAGCTGGGCGGGGCACTGCGGTGGTCGTCGGCGGGGGGCTGGCCGGGTGCCTCGCCGCCTGGGCCCTGGTCGGCCGGGCGGACCGGATCCTGGTCCTGGAACGCGACCGCTACCCCGAGCCTTCGGCCTACCGTCCCGGCACCCCGCAGAGCCGCCACGCGCACCTGCTGATGGAAGGCGGACGGCGGGCGCTGCAGGAACTGCTGCCCGGCCTCGACGCCGACCTGCTGGCCCGAGGGGCCGTCCCGGTCCCGGTGCCCGGCGGGCTGCGCTGGCTCACCTCCGGCGGCTGGATGCCGCGCTTCGCCACCGACCTGACCTTTGTCTCCTGCACCCGCCCGGTCCTGGACGACGCCGTGCTGCAGCGGGTGCGCAACGAGCCCTCGGTGACCTTCCTGGAGGGCACCGAGGCGGTCGGCCTGCTCGGCGACAGCACCACCGTCACCGGCGTACGGGCCCGGGCCCGCGGCGCGGCGCCGGGCGGCACCCGCACCGCCGCCCCGGTCGAGGACCTGGCCGCCGAACTGGTCGTGGACGCCTCCGGCCGCTCCTCGCGGATGCCGCAGTGGCTGCGCGCACTGGGCTGCGCCAAGACCCCCGAGGACCGGGTCGACGCCGGGGTGGCCTACTCGTCCCGGCTGTTCCACCACGCGCCTGGGATCGACGCCTCGCTCTCCGCCCTCTACATCCAGACCCGGGCACCGGACCACCCCCGGCTGGGCGTGCTGCTGCCGGTGGAGGGCAACCGCTGGGTGGTCAGCCTCGGCGGGATGCGCGGCTCGGAGCCGGAACCGGGCGCGGCCGGGTTCGACTCCTTCCTCGCGCTGCTCCGCGACCCCGCGCTGCGGGAGGTCCTCTCCACCGCCTCCCCCGCCGGCGAGTCCTACGGCTTCCGGCCCGGCGCGAGCGTCCGCCGCCACTACCAGCGCGGCGCACCGGACGGCCTGGTCGTCCTCGGCGACGCCGCCTGCACCTTCAACCCCGTCTACGGGCAGGGCATCTCGGTCGCCGCGTTCGGGGCGCTGGCGCTGCGCGACGGTGTCAGGGCGCGCGGCCTCGGGCCCGGGACCAGCCGGTTCGTCCAGGCCGGAATCTCGGTGGCGGCCAAGGACGCCTGGATGATGTCCTCGGCCGAGGACGTCCGCTTCCCCACCACCACGGGAGGGCCTTCCGGCGCGGTGCTGCGCCTGCAGCACCGCTACCTGGACCGGGTCATCGCCCGCTCCAGCCGCGACGAGGCGGTGTGCGCCAGATTCAGCGAGGTGATGACCCTGGTGACCCCGCCGACCGCCCTGTTCCGTCCCAAGGTGGCGTGGCCGGTGCTGCGCGACCCTCGCTGAAAGGCTTTTTGTACGGATGTTCGGAATCATCAGGCCCTGCCGCCACCGGCTCACCGAGCAGCTGCACCAGTCCTGGACCGCCCACCTCTGCGGCCTGTGCCTGGCCCTGCGCGACGACCACGGGCAGTTGGCCCGCACCGCGACCAACTACGACGGACTGGTGGTCTCCGTCCTGGTCGAGGCGCAGAGCCTGACGGTCGGTGGGGGTTTCTTGAGGTCCTCGGCCTCTTCGGGCAGTGGTCGGCGGACGGCGGGGCCCTGCCCGCTGCGCGGCATGCGGACCGCCCCGGTGGCACACGGCGAGGGGGCCAGGCTGGCGGCTGCGGTCTCACTGGCCCTGGCCTCGGCCAAGGTCCGCGACCATGTGGACGACGCCGATGGGCTCTACGCCCGGCGCCCGGTCGCACTGGCGGCCGGCGGGGTCGCGAACCGCTGGGGACGGCAGAGCCGCAGCGGCGGCAGCGCCCTGGGCTTCGACACCGGCGTCCTCTTCGACACCCTGGCCCAGCAGCCGGAGCTGGAGCGGTCCGCCGGGCCGGGGAGTTCGGTCCTGCTGGTCACCGCGCCCACCGAGCACGCCACCTCACTCGCCCTGGAGCACACCGCCGTCCTGGCCGGCCGTCCAGGCAACCGCACACCGCTCGCCGAGATCGGCCGGCTCTTCGGACGGCTGGCCCATCTGCTCGACGCCGTCGAGGATCTGACGGAGGATCAGGCAGCGGGCGCCTGGAACCCGCTGATCGCCACCGGCACCAGTACGGCCGAGGCGGAGCGGCTCTGCCGCGACGCCGTGCACGGCATCCGACTGGCCCTGCGCGACGTCGAGTTCACCGACGGCGCCCTGGCGCACCGGCTGCTCGCGCACGAGACCGACGCCGCAGTGAAGCGCACCTTCGCCCACGCCTCGGCAGCGCGAGCCCAGCGCGGGAGTGACCATGGGGGCCCGGGACCGTTCGGCCCGGCCGGTCCGTTCGGGCCGATCGACACCACTCCCCCGCGTCCCCTGCGCCGCCGCAACCCGCTGGCCGGCTGCGCGATGTGGGCCCTACTGTGCTGCACCTGCCAGGCCTGCTGCCGGGAGGACTACGAGGACCCCTGCAACGGCCGGCGCCGCCAAGGGCCGTGCAGCGACATGGACTGCGACTGCGACTGCGACTGCTGCGACGCGTGCGAGATCTGCGAATGCCTCGAATGCTGCGACTGCGGCTGCTGAACCGGTCCCTCTATCGACCTATCGACCCGTCGACCTATTGACCATTACGGAGCAATCATGGCAACGACACCGACCGGGAATCCGTACGAGCTCGCCCAAATCAATATCTCCCGCCTGCTCGCCCCGCTCGACAGCGCGCTATTGGCGGACTTCGTCGCCGCGCTGGATTCGGTCAACGCGACCGCCGAGGCAGCCGACGGTTTCGTCTGGCGGCTGCAGGACTACGGCGGCAACGCCACCGAGATCCGGATATTCGGCGACGACTGGCTGATCGTCAACATGTCGGTCTGGCGCGATCCCGACGCCCTGACCTCATACGTCTACAGCCCCGAGCACCGTGCGGTGCTGGGTCGGCGGCGTGAGTGGTTCGCCCGACCGGTGGAGGCGATGACCGCCCTCTGGTGGGTCCCCGCCGGCACCCGCCCCACCGTCGCCGACGCCGAACAACGCCTGCTGACCCTCCGCGCAACCGGCCCCACCCCGGACGCCTTCACCCTCCGCGACACCTTCCCCGCACCGCTCACCGTTCCTCCGAAGGCCACCAGGGGGCCGGAGCTCACCCCCTGCGGCTAGGGACTTGTCCGCTGCGGCTCCGCGTCGAACTTCCCAGCGATGAAGGGCAGTTGCTCCTCGATCTCGGGGAGGGAAGCGAAGCCGGTGTGGAAGCCCGTGACCGCACGCAGCGCGCCCTGGTCGCCGCCCCCGCCCCCATCCCCGGTGAGGCGGATGCGGAGTTCGGTGACCGTGACGGGCGCGAACGCGTGCACCCGGCGGACGCCGACCGTGCCGCCACGGGCGAGCAACCGTCCGTCGGCGAGGATCTCGTGCCCGAATATCCGCTGGCCGCGACCGAGGTCCTCGCGCAACTCCAGATGGTCGATCAGAACGGGTGCGGCAAAGCGGGCAACCAGCTCGCCCCGGTCGCCCCGGTCGGCGGCGAAGAGCTGCGCAACCTGCGGCGCACGGAAGCGGCGCGCCAGTTCGTCGGTGAACTCGTGCAGCCGGGCGCGGTCGTGGTCGTCGATCAGCCCGCGGCGGTCCGGCGGCACATTCAGCAGCAGGCCCGCGCCGAGGCCGACGGAGCGGTACCACAGGGCCAGCAGGTGGTCGCGGGTCTTGAGGGTGTGCAGGTCGTCGGGCTGCCAGAACCAGTGGCGGCGGATCGGGACGTCGCACTCGGGCGGCAGATAGCGGGTGCGGTCGAGGGACGCGTCCTGCTGGGCGTAGATGCTGACCGCGCTGGTATCGGTGGCATAGCGGCAGGGGTCCGCGGCCAGGCCGTCCTCGTTGCCGACCCAGCGGATGGTGGGGCGGCCCATGTTGAAGACCATCGCGTCCGGCTGGTGCTGCTCGATCACGTCCATGACGCCGTCCCAGTCGTAGGACCGGCCCTCGGATCCGGCGCCGTCGAACCACAGCTCGTAGAGCGGGCCGTAGCGGGTGCACAGCTCGGTCAACTGGCGTAGGTAGAAGGCGTCATAGGCCTGCGGGTCCGGGTAGCAGGCGGCGTTGCGGTCCCACGGGGACAGATACAGGCCGAGGCCGATCCCGGCAGCGCGGCAGGCGTCGGCGAGCTCGGCCACGACGTCGCCCCGACCGTCCCGCCACGGCGAGGAGCGGACGCTGTAGTCGGTGGTGTCGGTGGGCCACAGGCAGAAGCCGTCGTGGTGCTTCGCCGTCAGTACGACATACCGTGCTCCCGCCCGCACGGCCGTGTCCACCCACTGGGCCGCGTCGAGCTCGGACGGGTCGAAGCAGGCCGGGTCGAGCGTGCCGTCGCTCCACTCGCGCCCGTGGAAGGTGTTCACCCCCAGATGCAGGAACAGGCCGAATCCGTCCTCCTGCCAAGCGAGTTGACCGGGCGTCGGAATGGGGACGGGCATCGGGTCTCCAGGCTCGACCGGGGGCGGGGTAGGTCCATCCTCATGGGCCGACTGCGTCAAGATCATACGCTCATTCGGTCACACGATCGGTCAATCGGTCGCCGCACTGAGCCTGCCCTATGCTGGGCGCCGTGAGTGACCAGGCCTCTTCCCCGTTGTGGTTGGACATCGCCGAAGCCCTCCTGCCGGGTGTCCCGCTGGACGGGGCACGCCTGGCCAAGGACGGCAATATCCACCACGTCGTCCTGCTTCCGGGCGTCGCGGCCGTGCGGATCAGTCGCCGCCCAACAGCCGCGGAGGCCATGCCACGGCGGGTGGAACTGCTGCGGATGATCGCAGCCGCCGGGCTGCCGTTCGCAGTACCGGAACCGCTGACGCCGGTGGCGATGTTCGGGGACCACGCGGCCGTCGCCGTTTCCTGGATCGACGGCGCCGCATGGCCGCGTGGCGAGGGCGACCCGGCGAAGATCGGAGAGCTTCTCGGCGCACTGCGCGACCTCCCGATCACCCCGGAGCTGAAAGCCGTGCTCAGCCCGCCGAGCGAACAGGCTGGCGGCCGGCGCTGGGACGACGTCCTGGCCGAGGAGGTCATCCCACGCCTCCCCGGGAAGTGGCGCGACGAAGGCCGACGCCGCCTCGACGACGCGCTCGCCCTGGAACCGGTCCCGGACTCACTCGTGCACGGCGACCTCGGCGCCGACAACGTCCACTGGAGCGAGGACGGCAAGCTGATCGGCGTGCTGGACTGGGACCTGGCCCAGTTGTTCGACCCGGCGGTCGACGCTGCTTCCATGGCCTGGCACGGCTGGCAGAACATCCGCCGGGCCGTCGACAGCACCACCTTCCGTCGGGCCGCCGTATGGGACCGGACGTTCGGCGTCGAGCACCTGATCGCGGTACTCAACGGCAGGACCCTGACCAACGTCGACAGCTATGTGCAGCACATCGTCGCGTGGCTGGAGCAGAACGCCGACCGGCCGTTCCCGTAGGAGCTCAGCCGAGGATCGCGTCGATCTCCACCTCAACGAGCCAGTCGATATCGATGAACCGCGAGACCTCAACGACGGTGCAGGCAGGACGCACAGACGCGAACCGCTCTCCGTGCGCCCGCGCTGCCTCCTTCCAGGCCGTCACATCGGTGAGCATGATGCGCGTCCGCACGACGTCCTCGATCGATGCCCCCGCTGCCTTCAGCGCCGCCTCCGCGATGTCCAGACACCTGACAGTCTGCGCATACACGTCGCCACGCCCCACGGTCGTACCGTCGTCCCCGATGGGAGCGGTCCCCGCCACGGCGACGTGCGCGCCCTTGCGAACTGCCCGTGAGAACCCGATCTGGGGCTCAAGCGGTGAGCCGGAACTGACTGTCTGCCTATCCATCTGCCGATCAAGATCCATCGCACCATCCTCGCAGACCACCGCCCCTCCGCACAGCGCTTAAAGGGACCGCAGGCCCGTCCGGTCGACCTCGCTGATGAAGCCGCCTACCTCGCTCGACGGTGTGGCCCTGGCCGCCCGCTACCGCGACGGCCGACTGACCCAACTGGTCACCCAGGGCGACGGGACCACCGGAGAGGACGTATCCCACGCCCACGCCCACGCCATCGGGGACGCCCATGGCAAGGCTGCGCCAGCTGGCTATTGCGCGGGGCGTGTTGCCGATCCGCAACTGGGAGGGTACTCCTCCGCGAAGGTGCTGCGTGGGGTGCGCCGGCCCTGAGTGGGGTCGGCCTTCGCCGTAGCGGCAGTGACGACACCGTCTCGCGGCTCCGCCGCACTGCGGCCAACTACGCGGGAGCGGGGCGGGTGGTCGGGCGTCGTTTCTCGCCGACGGGAAGGGGACGGCGGACCCCGGCCCGGCGGGGGGCTTCCTGTAGTTGGCTTCTTTGCGCCGGAGGCGCGAGACGGCGCCCCCACTGTGGCAACGGTGAGGGCCGACCCCGCGGGTTGTTTGGTCGTGAACGCAGTGAAGCCCCCTGACGTGTTGTCAGGGGGCTTCACTGGAATGGTTGTTCGGCGGCGTCCTACTCTCCCACAGGGTCCCCCCTGCAGTACCATCGGCGCTGTGAGGCTTAGCTTCCGGGTTCGGGATGTTACCGGGCGTTTCC